>NZ_RZOZ02000099.1:0-358 GCF_003999155.2 Mesorhizobium sp. M1D.F.Ca.ET.231.01.1.1
TTGGAACCGCCGCCGATGCGCTGACAGCCCTCAACGAGGATCTGGTCGCCAATTGGGATCGTTCCGGCATGGCCGCTCCCGTCTTCATCGATGATCGGCTCGCCGCTTCTGCCATGGCTCGGCATCTGGAAAATGACGGCAGCCTTCTTTCCAGGCTGCTCACCCAGCCCGCAAGACGCCAGCGTCACGACCGTGCCTTGCAAGAGGCCATGTCGAGCCCGTTTGGCAGATTCCTGCCCAATGCCACGGACTATTTCTGGGGCATCCGCGAGGAGCGCGTGCGCAGGCTCGTCCTCGACAACGGGCACCTGATCGAGCCTGACAGGCCGCATGGTCTTTCCGTCCCGTTCGAGCGGCC
>NZ_RZOZ02000100.1:0-377 GCF_003999155.2 Mesorhizobium sp. M1D.F.Ca.ET.231.01.1.1
GGCGTCACGGGCGCGATATAACGGCAGTGGTGGGTGATCATGCTTGTCTCCGAAAAATCTGCGAGTCGCGCAATTGCACTCGGACTCGTCTCTTGTTCCATAGATAGTAGTGAGATACGATTTGCTGCGTAAGGTCTATTTCGGA
The DNA here is from genome assembly GCF_003999155.2 of Mesorhizobium sp. M1D.F.Ca.ET.231.01.1.1. NCBI lineage: Bacteria > Pseudomonadati > Pseudomonadota > Alphaproteobacteria > Hyphomicrobiales > Phyllobacteriaceae > Mesorhizobium > Mesorhizobium sp. M1D.F.Ca.ET.231.01.1.1. The sequence goes on from NZ_RZOZ02000100.1 coordinate 146, forward strand.
CAAGCCGATGTCCCGTGAGGACATGCACCGGAGGCGCCGTGTCGTCGAGATTTCCGCTGTTGAATGAGCGCATTTACGCGCCGTACAAGATCGCGGCGCTGGTTGAAGTGCTCGCAGAGCAAGGGATTGCGCCGGAGGAGAGCCTGAAGGGCAGCGGCGTCACGCCTGAGCAGATCTACGATGCGTCTGTCATGACCTCGGTGCGGCAGTACGCGGTGGTATGCCGGAACGC
>NZ_RZOZ02000101.1:0-376 GCF_003999155.2 Mesorhizobium sp. M1D.F.Ca.ET.231.01.1.1
CTTCAACATTGCCTGGGACATCACCGACAACCTGGTGCTGCGCGGCGCGGCGTCGAAGGTGGTCGCGCGCCCGAGCTACACCAGCATCGCCTATCCCGGTGGCCTGCGTTACATCAGCGAGGAGTACGCCAACGATCGCCGTGTCACCGGCGGCACCGACACGCCCGGCTGGTACGGCTCGGGCAGCAACAAGGCGCTGGAGCCGTTCAAGGCGGTCCAGTTCGACCTGGGCCTGGAGTGGTACTTCAAGCCGGGCGCGGTCGCGGGTGTTTCGCTGTTCCGCAAGAACGTGGACAACTTCACCGTGCCGGTGGTGCGCGACCAGCAGATGAACGTCGGCGGGCAGTCGGTCACCGTGCAGAAGTACGAGACCCAG
>NZ_RZOZ02000102.1:0-376 GCF_003999155.2 Mesorhizobium sp. M1D.F.Ca.ET.231.01.1.1
GGCTGGGAAGGCAAGCCGATCATCCGCCAGACCGAGGCACAGCAAACTCAGGGCATCGCTGATTACGCTCAGCTTGCCCCTTTGAAAGCGAAGCTCCTGGCTGTCCGCGAACACCGGGTCAGGCCAGGCCGCGACGCCAAGGCGCTCACCGACTGGAACGGCTTGATGATCACAGCGCTCGCCGAGGCCGGCCGTTCTCTTGGCAAAGGCGACTGGATCGACTCCGCGGCCAAGGCCTTCGCGCATATTGTTGGAGCCAGCGAGCACGGCCGCCTGCCGCATTCCATGCTCGGCACCAAGAAGCTTTTCCCGGCACTATCGAGTGACTATGCCGCCATGACCAACGCGGCGATTGCGCTCTTCGAGGCGACCGACG
>NZ_RZOZ02000103.1:0-374 GCF_003999155.2 Mesorhizobium sp. M1D.F.Ca.ET.231.01.1.1
GGAGAACTTATCGTGCCGCATCTGACACTCGAGTACAGCGCCAATCTCGCTGACAATGAAAGTATTGGCCGCCTGTGCAAGACGCTCGCTCAATGTCTTGCCGGACAGCGCGAGAACGGGCAGGCTGTTTATCCGCTCGGCGGCATTCGTGTGCGCGCGTTGCGCTGCGAACACTATTGCATTGCCGATGGACGCGCCGACGCCGCCTTCCTGCACGCGAACCTGAAGATCGCCACCGGACGCTCTGAAGTCGTGAAAAAAGCTACCGGCCACGCGATATTCATGCTCATCAAGGAGCACTTTGCCGATGCATTCGAACAGAGTGGGCTCGCTTTGTCGCTGGAACTGAACGAGTTCAGCGAGGCCGGCACCTG
>NZ_RZOZ02000104.1:0-373 GCF_003999155.2 Mesorhizobium sp. M1D.F.Ca.ET.231.01.1.1
CGGTGGCGAGCGCGTGGAAAGCGTCCGGCGCCGAGGCGGCTGGGTCGTGAGATGAGGCGGAAGCGGCTGGCGATCTCATGCGCAGGTTTTCGCACGCGCAAGGACGAAAGGAATTGATCCAGATCAAGTCGCCTGCGTTCGTCCGGCGCTATGAGGCTGTATCCAGAAAGGATGCTCCCATGTCCGACTTTCTTCTCGTCGATCTGTCGCGGCTGCAATTCGCGCTGACGGCCCTCTATCATTTCCTGTTTGTGCCTTTGACCCTCGGCCTCTCCATCCTGATCGCCATGATGGAGACCGTCTATGTCATGACCCGCCGCACCATCTGGCGCGACATGACGAAGTTCTGGGGCGTGCTGTTCGGCATCAACTT
>NZ_RZOZ02000105.1:0-372 GCF_003999155.2 Mesorhizobium sp. M1D.F.Ca.ET.231.01.1.1
TTCGAGACGCGCCGTTTCGGCGACGATCGGCATGTCGGACAGCGTGTCGATCGTTTTCAGGAAGCGTGGAAAGCCGGCGCCATAACGTGCCAGCCGCGACTCCACTGGCGGATGCCGCCGAATGAATTCGCTCGCCGCAAAGCGAAAGAAGCGTTCGTCGACGAGGCGGACGGTTACAGGAAACACCGCCATCAGCGCCGCGGTGAGCGAGCTGCGCGTGTTGTTCTGGTAGATGCGCAAGCGGGCCAGCGGATCTGCCTTGCCGGCGGTCAGCATGTTTGCGGCGACAACTGGCTCCATGGCGAGCACCGAGCGCGCCATGGTGGTCTGCAGGTGTTCAAGCGGCAGCATGGTATTCCTCCTCGATTGACG
>NZ_RZOZ02000106.1:0-371 GCF_003999155.2 Mesorhizobium sp. M1D.F.Ca.ET.231.01.1.1
CGAAATTCTGGCGGAGTTCGAAGCACGCATCGGCAACAGCCGCGGCGTCACGGGCATTTTCGGATCGTGGGCGGGCATGGCGCTGTTCGACGCCATATTGGGCGCGGCCTGAACGCAAAGCAGAGCTGTCCGACCGCATCCACGATGCGATCGGACCAGCGCTGTTTGCGATGCGGCTCACGATTGCGCGCTTATCCCCTCGCCATGCGGGCTTCGCGACCGCCGCGGCGGCGGCCGCCGGCGGCAGCGCCGTCGCCTGGCGCGGTCACCGCAACCGGAGCAGCGACCGCGTGGCCGCCTTCGGCCGGCTTGTAGTCCTTGTAGGTGCGGATCCAGTTGGTGCAGTTCTCGTCGGTGCCGTTGAGCACATT
>NZ_RZOZ02000107.1:0-371 GCF_003999155.2 Mesorhizobium sp. M1D.F.Ca.ET.231.01.1.1
GCTTGCGTGGGCCGCGCAGCTGGGTGGGCTGGCCGCGATGGTCAACAGGTCCTCCACCACCTGGCGGCAGCTGCCGGACAACCGCAAGGCCGCGGACTCCGAGGCCGAATGGAAGCTGCTGCTGCGCGAGTACCCGCAGCTGATCAAGCGCCCGCTGGTGGTCACCGCCGACGGCACGGTCAGCCAGGGTTTCAGTGACAACGGCTTCAAGGCCCGCTTCGGCGTCGGTGACGCATGAGCGCGGTCCTCGACCTGACCTGCGAGCTGGTCGCACGGCCCTCGGTGACGCCGGACGATGCTGGCTGCCAGGCACTGCTGGCGGCGCGCCTGGAGCAGGCCGGGTTCCAGTGCGATCACCTGCGGCTGGGCGA
>NZ_RZOZ02000108.1:0-369 GCF_003999155.2 Mesorhizobium sp. M1D.F.Ca.ET.231.01.1.1
GGCCGCAAGGCCTGTTCGGGACCACGCCGCGATGAGGGATGCTTCGCCGGCAAAGACCTACGCGCTGCATATCGGCGTCATCGCGCTTCTGTTCGCGCTGAACTTCGTCCTGCCGGATTACCATCAGGGCCTATTCGCACGCATCATGGCGCTCGCAGTCTTTGCCATGGGCTACAATCTGCTCTTCGGCTATGTCGGCCTGCTCAGCCTCGGCCATGCGATGTTCTTCTCGGCCGGCCTCTATGGCGCGGGCTTGACCGTCTACCATCTCGGCTGGGGCGTGCCGGAAGCCTTCATTGCCGGGGTCGCCTGCGGCGCGCTGCTCGCCTTAATCGTCGGCCTGCTGGCGCTGCGCACCGCGGGTGTGGC
>NZ_RZOZ02000010.1:0-234873 GCF_003999155.2 Mesorhizobium sp. M1D.F.Ca.ET.231.01.1.1
TGGAGGGCGTGCCCGAAGCGCTGACGGCCATCGCCGACACCATCGCCGACAACAACGGACAGCGCCAGTCGATCGCCAACCAACTCGCCAATCTCAAATGCCCGGTGCTCCTGATCTGGGGCGACCAGGACCAGATCGTGCCCGTGCCCCAGGCCGCAGACCTGCCCGCCAACGCAAAGCTCACCATCATCCAGGGCACAGGCCACATGCCCCAGATGGAGGCAGCTTCTTCCGTCAATAGCCAGATCCTCAACAACATTGGACAGGGTTGAGTGGGCCGACGTCAGGAAGTCCACTCGCAAAATGTCAGCCGAAACAGGAAGGTAAACGGCGTGAGCAACTATACCAGCAAAGTGGTCGTCATTACGGGAGCCGGTTCCGGAATGGGCCGCGCCATGGTCGGAGAATTCTTGTCCAGGGGAGCCTGTGTGGCGGCGCTTGACATCAATCTCGATCGGGCTATCGAAACCGTGCAGAGGCTGGACAGCCCGCCAGCTGCCTTTCCCTATCAGGTCGACGTAAGCAATGAGCAAAGCGTTAAAGCCGCGGTAGACGCCATCATCGCGCGCTGGGACCGGGTCGACCTTCTTTGCAACAATGCCGGCATCCTCGACGGACACGCTCCAGCCCATGAGGTGAGCCTTGAAGAATGGAACCGCGTCATTGCAGTCAATCTGACCGGACCGTTCCTGATGTCGCGTGCTGTTATTCCGCAAATGCTGAGGCAGGGCAAAGGCGCCATCATAAACACATCCTCGACGTCCGGGTTCAGCGCCGCCGGGGGCGGCTCGGCCTATACTGCCTCGAAGCACGGCGTCATCGGACTGACGCGCCAGATGACCTTCGAGTATGGCGCGCGGGGCATAAGGATCAACGCCATCTGTCCGGGCGCGACCGCCACACCCCTGGCGATGCCTGAGCATACGACATCCAACTCCCCGGACATGGATCTGGCAATCAGCAAGGTTCCGGCGCGACGCTGGTGCAAGCCAGAGGAGATCGCCAGACTGGCAGCGTTCCTTGGTAGCGACGATGCCGACTATGTCCACGGAAGTGCCTATGTGATGGACGGCGGCTGGCTGACCGCGGCCAGGGATCCGTTCTGACAAAACCAGCTATTAGTTTGACTTCCGAGAATGGAAAGAGGTCGACAATTTCGTGAAAATCAACCATGTTTCCAACTCATGTAAACGATAACATTGGCATGACGTGCACGGCGGCTCCGGCCCTCGCATCGAATGCCACAAGTTCAGTATCGAAAGGGAAATTCAATGAAAGAAAAGCTTGTCGTGGTTGCGCTGGTCAACGCCAACAAAGGTAGCGAGGATCTGTTGCGGCAGGGCCTGATGACGCTCGTAGAGGCCGCCCCCAAGGAACCGGGCTTTGTTCAATACGACCTGCATGAATCACTCGAGAACCCCGGACAGTTTCTCTTCTACGAAATCTGGGAAGATGAAGACGCGCTCAATGTCCATAACAACACCGACAATATGAAGGCATTCGGCGCGAAAGCTGGCCAGTGGATCCAGTCGGTTACCCTGACCAAATACAAGCGGCTCCACTGAAGCGACGCTAGGAGGCTTAGATGGTTGCAAATGAATGGCCGGGCAGCGGAATTGCTGGCTTCACGCGGGGCTTCACAACCGTTGACGGCATCAGGATCCATCACGTGACGGGAGGTCGTCCCGACGGCGAAGTCCTGGTTCTCTTCGCCGGCTTTCCGCAGAGCTGGTACGCATGGCGAAAGATCCTGCCAGCGCTGGGTGAGCGCTACAGGATCGTCGCGCCCGATCTTCCAGGGCAGGGAGACTCTGATCGCCCCCGGGCCGGTTGCGATACCGCCGGCATTGCCAAGATTGTTCGCAAACTTCTCGATAAGCTGGATGTCGGCAGCCACTTCCTGGTCGCCCACGATATTGGCGCCTGGGTCGCTTACCCATACGCCGCCTTGCACGGGGCGAGTGTCAAAGGTCTGGCGATCCTCGACACCGGCATACCTGGCATTAGTCTGCCTGACGCGCTGCCCTGGTCTGCGGAAGTCGCCTGGCGTACCTGGCATGTCGCGTTTCACAATGTGCCGGATTTGCCGGAAGCTCTCATCGACGGCCGCGAGCACATCTACCTTCGTTGGTTCCTGGAGCGCAAAGCGGCCAATCCGCAGATTTTCTCGGACGCCGATCACGAAGAGTATTTGCGCGCCTTTTTGACCAGCGGTCTCAAAGGTGGCCTTTCCTACTACCGTGCAGTCTCAATGTCTGCCGAGCAGAATCGTGAGTTGAGCGCCAAGGGAAAACTTGAAATGCCGGTGCTTGCCGTGCGCGCCGACCAGGGATCGATGCCGGACCTGGTTGCGCAACTGCAAAAGATTGCGACCAATGTCCGCGGCACAGCCATAGAAGCTTGTGGCCACTATCTGGCGGAAGAACAACCCGAAGCGCTTGCACGGGAATTGCTTGGCTTTTTCGGCTGATGCCGGCGCGTGGGCAAAATCTTCACCCTCCCAAGACGGGTGTATCGCGGCGGCTGCGGTTGATGGAAAGCCATCACCGCAGCCGTTCAACCTTCCTGGTATTTGGCAGGCTGTTTCGGACCGGGGTGTCGGAAACAGTCGCTCTGTCCGGTTGCAGCGGTGCGACTTTCTCCAAGGCACTTTGCCCCAACGTGCCGCTAGGTTGCTTCTAATCTTTCCTTGAAAGGTGCGAGATGAGTTTAGCAGTTGGTGTGATCGGCGCGGGCGTGATGGGTTCTGAACATGCCCGCATTCTTCGCAAGGAGACGATTGGCGCCCACCTTGCGGCAGTCTGCGATGCAGACCAAGCCCGGGCTCACGCAGCTGGCGATGGTGAAGGGCTGGTGTTTACCGACCCATTGGCCCTGATCAATTCCGATCGGGTCGACGCCGTGGTCATTGCTGCGCCGGATTCCACGCACAAAGTCCTCGCACTGGCCTGCATAGAGGCAGGCAAGCCGGTGTTGTGCGAAAAGCCCCTGGCGGTGACAGCAGCGGAAGCATTTGAGGTGGTCGAGGCAGAGGTCGCCAAGGGCCGTCGGGTCGTTCAGGTCGGCTATATGCGGCGCTTTGATCCGCCATACATTGAGATGAAGCGCGTGCGGGAACGCGGTGACATCGGCACTCCCGTCATCCTGCACAATGTTCACCGAAATGCCGTGGTCCCGGAATGGTTCACCGGCGCGATGTCGGTGACCAACGCCTTCGTTCACGAAATCGATGTAAGCCGCTGGCTGTTGGGCTCCGAATTGGTGTCAGCCCAAGCTCACTTTGGAGAAAGTGGCGATCCGCTGATGATCACCATGGTGACCGATTGGGGCGAGATCGTTTCGACCGAGGTGTTCATGAACTGCCGCTACGGCTATCATGTGCACGCGCAACTCGTAGGTCGCAACGGCACAATCGAGACTGCGGTACCTGTCGCGACCCTCGCTAACGCTTCTGGAAGGCATGGCTTTGGCTACCCTGACAATTGGGTGCCCCGGTTTCGAACCGCCTATGCAAACCAGATGAATGCGTGGGTGATGGCTGCCACCAGCGGCCAGAGTTGTGGCGGAGCAAACGCCTGGGATGGCTACGTGACGACCTCGATCGCGGAGCAGGTGGTGGCGGCGCTGGAAACGCGGACGCTGACGCGACTTTCGCTTCCGCCGCGCCCTAGCTTCTACAGCTGAGCTTGCGAGCTCAATGGTGGCTTTTGGCTCTTGCCTCGCTGGGCACGCTTTCTTCTGAGCGTGACTTACTCAGCCGGTAACGGGAAAAAACGCAGACGCGATCTGTCGCCGGCTTGTGAGTTCGCCGAAAAAAAACCAGGAAGATACGCATGATTAGATACGCCGTCGTCGGAGCGGGTTGGATCGCTCAGGAAGCATTCATGCCGGCGATCGAACAAACGGGAAATTCCACCTTGGCTGCGATTGTATCGGGCAACCAGGACAAGGCGCGAAAGCTCGCTGATTTCTATCGGGTAGAGCGTGTGCTGGGGTACGACTCGTTCGACGACTTGATCGAAAGCGCTGAAATAGATGCCGTCTACATTGCGCTGCCCAATCCGCTGCATGCGACCTACGCAATTCGAGCTGCAAAGGCGCACAAGCATGTCATGGTGGAGAAACCCATTGCAACAACCGTTTCCGACGCGCAGGCAATGATCCGAGCGGCGCGCGACAACGGGGTGCTGCTTATGACCTCTTACCGTCTTCACCACGAGGCGGGCACCGTGGCCGCGCTGGACGCAGTCCGTTCCGGCAGGATTGGCGAACCGCGCCACATCTCAGCAATGTTTGGCTTTCAATCTCAGTGCGGCAATCATCGCCTGGAAGCACGTCACTGGGGCGGCCCGCTCCAGGACATCGGCATCTATTGCGTCAACGCCGCGAGACACATCTTCGCCTCGGAACCGGTCGAGGCGATCGCAATGTCCGCGAAGTCAACCAAGGATCCCCGTTTCGGCGAGATCGACGAGGCAGTCTCAGCAATCCTGCGCTTTCCGGGAGACAGGCTGGCCCAGTTTTATTGCAGCTTCGGCAGTTCGGAGATCGACACGTATCGTGTGTTGGGGACACAGGGCGATCTGACGATGGAGCCTGCTTTTCGGTTTGAGAAGGCCTATCGCTTCCGTCTGAACACGAACGGCAAAGTTGAGACGTTCTCGTATCCGCTTTCCGATCAATTTGCGGGACAGATTGCTTATTTTTCCGACTGCATTCGCAACGGCACCGAACCAGAGGCTGACGGAGATGAAGGTCTTGCCGATCTGCGCGTGCTTTTGGCCATCGAGAAAGCGGCCCAGACTGGACGGGCACAAAAGATTTCATCTCCCGCACGCCCCCGCCACCCGACGGCCGACATGGTGAGATCTGCACACACCACGACGAGACGACTGTTGGTTTAGCCAACATACGGACTCACAGTTCTCGCTCGGCTAATTCCGAGGTCTCGTGTTCCGCCCAGAAGCACTCATCGAGGTTTGTTGGCCGCAGTGGAGCTGTCGAGGCTCTGCTCCGATCACCGGCCTGGCCGGGCTCGCCTTAGGCTATCCGGACACCCCGGCGGCGCCGCATCGTATGCAGCAGAGGCCGCCCCCGAGCGTCAGCAATCACATGGAGGCAGCGCTGCGCGATGCTTGGTCGTAGTGACCAGAGAGCGCGCGCATACGGGACGCGACCGAAGACAGTGTCTCGCTTGAGACTTCCGTCGACAGCACCGACTTGACTAGCAGCTCCTCGCGGATCGCGGCGTAGCGACGGCAGGCGGCCTCGCCCTCTGGAGTTATCATCGCCAGCTTCTCCTTGCCGCGCCGGCCAGCCCTGACCAGTTTGAGCCGCTCAAGCTTCTTCAGCGCGTACGCGACGACATGCGTGTCCTCGACGTTGAGGACGAGGCAAAGGTCAGCGAGCGTCTTCGGCTTGGCGCGGTGGGCGATGTTATGAAGCACAAGTACGTCGATGGCCGAAAGATCCGGCACGCCGGCGGCCGCCATGCAGCGCACAATCCAGCGGTTGAAGGCATGGCTCAGCATGATCATGCCGAACTCTATCTCCGATAGGGCCGGCAATGCACCGCCGGCCAGATGTCCCGACGAAACGATAGGCCCAAGCCGTGCTTGGCCGATTTCCGTGGTGTCTGCGCTCTTACTCATCCGACCTGTCTCCATTTTTTTGACGATAACATATTGACGACAAGATGTCGATAATTTATCGATGTAGTGACGATGAAAAAGAGAAGGAGGCTGCCAATGCCCGCACAGTGGGATTTCTGGATCGATCGCGGCGGTACCTTCACCGATGTGATCGGGCGCCATCCAAACGGTCAGCTCACTGCGCGCAAGTTGTTGTCGGAGAATCCCGACGCCTACCGCGACGCAGCAGTGGCGGGCATCCGCTCGCTGCTCGGCCTGAATGCCGGCGAGCCTATTCCGGCCGGATTGATCGGCGACGTGCGCATGGGCACCACCGTTGCCACCAACGCGCTGCTGGAGCGTAAGGGCGAGCGCTGCGCGCTTGTGACGACGCGCGGCTTCCGCGACGCGCTCGCCATCGGCTATCAGGCGCGCAGCGAGATTTTTGCCAAGCATGTCGTCAAGCCGGACCTGCTCTACGATCGAGTGGTTGAGGTCGACGAGCGGGTGCTGACGGACGGGACGGTCGAGGTGCCGTTGTCCGAAAGTGCGCTTCGTGCTGCGTTGTCCAGCCTGGCCGAAGCCGGCTATCACGCCTTGGCCATCGTGTTCATGCATGCTTACCGGCATCCCGCACACGAACAGATGGCGGCGCGCGTGGCTCGCGACATGGGATTCGGCCAGGTCTCCGCCAGCCATGAGGTCTCGCCGCTGGTGAAGCTCGTCGGCCGCGGCGACACCGCTGTGGTCGATGCCTATTTGTCGCCGATCCTGGGGCGCTACGTTTCGCAGGTGGCCGAGGAACTCGATGTCGCGCGCACCGGCGCCCGGCTGATGTTCATGATGTCGTCCGGCGGTCTGACGGCGGCAAACCTGTTCCAGGGCAAGGACGCTATCCTGTCCGGCCCGGCCGGTGGCGTCGTGGCTCTGGCGCAGACCGGTGCCGAGGCCGGCTTCTCGCGTGTCATCGGCTTCGACATGGGTGGTACGTCGACCGACGTTGCCCATTACGATGGCGAATACGAGCGCGCTTTCGAGACGGAGGTAGCCGGCGTGCGGATGCGCGCGCCGATGATGCTCATCCATACGGTCGCTGCCGGCGGCGGCTCCATCCTGCATTTCGACGGCGCGCGATTTCGCGTCGGTCCTGATTCGGCTGGCGCCAACCCCGGCCCCAAATGCTACCGCCGCGGCGGGCCGCTGGCTGTCACCGACGCCAATGTCATGACCGGCAAGCTGGTGCCCGAACTGTTCCCGACGATCTTCGGCCCTGCTCAGGACGAGCCGCTGGACTATGAAGCCGTGCGTCTCGCCTTCCAGGAACTGGCAGCCCAGGCGGGCGATGGCCGTTCGGCGGAAGCGGTCGCCGACGGCTTCCTCAAGATCGCCGTCGCCAACATGGCAGAAGCAGTGAAGAAGATCTCCATCGCCCGCGGCTATGACGTGACGCGCTATGTGCTGAACGCCTTCGGCGGCGCCAGCGGCCAGCACGCCTGCCTGGTGGCCGACGCGCTAGGAATGACCAGGGTCTTGGTGCATCCGTTCTCGGGGCTGCTCTCGGCTTACGGCATGGGTCTCGCCGACATCCGCGCCATCCGGCAGATGTCGGTCGAGAGGAAGCTTGGCGAAGCGACCGGAGCGATCATCGAAGCGGCGGCGCCGCCATGCGTGGAAACCGGCGCCGAGGTGATCGCGCAAGGGGTTGCTGAAGCGAATGTCACGGTACATGTCCGGGCCCATGTCCGCTACGCCGGCACTGATACTACGATCGAGGTTCCGGCGCTGACAGTGGCTGCCGGCGTCCGGCCGGATGATGCGGACCTCGATCCTCGCGCCATGGCTGAAGCCTTTGAAGCGGCGCACAAAGCCCGCTTCGGCTTCATCGATCGCAACAAGGAGATGGTGGTCGAAGCGATCTCGGTTGAAGCGATCGGCGGTGGCCGCAAACGCGCCGCCGCCACGCTGCCGCCGGCGACGGGCGCGCTGCCGGATCCGGCGCGGCGAACCCGCTTCTTCTCAGGCGGCGCGTGGTACGATGCGGTCGTCTATCTGCGCGAACAGCTGCAAGCCGGGCATCAGGTCCACGGCCCAGCGCTGATCATCGAACCCAACCAGACGGTGGTGATCGAGCCCGGCTGGGCCGCCACCGTGACGCCGCTCGACCATCTGGTGCTGGAACGGGTGGTGGCACTGCCTAGGCGCGTTGCCGTTGGCACCGATGCCGACCCGGTCATGCTGGAGATCTTCAACAATCTGTTCATGTCCATCGCCGAGCAGATGGGTCTGACGCTGCAGAACACCGCCTATTCGGTCAACATCAAGGAGCGGCTCGACTTCTCCTGCGCCGTCTTCGACCGCGATGGCGCGCTTGTCGCCAATGCGCCGCATATGCCGGTGCATCTGGGATCGATGGACCGTTCGGTGGAGTCGGTGATCCGCAACAACCCGGTTATCCATCCGGGCGACGTCTTTGTCATCAACGCGCCCTACAATGGCGGCACCCATCTCCCGGACATAACCGTCTGCACCCCTGTTTTCGACGAGGATGGAAAGTCGGTGCTGTTCTGGGTCGCCTCGCGCGGCCACCACGCCGATATCGGCGGCACGGCGCCCGGATCGATGTCGCCAAATGCGCGCACCATCGAGGAGGAGGGCGTCTACATCGACAATTTCAAACTGGTCGACCAAGGCCGCTTCCGCGAGGCGGAGATGGTCGAGCTCCTGACGACGGCGCGCTATCCGGTGCGCAACGTGTTCCAGAATGTCGCTGACCTGAAGGCGCAGATCGCCGCCAACGAGCGCGGCGTGGCGGAACTGAAGAAGATGATCGCGCAATTCGGCCTCGCTGTCGTCGAGGCCTATATGGGCCATGTTCAGGACAACGCTGCCGAAAGCGTGCGGCGAGTGATCGACCGCCTGTCCGACTCGGAATTCCGCTATCCCATGGACCAGGGCTGCGAGATCAGGGTCAGGATCAGTGTTGACCGGGCGAGCCGCGAGGCGATCGTCGATTTCACCGGTACCTCGCCGCAGCGCGACGACAATTTCAATGCGCCCGAGCCTGTGACGCGGGCCGCCGTGCTCTACGTCTTCCGAGTCATGGTCGAGGACATGATCCCGATGAACGCCGGTTGCCTCAGGCCCATACGCATCCTCGTGCCGGATGGCACGATGCTGTCGCCGCGCCGACCGGCGGCGGTCGTGGCTGGCAATGTCGAGGTCAGCCAGGCAGTGACCAACTGCCTGTTCGGCGCGCTGGGCGCGCTGGCCGCCGCGCAAGGCACGATGAACAACCTCACCTTCGGCAACGACCGTTACCAGTATTACGAAACCATCTGCTCCGGTGCTCCGGCAGGCGAGGGGTTCGACGGTGCGCCGGCGGTGCACACGCACATGACCAATTCGCGGCTGACCGATCCGGAAATCCTCGAGCTACGCTTTCCGGTGGTGCTGGAGGATTTCCACATCCGCGAGGGATCGGGCGGCCGTGGCCGCTGGCGCGCCGGCGACGGCACCAGCCGGACCATCCGATTCCGCGAGAAGATGAACTGCGCTATCCTTTCGGGCCATCGCAAGGTGGCGCCGTTCGGCCTCAAGGGCGGCAATGCCGGCGAGAAGGGCCGCAACCTGGTCCGCAGGCTTAACGGCAGCATTGAGGAACTGGCAGGATGCGCTGAAACAATCCTGGCGGCCGGCGAGGCGATCACCATCGTCACGCCGACGGGCGGCGGTTTCGGCGAAGCTCCGCCGTCACGCGCAAAGACCCAGTGAGCGGGCAGCCAAGCTGGTGAAAGTTCCTTGGCGCTGCCCGGCTGCAATTGACGGCTGCAACGGTGGCGCGGTTCGGTACGCGAGGCGACAAAGCCGGTGGACTTCCGCGAGGGCGGGGAGGGGCTGACTGCATTGGTGTGCGGACGGTTGCCGTCCGTCCAAGGGCAAGATCGACGATCTGCTGGCTTGGCTCTACGTCAACGAGCCCGAGCTAAGGCCGTATCTCAGAACTGCCGTTACGATACGGAAATCCGCTTAACGCCGACGCTCGACGACATGAACCTATGCGACGGGTCCGCCGAGGCAGGTATTCAATTTCAGCCGTGCGGCCGATGGCCCCCGCGCACACTTGTGGCGCGAACCATATCAGGTCCGGGGAGCGTTTCGCGGTTGGAAGTCCCAACTGGGTTCGTAAGGCACGCGTCGATCTTGTCTTACCCATTGCGGCTGGCCGTAGACAGAGGCTCCGCCATCAACCAACAATGAAGCACCGGTTATGAACCCTGCAGCTTCACTTGCGAGGAAATAAACAGCCTCCGCGACATCTTCGGTCTGACCGATGCGACCGAGCGGCGTGTCTGCCAAGACCGCCTCCAGTCGACCAGGTTCGGCAAGGGTTTCGCGGGTCATGGCCGTGTCCACTATTCCGGGAAGGACGGCATTGGCGCGGATACGGTAGACGCCGAGTTCGGCCGCCATGGTGCGGATAAGCATCAAAAGCGCTGCCTTGGTCGCGTTGTAAGCTCCGGTCTGGTCTGTATGGTAAAGCGCCAGGCAGGACGAGATGACAACGATGCTGCCGCCCGCGCGTTGCTCCGCCATTATTCGGGCCACGGACTGGCAGGTGTGAAAGGTCCCATTCAAGTTCACATCCACATGCCGATCCCAGATCTTTTCCGGCATGTCCAAGAAGCTCGCGAGGCGAGCATAACCGGCATTCGCGACCAGCGTCCCGATTGGACCGAGATCAGATCGAGCCCGCGCAACGGCTACGTCGATCGCGCCTCGATCGCATTGGTCCGCTGCGTAGACGCCAACCTCACTCGCTCCCAGTGTCTTGAGTTCGTCGGCAAGGGCGCCGAGTGCGTCATCGGTGCGGTCGAGCAATGCGATTGCACGGCGATCCGCCGCAAAACGTCTGGCAAGAGCCCGACCCATGTCGCCTGCGGCACCTGTCACGATCACAGCCGGGGTAGAGGTCATTTTCAATCTCCTGGAGACCGGTCAGAAACGGGTCACAACGATGCCATCTGCAAACGCGCCTTCGGCAACCGAGAGGGCCCTGAAATGCTTGAGCCCTCGTTCGAATGGAATGGCCTCGACGCCGTTTGCGCCAGGCGGCACGTTGCCTTCCAGCAGTGCAAGCGCGGCCGCGGCCATGCCTATCCCGGTTCCGCGGCTCATCTCGCTCTCATCAGTGATGGTGTGCATCACGACCGGCCGGTCGCCTTGGAGGCCGATTACGTTGATTTGTGTAAAGGCGGGGCGCTCTCGCGGTGGGCTGGCATTGTGCCGAGCCCATAGGAGCTTCCAAAGCACTTCTACGGGCTGGATCGTCTGATCTCCGACAGTGACGGTGAGGTCGTCATGGCCAAAGCCAATGCGACCAAGTGTCGAGAATGCTTGGTTGGCCCATCCTGGATACAGGGAACCCTTGCACTGCACCAGCTTGAGGTCAGGTCTATGGCGCGCGAGCGTCAACGGTTCGGGGTGGGCGGTATCGTAGGCTTCGATCCTCCCGAAAGGAGGGGGGACATCGAACGACATGGCCGTCTGGGGCTGAAATCCCTTCGAGTACTCCATCCGGCCGCCTCGCCAAATCGGGCAGGGCGCCACCGTCATGTGAAGCATGTGACGAAGCACGGCGAGGCCCCCGGGGTCGCGCTCTCGCGTGATCCATACGATCTGGATACCGTTCACGTTGCTGTTCGACTGGAGGATGTCGCATGCCAGCCAATTGGAGATGCCCGGCGAATTGCCCCCGCCGGTGATCACCGGCACCTTGCGCTCGCAAGCCGCTTGGTGGAGATCGAGGATTGTCTGCGTACCTTCAGCATCGTCACAGACATCGACATACGGAGCGCCGGCAGAAATTGCCGCGCGGGCAACAGCGTCGGAGCCCAGGAAGAATGGACCGGCGAAATTCAGGACCAAGTCCACGCCCGCCGCATCGACACCATTTCGCGAAATATCGCGCAATTCTCCTTCAACCCGGCTCGGGTCCATGCTGATGGCGAGCGCCAGGTTTTCGGGTGATCGATCGACAACCTTGAAGCGGGCGTCAGGAAGCTGGCGCGCAAGCATGCAAAGCGCGCTGCGGCCCATGTGGCCCGCTCCAACAAGCAAGATCAATTTGCCCATACGATTCCTCAATAATGAACGTTAATTCATAATTTTGTCCTCGCTTTTCGTCAAGCTAGGCGCGTCTGAATTGTAGGCGATCTGCTGCCACAGAGCTTGTATCAAGCGGCCGGGAGCCCCCTCCGGGCTGCTTGACAGGTCATTTCGCTCGCATTAACGTTCGTTCATGTATCAGAAAGAAGAGGCTATCGCGATGGCTCGGAAGCCAAACACCGTCAACTGGGAGCGGGTAAACCAATGGGTTGCACGTGAGGGCGTGCAGGCGAACTGGCAAGTCTATGGCGCGCCGGCGATCATGGCGGTCAACAAGACAGCTTTTTCGGATGCCGAGCCGATGCCGCGCTGGGCCGAGCCCGAGAAGCTGATCCTGTCGGTGGCTATCAACGGTGCCTTCTTCCGCAAGGACGAAAACCCCAATCAGCCGATCTCGTCGGACGAGATCATCCGCTCGGCACAGGAGTGCATCGACGCTGGCGCGCAGATCATCCACATCCATGCCCGCGATGAACGCGGCTACAACGTGCTGGACACGGGCCTCTTCAAGGAGACGCTGACTCATCTTCGGCGTCAGAACAACCACATAGCACTCGATGCCTGCCTCGTTGCGGTCAACGATGAAGAAGAAAAGATGATGAGCGAAATGATGTCACTGGGGGTGATGGAGGGCGTACCGGTAAACGCCACCTCGATCGTTCTCGGTGACAATCGCTTTGTGAAGTCGCCGGCGGCCATGATCGAGAAGACGCGACGCGCGCTTGCCCAGGGCCTGACGCCGCAGATCGCGGTCTATTCGGACGCTGACATCGACAACGCCCGCCGCTATCTGATCGACAGCGGACTGATTCAGGGTCCCCTGAACTGGCTTGTCCTGCCCGGCCTACCCGGTTGCAGCCCTACCTACAGCCCTGAAACCATGATTGACGGCTTCATGCGACTGGTCCGGCTCATTCGCCATATCGATCCTGAATCGGTTATCGTCGCCTGCACCGGCGGACGCTCGAGCAGCTATCTTGCGACGCTTGCGATCCTTATGGGCGTGCACGTTCGTGTCGGTATGGAAGACACTGTATGGAAATGGCCGCACCGTGACGACAAGATCCAGAGCAACGTGGAAGTGTTCCGTCAAGTCAGCGGCATTGCCTCGGCTCTGGGACGCGACCTGATGGGGGCTGATGAGTACCGTAAGCTGATGACGCTGGCCTCATAGTTCAAGAGGATCAAGGCGAAGTGGATCCGATGGACGAGCTTACAAGCCAGGAGAAACGGGCGCCATGCCATTGAATGCCGTCGTGACCGGTGGGTCGAAGGGGATCGGTTTTGGCATTGCGGCTTGCCTTTTGGCGCGAGGCTATGCCGTCACGATAGCAGGCCGCAACGAGATGGAGCTTGCGGCCGCCGTTTCGAACCTCAATTCACTCGGGCCGGTCGAGGCAGTCGCCGCAGACGTGACCAACGAGGATGACGTCGAGCGCCTCATGTCGCGCTTCGACGATCCTTCTCGACCGCTGTCATTGCTGGTCAACAATGCCGGTGTGTCCGACTACAAGACGCTCTTGAAGATGGATCTGGCGCGTTGGCGTTCGGTCCTCGACATCAATTTGACCGGTGTTTTCCTCAGCCTGCAAAGGGGCGCGCGGCGCATGCGGGCCTCAGGCGGCGGGGCCATCGTCAACGTAGCTTCCATCGATGCTGCCGGGACTGACGGGCGGCAGTCCGCTTACGGCGCAGCAAAAGCCGGCGTTGTCAACTTGACCAAGACCGCGGCGGTCGAGCTTGCGCCCTATGGGATCCGCGTCAATTCTGTGAGCCCCGGGTGGACACTGACCGCCATGATTAAGGATCATGTCAGCGAGGCCGCCCTCAGGCACATGACCGAGAGCTTCTCGCGCGTTCCGCTTGGCCGGCTGGTCGAGGTCGACGAGATTGCGCGCACTGTTGCATTTCTTGGCAGCGATGAGGCGAGCGGGATAACCGGTATCGATGTGCCGGTCGATTGCGGCACTCTCGCTAACCTCTATATCGCTGAAACCCTCCCCAAGGAATGATGCGGTCCGACCGATGACTAAGCCCGAGATTGCGTTGGTCAGTGGTGCCGGCTCAGGTATAGGGCGAGCCGTCTCGCTCGTCCTCGCCGCTCGCGGCGCGCATGTCGGTGTCCTCGATCTCTCGCGCGAAAGCGCTCAGGAAACCGTCGGATTGGTCGTGGAGGCGGGCGGAAAAGCTACCCCGCTTGCGGCCGATGTGAGCAGCCTGGAAAGCCTCGCGAGCGCAATAGATTCCTTCGCGGAAGCGAGCGAGGGGCTCGACACTGTGATTGCGGCTGCAGGCGTCGCACGCGGCGGACTCATCCAGCGTATGTCGGAAGCCGCCTGGGATCACGTCATCGGCGTCAATCTCAAGGGAACGTTCCTGCTGGCGCGGCAGACCCTGCCCCTTTTGCAGCGTCGCGGCGGCGGGTCATTCGTTGCTGTCGGCTCGGACGCGGGCGTTTTGGGATCTGTCGCTTACGGCGCGTACTGCGCCTCCAAGCATGGCGTGATCGGGCTCGTCAAAGCGATGGCCTTGGATCATGGGCGCGAAGGTATTCGCAGTAATGTGGTGTGTCCCGGTTTCGTGGACACACCGATGGCGACGCGCATCTTTTCAAAAGCTCCTCCTGGCACCCGCGAGGCCTTCGAAAATGCTGTTCCAATGGGCCGGTTTGGCGAACCGCAAGAGATCGCGGCGGTCATAGCCCACCTATCCTCTCGCGAGGCCGCCTACACCAATGGCTGCGTGTATCTGGTCGACGGCGGCAGCAGCGCCGGTCATCTGATCGGTCAGGACCGATGACGTAATTCGGAATGAAATTGTGAGCCAGCAGATTTATCCAACTATCGTCCATGCCTTGATGGGGCGCGCCCTGCTCGGGCCTCAAACCACGGCGCTCACAGACGCAGACGAGGAACTTGACTACGCTCGCCTTCAGGCCGAAGTGGACGCTGCGGCCGCGCGCCTGGTGACACTTGGGGTGGCGCGCCAGGAACGCGTCATCGTTGTCGGCGACAATACATGGCAATGGGTCGTCGCCTATCTCGCGATCCTTCGTGTCGGTGCAATTTCGGTTCCTATGAACAACCGGTTGGCCCCCGCGCAGGTAAGTGACCTGGTCACGTTGCTGGATGCGCGGATTGCACTGGCTGACGATTCGCATACCCACATGTTCAGCGATTGCGTCGGGCTGCAGGTATACTCGATCAATGGTACTTTCGCTGCCCCGTTTTCTTCCGTTGACAAAACTTCCGTCCTTCCCGACATGCCGCGCCCGGCAGAGAACGCTGTCATAAGCTTCACGTCAGGAACCACCGGCACGCCGAAAGGCGCCGTGATCAGCCATGATGCGTTGCGCAAGGCCTCCCAGGTCTATGTCAACCTCATCGGGGCAGGCGAGCAGTCCTCAACGCTGATTGTGGCCCCGCTTTTCCACAACACAGGTTTCGTCGACCAACTGGGCACGATGCTGCTTTGCGGAGGGCGCGCGGACCTTTTGCTGCGGTATCGCACACAAGAAGCGATTGCAGCCTGCCGTCGCAGGCCAACGACATTTGTGACCGCGGTGCCGAGCGTGCTTCGGATGATGATGACGGCGGAGGGAGCCGACGCTGTCTATGGTCCAGCCAAGGACGTGCTGTTTGGCGGCTCTCCAATGCCTGCCCCCTGGTCGCTGGAGATGCATAAGCGTTGGCCAGGCCTACGGCTTTGGCACGGCTATGGACTTACCGAATTCACCTCTTGCTGCACGGTACTGCCGGCTCAATTGATCCTGACATACGGCGATTCTATCGGATATCCGGCCGAAGGTGTGGAACTGCGCCTTGTCGGAGAGGACGGCGAGGATGTTCCCGATAACACCGTCGGCGAGATCTGGGTCGCCGGAGACACGCGCATGCGCGAATATTGGCGGCGACCGGACGTCACGGCCGAGAAGCTTAACGGGCGCTGGTTGCGCACTGGCGATCTGGCGGAAAGACGGGACAAGGGTCTGATCTATCATGTCGGGCGTCGCGATGACGTCATCAATCGCGGTGGCGAAAAGATCCTTCCCTCGTTCATCGAAGCTGTTATGGCAGAGATCCCCTCTATTGCCCAGGCCGTGGTGTTTCCGGTCCCGCATCCGGTTCTTCAAAACAGTGTGCTGGCGGCCGCTGAGCCGCGCCCAAGTATGGCGGTCGACGTTGCGGATGTCCGTGAGTTTCTGCGCCATCGGTTGCCGGGCTACGCCGTGCCGGAAGACATCATCGTGAGCACCGATCTGCCGCGTACGGCGTCGGGCAAGCTCGACCGCCGCGCGATCCGCGCCGGCTACCTGGAAACGCACAGGAAACCCAAATAGGAGGCCACGAGATGGCAAGGAAGTGGAAGGCCGTTGTCATAGGCGCGGGCGGCTCACAGGCACAAGCCATGCTGCGAGCCCTCGCGCGCGGTGGGGCAACGCAGGGCTGGCTGGCGGTCGACCGTGCCTGGCGCCCTGAAGCCGGGCAAGCTGCTCAGTCAATGGGGTTCGTCACCCAACAGATGGATGCCCTCGCCGACGTCGGCCAGCTTGACGAATTGCTCTCGCAGACCGAGCTCGTCGTTAACATGGCAGGTCCCTACTACAGGACAGGCACGGCTATCCTTGACCGAGCGATCGCCAACAATACAAACTACCTCGACATCTCGGACGACGCCGACGTCACGATCCCGATGCTCACCCGAAATGCAGCAGCTGAGGCGGCCGGCATTTCCGCGCTGATCGGTATGGGATCTTCCCCAGGCACAACGAACATCCTCATCAGGGCCGCGGTCGACAAGCTGGGGCCGGTGGATGACGTTGACATATATTGGACAGTCGATTTGGCTGACATGACGAATGCGGCGGTAAGGCATTTCTGGCATTGCTTCAATCTCGTGGATCCCGACGGCAGCACGCACGATGTCGCGGGCTGGGACCAGCTTGAATTCCGCGACATTGATTTTCCCGATCCCGTCGGCCGTCAGCGGCTCGTGCGACTGGCACACCCCGAACCCATAACGGTACCAAAGTACTTGGCCGTAAAACGGGCTTCCAATTTCGGAGGCCTGAATCCCGAAGAGGCTTTGATCACGGGCTGGTGCTTGGCGCATATCGCCGATGAGCGCAGGACCAAGGGCAAGTTGACTGACACTGCGGTTGATCTGTTCTTGCATTATCGTGATCAGCGGGCAGGCGCCCCGCGCATTGGCAGTGGCCTGGTCATCGATGTCCACACAAACGGCAACGGATTGCGTTTTGCCTCCGGAAGTGACGGGGGAATGGACGATTCGACAGGCATCCCCGCAGCCGTTGGCGCGATCCTGCTGATGCAAGGCCTGATCGAACGAAAGGGCGTGTTCCCGCCCGAAGTCGTCTCGCCCAAGGACTTTTTCTCGGTGCTGCGAGATGTAAGCGTCGGCGGCGGCGGCCTGACCCTGTCATCCCTAGTGAAGGGGCGTGCTGGCGACAGAATGCGGATTAGAGACCTGCTCGCTTGAAAGCTCTCGAAGCTTGGCCCGAAGATCGTTTTAAAGCTATTCGGCCTCGAGCATGCTGCGTGCCAGTTTGGAAAAGTGCGCCGCAATCTTCTGTTTCGGGTATCGACCATTGGGACGGTACCATGAAAGCACCTTGTCGCACATGGATCCGATCGCGAGCGCGACCAAGCGGACATCCTTAGGCTCGCGACCGGCATCGCGCACGACCTGGGTGCAGATGTCTGTCATTGTGTCGAGGTATTTGCGCAGCATTGACCTGATCGCCTCGCGCTGCTCGTGACTGAGGCGGTCCATTGCAGACGATTCGATCAGTCGGTCGTTGGCCTTCGCGGTGCGGGCATGATCGATCTGGTAGATGACATGTCGCGACACTATGTTCTCGAGACGCTCGAGGCCTGACAAATTGGGATCGTCGCGCTTGGTGACCGCAGTGTGGAAGTCTCCAAGGGTGACGGTGATCGCCTCGATAAAAATCTCTTCTTTTGAGCGGAAATGATTGTACAGCGCCGGTGCCTTGATGCCGACTTCTGTGGCGAGATCGCGCATAGAGGTCTCATTGAAGCCGTTGGCACCGAACAGTTCGACTGCGGCTTCAATCAGCCTGTCGCGAGTGGTCGAGCGCGGAATCCCGCGCGTGGCCTGGTTGGATTTCAGCTCAATGGTCGCTTCAGTGTCGGCCATTGGCCTTCCTCTTTCACCTTCGCTCTGCGTCATGCTCGATCGATGTCGTCAACGCTCGTCATCATATACGGCAAACCACTCTGTTTTGCCAAAAATTGTTTGTATGCCAAGGGTTTCGGGTCAACTTGCCGGCCAAGCTGACTGCCCTGGCAAAACGCGCAGGGCAGCCGACATGCCCTGATATGCAGGCCAGATGTACCGCAGCAGGCGGAACGTTTCGCAACCCAAGGGCAGCAGCAAGGTGCTCAACGTTTAGGCCAGATCGACCCAAATGTAAGTTCGCGACCACCCATGATTCCGGCGGGCCGAAACATCATGACCATGATCATCACCAAGCCGAGACCTACTTCCTGCAGTCCGGCAGGAAGACTCAATATGGTTCCGCCGACCGGGATTCCGGCCTCGAAGCGCCTCAATATTTCGGTCACCGCAGTAAGGGCAACAACGCCGATGACCGCACCCGATAGGCTTCCTGAACCGCCAACGATCAGCATCGCCAATGTCAGGAAGGTAAGTGGCAAGTAAAAGGCATCGACTGTCACGATACCGAGGAAGCCGGCATGCATCGCGCCGCCAACGCCGACGATCAGGCCGCTGAGGCTGAATGCGACTGTTCGAACGAACCAGACGTTGACGCCAGACCCCTTGGCCGCGGTTTGATCGTCGCGCGCCGCCCGAAGCATGAATCCGTATCGAGACTCCTGATGAAACCAGGCAATCAATATGGCCAACGCCGCCAGGCCGGTGCCGACTGCCGGACCGACAAATACGGGCAAGTTCGCCAGAAGCGCTGTCCCGCCTGTAACACCACTCCAGTTCATGTAGAACGCATATTGCCCAGCAAGGAACGCGAAGGTGGCGATGGAAGCTGCGGTTCCCGACAACCTCATCAAAATGGCCCCAACCACAATCGCCACGATGCCAGCCAGCGCGGCTGCGCCAAGCAGACCGATCGGCGAGGGCAATGCTATGTGCTGCAGGAAGATCGGCAGACCCCGCAGGTTCATGGGCTTTAACATCGGCAACGTGCAGCAGCTCAACCACACGAAGGCGTAGGCGCCGATCGACATGAAGCTGATGTGGCCGAACGACAGGATTCCCGAGTTGCCGACGAAGACATAGAGACCGACAACAAGGACCACGCGGATCATCATCTCAGTCACCGTCTGTGCCGAACCGCCAAGGTGGCTGCTGACCAACGCGATCAGTCCCAGCATAATTACAAGCACTATCGGCGTCTGCGCTTGGGTCCAGACTGAGCGTGTTCCTTCGGACGCGATCGAAGTCAAGACCTGGCCTTGAGCTTGCATCTCAGACCCTTTCTTCGAACTGCTTCAGGCGGATGATCCCCGAAGGGCGAACCAGCAGCAGCAGGATGACGAACAGAAAAACAAATGCGTCGCGGAACGCCCGGATGCTGTCGGGCAGATAAGCCTGCAGCAAAGAAGTGGCGATCCCGACAAGCAGCCCGCCGAGCACTGCCCCGGGCAGGCTGCCCATTCCGCCGATGACGGTCGCGATAAAGGCGAATGTCACGATGTTGACACCCATGGTCGGGGCGAGGAGGCCGGTCTGCACGACGTAAAGCAAGGCGACAACGCCGGCGAGAAGGCCACTCAATGCGAAGGACAAGGCAATGACGAAATCCGCGCGTACCCCCAAATAGCGGGCCATCCGGAAATCCTCAGCCGCGGCACGCATCTGGATGCCGAAAGACGTTTTGCGCATGAACAGCAGGATCGCAAGCAAAAGCAGCAACGTTACGCCGATGGTCACCGGTTGAAGGAGCGGAATCCTGATCCCGCCGAGCTCGGTGGCTTGTGTCAGGGAGGACCACAGACCAATGGCCTTTGGGCGTGCGCCATAGACCATCATCAGCAAATTCTGGATGATGTAGCCGAGCGCGAATGACACGACCATCAAGTTCTGGGGTGCGGCATTGCGCAAGCGTCGAAAGACCAGCAAGTTCGAAAGCAGCGCGACTGCTATGCCAAACGCCAGGATCGCGACGATCAACAGAGGCCAGCTCCAGCTGCCGATTAACAGCTTGGCGGTGACGTCAGCCGAAGGAACAATCAGCGCATAGGCCGACATTGTCACGAACTCGCCATGCGCAAAGTTGATCAGTCGCATGATGCCGAACAGCAGGCCAATCCCCAAGGCGGCAAGCGCATAGAGGCTTCCGAGGCTAAGCGCATCGATGAACGTCTGGACAAAGTATGTCAGTGTACCGCCTCCCCGGAATCGCGATCAAACGTTCCAGTGCCGAAATAGGCGTCGTGCAAGGCATGACTCTTCGCCAAATCGGAGGGACGGCCCTTCAATTGCACCCGACCGTCGCGCAACACGATGATTTCATCGACAAAGTTCATCACCCGACGCGAGCTCTGCTCGTTCACCAGGATGCTGACGCCTTCTTGCGATCGCAATCGATGCAAGATGGCGTAAACCTCCTCGACAATGCGAGGAGCCAGGCCAAGGCTCGGTTCGTCTATGAGTATGAGTTTGGGTCGCGTCATGAGCGCACGCCCGATCACCAGCATCTGTTGCTCGCCACCGGAGAGCTTTCCCCCTGCCTGACGAATGCGCTCTTTGAGCTTCGGAAAATAGTTCAGCACAAGCTGCAGGTCGCGTTCCACTCGCTGGCGGTCGCCGCGCATGAAAGTCCCGATTCTGAGGTTTTCCTCCACGCTCAGACTGCCAAAAACGTGGCGACCTTCGGGCACGAAGCTAAGCCCTGAGCGTGCGATCGCTTCGGGTTTGAGACCCAGGATCGGCCGACCATCGAAACGCACGTCGCCGGCGCCTGAAACGCCGCCTGCGATCGCCGAAAGCGTCGAGGATTTGCCGGCACCGTTTGGCCCGACGATTGCCAGGAGCGCGCCGGAAGGTACATCAAAGGACACGCCGTGCAGGACCTGAACACGGCCGTATGCAATGCGCAGATCCGTGACACGCAGGATGTGGTCGGCACTCATCATTCCGCCTCCGCGCCGAGATAGGCGCTGATCACGGATTTGTTGGCTCGAACGTCAGCGGGCGTGCCTTCCGCAAGCGTGCGACCTCCGTCGAGGACGTGGATACGAGCGCAAAGGCCGAGCACCACGGCGACATTGTGCTCGATCAACAGAACGCCGCACCCATGATCCTTGGGAATCGAGCGTACCAGCGACATGAGTTCTTCACACTCGTGATCCGACATGCCCGCAGCCGGTTCGTCCAGCAGCAGGAAATCAGGCGAACGAATGAGCCCTCGAGCAATGGCGACCCTGCGTTCGTCGGTGTAAGGCAGTGTGCTTGCGAGTTGTCCGCGCATGTGCCCGATACCCATCCAGTCCAAAAGCAATGCAGCCTCATGGGCGGCCGCGCGGCGCGACAGGCCCAGGGCAACGGCAGTCACCTCGACGTTCTGCTGCACCGTCATTTCGCGGAAAAGCCGTCCGCCTTGGAAGGTGCGCGCGACACCTGCCTGGCGAAACGTGGCTGTCTTCCACTTGGTCGTGTCGCGACCGCCGAGCGTAACCCGGCCGGCCGAGGGCTTCTGGAAGCCGGTGAGGCAGTTGACCAGCGTCGTCTTGCCGGCGCCATTGGGGCCGATCAGGCCTATGATCTCTCCCTTGGCGACCGACAACGTTACGTCCGAAAGGGCTCGAAGGCCCTCGAAGCTTACCGAAACTGCCTCGGTTGCAAGTCTGATCCCGCTAAAGACGCTCACATCGCTCTCCGGGCGGAAAAGGCTGTTTCGAAAACGCGCTTCGTGCACTCAAGAAGCCCTCCTCAGCGCTGCTGTCGCCTCGGCATCCACGCTGAGAGTTTCATCGGCCACCGATCCACCCAAGACCACTCCATAGATGGTCTTCGCGCGTTCAAGGGTCTCGTATCGTTCAAGTACGTCCTTGAGCACGAGTGCCGGATCGCGGTCATGGGGCTTGCCATAGCCCCCGCCCGATGTATGCCAGCCCTTCAGTGTTTCGCCTTTTTGAAGGCTAATGATGACCAGGCTGGGAAGCAGTTCCTCAGTCCCGTCCCCACGAATGATCAAATGCGCCGCATGGGTGCCGTCCTGGCCGCCGCGGACCCCTTTTGGCGGTGTCTCTCCACCGTCGCAGGCCCAGATGAACTGAATGGGGAGTTCCTTCGGCGTTACCGCCATCTCCAGCGCCGCTCCGCCACGGAACTGGCCGGCGCCGGCCGTTCCTGTGCGCAGTCGCACGCATACCACCTGAAGCGGGTGCTTGAGTTCGTCTATCTCGATGGAATCGCGATACATCAGTCCTGCCACGACGGGAATGCCGTAGGTCGGCCAGCCGTCGGCGACGGGGCTGCCGGGACCTCCTGCCGAACCCAAGACCAACTGGTTGACATAGGGCTCGCCACCGAAGCGATGGTCCCGCCCGGAGACCACGGCGTAGCCCAGGCCTACTCCCAGCCCACCTTCGGCCAACCCCCAATCAGGACTGACCTCGGCAAAGGCGGCTTGCACCGTGTTGATGAGCCTGTCGGCAAGATTGGTCGTCGAAACCGAGCAACTGTGTGGGAATTTTGGCTTTCCGATCACTGAGCCGTCGCGAAATTGCAACTTGATGCGGCGAAATGATCCAGCATTGCGAGGCACCGAAAAGCTGAGTGAGTTGAACACCCCGGCCACCGCGGCCGCCGAAGCGCTGGCCAGGCTCAGGTTGAGGCCCACCGGAACGGAATCGATATTGTCACGCAGATCGATATTCACCGTGGCCTTGGCCGGATCAATTTCGAGCGAGACGTTGAGTGGCACTCCCTGTGGCAAGAGACCCGGCAGCGGGTCGAGCCTGCCGGAATTGGAAAGACGTGTCGGAGGCATCGACCGCAGCGCCTTCACCATCAGGTCTTCGGAATAATCGAGCCAGTTTGCGATGAAGGCGCGGATCGTCTCCTTGCCATATTTTGCGCACAGTTCCTTCAGCCGACGTTCGGCGATGCGGGCAGAGCCGATCCCGGCAATGAAGTCGCCATGCCATTGGTTGGGAACCCTGATACGAGCCCGGCACATGCGCACGATATCATCATTGGTTTTGTAGTCGCGCTGGATCCGGACCGCGGGAAAAATCAACGCGCCCTCGGCATACTGGTCGGGGGCACCAGCCATGTAGGTCGTCGGCAGCGCATTGCCGATGTCCGCCTGGTGGGCCTTGGCGACCGCCGTGAACATGTGTTCGCCTTCCACGAACACCGGCACAAGAAAGGCGTGATCCGCAGCGTGACTGTTTCCGCTATAGGGGTCATTGTGCAGATAACAGTCGCCTTCGCGAATATCACCAGGATGGAATTGCTGCATTGCCGACGTCAGAAGGTCGCTGCCGAAGATGTGGATTGGCAGCCCCTCGGCCGAAGCCAGCAACTGGTTGTCAGCGGTAACGATCGAGCAGCTGAAATCGCGCGCGCTGTTGATGACAGCCGAACGAGCGGCACGCAGCATGGTGTTGGTCATCTCGCGGATGATGGCGTCCATCCGATTTGCGATGATTGCCGTGAGGAACGGATCGAAGGAAGACGTGTCTGCGATTGCCATCAAAGCCGCCCCTCAAATCTCAAGCAGGTAGTTGCCAGCGGCGCTGAGCGTCACCGACATGCCTGGATAGACCACCAGTGTCGTGGTCGGCTCTTCAATGATGGCCGGACCGGTGACACGCATGCCGGGCGCAATACTGCTCGCCTTGTAGATCGGAGTTGCGACGGCGGTCGCTTCACCGAAATAGCAATCCCGCCTCGCAACATCATCCTTGCCGCCTGACGCCGCATCGACGATGTCGACATCCGCGATCGGAGATGGAGGATCGGCCAGCGGAATGCTGAGCCGCGCCTTCCAGTTGATGAACTCCACAGCACTACCCTCATCGCGGACAGCGAAGACGCGTTCATGCGTGCGATGGAACTCTTCCTGCAGTTCAGCGACGGACGCGAGGTCCTTGAGATGGCCCGACGGGATCGGCGTATCGAGCTCCCATACCTGTCCCGCATAGCGGGCTTCCGCGATATATTCGATCGCGTGATCGGCCCTGTCATGCGCCAAGCCTTCTGCAAACCTGCGCAACTTGGCGGTCAAGGAATCGAGTACCCGACCAACACCGGCGAGGTCGAAGCCTTCTGTCGATGTGACGTGGCTTGCTGTCTCTTCGGCGACGATGTTGGCGTACTGCATACCGGCGGCGGAGAGCGCCGAGGCGGTCTTGGGCAGGATGGCCCTCTTGCAGCCAAGCTCCTTTGCAATCAGCATGATGTTCATGCCGGCAGCGCCACCACCAGCGACGATCGCGCTTTCACGCGGGTCGAGGCCTTCGTTGATCGTGATGTCACCGATGGCGCGGATCATGAGCTCGCTGGCAAGCGTCAGAATGCGGAACGAACATTCCTCGACGGTCAAACCGATGCGCGAAGAGATGGTCTCAATGGCGCGACGTGCCGCGGCGACGTCAAGCTCCATGCGCCCGCCAAGAAAGTAGTGCGGATCGAAATAGCCAAGCACGGCGGCGGCATCCGAAACAGTTGGCTGCAGGCCACCACGGCCATAGCAGGCGGGGCCGGGCTCCGATCCCGCCGACTGTGGTCCCACATGCATTAGCCCGCCTTCGTCAATCCAGGCGATCGAGCCACCGCCGGCGCCGACCGATCGCATGTCGACGGCCGAGATGCCCATCAGATCGCCGGTGTATTGTGGGCCGAGCCAAGTCTCACGCGTAAACGTCAATCTGCCGTCACGCACCAGGCCGACGTCAAAGGTCGTGCCCCCGGTGTCGCATACTATGACATTGTCGCCGAAGCGCTCCTGGGCCGCATAGGCCCTCGCTGAGATCGGCGCCATCGCGGGCCCTGAACCGATCGTGTAGATGGGCTTGGCGACCATCGCGTCGATGTTCGTGCATCCGCCGGAGGTCGTGGAGACGAGAATTTCGCCTTTGTAGCCGGCATTGCGAAGATCCGATTCGAGCCCCCGCAAATGGCTTTGCATCAACGGCTTGAGCGAGGCATCTATGGCGGTCGCCGAAGCGCGACGATATTCGCGCACGATGGGGATCAGCTCATGCGACAACGTATAGGGCAAACCTGGGGCAAGCTCGTCCAGGAGCTGCCCGAAGCGTCGCTCATGCTCACCATTGGCAACCGACCATAGGAAGCAGACAGCGACGGCCTCGAACTTCTGCGCCAAAATCTCGCCGATTATCGCCCGAGCCTGGCTTTCGTCGAAGGGGGTGGCGACCGTTGCTTCCGAACTCATGCGCTCGCTCACCTCGAAGGTGTGGCGGCGGGGAATGTAAGGGTCGGGATAAGGCGAGCGGAAGTCGTGCGGGTCGAATTTGCCGGCTTCCTTCAAAACGAGAATATCGGGGAACCCGGCGGTTGTGACGAAGGCAGTTTTTGCGACGCGTTTCGTTACAATGGCATTGGTTGCGCGCGTTGTTCCATAGACGAGCAGCGCCGTCTCGGCGAGCAACTGCTCCAATGAAAGAGATTTCTCCGCCGCGGCAGCGGCAATCGCTTCCCGCATGCCGGAAAAGATCCGGTCGTGGGTTGTCAGCGCCTTGCCAATCACTGGCGCACCGTCCGGGCCGACAACCACCACGTCCGTGAATGTGCCGCCGGTATCAAGCGAAATAACGTACGCCATCTGTCTCTTACTCGCGCGCATCGGTGAAATATCGTTCGGGCCCCGGCGTCCGCCCTGCCGGGGCCCGTCGACCAGAAAGGGAGGTCAGTTCTGGCCGAAGAGCACGTCGACCGGCACCGGCTGGGGTAGCGCGTAGTTGCTTATGATTTTGACCTTGCCGTCCTTGTACTGAAGGATCTGCATCTTGGCGTTCTGCTGGATGTGAAGGTCTGGCGTGAAGCTGCGCGGCCCGATGAAGGTCTGTTCATCATGCATCGTGTTTAGGATGTCGGTGACCTTGGCTGAGTCAGCGGTCCCCGCCTTTTCGACCGCTCGCGCCCAAAGATCCAGGAAAGCGTAGATTGGGTAGGCATAGGTCGTCGCTGGGAGTGTGCCGTAGCGAGCCTTGTAGCGCTCATTGAGGGCCTGAACCTCCGCGCGGGGGTCATCGCCATGCACCGAAGCTGCGACCGGAACGTAGAAGTCACTCAGACCGGGAACGGCATCCGTCCAATAAGTTCCGTCCATCGCGCTGCCGGACAGGATGGGCGCCTTGATGCCGGCCGCTCTGATCTGGCGGATCGCGCTCGCGCCGCCGGGCGTAAAGCTGCACAGCATGATGGCATCAGGCTGGTCGGCCGAAGCAGTGATGCGGGTGATCTGGGACTGAATTGAAGGGTCGTCGTTCTTGAAGGTGTCCTCGCCTACAATCTTGACACCGTCGGTCTGTGACGCCGCCCAGCGGAACCCGGCACACAGCGACTTGTCGTACTCGGCAACTGTATCGAGCAGGACATAGGGGTGCTTGACGCCAAGGTTCTCAGACGCCCAATGCAACGCGACCGCGCCTTGCACATGCGCAGCCGCCGAAGTGGTGAATGAATTCGGCCCGACACCCTGCACACCGGCCTTCGGATCCTCCGCGCACAGGAAGACCGAGATCAGGTTGGCTCTTTGTGCAGCGCCCGCCGCGGGCGAGCCCTGGTCGTAATCGCACGACACGATGACGATGTTGGCGCCCTGATCGACCACGGACTGACCCGCGCGCGCGCCTTCGACGCGATCCGATTTGGTGTCGGCTAGGATCGTTTTGATAGGCTGGCCGAGCAGGCCACCCGCCTTGTTGCGATCCTCTATCCACAACTGGGCCATGTTCCTTCCATCGCCGTCATAGGCCAGCATCCAGCCCGACTGCGCAGTGGCAAATCCGATCGTGACCGGGTCGGCCCATGACATTGCGGACGTCGCCGACAGCATCGCTGTCGCCAGCGCGGCCCGTTTGAAAAGCGCACGAGTGAATGAGGTTCCCTGTTTTTTATGGATATGCGATGTCATGCTGTTCTCCCCTAATTAACGCTCATTAATAAGATAGAATGTTAGATTCTTGTCAAGCGCCGACTGCAGGGTGGCACGGCGCCGAAAATGGCGATCGAGACAAAGGCATCCAGTTGGACGGCGATGGCTGGCAGGTGAAACAATGGATCTGAGGACAGACGTGCTTTGCGCGGGCAAATGTCCTGCCGGCCGCTATCCTCGCTTCAACTTCCCGCTTGAGGGCGAGCCACGCGCCCGGATCTTGTGCCGCCGGTTCCCACCAGACGGCTCTGTTGCCTAGCTGCCACCTTGGGGTGTCAGCGTCAGGCTTCGGACCACCAGTGTCAAATTCTGATCGGTGATATCGCCAGATCAGGCAAATTTATCACAGCGACCAACGCGAGTTGCTGACCGCTTGAAGGCTCGAGCGGTTTGGGCGCAAAGATGACAAGGTTTAGAACCCTGAACCTTACCCGCTTGAGGTGTGAGATCGCCGCTTGCCGACATCTTAAAGATTGCCGATACCGTGACGTTGCGACCCGGCGCGCACCGTGTCTGGATCGCAAGAATTCTTGGACGGACTGAAGAAGGCTGGTTCGAAAAATGCGCAGGCCACCGACGATTATCGATGTCGCTTCCTACGCCGGAGTCTCGAAGTCCTCGGTATCCAACGTTCTGCAGGGCAAGAAGACGGTTGATGTGGACATTCGCAAGCGCGTCCTGAAGGCCATCGACGAACTCGGCTACAGGCCAAACGCAGGCGCCCGATACATGCGCCAGCGCTCGAAGGTACTCGGTGTGGTGGTAGACGATTTGACCAACCCTTTTCACGCCGAACTCGCCACATATATCGAAGCTTGCGCCGCCAAGCGAATGCACAGCATTTTGCTCGTGGTCACGGGCAGCCAACTGGAGAACCAGAGCAGCCGGGTGAGAAGCCTTATCGAGCATCGGGTGGCTGCGATGATGTTTTTGTCGGCACCGGGCAAGAAAGCGCTTGAACTCGTCGGCCCAGAAATACGGAAGGTCTTCGTCGGCATCCGCATGGCCAAGGAACTGTCCATTGCTGTCGACGATAGCGCCGGCACCAGCCTCGCTGTTGAGCATCTGGCGGCGCTGGGCCACACGAAGATCGGATTCGTCAGCGCCATGTTAGGCAATGATCCGAACGTGGAAGCTGCGCGGTTCAAGGGATACCAGCATGGCATGCAGGTCGCGGGACTTGGCATAGAGGAGGGGCATCTCTTGCGCGAGGTCGGCAATCGCAACAGCGAGCCGCGTCCCAACTACCAGGAGGTGCTCAAGCAGTTCCTGGGAAGGAAAAACCGCCCGACCGCGCTCGTCGCCGCGCTCGACCGGGTCGCCCTCGAAATCATCTCCGCTGCCGACGCACTCGGGATACGGATTCCTGAAAGCCTGTCGCTTGTCGGTTTCGATGACATAACCATCGCCAGCCACAGTCGCATAGCGCTGACGACGATCGCGCAGCCTATGAAGGACCTGGCAAGGCTGGTGGTAGACACCGCCATAGACGGGCCTTCTGCCGGAGCCGATGGCAAGCTGTCGACCACCATTGGCCTGCCACCTCGCCTTGTTGTGCGAGGCTCCACCGCGCCGTATCTACCAAACGTTAGATAATATTTTTGCAAATCCTCTTGACAGCTTACCTAAGGGAGCGGGATAGTCGTGGAACGTTCCACGAAACCTTCAAGGCCGTGGAGGCGCAAATCGAACAATAAACAACAACGTCAAGGGGAAGCCATGAAACCGCAGTCCTGCAATGGGTCTATCAATGTTGCGCAGCCGCAATTGTCACGCCGCGGCTTTCTGGCCGGCACAGCCAGTATCGCGCTGGGGATGGGCGCTCTGAGGGCTGCTCCCGCCCGAGCGGCAGAAGAGGACGTGGTCGTGCTTGGCTGGACGAGCTACATCACGCCGGAAATCGTCGCCATCATGAAGAAGGCCGGCGTCAACGTGCGCGGCGTCCCGGCCGCGACCGATCAGGACATGTTCACCAAGGTCAAGGCCGGCGGCGCGGGGTCCTACGACATCGTCTTCGCCAATTGCGGCTTCTCGCCCACCTATTACAAGGCTGGGCTGATCGAGGCCCTCGATATCAAGGAAATCCCGGGCTGGGATCAGCTGTGGCCCGTCTTTCGCGAGGATACGTCGTTTCCGTACGTGGTCGAACCCAACAAGCTGATGCTGTTCCCTAACATGTGGGACACCGAAGGCCTTATCTGGAACGTCGAGCAATTCAAACCGTCCGAGCCGTTTTCCTGGAACGCCCTTTGGGACGCCAAGCTTCCGGCAGGCAAGGTGATCATGCGCGATGGACCGGAAGATTTCCTGGCGATCAGCGGACTGAGCCTGGGCGTGCCGCGAAACGAGATCTACTCGATGACAGGCGACAAGCTTCAGGCGGCCGCCCAGCATCTGGCAAAGTTGAAGCCGTTCCAGATCGCACCTAGCGATGAGGTCCTGATGGATGCCTTGCGCACCGGCAAGGCGTTCATCGGCGAGACATCCAGCCTTGCATTGGCAGCCCGTCTCAACCGAGCCGCGGGTAAGGAAGTGGTGAAGGCCGTCATCCCCGAAGAAGGCAGCCTTGGCTGGATTGACGGTCCCATGGTGGTCAAGGGCGCCAAGAACCGAAAGGGCGCGCTCAAATTCATCGAGGTCTGGAACAGCCCGGAAATCCAGACCTACCTCTACGCAACCTACGGATTCCCGCAGTGTAGTAAGACCGCGACGGAGCGGACCCTGGCCCAGGGTGGCGATGGCGCGCAACAGCTTCTTGACCGCGGCGCAGATAAACCCAACGCCGTCCAGAAATTGCTGTTCCAGGGACCGCCGGCCAATCCGTCCGAATGGACGCAGGCCTATGTCGAGGTTGTCGGAGGCTGAGTGTGTTCTCGGTTCCCCACGACATCCCGGCCGATCTTGTCACAATGAAGTCAGCCAAGGTAGCCGCGATGCCGCCTCGCCGGCGCAAGTGGATGCGGCGCGGACTGGAAAGCCCGCTGCTGAGTCTTCCAGCGGTCGCAGTAATCGTCATCGGCGTCTTTTTGCCGATGGCGGTGCTCGCGGTCTATTCCCTTTGGCCGACAGTTGATCAGCAAATCGTTCCGCAATGGACGCTGAGCAACTACGCCCGGTTCTTCGCTGCACCCGTCTATTGGCGCGTACTGCTGCTTAGCCTGTTGTTTGCCGGGGTGGCCTCGGCGGTGACGGTCTGCGTCACGTTTCCCTTTGCCTATTTCGTCGCAACCAAGGTCCCCCCGCACCAGCGACTGATATGGGTCTTGTTCGCTGTCTTGCAGTTCTTCACCAGCTATTTGATCCGCGTCTTCGCCTGGATGAACCTGCTTGGCGACACCGGTCTGATCAACCAGGGGCTCATGCAGATCGGTCTGATTGACCAGCCACTGTGGATCTTTGGGTTGAACAAGGCTGGGATTGTCATCACGTTCGTCTACCTGCTTTTTCCCCTGGCATTCCTGACCACATTCATCGCGCTCGAACGATCCAACCCCACCGTTCTGGAAGCGGCGGCCGATCTCGGCGCCAGGCCTTGGCAAGGGCTCGTGCACGTCACGCTGCCAATCGCCCGGACTGGTATCTTGGGCGGCTTCGTGTTCGGCGCCATCATCATCCTTGGCGACTACGTGACGCCGCAGTTGATTGGTGGCACCGATGGCTATCTTTACTCCAACATCATCCAGCTGCAGTTTGGTTCATCGGTCCAGTGGGGTCTTGGATCGGCGCTCGCTCTGATCCTGATGGTTGTGGTTTTCGGCCTGCTACTGATGCTGCGCTGGGCCACTGGAGGGGCAACCCAGGTCGGGACGTTCTCGCGGGCTTTCACGCCCACACGTGCGCCGTTGCTGCGGACCTATTCGTACCTATTTCTTGGCTTCCTCTACGCGCCGATCGCGCTGCTGTTCATATTTGCTTTCAATGCAAACCCAGGCATCGGCTTTCCTTTCCTCGGGTTCACCACGCAATGGTTCGTCGCCGTCTTCCAGGACCCTTTGATGATCGAGAGCATGAAGAACAGCCTGATCGTTGCGGTTACCGCCGTCGGGATCAGCCTCGTCCTTGGTACGGTGGCCGCCGTCCAGCTTGCGCGCAGCCCGGGCCGCTGGCGCCAGGTCAGCATGGCGATCGTATCGCTGCCGATCTTCCTGCCGCCGATGTTGCTGGGCCTTGCCATTATCATCGGGCTCAACGCGTTGGGGGTCGAACGCGGTCTGTGGACCATCGTCGCTGGCCACACAGTGCTTAGTCTCCCCATCGTCACCCTCCTCGTGCTGATCCGCCTAGAAGGCCTGGACCCCAACTTTGAACTCGCCGCCATGGATCTGGGCGCGACGCCCTCGAGAGCGTTCCTGTTGGTGTCGGTACCGCAAGCCCTGCCAGGTATCGTGGCGGCCGCCCTGATCACCTTTGCGCTATCGATCGACGAATTCATCCTGACGGCTCTCGTGACCGGTTCCGACAGCACGCTGCCTCTCTACATCTTCGGGCAACTGCGATTCAGCGTGACACCGGCGATCGTCGCCGTTGCCGTCATGCTGCTTACGGTCTCCTTCATCCTGCTCGTGCTTGGTGCATTCGTATCCAACATCGGGCAGCGCAGAGACAAAAGCAGTGCCGCCGGCCCGTTCTCTCTCGAGCACGCCGCTTGAGATGCGGCTGCCTGAGCCCGTTTCAAACAATGAGGAAGCCTTGTGATGTCATCTGCCTTGCTGTGCACCGATCTGGCCAAGCGATATCCAGGGCAGCAAGGACCTGCGTTGGGCGATGAGGGAAGGGGTGTTTCGTTCGAAGTCGAGCGGGGAGAGCTCTTCGCCTTGCTCGGCCCGAGCGGCTGCGGCAAGACAACGATCCTGCGCATCATCGGCGGCTTTGTCGAGCCCGACCGCGGTTCGATCACCATCGACGGCCAGGACGTCACCAGAAGGGCGCCCTATCAGCGCCCGACCAACACGGTCTTCCAAAGCTACGCGCTCTTTCCACACATGCGCCTCGGCACAAATGTCGAGTTCGGCCTGAAAATGGCCGGGCGCGGCCGAAGAGAGCGCGAGCAACGTGCCCGAGAGGTGCTGGACCTGGTTGGCCTTCACGGGATGGAGAAACGCAAGATCGCCGAATTGTCAGGCGGCCAGCAGCAGCGCGCTGCGCTGGCGCGCGCGCTCGCAACGCGTCCGTCGGTGCTTTTGCTTGATGAGCCGCTCGGCGCTCTCGACCTGAAATTGCGCCGGCAGATGCAGGACGAACTGGTTGCCCTCAAGCAGGAAACCGCAACGACGTTTATCCACGTCACGCACGACCAGGAGGAGGCGTGCGCCATCGCCGATCGCATCGCGATCATGGATCGCGGGCGCATCGTGCAGATTGACACCCCTCAAGACCTCTATCGCAGTCCGCGCACGACGCATGTTGCAAGGTTCATCAACGTTGGCACCGTTGTCGGGGGCGAGGTGAAACGCTCGGGAAACCAGCTTCGCCTGGAAGCCCCCAACCTGACGCTCGAAGGACCGGCCCAGTCCTGGCTTGCCGACTGTCCCCGCTTGGCGGCGGTGCTGCCGCGTGCACGGGCAACCATCTCCGAACAGGAAACTCCGGCGAAAGCAAATCAACTCGCAGGCATCATACAGCGCTGCGTCTTCACCGGTTCGCAATATGACATTCATGTGCTCACCGATCGCGGCCTGAACATCCAGGTCTCAGCCGGACCTCATGCATTTGCACCACCGCCGGCCGGCGCTCGCATCTTCATGAGCTGGTCGCCAGAGGATGTCATCTTCGTCGAGGATGATGATCAGGAACTGCCAAGGAACTAGCGCCCTTTCATGCGCATCAAAAAACAATCACCTGCCGCAGTAGCTCGGCACAATGCCCAAGAGGAAGACATGGGAATTCTCAGTGACAAGGTCGCAATCATAACCGGTGCTGGCAACGGCATTGGTCGCGCGACGGTGGAGCGCTTCTTGCGCGAGGGCGCAAAGGTCGTGGCGCTTGATCGCATCATCGATCAAACGCTTCAGGATCCCCGGCTGAAATGGGTGAAGGGGGATGTCACCAACGATCACGACCTGGCCCAAGCCGTCGATCTGGCCAAGGCCTTCGGAGGCGTGGATATTTGCGTGGCGAATGCCGGTGTTGGGCAGATTGAGCATTTTGTCGACGGGACCCGCGCTTCCTGGATGCGCGTCATCGACGTCAACCTGGTCGGCGTGATGATGACGTTGCAGGCTGCGGCCCGCGCGATGATCGAAGCCGGAAACGGGGGCCGGCTTCTTGCCACCGCCTCGATCGCCGGTCTTCGTGGCGAGGCCCATGCCCCATCGACTGCCTATGCCGCCAGCAAGGGTGCCGTGATGGCGCTGATGCGGGCGTTGAGCGTGGAACTCGCCGAACACGGCATTACCGCCAACGCGGTGGCTCCGGGGCAGATAGACACCGAGATGAATGCTTCCGATCTCGAGGTGATGAGCGCCATGATCGGGCGCAAGGCAACCGACGTCAGGGCAGAGTTCCTCAAGAACGCGGTTCCCCTACAACGCATGGGCGCCCCTGCCGAAGTGGCAGGACTATTCACCTATCTTGCCTCGAGCGACGCATCGTTTGTCACGGGATCCACTTTTCGCATCGACGGAGGCGAACTGGCGATCTAGCGCAAGACGAGGCGTCTTCAGCAAAGCGATTGGAGATGTCGCGCCAACTTAGCTTCTACACGTAAATTTCAAGTTCCATAAGATAGATTATGCAACTTTAAGTTGCAGTACGCCAAGCAATCTCAAGTTACAAGGCCGGGCCAAGCATTTGACGAAAACTACCATAGCCTCTATATTCTGGCCATGTGGCCATAAATTGGACTAGCGCCGATGAAGAGTATCTCCGTTGTTGAGGCAAAAGCGAATTTCTCCGGGCTCCTTGCCGAAGTCGAGGCGGGCGAGGAAATTGCTGTCACCCGACATGGCAAGGTCATCGCACGCATGGTGCCTGACCATCGCCGTGTTGCCGCCGACGCCTTTCGTGATTTTTGGGCGGATGCCGACGAGTTCGATCTGGTTGCACCAGAGGACAAGCCTGCGGAGGATGTGGCCTCGCTGGACGACTAGATCGTGGCGTCGCTCTATCTTTTGGACACGAATATTCTCATTGCAGCCATGAAAGGCCGCCCGGAGGTGCGAAAACGGCTGGAGGCCCAGCAAATAAGCGCTATCCGGCTCTCTGCGATCGTAATGGGCGAATTGGAGTTCGGCGCGGAGAAAAGTGCCTATGGTGACCGCAATCGCGCCCGTCTGGCCACCTTGACGCAGCGCCTACCGCTGGTCGGCATCGACCAGGACACAATACGGCATTATGCAAAAATCCGTGCCTTCCTTGAGCGTCACGGTACACCTATTGGTGCAAACGACACCTGGATCGCAGCACAGGCTCTCGCCATCAACGCTGTCTTGGTCACCGACAATGAGCGCGAATTCTTCCGTGTGCCTGGGCTGGTGGTCGAAAACTGGCTCACCGACACCGAATCCTGAGTGCAGGTACCCATCCGATATGGTTGGCTCACGCCGTTTCCAGCCCGCGTTCCAAGTCAGCGTCTGGAACGGTCTCATCAAATACCATCGACCAATCTCTCGGGCCTCCTGTCGATTTCGCCACCACCAGTTTCTTCAATTTCGCCGTAGCTGAATCGAAGCGCGATTCCAGCGCCTCGAAAGGCGGTTCGCGACGCCGAGAGCTTTGAGAGGCGACAGCCGTGTTGCCTTTCACAATCGACTTATTGCTGTCGTTTTCCTTCGATGGGTCAAATGACCCAACCGTAGGCGGCAAATGGGAGAGAATTTCATGCTCCTCGCCCGAACTGGCGTAGCTCCCAGTGGTCGCTGGCACGGCCCTCGGTGGGAAGAATTCCATCGCTGGCACCGAGGGGACGTGGTTGCGCGAGAAAGCCTCCCGCTCGCGAAACGGCTTCGTGGCGAAGAAGCGCAGCTTGTCGGCGAGGATTGGGCTCTGTCCT
Source organism: Mesorhizobium sp. M1D.F.Ca.ET.231.01.1.1 (assembly GCF_003999155.2). Lineage (NCBI taxonomy): Bacteria > Pseudomonadati > Pseudomonadota > Alphaproteobacteria > Hyphomicrobiales > Phyllobacteriaceae > Mesorhizobium > Mesorhizobium sp. M1D.F.Ca.ET.231.01.1.1. Next base: position 34,943 of record NZ_RZOZ02000010.1, read on the forward strand.
TCGACCAATACGAGCATTTTTTCAGGCGGAAGCTGGCGGATTTCCTGCGGCATCATCAGATCGCGTTCCCTCAGTTGCTCCACCTTGGTGCGGCGATGCAACCCCATCAGTTCGATCGTCCGAGATTCTGTCTTATACCGGACGGTACGCCGGCCAAGGCTTTTTGAGACCGACTCGGCGGTCGCCTGGTCGTTCGCGCCGAGGACGAGCTGATAGCCACAGTTTCCCATCAAGGATTGCCGTGCGGTTTCGCCATAGATCTCGTCGACGTTTTTCAGATCCTGGACGATGAAGGCCATCTTGACGTTGTAGCCGGCGACATAGGGCAGCTTGCTGGTGATCTCGCTGAGTTTCTTCAGCTGCCGGAACTCATCGAGAAGAAAATAAACCGATAGCGACCGGCGATCATGCTCGAGCAGAAGCGTGTCGAGCGTCTGCTGGACGAACAGCGCCAGCAGCGGCTTCAGCAGCGTGATGTCGGTAATGTTCGGAGCCAGATAAATCGAGATCGGCCTGTATTTCAGCGAGCGCAGATCCATGTCGGTGGCCGACGTCGCCGCGACCACGCGCTCGTTGCGGAAAGGCCGCAGTGCCTTCTGGATGTCCAGCAGCGCGGAGGCCGCGGCGCGCTCGGAAAGCGCGATGTAGGCGTTGAAGCTCTCGACGGTGAAGCGCGACAGGCCAGGCTCCTTCTCCTTGATGAATTCCATCAGCGCCTGCAGGTTGACGCCGCTATTGAAGAAGGCTGTGACCTCGCCGAGATTGCGACGGCCGCGGTAGAAGACACTCTCATTGATGTAGCTGATCGCGCCGGCCATGACCTGCTGTGCCGTCGCCTGCCAGATCGAATTCTCCGAATCCACGCTTTCGGGAACCAGAATGCCGGCGATGTTCTGGATATCGGTCGTGCGATCGCCGCGATCGGGCCGGATAAAATCCAGCGGATTGTAGCGATGCGTCCGGTCCGATCCCGGCGCGAAAAGAAAGACCTGGTTGCCTTTCGATTTGCGATAGCCGGCGGTCGACCGGAAGATCTCGCCCTTGAGGTCGGTAACGATCATTGAGCCTTCATGCGCGAGCGCGTTCGGAATGACGTAGCAAGCCCCCTTACCTGAGCGTGTCGGTCCGATGACCAGATGATGACGCTCGTCATCGACGCGCAGGATCTGGCGGCCGAAACGCCCGAGAATGTGCCCCTTGCGTCGAAACCATTTGCGGCGGCGAAGTGACATGGCGTTCTGGAAGTGTGCGTCGCCAAGCGGATTGGATACGGGCCGCAGACCGACATAGGCGACAATGCCGGCGACGAGGAACGCGGGGACCGCCGCCCCGAAACAGACCCGCCGCAGCACAGGATTGCCGGCGTAGAGCGCGAGCTGCTGGAGAGGCGCCCACGGGTTTGTGGTGATCGTTGCCTGAATGATGCGGCCGTCACCGTAGAGAAGCTTCAGCGCCAGGCCATAGCCAAGCAGCCAGGTGGCGAAGGCAATCGCCAGACAGAACGCGACGTAGACGAGCCGTAGGGAGCCGGTCATGATCATTCCCCACGCGCGAAGAAGATCTCGGAAACGCCGCGACGGCCGCCGTCGCGGCGAAGCTGAATGACGATCGGGATGACGCTGCGGATGTAGGAGATCAGGTCTGCCTTCGGGTAAGCGGCGGAGAGACCTGATTGCAAAACCATCATTGCCAACTGCTCATAGGCGCCGAGCGGAGTGTCAGCATGGACCGTCGTCATCGAGCCGGGGTGCCCGGTGTTAATGGCGCGCAGGAACGAGAAAGCCTCCGATCCCCTCACCTCGCCGACAAACAGCCGATCAGGCCGCATGCGAAGCGAGGCCTCGAGCAGACTCTGAATTGTCACGCTGGCGGTGCCCTGGTCGCCTTTGGAAGCCAGGAGATGGACCGCATTCGGCTGCGGCGGAAACAGCTCCCGCGTGTCCTCGAGCGTAATGATGCGTTCACGCTCGTCGACCGATTTAAGGCAGGCGTTGAGGAATGTCGTCTTGCCACTCGAGGTGCCGCCACTGACGAGGATCGAAACACGATTGACAATCGCCGACCGAATGAAGCCATAGATATCCTCCTTGCGCAGGAGCTCGATCAGTTCGCGGTCGACATCATTCACACCACCGACGGCGACAGATACCCGTTCGAATGCGCCCCTATCGCGATAGTCATCGAGGCTGAAGTCGCTGACGACCTGCTTGCGCAGCGAGACGGCGCCGCCCTCAGGCGCCGCAGGCGGCAAAACGACCTGGATGCGCTCGCCAGTCGGCAAGGCGGCACTCAGGACCGGGCTCGCTGGACTGATGAACTGGTTCGTCGACGCCGCCACACGCTCGCCGATGTTGACGATCTCTGCTGTCGTCAGTTCCGGCAAAGAAAAGAACGCCATATGCTCGTCGCCCAGCCGCTCGACATAGACGTGGCCTGGCCGATTGATCGAGATTTCGACGACCCTTGGATCATCGAGGAACGGCTTGAGCGGCTCCAGCGCGCGGTAGAGAAAATAGTGGCGATCGTTGCGGCCGAACTCAGTTGAGACCACGTTCATGACGGATCTCCTTGAGCGCCTCGGATACCGGGTCATCATAGAGCGCGGAAAAGTCGAGGTCTTGGCGGGCGAAGACGAAGATTCTTTCGCCCTGGGCCACGCTGATGGTCGGCGGGATCTTGAGGCTGTCGCCGAGGGCCTGGTTGGCCATGTCGGAGAAGGTCTGCGCGAGCGTGGTGCGAGCAATATCCTCTGCACGCTGACTGTCGTCGCTGTTGCTGGTCGCGGACTGGCTTCCGTAGCCGGTTAGGTAGCTGGCGCCGCCGCCGACGATGGACAGCAGGATCGCGGCGCCAAAGCGTTCCCGGAACTTGTTGTCGACCTGGCCGGTCAGGCCGGAGCGGCCAAGAGTGTCGGCGCCGATGGAATCGAGACGGACGCTGACGCCGTCATCGCGCAGCATCCGTCTCCAGATCACGAAAATACGCTTTTGGCCGCGCACGATGTCGGACTGATATTCCCCAATCAGCCGCGTGCCGGTCGGAACGAGAACGCGCCGGCCATCGAAGGAATAGACGTCCTGTGAGACGATAGCGCGGATCTGGCCAGGCAGGTCACTGACGATGGCCGTCTCCAGGATGGCCGGGATCAGCGTTCCTTCCGGCACCAATGCATCGATGCGGTCGATTTTCCTGGCCTTCGCCGTACGGTCGCCCACACTGATTGAGGCAGCCAGGAATTTGCTGTTGCGGTCCTCGCCAGCGACGGTAGCGCCCGCCCCTTCTGCCCCCGACGACCCAAGCTGCTCGCCGCTCGAGCCCTTGTTATCGAAGACCACCATGTTGGAGCGGTAACGCTTCGGGAATTCATCTTCAGGCGGAGGTGCCGCTGTAACAGATGAGGGCGCGGTTGCAGGCGGCGGCGGAGGAGGCACGTTGAACTCCGTTGTGTCGGGCTTTGCTTCCTCCTTCACCGGCGGTGGTGGCGGCGGGATTTGCAGGACTTCCGGCTCCGCCGGTTTCGCCTGCGGCTCGCCGTCACGAACGAAGGATGGCGGACGAAACGTCGTGGTCGAAAACTCTTCGTCGCCGGATAGCATATCGCGCTGCTGCGGCCGTCCGCCGGCGACGACGACATAGCCCGCGACCATGCCGGCCAAGATGAGCGCGCCGCCGCCGATGAGTTGCTTGCGCCGAACATTTCTGTCGGCGATCGCCGGCTCATCGCCGCTCGCCAGAACCTCGAGCTCGGGGCTGCGCTGGATCAATTGCCACTCCTCCTGCGCTTCGTCGCATGAGGATCCTCGACAGGTCCAAGGACACCGGGGTCAGGCGCGCCAAAATCGGGTTTTCTCAAATTGAAGATGCAGACCCATTGGTCGCCGTCGCGCAGCGTGAACTGCGTGGCCGTTGCGTCGACGACGATATAGTCGCCCTCCTTGCGGAAGTTCTCCAATGTCTCGGAGAAGTCAGAATTGACGGCGAAGATCGCCGGCACGCGCCGGTCGAACTTGAAGAAGGTCTTGGCGCCATCATCGAAAACCATGAGCGGCTTCAGACGCGCGTCGCCCGAGAAGGAATAGTCGATGTTGACGTTGGCCTTGTCGATACTGGCAATATTCGGCCAGGCGGCGCGCTGCTCGGCCTCCTTGTGCAACGCCGCATTGAGGTTCTTTTCAGGGTAGATGAAGCGAATGCCGAAGACTTCCCTGCTCGCTTCCGGCGCATTGTCGCGCAACTCGAGATAGTAGATGCGCTTGTCGGTGACGACGTTCATGTTGGTGATCACGTTCTTGGCGATCGGCTTGACGAAGAGGATGTTGCCCTTGTCGGCCGGGACGACCTGCCAGCTGTCGGTGTCGCCGAGCGAGATCGTCTGGAATTTCTCGTCCTCATCGAAAATGATCATGGTCGAGATGCCGTAGGTGGCGAAGACCTGAACGACATTGTTCTCCTGGTAGACCACGCTGGTAATCCGCCAATCGAGAGATCCGCCTTTTGGCGTCTGCGCGGCGAGGGCGGCGGAGCCGAAGGCGACAAGGCATAGTGCCGTGGCAAGGACCATTGTCGTCCTCATCACGGGCTTCCCGGCGTCACGGTTTCCTGGTCGCGGCGATAGTCGTAAACCTGAAAGCCGAGCGGGTTCTCGAAACGCCATTCGTTTTTGATCGGCGTGTCGGTGTAGCGGAAGCGCACGACCGAGATCCAATGGCGGTCGGTCGCTTCGGTCTCGCTTTTTTCCGTGGTGGAAAAACGCACGATCGCGGTCGAACTGTTCGGGAAGCTGACCGACTTGATGTCGACCAGGACCCGTTTCAGCTTGCCATAGACCTTGGCTGGATTCTGCGGGTTGGCGGCGCTGTAAAGCGCCTGCAACTCGCGCGCAGCATCCCTTGTCGACAGAAGTGCTGCGATCCCGAAATTTTCCTCGATCGCGTAAGGATCGTAGCCCTCGCGGCTGCGTACATAGCGCACCACATTGGCCTGCGTCACTGCTTCCTGCTCGGTGAGATTGGTCGGCCGGGTCAGACCCGACTTCACCTCGATGGAGCCGGTGTTCCTGTCGACCTCGACCAAGTATGGCTCGAAGCTCTTGAGCGGCAGCATCAGAACGACTGCCAGAAGGCTGAGTGCGGCAATGCCGGCAAACGCCAGAGCGAAGAACCAGGCGATGCGGCTCGAGCGTTTCGCCCGCTTGATGATTTCTGCTTCCCAGATATCGCCTTGCTGGAAGTACGATCGCAGTCTGTCGTCGGTGCTGTCTGCCATGCTTTCCGTCGAGTTTGGTTTGGACAATCATCGGTCGGGGGTCGAGCGACTATCCGGGTGTTCCGTTGGCTGTGATGGCGCGCTGCATTGCCTCACGGGCCATATTGCGCGGCGGGTGAAGCTGCGCCTGCACGCGATGGACGGCGGCCTGCATCTGTCGCGACGACGTGCCGATCGCCATGCGCCCGAGCATGATGCCGCGGTCGGTGAAGGAGCGTGATCGATGTCCGATCGGCGTCGCTAGACCGCCGACAATACCCTGCGCTAATGCCTGGATCTGGATCAGGACGAAGGAGCCGGCAAGGCAGAGCATGATGAAGGCGGCGAAGTCGCTAAGCTTCAGCTCCCGGTTGCCGGAGATCTGGTTGATCTTGGTGAGCTCGGGCGCCATGGCCGCAATGAGGAAAGCGGCGATGACATAGACGAAGAGCGGAATCAGCGCATAAAGCAGTGACTGGTTCAGCCAGCCGATGGCGTAATTGCGGGTCGGATTGAAGAGCGTGCAGGAGATGAAGATCGGCGCGGTGCCGAGCAGCACCCACAGGATCACCTTGGCAAGCACTAGGATGCCGAGCGCGATCGCCACGAAGAGCCCGGCAAAGACCATGATAACCATGCCGATCAGTGCCGGCAGCACCGAGAAATAGCCGGCCTGTTCGGAAAAAGTCGAGGCCGCGACATTCGCCGTCTTCCAGATCTGCGATAGGCCATTGGTCGGTTCCGTCACGCCAGTGCCTGAGGCGGCGAGCACGGCGCGACCGGCTGCTTCCGGCACCTTGGTCAGCCAGTCATAGACGAGCGTGTCGAAATTGGACCAGGTGCCGACAAGGATGAAGATGACGATGACGCGGGCAAGACGGCCGATGATCTCGGCAACACTCAGCCGGGATGTTCCGAGAAACAGCTGCGTTCCGTAAAGGAGCACGACGAGAACGAAGAGCAACCGAAGCAGCGGCTCGAGATTGGCGCTCAGTGCTTCGTAAGCACGCTGCGAGAAATTCTGGCCCGACGCGTCGATACGCTGCAGCAGTTCGCCAATGAAGTCCTCCACTGCCTTATCCTACTCTGCCTGTCCGGCCAGGCCATCGGATCGCGGCCAGCGCCGCCCCGCGGTCCGGATTGATCGATCGCATTGGTCCACACTCGACACGCGGATCGGCAGCGTAGCCGGTGAGACTGGCCGGCCGCTTGCAGGGTGCTGTCTTCTCCTTCGGCGTGCCGCAGCCGGCAGCGAGGAGCGAGATCGCGACAATGGACATGAGGGTGGAAACCTTCACCGCACTCATTTGTAGCTGAGCGCTTTCCTGGTGTTGGAGATGTCGGTGAGCTTGCGCTGGTTGTCGGCCTGCAGCGACTGCACCGCGCCGTTCATCGTGCCGATCATCTCGTTCAGCGTAAGGCCGGTCTGCACCTGAAGCTGCGTGTTCTGGTCGATCGAGCCCTTGATGTCCTTCGAGGTTCCGATCCCCTGGCCCGCGCTCTCGAGCGCTGCCCGTCGGCTCTCGACGGCTTGCTGCGAGCCATTGATCAGGGCCGAAACGCCAAGCACGGTCTTGACCAGTTCCTCATAGGATTTGTCGCTCGCAAGCGAACTATCGTCTTTGCCGGAGAGCGATTTCAACAGTTGGAGGCCGTTTACGAAAAGCGTCGCCGCCTTCGCGATCTCGGGCCCCATCGAGCCGAAGTTAGGCATGCCGCTCTGCAGAAGACTGTCGAAGGACGGGACCGAGGTGACGCTGAAGCCGTTGCCGATGGCGAGGTCCTTCAGCGATCCGGCATCGCTGCCTCGATCGCCGGTGACCGCCTCGAGGGTCTTTTCGACCGTCGTCAGGATATCCTTATTCGTGTCAAGGATATTGGAGGTCTTCTCAGCCGTATCCTTGGCGACGGCGTAGTTGGTCTTGTCGATGACCGGTATATCGGCACGCGCTACCGTCGAAGTGATGGCCGTGGCGGCAGCAAGGAAGAGAATGCGTCTCATGAGGAATCTCCAGTCATTGAGGAACGAGGAGCAGTTCGGCGTTCTGGTTGAGTTGTTGGACGCAAGCTTTGATCTCGGGATTCCAGACCAGGCCGGTGCGATCGTCGCAGAAGCCGGTAATGGCGCGATTGTCACCGCCGTCACCGTCCTGGTAACGGCCTGAGCGGCTGGCGCCGGAAATGTCGCTGAGGGTGACCGCATTTCTGGAGTTGACGAGATCGGCCAGGCTGGCGCCGAGACCGATCATACGATTGAGCATATCGATGTTGGCGTTGCGGGCGCCGGAATTCTGGTCCCAACTGTCCTGCACTGTGCCGGTCGCTTTCGCACCGAACTGCTGGAACCAGGACGTGACATCGCCTGACCCGTCGCCCGTGGCGCTTGTTAGTCCCATCGAATTGATGGTGCTCGAGCGCATGCCTTCATAGGCCGTGCTCGTGCCGCCATAGTTTAAAGGAATGCCCGATTTGTCAGACCCGCCGAAGGCCGGCAGCCATTTCTGCGTGATAACGCGGACGTAATCCTGCGTCTCGCGAAAAGGCGGAATGCCGCCGTAGCTTTCGACATTTCCCGAACCGGAATTGTAGGCGGCGAGCGCCAGCGAGACGTTTCCGTCGAAGCGTTTAAGCTGCTGCTTGAAATACCGTGCGCCACCCCGCAGGTTCTGCTCGATGTTGTAAGGATTGACGCCGAGGTCCGAGGCCGTGCCCGGCATGAGCTGGGACAGTCCGATCGCCCCGGCGCTGGACTTGGCGCAAGGATTGAAGCGGCTCTCCTGATAGACGAGCGCCAGGAACTGGTTCTCGTCAATCCCCTCTTCGCGCGCGACGCGCCTCACCATGCCTGCGATTGACGGATTCGCGTTGGCCGCGGCGACCGGATCATCCTTTCGGCCTGGCCGATACACCGCGCAGGTGACGCTTTCATTGGTGGTGTAGCGATCGCGATCGACCTTGTCGATTTCGGTGGTCTTGTCGTTCCGGTCCTGGCGCTCATCCAGTGTTGTTCCATCGATGGTCGGAATATCGGCCGCGGCCGGCGTCGCGAGAAGAACGAGCAACAGGGGAATTCGTCGGATCATGCCGCCCTCCCCCAGCCGCAGAATTCGGACAGCCACGCCGCCGGATCCTCGCCAAGGCGCGTACGCAGCGCCGCGCAGGCTTCGATCGTGTCCTTGCGGCCGGACAGCACCTTGACGATGTCCGGCATCGCCGAAAGGTCCAGCCGGGCAATGACGGAATCGTTGCCATGCTTGATGAGGAAGGTCCGCCGCTCCGGCGGCGTGTTGCGGATGAAGGCAAATTCCTTGGCCGTCAGACCGAAGCGTCGGATGTAACTTTCCTCATCCGCGCGCGGGTTCGGGAAATGCAGATTCGTCGCCGACTGCTCGATCAAAGTGTGCGATTGCGGCGCGCGGGCTATATCCGCGGCTGACTGGGTGCCGAAGCCAACGATCCCGTTCAGTTTGCGGATCGTCTTCATCTTGTCGACGATATAGCTGGAAAACGCTGGGTCCTGCAGCAGCTTCCAGCCCTCGTCCATGAAGATCAGGACCGGATCGCCTATGAGCAGTTCGTCGATGCGGTGGAACAGATACATCAGTGCCGGCGTGCGCACGTCTTCATTATCGAGGATATGCGTCATGTCGAACCCGAAGATGCGCCTGCCGGAAAAGGAGAGTGCGTCGTGCGGCGCGTTGAAGAGCCATGCCTTCTCGCCTTCGAACCATGGCCTCAACCGCGACTGGAGATCATTGGCGGCCGAGCGTGAGCGCCCCATGAGAAGCCCGGACAGATTGGCGAGCGTCCGCTGCTCGACCGGCTCCTCGCAAATGCGCCTGATAGCGCGCTCGAGCGTGTCTTCCTCTTCCTGGGAGAAGCCGTGACCGTCCGCAGGCGACAGCATGGCCTTCAGAAGACGAACCAGGAATTCGCGGTTCGCGGGGGTGTTTTCCAGTTGCAGCGGATTGAAACCGGTCGGCGTGCCCGGCTGCAGGACCTCATAGTTGCCGTTGACGGCGCGAATGAAGATCGAGGCGCCCTCATCCTTGTCAAAGAACACTGCCCGAGGCTCGGGCGAGATGCGAAACGCTTGCGCAAGCAGGAACGTAAGTGCGACGGTTTTGCCGGATCCCGTCGGGCCCGTGACCAGAAAATGCCCGACGTCACGCTGGTGAAAATTGAACCAGTAGGGTGTCTGCGACGTGGTCTCGAGGATCGAGATCGGCAGGCCCCAATGGATGCCGGACGCCTGACCCGTCGCGAAATTGTGCATGGAGGAGAAGCCGGCGAAGTTGGCGCTGGACAGCATGCAGGAGCGCGCGATGTACGCATGGTTGCCCGGCAGTTGCGCCCAGAAGGACGCCTCCATGTTCAGGTCCTCGCGCAGCCAGTTGACGTTCATGTCGGTGAGGCAGGCGCCAAGCTCCGAGACCGCCTTGTCGAGCCCGGCCAACTCGCGCGACAGGCAAAGCAGGCTGAAATGGTGATAGCCGAACACTGCTTCCTGATTGACCAGGCTGTTGAGCGCAAAATCGATGTCCGTCTCGACCGTGCTGCCGGCCTCGTCGGAAGCTCGTATCTGCCGCTGCAGGCGTGAAATCCGTTCCTGCGCGACTGGCTTGTCAGCAAGCGTGAAGGACTGGGTAAGAATGAACTCGTGATTGACCTGGAGCAGGCCGTCGAGCATGCCCGGGCCCGAAAACGGCGGATACTCCTTGATCGACAGCATCGCGCCAAAGCGATTGTCGGCGTCCGTAGGACCCTGCGCCTGCAACGTTCGTCGTGAGAAATGCAGCCGCGAGGTCCCGACATAACTGCGGATTCCCATCCGGGGCAGCCGCATGTCCCGCGACAGGCCGCAGGTCAGTATGGCGTTGAAGAACGCGCACGGCTCGGAATAGGGCTCGTCGTCGCGATAGGTGACGCCGAGAGCACGTGCGCCGTATTTCTGCAGCTCGCGTGTGACGTTGCCGACGACTTCTTCCAGCTCGTTGATGTGTTCATGGGTTCGCTGCCGGCGTACTTGCGGCCGCGTGGACCGATCGAACAGCCTTGAGATTGCCTCCGCGGTTCCTAAGGGACCGCGCATGCCGGTCCGTACGATCGTCAAATAGAGTTCGTTCGCGAACATGCGCTTCTCGCTAAGCACCGCCGAGTAGCGCTGATTGAGAAGGTCGCAGAAGCGATCGGAGAACGAGCCGCCGAGCTCCGGCTTGACCTGCCTGCGCATCACCGTCGACCAGAGCGAATAGCGGCTTGATCCGAGCGCGCGGATCAAGGTGTTCTGCACGCTGGCGCGCATGTTGAGCTCGGCCTGGTCCTCGGTTTGGAAGAACAACCCATCGAGCTTGATGACGCTGAGGACGGCACCACTTTCGAGACCGATGACGGTATCGGAAAGGTGGCGCATGTAAGGGATGTGCGAGGCGATCGACCGTTCGCGGCGGCGCTCGCGTCCGAAACCCAGTTCGTCGGCAACGACAGTAAGCATGGTTATGGCCCGTAAGAGTTCGTGCCCCAGAACAGCTTGTTCGGCGTCCGCGGTGTGCGGCGACCAGCCACCTGGGCGAGGTCAAGGATGCGGATATCGCGGCTGGTGAGTGCGAAGAGCGCCAGATAGGCGACGGGCGCTATCGTCGCGGCCCAGAAGCTGGTCGTCACCAGGAAAGTGATCAGCGTGAGGCCGATGATCAGATAGAAGGCAGTGAGCGGTATGCCCCACATCATCGGCGGCCGCGTTAGGCCGATGACCAGCGGCGTAAGATACGGCCTGTCGTCGGAGAGGTCGCTCATGGCTCACTTCCCCACCGCCGAGATCATCTGGTCGACGATCGCTGGGGCGCCGAAGACAAGGCCGATACCGATCACGACAGCGCCGGCCGTAAACCAGGAGAGCCGCCCGGCAAAGGCGAGGAAGCCGAGACCGATCACAGCAATGATCGCCAGCAGCCGCCCGAAAGGTCCAGTGATGAAATCGACGATCATCTGGACGGCCGTTTCCAGCGGTGCGAACGCGCCCGATGTCTGTTGGGCAAGCGCCGGCTCGGCAGCTGTGACCGCCAATGCCGCAACCATCAGCAGAAGCAACGCGGGCCGAGCGGCGGGCGACCCCAAATGCGAGAGGATGTGGTTCTTCATGTCGGTCTCCTTCTAGAATTGCATGACGCCGCCAACCCACTGGCGCGGTTTGGCATTGGCAAGCACGCCGGCCGCGGCGTCGTCGTCAATTCTCTGGGTCAAAGTCCCCTTCGTGCCTTGGTCCTTTGCCCTTGGCAGGGGCAGTCCGATCTGGCGATTGATCACCTCGGCGACGAAGCGGACGGTTTCCGGGAATGGCGGCACGCCCCCGTACTTCTGGACGTTGGTCTCGCCCGCATTGTAGGCAGCCGCGACGATCAGCGGATTCCGGTAGGTCTCGAACAGCGACTTCAACAACCTGACCCCACCGTCGATGTTCGCAGCGGGATCGCAAATGTCGGTGACCCCGAGAAAATCTGCGGTCGGAGGCATGAGCTGCATCGGCCCGCGAGCGCCCTTGGGCGAATTGCGATCGCGATCCAGACGGCTCTCGGCCGTCGAAACGGCGAGCGCGAAAGCGGGATCGACCCGGTACTTTTGTGCCGCCTCGACCACCAGACGAGCAATTTCCGCTGCCGTTAGAGGTGATGGGCCACATGGCAATGCAGGCTTGATTGTAGAAAGGTCAAATTGACTCTGCTGGCCAGAGCCATCATTGGCAGTCCCGGCAATCGTCGCTTTTCCCACATCGACGTCACCAAGCGAACCATCTGCCGTTTGAAGCTTGCCATCTGCGGAAACAACGTATTGCCGGGCACCATCGAGCCAACGATTGCGAAAGACGCTGTCCACTGCTTCGGAATCGGTCTCTGGACCAGCAGTTTGAGCGGACCTGACGGTAGATTGCGCAGTCTCATGCCTTTGTTCTGCCGAGAGTGCCGAGCCGGCGGAATGCATTCCTATGGTCGCGAGCAGGACTGGCGCGACGTATGGCAAAACTTGCGAGTGAAAACGTGACAAGGCCATTCCAGATCATCCGAGGCAGGAACGTCGAATGCAAGAATCGGTATGTCAGATAAAAAAGAATGTCAATTTGCCTATGATTTTTTCTTGCGTCGAGAATGCGAAAAGAGCACATTGCAATTCGCCCCGCCGCCCGCAACCGAGGAAAACGGTCCCTATGAAACGTTGCCTCAGCAGCCTTGGTCTGTCCCTTTTGATGGCCATGCCGGCGCTTGCCGCGAGTCCCGTGGACCAGGCCTATATCCGTTCGCTCGCCGCATCGGGGAAAACCGTGCTGGTCATCGAATATTACGACGGCAAGGGCGGCGTCACGGATCGTAGAGGCTTCGCCTCAGCCAGTGGCTTCAAAACGGTTTCGCCGACCGATTTCGCGGTCGACGACAAGATCACCGTCCACCTCTTCGGTATCGAGCCCTGCGAGGGCGACATGGTGAACCGTCGCGAGAACTTCGCCGGCAGCTGCGCCGACTATGCCGAGCAGGGACTCAAGACACTATTGAAGTCGCCAAAGGTGATTTATTGCCGCGCCTTCGTCAGCGAAGCCAACGCGCCTATCCAGGACGCGACCTGTTACGGCTACTACAACTACCCCGGCAGTCTCGACACGGTCGACATGTTCGAGGAGCAATTGGTATCGCTCGGCACGCATCGACTTGCCAGGAAGCCGGGCGGAGGCCTCGCGCGGCCCGATCTTGAGCAGGCAGAAAAGATTGGCCGGGGTGGCGGCTACGGCATGTGGGCAGATCCCCGGATCAAGACGAAATGAGATCGCTCGCTGTCGTATTGGCGGCCGTGATTTCGGGGCCTGTGGCCGCCGCCCCCGCAGGCTATTTCAACCTCCGGCCCGGCGTGGCGCTCGAGAGCGGTGACAGCTGGACAGAGGCTGGCGCCAGGTACCATCTCTATGGCGTCCAAGCTTGCCTTCGCGGCACGTTCTACACGGATCGGTCCGGCCATCGAGAGGATTGCGGCGAGGCGTCCCTTGCCGTCATGGCGGCATTCATTGCCGACACAAAGCCGGTCTGCGCGCCGGTGGCGACGATTGCCAACGTTGCCCATGTCGTCTGCTACGCCGCGGTTGGCGCCGACCGACTGGATCTCGGCAATCTGATGATCACGTCCGGCTATGCTTTCGCTGCCCTGCAGCCGGATGGCCTTCCCTATTCGCCTGCCTATGCGGTTGCCGAGCAGGTCGCGCGCGAAAAGCGTGCAGGCCTGTGGCAATTCAAGGACGTGCAGCACCCAGCGATCCTGCTCGGCCGTGCCGTGGCACGGAGCCCGGCAGCCCAATGAGAATGCAGGCGACCTGTTTTGCTGCTCTTCTCGCGGTGTCGGTTGCCACCTCCCCTTGCTGGTCGGCCGATGCCGTCGGTCTGCGGACTACGCCGTCCTCGCTGCCCAGTGAAGCGGTCTCTAAAGCAATCACCGGCCGGGTAGCGATCATCGATGGACGGACACTCTGGTTTCCGGGATCGGCCGAGAAAGTCCGTCTTGCCGGCATCGACGTGTGCGAACTACCTCAGTGGGCCTTCGACCCGACCCGATACGGCAAGAAGACTGCGCTGAAGCCCGTGCCGTGCGGTCCCCTTGCCAAGGCCTGGCTCAAAAGGGCGGTCAGCGACGATCAGGTAACGTGTCGGGTGACTGCGTTCGATTCGGACGGTACCTATGTCGGTTCCTGTTCCATGAGCGGACGCGACCTCGCTGTCGAGATGCTTCGCGTCGGCTGGGCGCGGGTCGCCTCCCCTCCCCTTCCTGGGTACGCCACGTGGCAACGCCAAGCCATGGCAGCTCGCTATGGGATGTGGGCCACCTACGTGCTCGACATGGACGAGTGGCGCGGAAAGGCCGTCGATCGAACGCTTGAGAGACGCCCGATCGCCGACTTCAATTTGCTGGCGGAGCGCGGACGAGAAATCTCTCCGCCATTCGCCGACGCGCATAAACGGCCGCGCCGAGCCGACCACTGAACTTGGATGCCCAGGAGAAAATGACCATGCGCCCCATCGGATCCACTATCATCCTTGCGTCAACTACCCTCGCTTCACTAGCAGCCAGCGTTGTTGGCACACAGGCCAGCGAGTGGGGTTGCGAAGTCCTTTTGTGCGCGTCGTCATCAAACCCATCCTGGCATGGCGTGCCTGCCTGCCACCCGCCCATGGATCGATTGATCTCGGCCATGAGCGGCTGGGGTTTCTCGTGGCCCACCTGCCCCGAAGCAGGCGCCGGCTCGCCCGGCTACGAAAAATACGCTGATTGTCCGGCCGGGTGGAGCGTCGGATATTCCGAGGTCGGTCACGGGACGCGCAGCGAACTGAGTCTGTGCGTCCAGAAGGATCGCAATACATGCAGCCGTCGCGAAGGATGCAGTGATACGATTTCGATGCCTCGCCCGTCACGCCGGGATCCGTATTACTTCGATATTTCTGCCAAAGACGGGTCCGTGTCCCGGCACTGGTTCAATCTCCGGCGTTAGCGCTTGATCCGCCTGGCGAACCTGGCTTCGGATTCGGTTGCTTCGAGCAAAGCAGTTCCGCGACTTCGTCCCGGAAGCGTGCCGTGGACGCAAGAAGCCGGGCTTGTTGTTCGTCATCGATGTCGGCGCCAGTGGCGATCATGACGGCCGCGACACCAAGTATCTTATCGCAAGCGTCCGGCGCGTTCGTGGGCTCAGCTGCGATCAGCTTGGCAACCGCCCGTCGCATATCTCGTCTGATAATCCAAGTCAGCGGCAATCTGATCGGTTGCCAGCGCAAGCGCAAGATTCGCTGAAGTCTCCGATTGGCAGCGCCTATCCGGTCGAGCTCAGCAATCGTCTTCGATGGGGCGAGTCCGCGGTCACTAACCATGCGTAGCCAGTGGAAGTTTCTAGTGCGCGCCATGGCGACGAAATCACATTCCCGCTGATCTCGTCAGGCTGTATCCCCTTATTCTCAAGGGCCGCCATCCTCTTGCCAGCTCCGAAGGAAGATGAGCCGCGCGAAATATTCGGCCTTCATCTTTCAGATCGCCGACATCGGCCACCGGCGCCATCGCTGCCTGCCGTCGAATAACCGTTTCGTCCGCGAAGATGGCGTCAAGCCGTGGCCCGATCAGCGCCGCCTCGGCCTCTCCGGCGTGCATCATACGTTTCCCGAGACACTCCAGCTCTGAAATGGCGCGGCGGTGCGCCGCGATCAGATCGACGACTGCGTCTGCCTCCTGCACCTTTCCATTGCTGCATGCCAGTTCAACAGCCATTGTCCTGCTCCGAGTGATTCGCGGCCCGCCCCTCGCCCGTTGCATCGAGTCGAGAAATACGTTGATCAGGAGCGATGGCACGATAGGATACGAAACGAAGCGAAATCAGAGCCTGCAAGTCTTTGTTTAAAAATGGAAAGTTATTTCTCCCTCCACCGAGAGACGGGAGTGATTTCAAAGAATTATTTAAACGATTAGCCGCTGCGGGTGCTGGCCGGCCATTGGGCAAAGATGGATTTCCTGCAGGCCCATGGACGCCCGAGCTTCTTGCAGAAGCGATTACACAAATTGATTCCAACCGGATTGGGGTCGATCTGCGAACAGTGCAGCTTTGGTTTCAAGAGAACGAGAAGGGAATTAGCGCTGCCAACATCCGTTGGCTGGCAAGGGTTTTTGGCTGCGATGATCCTGTGGCTACCAGCGAATGGCAGATGGAGCTGAGTGCCGCGCAATCGCGGTTAGCGGCCAAGAGACGAGAATCGAAGAGCGCCGGAAGCGATGTTGCGCTGGCGGTTCCAGATATGGCTCAGGCCACGACCTTCGAAGACGACTCAGACCCCCCGGAGGCGCTGGCACGGGATCCTGACGCCAAGGGGCCGAGGCAGCGTTTCAGTTTGGCGGGGAGATCGGAAGCGCTTTTTAGTCGCGGATCTCCGTTGAATTTACCGGCGTCGGTGTTTGCGGGTGCCGCCGCTCTTGGGTTTTTGTCGTATATTACGGGGATTCACGACGCTACCTACGTCCGGGCAGGCCTCGTTAAACAGGTTGGGTTTCTTTGGGCGCCGAATTGGACATTCCTGTTCATGGTGCTTTTGCCCCTGTTTTTTGCATTCGTGACAGAGCTGCTTGTCTTTTGGAAAAATGAGGGGCGCTTAAAGCTTGTAACGGAGGGCGACCGGATCAGGAACGACGATGCATGGGCGCACAACGTAGACGCTTCTTCGTATTCATACTGGGCGGTTTTTTTGATTTGTGTGGTGTTCGCCGGTCTTTTTCAGTGGATCGGCGTGTGTTTGCTCCCGCTGATGAAAGGCGGTGGCAATTATGCGACGGACTGGGGCAAGTTGGCGATTGTGCGCCCTGAGCTCATATCGGTGCCAGAAGAGGTCGTGTTCACCGGGCTCGCTTACTTCTATATGTGCCTGTGCTTTTATCTGTTCTTTGTCGGTCTCATTTTGCTTTACACGGTTGTCCATGATCTTTGGACAATTGGCGGGGCATCGAAAAGCGGGTCGGAGGCGGATTACCAACGTGAGGTCAATGAAGTCGGCCTCAGGGTGATGCGTGGGATTTTTCGATGTACTGTTTTGGGCGTTCTGATCGCCATATGCATGAAGGCCCAAAGCGCTTACCTGACATCGCGTGGAGAAAATATCGTGGCTTGGTTGGTCGGCGATATGTCTTCAGCCTTATATGGCGGCAACGACGTGAGCGACGGGATCGCGTATAGGATGCCGACGCATTACAGCAGCTTTCTTATCGTTATTTCGACCTGCGTTGTTTTTGTGTATGGGACCATCCGTTTAGGTTTCGGAAGTCGGATTCAAGCGCCTTTGTGGAAGATGTCAGCGGTCTTGGCGTTACTCGTTGCTAGCTACTTGCTGATCGGTGCATTTGCTGGCTTTTCGATCCTTCTGGGCGTTGGAGTGCTGCTCGCGACATACGGCTTATTTGATCCCGGATTTGGGCGATGGCGAGCGAGCGAGTTAGGAAAAAATCACAGTGTATCATAGCTGGCTTGATCGTTGGGATGAGCGGCGTGCTCGACGCGGTGAGGAAGGGAAGAGGACATCGGATTTCATCCTTGACGCGGACCGCGCCTTTCCGGGGGCGGGGAAGATTGCAAGCATCGAGGAGTTTTGTGTGCTTGCCGACCAGGCCGTGGCCGATCCAGCCTTTTTCGATGAGCCGAGTGAGAGCGATCAGGGTTTTGAAAGGAAAGATGGGTGGCTAAAGTTTCCCTCGGACATTGCGACTGATATCGCAGCGAACAATGTTGTGTGGGCGAAAGTCACAGAAAGCGGGTCGATCGATCGAGCGATGGTGATCTTTCACCATTGGAATGCAAGCGCGCGGAACCGTCAGATTGCCAACTTTTTCTCCCGGCGTGGTATCACCGTTGTCGAGATTGCCATGCCTTATCACTTCGAGCGCAGCCGTCCCGGCTCCCTCCACGCCGACTATATGCTTAGCCCCAATCTCGGTCGAACGATCCAGTCCATAAGGCAGGCAGTATTGGATGGGCGAAAGCTCATCCGTTGGTTGAAGAGCGAAGGCTATAGAGAGATTTCGGTTCTTGGTATGAGCTTGGGTTCCTGGGTCGCGGGGTTGATTGCTGCACGCGACCAAGCCGTGTCAAAAGCCTCGCTGTTTCTGACGGCGGGGAGTCTGGCGGACATGGTTTGGACGGGTCGCGCGACACGATTGATACGCGATAGCCTTGAGCCTGAGATTGAGGTGACGGATCTCAGAAGGGCCTGGGGTCCACTTAACCTGGAGAATTACGCACATAATTTGGCACGCCCTGATCTCGAACTTCACGCTGTGTTGGCCAAGAGAGACAAAGTGGTGTTGCCGGCACTCTCGGAGAGGTTCATGCAGAGGCTAAAGGACGCCGGAGCTAGGCCAAATATTTTGGAATTGAACTGTGGTCACTATTCGCTTGGCGTGCCGCCTTACGTTCTGTTGGCCGGGTTGAGCGTGCAGCGGTTTCTGTTGGGTAAGTCTGTCCGGGGGCGCTGACCTGTGTAAAGCGATGATCTGTATGGGGTTGGTGCGTCACTTGCCTCAGTCTTGGCGTAACGACCTAACGCATTGAAATAAAAAGGTCATTTCCCATCTCATTCCCTTAACAGCCGGATGTCCAGCTCGAATCGCTCGACGCGCGCGATCTGAACCGCTGCGGCCTCAGAGTGGCGTGGATTGATAAGGACATTGCGGTCCGGGCTATCCGCGATCGGTACGATTGCCGACGGAACAAAGAGCAGCGCCGTGTCATTTGCGGTGAGCCATTCGTCGCCAAGGCGCTGCGTCATGGCTTCCTGCTGGCGCCAATCTGCAGGAAGGTCACGGACGGATCGATGCGATGCCGGTATCTCATCCGAGATATCGTATGCCACCATGGCGAGGGCCGGCAACAATGCCGGGTCTTCAACGTGGACAAGCTTCTCCAAGATACAGAGCGAGGGCGACGTGGCGGCGTAGGTGACTGGATGCCCGACCGTATTCCAGCGGCCATCGAACAGCAGGCCGTAGCCGCCGTCCATCGCATTCGCATACTGGAGGCTCGAAAGCCGCCACAACCGCATCAGGCGGCGGCGCCCCAGGCGATCTTCCCGAGGATGGTTTCCACGACGCGGGCGCCGGCCTCGGTCTGGGCGACGCTCAAAGGCGTCTCGCCACCCAATTCGCCGAGCTCCTTACGCAGCCACCGATTGGCCTTTGCTGCATCCCCAAAGGTCTCTTCCGCCAGCGCCTGGATGCGAACCAGTCTTACGGCGCGATCGGACTCTTCCACAGTCAGCGGCTGGTTCTTCTCGGCCCGATGGCGACGGGTGCGCTGCGGGATGACGAAGCGCTCGATCTCCTGCTCGCTGAGGCCGGCAAGCGACAATCCCTTCAAGGTGGCCAAGGGCAATCTGCGACGGACGATCATGGCGAGATCTGCCTGAGAACGAACATCTGTTCCCAGCACGCTCGGTCCCCCGAGCTTGCGTGACACCTCTTCAATGACAGCAATGGCAGTGGCCATGGTTCAACTCCGGCAATGTGCCTACAAATTTAGGGCATATTGCCGGAAAATACAATGGAGATGCACGCTACTAGCCCAAAAACCAATCCCGAACGGGTGAAAGCCAGCTTTCGACCGCTTTGTAGACGTCGACCAGCCACGTCTCCATAGCACCCAGCTCATGCCCGAACAAAATCAATGGGCCGATGACAATCAGAGCCAACAGTGCAAATCCCACAAAGCCATCCGGACGATCAGCACTGTCGTCGGGCGGCGGAAGTGGTTTAATGTGCCAATGCTGCCTCATTGTCCTGACCTAGCGTTCCTGCTCGCTACGCTCGCGGTCGTGCCGCTGCTCGACTTCACGCTCCAACTCGCGCAAGCGCGGAACCTGCTGTTGTGGCGGATCCGCCCGGTACTCCTCATTCAACCTCGCCGCACGGCTGCCCGGTTCAGACCGTCCAGATGTAACCCGTACGTTATCGTCACGTTCCTGTTCAGCTTCCGCTCTGCGCCGGCTCTCCATGTGGATTTCGTTGTTCAGATCGTGTCTGATCGTTGCCATATCGCGGATGTAGCCGTTGCCGTCGATCGCGGCTCGGGCAGCCTCCCGCAACAGATCGGCGTATCGGATCTCCGCCTCGCTCAATTTTGCAATCCGGGCGTCACGCTCGGCTTCTGTTTCGGCAAGGCTCGAAGCGGGTGATCGGCTGTCGCGATTTTCCGGCTCGTGAAGGCGATAAGCGGCGATCCTTGCGGCGTCGATGCGGGCGAACAACTCGTCACCGGCTCGCACCATCTGCTCGTCATGCTGTCGTGCAGGGAGATTCCTTGTAGGATCGTACATGTCGATCGCCCGCTGGGAAGCACGGTGCTGAGCCTCCTCCTTCAGCGCCTTCTGCAGGTTTTCCTCTCCCTTCGATTGTTCGTAGAGATAGGTGTTTCCGTCGAGTGCTTCCCGGGCGTAGCGTTGAAGCACGGCGTCATATCGACTTGACGCCGCAAGATAGTCAGCGCGAATGGTTGCACGCTCGTCATCGGATAGGTCACTGCCGGAATACTCGTTCGAGAACCTGGTCGTGGCGCGCTCAAGTGATTGGGCGGCAGCATCATACCCGGCCAAGATCTCATCTCCTTCACGCACAGCCCTTTCGCCATGGCGAGCGATTGCACTGTCGAAGAGATCGTCCCGCGAGACGCGTGCCTCGCTATCGAAGCGCCTCTGATCAGGGTTATCTTTCACCTTTCCTTCTACTGCGCCGTCAGCACCGGCCCGCTCCGCCATCTGGAACTTGACCGCATCCTGCGGAGGCCGCGGCGCGTCCCGTTCGCCCTGACCCTGCGGAGCAGCCTCGAGACGCTCGGCCTGAGCCTCTCGCTCCGAAAGCTCCAGATACTCGCGACGGATTTCCACCACCTCGCGTGCCGTCGCGGCGATCTCGTCGAAATCCTTTTTCTCGACCGGCTCGATGGCGGCCTCGACGGTTGCGAGCACTGCTTCGACGCGCTTTTCATAGGCTTCGAATTCCATTCGTGTCATCGAATGCATGGGCAGGCCTCCGGCTGCGACCAATTTCTCTAACTCTATCATATTGGCTTTCAAATTTGTAGCATTATGCGAGTTTTCAAATTTCCCGATGTCGATTTGACTCTCTCCTAATGCCGTCTGAAGGCGATCTATCTGCTCGGTCGCAAAGTCCGCGACGGCTTTTTCGGGCCTTCCGCGCATGACCTCGTCCCAGGCTTGGACCGCTTCGACAGCGTAGTCGGTGCTGCTCGGCGATCGGGCCGCAGACCGCTGGTTGGTACGTTTGCGATCATAGCGGACCTGCGCGGCCCTGCTCGTGCCTTCGTGCTCGGTCCGCCCGGCGTAACTCACCGGCCGCACCTGATTGCGCGCATATGCCGGTGGATTGCCAAATTCGCGGCGGTCGGTCATCTCCATGTCGATGTCATGCTCCCTAGCCTTCTCGGCCATCAGCGCACGCCATTGCCGGAATATTTGCGGGCTGGTCACGATCCGATCACCCGTCTCAGAGCGCATGGTGACGATGGCATGGGCATGGACATGCGGACGCTGTCCGCCCTGCCCCATTTCCTTCGGATCGTCGGCCGGATCATGCAGTGCGAACACGTATCGGTGACCGCCAAACTGCTCACCAAGAAAATCGCGCACCGCGGCCTGGAATGCCGTTACATCTGTGCCGGCGCGTGCCGAGACGATGAGATGCATGACGTCCCTGCCCTTGCGGCTGTGCAGCTCCCGCCGCCATTCCTTCTGGACCAGGTCGCCGGCTTTTTCGAAGTCTCCGACGATGCGGGCCGTCTCATCTCGCACGCCACCCTGTTGCATGCGCTCGACCAGATCTCGTACCCGCGCCGTTGCGAATTCCACGCCATTGCCGTAACCGCGGAACCGGAAACGGACTTTCGCTTCCCGTCCGACATCGGAATTGTCTACCCTCTCCTGGACGATCGCCGTTGCCTTGGCGTCAGCGGTCAGGCGCTCGCCGCCTGGGTCGCGCAGCACCACGACGCCCCGCACCTCGAGCTCGTCCGCCTTCTTCTCTTCAATGGCGTAGACAAAGCGCCGCTCGCCAAAGCCTGCTCTCAAGGCCTCACGAGCAAATTCCTCCCGATCGTCCATGCCCGCGACCGATGCCGCGGTAATAGACGCTTGAAACATGCCCACATCGCGGCTGGCGGTGCGGTTGTCGAAGAGATGCTCCCAGTCCCCGCGCAATTCGGCGAGCGCTTGCTTGCCGATGATGCGCTCGCCCTTTTCGTTCTCAACCGGGAGTTCACCGGAACGCGAGGCGTAGCTCATCATGGCTGCCGCCCGGATGCCGCCGCCATAGGAGGCAAGCTTGACCACCGCCGGCTGGCTTCCTCGAGCGAGCGCCGCAAACCGAGCATGCATTGGCCGGCCGCCACCGGTTCCGCGGAATGCAACGGCGCGGCCCTGCCGCCGCGCGCCGCCCCAACCACCAACACCCGCCGGCAGATGGGCAACCCCTCCCCTTCGCGGCCGGTCCCAGTCGAGATCTTCGTGCTCGCCCATCTGTAATTCGTGCAGCAGCGCGGCGCGCCGGCGCTCCCAATCCCGCTCGAAGGCGCCCAGGAAGAACTCCATCACGTCGCCTCACCGCGCCGGGCAGCCCCGGCGCGCTTCGTCATCGCAGCGAGCTCGGCCGCAACCGTGGTTGCGATCGCGCGGGCATCGTCGATTGCTCCTTTGAGATCCGAGCCAGCCACAGACCGACTTCCATTAAGGGCCCGGGCAATCTGATTGAGGTTGCCGCCGACGGCGCGCATGTCCTGGATGAGCATCTCGAGGATCGCCCGATCTTCCCTGTTCATGAACGGCCGGACACCGGCGCCCTCGAGCGAGAGCGACCGGAAAAAAGCCGAAATGGAAAGCCCCGCTCGTTCTGCAGCGGTTTCCACGGCAGATATCTCATCCTCCGCAAAGCGGATGTGGGCGACCTTTTCCCGTCTGGCGGCCCGTCGTGAACGCAATGCGTTCGGCGGTTTCATCGGCGATCTTTCCTGCCTTTGCGGCCGCAGGCCGCGGATCGAGGGCTTGTCCCTCGATTGTCAGGAAAAATGTATCACATTTTTCCGTATCCTGCCAACTCAAAAAGACAGTGATTTGACGCCAATATCGCCTCTACTCCATTTTTCTATGGTCAATACGACTCTATATTTCTACACTCGTGTAAGCGTGGAGCCATACGAATCCACATCTCCACGGACATGGATTCGTGTGTGAGTAGAAACACATATTAGTAGGAGAACGCAGGATGCCGACCGTGATCTCCGCCATCAACGGCAAGGGTGGCGCAGGAAAGACCACCGCGCTCATGAACATTGCCGGCGAGTACGCTCTGCGGGGCCTGACCGTCGCGATGGTCGACATGGATGCCCGCAGCAATTTGACCAAGTGGTGGAGCGACTGCCGGGAAAAGGAAGCGCAGGCAGAGGGGATCGATGTCCTTGGCCATAAGACCGCCAAAGCGGTTAGCGCCTTTCTGGATCGTGCCGCCGACAGTTTTGACTACGTTCTGATCGACACGCCGGGAGAGGACACCGCGATAGTCGATCCGGTGATCGGATGGTCCGACCTGGTGATCTCGCCGATCCAGGCATCGAAGCGGGAGGTGCTCGGGGCGATCGATTGTTTCGAGTCCGTCCTGCGCGTCAACGACGCGCTCGGTTGCGATTGCCGGCATGGCGTGCTGCGGACGCGCGTCTCGCTGACTGTTCGTCATACCGAGCTTTATCGCAAGATTCGTCCGATCATCGAGGGCAAGGTCGGCACCTATCTGTTTCGGACCGAGGTGATGGAGCGCAACGTCTACAAGGACATCCAGAACGGCATCGGCACGCTGCAGATGCAGGATTTGACCGAGGCAGTCGCCAAGGCGCGCCGCGAGACGCGGAGCGTCGTCGAAGAGATCGATACGCTTCTCAACCTTGGCGGCGAAAATGGGGAAGTGGAATGAGCCGCCGGGAAAACCTGTCGCTTGCTGAGTTCGCGACAGCGCCTCGAAAGCAGATCGCCGCTGACCCCGTCAACGTGCGCCAACAAGACATAGCGACCAGATCGCCGGAACCGCCAAGCAGCAAGCCGGAGGTCGAAGTCGACATGCGGCAGGAGGCAAGAAAGGCACTGCGGCGGGTGAAGCGCGAACGGGTGAAGGGAGAAAACTTCTTCGTCAATGTAAGTCTCGACCGGCAGACAAAACGCCGGTTGAAGCTGGCATCGTTCAACACGGAAACGTCGATGCAGGCGATTATCGAAGCGGCGATCGTCAGATACCTCGATGAGATCGGCGCTTGAGGAAGACGGTGATTTGATCCGCGGCTAATTTTTCTGCTACTAATGTCAAATTGGCTCTGCTTTCGAATGAATTGAGCCGATAGGGGCGAATGCGCAGGTCAGACCGACGCGCATTTTTGGGCAACAGGGAACGGGCAGAAGCCGCCGCCATGGCGATCAAGGATGTTCAAAAATACATCGAGGAGCAGGGGCTCGTCGAAACGACCGATGAAGAATCGGAAAAGCCGATCTACAGGAAGCCCGGCTTTGAGGGTATTCGAAGCTTTGGCGAAATGGAGCAAATATTCAGCCAGTTCATCCGCGAGCACCGCGACGCCAAGCGGCTTAACCGCGCGCAGATGGGTACAATGGTCGGCCTGCACGAGACCATCTTCGCGCGCTATGAGCGGGCCTTCTCCAAGCTCCAGGCGACGCGGCTGATCCATCTTTGCGAAATTCTCGACTGTTCGCCGGTGGAGATGATTCACGCAGCAGCCCCTCACCTGTTCGGGCAAACCCGGGAGGAAGCCGACGACAAATTGAAGCTGATGTTGCGTATCTTGGACATGCCGGCATCGACGGCATCCAGCCTGCTCGGCATGATCGAAGGATTGGTGGGCGAACGCGACCGCTCAGGTCAGTCATAAAGAGGCAAATCCTGGCGTGCGCAGTGTCCGCCCCCCGGCGACCTGCCGGTCACGCGCCCGCATCGCGCTGCAGTCGTCGAGGATGCGCGCCGGCGGGCCGACCTTCGCGAGAGGATCGTCACGCGAATGCGCGGAGACCGCTTGCGGGCTCCGGGAGCGCCATTTGGGGCGCGAGTAGAGCCGTGCCCGAAGGGCCTCGCCCAACGCTTCCTTACCGAAGACAAGCCAACCATGCGTCGGCCGACGCTGCGATCCATCATCTCCACGAATCGGTCGAACCGGATCGATTCAGCAATGTCGTTGGACGCCGCTTCCAAAGGAAGCGAGACTCTGGCCATGGATCACGAGAAAACAGGGCCAGTTCATCTTCGCCGCATCGACCCGTCACGGAACATGCGGCGTTTCTATATGCTCGCAATCCAGCCTACCTTGTTCGGCGGCGCTTCCGTCATCCGCAACTGGGGCAGGATCGGCACAAACGGTCAGTCGATGATGGAGACGTTCGACAGCGATGACGCCGCGACCAACGCCTTCAGCCGGCTCGAGCGCACGAAGCGCCGCAAGGGATATCGCGACAGCGGACTTACCTGACCCCGCTCGAAGTGACGAAATGCCAGGAATCCCGCGCTTTTCAGTGGATGCGCGCTGCAACCTAAGCGTGGCCCCACCGCCGCGGCGAACCCGTCGCCATAGGAAAAGGATTGATCCAGCTGAAAGGAGACCGCCCGATATGAGGACAGCAACCGAGATTGCCGACCACAACACAGAACCTGACCAAGGCACAGGTCAAGGCTATCGTCGACAGCGTCTTCAAGGAGATTGCGTCCGCGGGCGGCGAGCGGGGCCGAAACGAACATCCCCGGCTTCGGAAAATTCAAGGTGAAGGCGACGCCGGCCCGTGAAGGCCGCAATCCGGCCACCGGCGGAACGATCAAGATCGCGGCCTCGAAGAAGTTGGCCTTCGTGCCGGCGAAGGCCGTGAAGGACGCGCTCAACGGCAGAGGCCGACAAGCGCGCCCAATGCGCGACGCCCTAGAAGGGCGGATCGCTGCTGAAGAGGCTTTCCTGCCCGGCCCAGATCGCCTCGCGCTCGGCCAGCGCCATCGCAAGTTCTTCTTCGATCCAGCGCCGCTCGTCGGGATCCACGGCGTTTCGCAGCTCCGCCCGAAGTTCTTCAATGTGCTGATCGATCGACATCGTCATCTCCTTGATGTTTGTGAAGGACGACGCTGGCGGCGATGGCGGGCCGGAGGGGTCAAGGATTGCGCAGCGACCGCCGGAGGCGGCGAGTGGGGGAGCCGAAATGCGCAAGCATTTTGGGGGGACCGCTCGTCCTTGAGGCCTTCGGAGCGCCATGGCACCATGGGACGACCTGAGCAGACACCCCGTGCCCGGATATGCGACCGGAAACCGAGAAGCAGGCGCGGCACCGCCCCGTGTGAGGCGCTAACGTGACCACCGTGACAGGTCAGCGTTGTGATGACGTTCGACGGAGACGGCCCGGGTTGGCAAAAAAGAGGCCCGTGCCGGACGCTTGCCCAGCACGGGCCTCTTTCGTGGCTACTTCGATTGCAGATGCCGCAGGAACGCTGCGAGCGGACCGTCATGCGGCTGTCGGTCGGCGGCCTTGGCGAGATCTTCTGCAAGCAACAGTGCGACGTCGTCGCGAAGCGGCATGAAGTCGAAACCCTTGGCGAGCGCCGCCGTGTGCAGGGCAGCGACTGTTTCGTATTCGCTGTCGCTGGTGCCGAGCCACAAAGCGAGGT
Source organism: Mesorhizobium sp. M1D.F.Ca.ET.231.01.1.1 (assembly GCF_003999155.2). NCBI lineage: Bacteria > Pseudomonadati > Pseudomonadota > Alphaproteobacteria > Hyphomicrobiales > Phyllobacteriaceae > Mesorhizobium > Mesorhizobium sp. M1D.F.Ca.ET.231.01.1.1. The sequence goes on from NZ_RZOZ02000010.1 coordinate 61,436, forward strand.
CGTCGCCGCTTTGGTCGGGGAACGCCTGCAGGAAGAAGGTGCGCAGCGGCGGATCGTAGCCGATCACGGCGTCGAGATCGGAGTGGGTGTCGCTGGTGACGGTGGTGGTGTAGCGGCTCATTGAAGCCTCCTGATCGGGTGGAGCGAAAGAGAGCCGGCCCCTTGCGGAGCCGGCTCGCTGCGGTTCACTGCGGGTTGTTCCACAGGATCACCTTCTTGTTCTCGTCGCCGCCGGGGGCGGGAGCGAGGTTGCCGAAGATCACGCCGATCTCGGGGGCTTCCAGCTTGACCGAGAGGTATTCCTCGCCCGAACGCTGGGAGATGCGATGCCAGCCGGCTCCGATCTCGAAGCCCGTGCGCTTGTTGACGATGCGGTAGTCGGGAGCATCTTCGCGGGTCTTGTTGGCGTTCGGGATGAGGGTGATCGGGGCGTTGACCCGCAGCGTGGCGAACACGCCTTCCATTGAGCCGTCGGCCTTGGCGGTGAGGTTTGCGATCGTGGTGGCCATGGTACTTCTCCTTCGGTTGCATCGGGACCATTCCCGATGGCGCCAAAGGAGGGGGCCGTCCTGCTGCGGTCACTCGGCAAGAAATTCTGGATAATTCTATTTGCCGCAGAGAGCGGGCCGCACTTTCGAAGGGTCCCGCTTGCGGGAAGGAAAGTGCCTGGCCCACAAACAAAAAGATCGAAATCGAATTTTCCTGAATTTCTTGCCGAGCGTACCCCCAAAGGGGGTTGACCGCAAAAGCAGGCGGTCCACTACAAAGGCGACATGACACGGGAATGGTCCGGATGTGAGCGAAGGGCGATGCCTCCGGCCACCATCGCAGATCCTTCACGCCAGGCACCACGGTCGCGGTCAAGCGTTTGCCCCCCGCCTGCGGATCTGCCCGCCATCGCCAGTCCCACGAACGACGCCCCGCGCCGGGAAACCCGGAGGCGTCCGCCGTCATGCGCCGGGTTTTGCGCTCGGCGTCGGTCGGTGTTGCTCTGGTCCCGCACCGGCGAGGTATCCCAGGGTCAGGCGTGGCCGCCGTAAATGCGCTGCCTGATCCGCAACTGCGCTGCCCTTCGTGCCATGAGCAGATGGGATGTTCCCGAGGACTGCTGGCGGACCGCGAGAGGCGGCTTCGCAAGGGGTCGGCCTTCGGCACAGATCAGGGCGGGTCGGCTCGCGCCGTTCATTCGTGGGTCGGGTCGGCACGGCTTGCGACAATCAGGTTGCCGCAGCAACGTGCTCCTCCGCCGTCATCCGGGTTTCCACTTCGCCGCGAACGTCCGGACCGGCATTGTGCATCATGGCGCGCCAGTGCGCGATGGTGTGGACGGTTCCCATCGTGCCGCGCATCGTGTCGTAGACGACGCAGGGGCTGCCGATCACGGCAAGGCGCAGGATGTTGAGGCAGGTTCCGGGCGAAGCGCCATCCCAGACCATCAGGCCGAAGTCGGCACGGCGGGCCATTTCCCGATCCTTCGCGGCGTGGATGGCAAAGCCCTTTGCGCCATCCACCGGCGGGACATGATAGGCAGCCCAGTCGCCGAGATTGTTGCGCGGTTCCGGGCCGCCATGGAAGACGCCGACATGCTCGTAATTATAGCCTGCGAGCAGGCCCTGCATTTCGGCATCTGCTCCCGGCGCGTCACCGATCAGTACGCCGTGCTCGGCCGCAACGATCGCGCCGATGCGTTCGATCGCGAGGACCGGCAGCTCGAAGATGTCACGCGAACCGCCAAGGAATATCATCGTCATTGGTCGCTTTCCTTTCTCTCAGATCAACCGCCCGGCCCGGCTCTCCTCTCCCTCTCCCGCGCGAGGGATCGTCACCGAAGGCCGAGACGGCGAAGCCCGGCTCGGGGAGCGGCGGCACGCCGCGAGTAGAGCCCGGCCGGCCGGAGGCCGGCGCGCCCGACCCGTGTCGGAGGACTTTTGGCCACTCTCCATCCTGCGCTCTTTCGCACCGCGCCCCCGCCGGATTGCTGACCGGAACGGATGTGCACACGCGAAGAACCCGACCGCGAGCGGGTCGGGTTCTTCGACGCGGGGAATGAAAGCGGCGCTCACGCGCCACCCTCCGTGAACCGCCAGACGGGGATGCCGAGGCGTCGAGCCTTGTCGGCCAGGTTCTCGGTGATGCCGGAGCCGGGGAAGACGATCAGTCCGTAGGGCATGACCGAGAGCAGCTGATCGTTGCGGCGGAATGGGGCGGCCTTCGCATGCCGGTTCCAGTCCGGCTTGAAAGCGATCTGCGTGACCTTGCGGTTCTCGGCCCAGCAGGCGGCGATGCGCTCGGCGCCGCGTGGGCTGCCACCATGCAGCAGTACCATGTCTGGGTGCTTCTCGCAGACTTTATCCAGCGCGTCCCAGATCCGATCGTGATCGTTGCAGTCGAGGCCGCCGGCGAAGGCGATCCTGGTGCCGGCTGGCACCAGCACCTCGGTCTCGGCGCGACGGCGCGCGGCGAGGAAGTCGCGGCTGTCGATCACCGCCGCCGTCATCGCCTGATGGGAGACCTTGGAGCCGGTGCGCGGCCGCCACGCCGAGCCGGTCTGTGCTTCGTAGAGGTCGGCGGCCTCGTCGCGCATGATTTCGAGGACGTTGCGGCGCTCGATATAGGTGATGCCTTCGGCCGTGAGCCGCTCCAGCTCCACGGACTTCACTTCCGAGCCATCCTGCTCGCCTTGGCTCGACCGCTGCGCCTCCTCGTTGCGGTCGAGGCTACGGGCGACGCGTTCGGCCGCGCGATGGAAGACGTTGGTGAAGGACCAGAGCAGGTCATCGAGGTCGGGTTCGAGCCTGGTGTCGCCGAGCATGCCGGCGAAGGTCTCGACGATCCCGGCCAGGCCGGCCCGGATCACCTCGTCGTCCGGCAGCGGTCTTGGATCGGGCTCGTCCTGATGCGGACGATGGCCGTACATCTGTAGTTCGAGGATGACGCGGTCGGTCGGCGACGAGGCGTGGTAGGGCTTGTAGCCGTCATCGAAAGGAAGCTCGTAGGTCATGGCGTGTCTCCGTCGGTTGTGGCCGCGCCTATCGCGGCCTGACAGCGCATCCCGGCCGCGCACCGGGCGCGGCCGCACCGAAGGCCGGAGCGAAGCGGAGGACGGCGCAGCCGTTGCGGCCGCGGCCGGGGGGTGGCAGGGATCGCCTCTCAGGCAGGCCGCGGGCGTGGCCTTTCCGGCAGACTGCCGCCATGGCGGCGAGGCTTCCGGTGACGTCGCCCCTGCCCGCCTGCCGGCGAGCGCCATTCATCTGGACATCAGAAACTGACGGGCATCTTCCGGGGCGAGCTGATCGCTGAGCCATGCCGCGAGATGGGTCGCACCGAGATGGCGCAGATCGTCGTTGAAGTCGCCGAGCTGCGGGCGAAGCACTATTGCGAGAATGCCGGTTTCGCCTGCGTGCTGGCTGAGACGCCGGATTCCATGCCGGCCGGCGGCATCCGCGTCAGCCGCTATGTAGAGGCGACGACAGCCAGGCGGGAAGGTCAGGCCGGCAAGATGATTGGCCGAGGTTGCGGCGGCGACCGGCAGCGTCGGCATCAGGGTGCGGAGCGACGCCATCGTCTCCAAACCCTCGCCGGCGGCCATGACCGGGAAAGGAGCACCGGGTTCAAGGCCCAACCAGATGCCGTTTCCCAGCAGTTGACCAAGGGAGCGGCGGGGGTCGGCGACCTGCGCCTTTCCGTTGCCGTTCGGATCCAACCACGTGCGTTGCAGGCCGGTGAAGCGTCCGTCGAGGGAAGTGACGGCCGCGATCAACGCCGGCAGGGTCTGCGTCTCGCCGGTGACGAGATCGCGGTAGTAGCAGCCGGGGTGGAAGCGCAAGGCGCGTTCACGCGCGGCGAGCAGGATGCCGCGGCAAGCAAGATAGCGTTCGGCCAGCGTGCCGGCGATTGGCCGCGACATGGCGAACAGGCGACGCGCTGCGTCGGAGGAGCCGCGTGCCGCGGCTGGCTGGCGCTCCGCGCCGGGGTCTTGCGCCGGCGGTCGAGGCATCGCGAGGAAGCGGCGCGCCTCGTCCGCGACATCGCGGAACTTGATAAGCCCGCAGCTTTCGCGAATGACATCGAGGAGATCGCCGAACTCGGACGTCGCCTCGTCCACCCACTTGCCCGCCGGGCCTTTAGCGTTGCTTCTCAACCGCACATGCATGGAGCGGCCGCGCGTGTTGCGCACGTCACCGACGATCCAGTGATTGCCCGAACGATGGCCGTTAGTGAGATATTCGCGGCACACCGCCTCGGCATGATCGCCAAGACGACGCGCCAGCTCGGAGGCCGAGCCGGTCATGATCGCCTCCTCTCAAGCCGCGGCCGTGCGGTCGATGACGCCGACCAGCGTGTGGCGATCGAGAAGCGAGGCGAGGATGGCGGAACCTTGCCCGCCCGTCGGGATGAACAGCCTGAGCTTCCAGGAGATGATCTCCGGGATCAGGCCCAGCGCCTTGAGGCGCGGCACCATCGCCTCGGTGAAGCCGGTGAGCTCGACGCGGTAGTCGTTCATGACGCGGCTGCGGCGCAGGACGAGACCGTCCGCAAGCTGCAGGCCTATCCGTCCCTCCACCAGTCCGGTCCAGGCCTCCGCCGGTGCGAGCGTCGGCACATTGTCGATCCCGAGATTGTGCAACATGGTCGCGACCAGGGTCGGCGCGATGTGACGGCCGATGATGCGTTCTCCGGCATCGGTCTGGATCCTGTAGACCTGGCAATCATGGTCCGGCAGCCGCCGCCAGATCGGCAGCAACAGGCCGGTGACGATGTGGAAGGTGCTGGTCGTGAATTCCGGAACGGCGGCGACTTCCGCCTGCCAGAGTTCGCAGAACAGTTTGCGGTCGGCAAGCTGCCAATGAGTTTCGGCAAGGGCATCGAGACCGAAGCGCAGCTCCTCGGTCGGGCGTAGCAGGCGCACACGGTGTTCTATCGCGCCGTCGTCGAGCATCAGGCTTGCTGTCGGCAGCTGGATCGCCGCGCGGTTCGACCGGGTGTTGACAAGCAAGACCGATTGCGGTTCGGCGCGGGCGATAGCCAGCGCCTCAGAGAGGCCGAGCGGCCGGATGCGATCCTTGCGTGCCACGGTCAGCACATGAGAGTGCGCGCCGGAAACCGGATGCGTGTAGACTGTGTGGCGATCGGTTACGATGATGCTTTCCGCCGTGATCGTCTCCAGCCCCTTGTCATAATTGCCCGCGGCGATGGCGCCTTCTATTCTTGCCGTCATCAGCTGCTCGAACACTTCGAACAGCAGGTTCTGGGTTTCGATGCGCAGCGCCAGCAGCCGGTTGAGCCAGGTTGTGATCGGCGGCAGCTCGTCGCGCAGACCGCCTTCTTCCGTGGTGAGAGACAGCCCGGTGACCGCCTCGAAGGTCGTCAGCGAGCAGCCCTCGATCTTGCCCTGATGCAGCAGATAGTAGAACTGACGCAGCGCTGCACGGGCGTAGGGGCTTTCGAGATTGTCCTCGGACCGGAACAGCCCTGCCCCGCCGGTCTGGCGCTGGCCGCGGGTGATCGCACCAAGCGTGTCCAGCCGTCGGGCAATGGTCGACAGGAAACGTTTGCCGGCCTTCACATTGGCGGCCATCGGTCGGAACAGTGGCGGCTGCGCCTGGTTGGTCCGGTGCGTCCGGCCGAGTCCCTGGATGGCGTTGTCGGCGCGCCAGCCGGCTTCGAGCAGATAGTGCTTGCGCAGTCTCTGGTTTTTGGCGCCGAGATCGGCGTGGTAGGAGCGGCCGGTGCCGCCGGCGTCGGAAAAGACCAGCACGGCCTTGTCGTCATCCATGAATGCCTGGGCTTCGGCAAGGTTGGCCGAGCCGGGCCGGTTCTCGACGGCGAGCCGGTCGATGCCGTCGCGGCCGGTCTTTTTGACGATGCGGCGCGAGCGACCGGTCACCTCGGCGACGGTGTCGGTGCCGAAATGGTAGAGGATCTGGTCGAGCGCGCTGCCGACCGGCGGCAACGAGGCCAGCCTTTCGATCATCTCGTCGCGGCGGCGCACCGCCTCGCGGCATTGGACGGGATTGCCGTCGGCGTCATGCACGGGCCGCGAATAGATATTGCCCTCGGCGTCCGAATACTCCTCGAACAGCTGCGTCGGGAAGGAATGTATCAAGTACCCGCCGACATATTCCCTCGGCGTGACATCAACGTGGAGGTCTGACCATTCCTCTGCCGGGATCTCGGCCAGCCGCCGTTCCATTAGCGCCTCGCCGGTCGAAACGATCTGGACGACCGCCGAATGACCGTCGGCGCGGTCCTGCTCGATCGCACCGATCAGCGTCGGCGTCATCATCGAGGTGATGAGATGGCTGAAGAACCGCTGCTTGGTGCTTTCGAAGGCCGAGCGTGCTGCGACCTTGGCATTGCGGTTCAGCGTGCCGGTCTCGCTGGTGATATTGGCGGCCTCGAGCGCGGCGGTCAGATTGTTGTGAATGACCTGGAAGGCGTCCGCATAGGCATTGTAGATGCGGATCTGCTCCTCGGTCAGCGCGTGCTCGAGCAGGTCGTATTCGACGCCGTCATAGGAGAGCGACCGTGACGTGTAGAGGCCGAGCGACTTCAAATCGCGGGCGAGCACCTCCATGGCCGCCACGCCGCCATCCTCGATCGCCGCGACGAACTCAGCGCGGTTGGCGAAGGGAAAATCCTCGCTACCCCAAATGCCGAGACGCTGGGCATAGGCCAGATTCTCGACAGCGGTTGCGCCGGTCGCCGAGACATAGACGACGCGCGCGCCGGGAAGCGCGTGCTGCAAGCGCAGGCCAGCCTTGCCCTGCTGCGAGGGCGCGACGTCGCCACGTTCGCTTTTTCCTCCGGCGGCGTTGGCCATAGCGTGAGCTTCGTCGAAGACGATGACGCCATCAAAAGACTTACTTGTTCCTGTCGCGCCTCCGGCGTTCCCCGCCTCTTGGCTCACCCAATCGACGATCTGCGCAATGCGAGACTTCTTGCCGTCGCGCTCCTGTGAGCGCAGCGTCGCATAGGTCGTGAACAGGATGCCTTCGGCAAGGCGGATCGGCGTGCCCTGCCGATAGCGCGAGAGCGGCTGGACGAGAAGCCGTTCCTGCCCGAGGGCAGCCCAATCGCGCTGTGCGTCTTCCAGCAGCTTGTCGGACTTCGAGATCCAGATCGCGCGCCGACGGCCCTGCAGCCAGTTGTCGAGGATGATGCCGGCGACTTGTCGCCCCTTGCCACAGCCGGTGCCGTCTCCCAGAAACCAGCCACGGCGAAAGCGAACAGCATTGTCTGCGCCGTCGGGAGCGGCCCAAACGACGTCGCAGGTTTCATCCACCGTCCAGGCGCCGGCGAGATGGCCGGAATGGGCTTCGCCGGCATAGATAACGCTCTCGACCTGGGCGTCGGACAGCAGGCCTTCATCAATGATCGCATCAGGAAGGAGAGGCCGGTACGACGGTTTCGGCGGCGCGACCGCGGCCATGGCCGCCGACTGGACGAGGGGAGTCGGATGGGGTATCGCGCGCGGGATGTGTATCGACTGTAGCGCATAGGGCTCGTAGATGGTGTCGGTAAGCCGGCCGCCCGCCTCGGGTATCCAGTCGCGCAGTTCATAGGAAAGAGGAACAGCTGATGTGCTGGCCGAGGTGGTCGGACGGACTGGCTTCGCCCGGGCAACAGGAAGAACTGGCCGCGTGCTCTTCGCGACAGCAGCCGATGCTGCGATCGGCGCAGTTCTGGCACCCGAGCGCGCGGCCATCTGCGTGGCGGCATTCCGCAGGATTCGGTTCGACAGGGCGCCGATCGAATCCGGAAAGCCGCCCGGGGTGCGTGGCGGCAGGCCGGAAATCCAGGAGAGCAGTGTCTCGACATCGGTAGCCTTGCCGGGCGAGGCCGCGAATGCGGACGGATCGGACGCTGGCGTCTTGTCGATGATGGTCAGGCGGGTTTCCGCCGTCGTGCCGTGGCGGGCGTAGACGCGACCATCGATCGCTGCGGTGAAAACCACCCTGCCCTGCTGTTGGAGCCGCTCGAAGGCCGGCCGCCATTTGGGGTTTTCGGGCGAGAGCCCGGTGCCGGTTATGGCGACCAGGCGACCGCCGGCGCGCAGACGGGCAAAGGCCGAAGAGACATGCCGCCATGCTGCATCCGCGACGTGTCCGTCGACATAGGCGCCCACGGTGAAGGGCGGGTTCATCAACACCACGGATGGCTCGACGGCGGCGTCGAGATGATCGTCGATATGGGCGGCGTCATGCCGGGAAACCGGAACGCGCGGGAACAACAGGCCGAGCAGATCGGCGCGGGTCGCGGCAATCTCGTTGAGCGCGAGCGACGCCCGGGCAATCTCGGCATGGACGGCAAGAAGGCCGGTGCCGGCTGAAGGTTCGAGAACGAAGTCCGAAGAGGAGATCGCGGCAGCATGAGCGGTGACGAAGGCGAGCGGCAGCGGCGTCGACAGCTGCTGCATGGCCTGGCTCTCGTCGGAGCGCCGCGTGTGAGTGGGGAGGAGTTCGGCGATGCGTTTCATCATCGCCAACGCCGCCTGCTGCGAGGCCGATCGCGACAGGATCGCGGAACCGAAGCGGCGCAGAAACAGGACCTGAGCGGCTTCCAGCGCCTCATAGGCGTGTTTCCAGACCCAGAAGCCTTGCGCATCGGTGCCGCCGAAGCTGCCGGTCATGATGGTGCGCAGCGCTGCTGTGGTGACAGGCTGGCCCTGCTCAAGGAAGGGAAGAAGCTGAGTTGACGCCTGATGAATCGCTTGAGCGGTGTCGGTGGTGCGGGTCGGCGGCGCGGCAGGGGGAGCGACCGTCCGGGCAACGGTCGATGTGGTGGTGACGATGTTCATGGAGATGTCCTTCGAGCGAAAGTGTCCGCCCTGCCGGCACGCTCTCTGCGCCCCGGCAAGGCCGCACTCCTCCCGGCCCCTCTCTCCCTCCAGCGATATGGGCCGAAAGAACCGGCGAAGGACTCTTGGACTGACGGCTAGGTGTCGCAGCTGTGCGGCGAACCTGGCCACGGCGGAACGTCCGGCGAGATGTGGCGCGCCTCAAGCGCGAAGCCTGCTAGAAGCTCGCGCAGGTCGGCCTCGCTCTGGACGTCATCAATGTTAAGTTGCGCCAGACGCGAAATCAGGGCCGCCGCCTTCGGAAACAGGGGTCGCGCGCCGTCGAATTCGATCGCCTCGGCGATCTCATTGCGGCCCTCCATATCGGCGCTGTCAATATAGGAAATGAGCCCTTCACGGCGCTCATCGACTTCGATGGATTCCGGATAGCTCGCCGAGAGCATCATCTCACTGGCAAGCTGCGGGGCCGCGGCAATCGCGTCAGCGTCGTTGCCGGCATCGATCGTCATACTGTCCCAGCAGCGAAGCCAGAAGCGGAGCTTTACGACATATTCGGTCATTGTCCGATCTCCCTTGTGCCGCGTGAAGTCGCGCGAACGCAGGGCTCGGCTGGCGCAGCCGTGGCGGTGTTTTCCAAGATTTCCAGTACGACGGCGTCGTCATCGAGTTTGTACGCAAGCGCACGGGAGAGAAGAAGGATGGCGTGCTCTTCCGGCAACCCGGGCCAAGTTTCTGTGACGACACGCAGGATGACGGCGCGATCGCGCGGGAAGGCATATGCGTTGATTGCCCATTTGATCGGGCCTGGAGCATGAACGAGCGGGCTCGATCCGAGTCGATATGTCGGCATTTGAACCTCCTGAGGGTTGGGCGGAGCGATCGCTATTTTTGCTCGTTGGAGTCTCGGCGTTCCTCGATGATCGCCCTGGCTTTTTCGACCGCTGCCATCGCCTTTGGCAACCAGCGTTCGAACTCCACCTGCGAAACGCCCATGAGTCGTGCGACGAAAGCGAGCTGGTCGAGCAGCTCAGAGAAATGATCGGCCTTGCGTTGGGTGGTCTCGTCGAAATGCGACGGTACTGGGATCTCCTTGCCCTCATAGGCGGCGCCGCCGCCTTTCCAGACGCCCGTGACATAGGTGGGGCCGGCGCACTCATAGTCGGGCAGTTCACTCGACCAGTCGTCATCCTCGATGGCGAGGCGACATGCTTCTTCGGGCGTGGCGGCGTCGTAGACTCGATGTCGGTAGTACGGCATGCGGTAGGTGGTTTCGATTGTGAACCTCGGCATGGTCTTGCTCCAGTCATGGAAAAGCGATGCCCGACGCAAGCGCTGGGCAGGGAAGTCGGGGGCTCGGTCCGGTTCCAGTCGGCGCGCCGAAACCGGCGGTCGGTGATGTCGTCCTGATCGATTGAGTTTCTAGTTGATCAGGACGGTACGGAAAGGAGGTATCTCGGCCGATCGGGCACGGCCGACGACGAAGACCTCATCCGCATTGGCTTCGAAAAGCATCAGGATGCGATCGCCGACCGCGACGCACTCATTGATCCAGTGACGGTCGGTATCGCGGTATTTTTCAGCGCGATCGGGCGGCACGTAGACGATGGTAAAATGCGACAGCAGCTTGCCCGTCGGTGCCGCATAGAAGTATTCCTTCACCTCGATCACGACACCCGCGGTGCCGTAGGAGGTCGAGACCGTATCGCCGGACCGAACCAGATCGGCGACAGTCGGGGAGCCGGGCGGTGTGCGCCGGTATCGGCACCTGTCAGGAGCTCCAAGGTCGGCAGTGTAAGTGGAGTGCGCCTCCCAGGTCGGCTTGTCCGCCGGTCGCGGCGGCTTACGATGGTTTCGCATCGTCGCCCCCTCCCCTCCTCGACCGTGCGTGGACTACCGGCATGAGGCTGTCGATCTCTTCGTCGGTCAGATCCTCCAGAAGCTTGAGGGTGGTGCCCTGCCCGACTGTGTAAACAAGGATGGTCCGTTTGCCATGATGCTCCATCGGCCAGGAGTCGGGGTTGGTCTCGCCGGCGATGCCCCTGAAGTCAGCATGCGTGGCGGACCAGATCGCCTCGAGCTTTTCCTCGCGCGTCATGCTGTCTAGTGCGCCTGTTTCATGGGCGATGATCGCTGCCCGCATGGCATCGGGGCTGTGTTTGTCGGAGAGATCGCAGAAGCCATGAAACCACCGTTCGCGGCCGCGGATCCTGATCGCGAAGAAGACGCTGGTGACATTGCCGGCCTTGAATTCGGACATGCCGAACATGCCGGTTCGCTGGAAGAGCGGCGGCAGAAGTCCGAGCATGAAGTGGTATTCGCTGGCCGAAATCTCGAACCACTCCGACGCATACGGCACGCCGGACAGGGGATCGACACCCGGCGTATCGCTGTGACGATCGAAGAGGGCAAACATCTGCGACCGGGTCGCGACGCCCTCGAATATCTTTCGGAACGGGGGATGGGTGGACATGACATGTCTCCGGAATAGCCGGGCCTCCCGCCGCGCGGGGGTGCTACGGCGAGAGAGGGTCGGCGGTGGGGGAATCGTGGGGCTGCTTCAGGCGGCGCGGCGATCGGCGGCCTGTGCTGCTTCGCGCCCGATACCGGTGATGGCGCGGACGGCGGCCGCGAGCGCCGGAACGTCGTCGAGCATGGCGAGCGCTACGAAGTGATTGGCTCCGCCGGTATAATCCTTGCGGCCCTTGCAGGTGCGGATCAGGATGCCGTGGCCGGAGGACATGCCGAACTGACCAACCTGGATGTATACCCGGTCATGGTGCAGGGTAATTTCGCCGGAAACGGCGATCCCCGCCTTGTTCGAACGCAGGTCAAAGCTGCCAGGCGGCAGCGCCAGTTCGGCAGCGAGTTCCTTCAGCCGCGAGCGGGCGGCCGTGTGAAAGCGTCTTTTCTGCTGCTCGTCATAGGAGCAACTTCTGGTCCAGTCGAACATGTCGATCTCCATGAAACGAAACAGGCCCGGCGATCGCTCGCGCGATCCCGGGCCTGTCGGTGGTTGGTTTATGAGGTGTGGAAGTCAGGCTGCCGTGCGGCCCTCGATGATGTCGGCGCCAACCTCGTCGGCTGAGACCTCTTCGAGATAGGCTCGGCTATACCGGTTGTTCGCGAGCCAGCGTTCGGCCGCCTCGCGGTCCCGGGCGAGATGCACCAGCTCCGGGCTGTCGCCGAGATCCTGCAGTACGCGGACCATGCCGATCGCCGGACGTTCGACAATCTCGAAACGCAGGTCGCTCTCGACGGAGTAGGTGCGACGGACCGAGACAATGACAGTATCGTTCTGGCCGAAATCGCCCTCATGCAGGGTAAAATATGCTGGCGAGCTGTAGGTCGCGCGCGTTCGCGGCGGCTCCTTCTTCACCAGGCGGCCAGTGCCATTGCGGCTCTCCCACGCGGCGAGCTTCTTTCTGAAGCGGGCCGGCGGTCTTGCCGTGCCGTCACAGTAGCGGATGACGCTCCCCAGAGGGACGGAATCGTAGACGATATGGGCGGACATGCGGAATCTCCATGTCGGAACACGAAAAAGGGCCCGGCGGTGATGCCGGACCCGGTGCGAAGCGGGAGGCCGATTACTCTGCGGCCTCGAGCTGATCTGTTTCCTCGTCGGCGACGGTCGGTTCCTCGGACGCTGTGTCGGCGAGGAAGGCAGGCAGATCGGCCGCATCGCCGTCGAGTGCCGTCTCGTCTGTCACATCTTCGGTGACGGTCTCGCCGGCGTCGACTGCCGCGTCACCTTCGAGGCGCAGCGGCTCGGGCAGCCAGGTCGACCCTTCGAGAAGACGGGCGGCCTCTCGGGCCATCAAGTCCTTCTTCATGTGGTCGATCAGTTGCGCGGAGTCCTCGCCGCGGGCCTCGCGCACCGCCTGGACGATCCTGGCCTTGGTGACGCGGCCGAGATAGTTGTCGATGGTCGGTTCCCAGCCGGCCGTGACCATGTCGAAGCCGAGCGTCGCGGCGAGCGCATCGGCATGGGCAACCGCGCCCGGCCGCCTGTTCCACGGCTCGACCACGGCGTTGAGCGAGAGCGACGCGCAGTGCGCGAACAGCGCCTTGCGGCTCGCTTCGTCGAGGCCGAGCAGGAAGTCCCAGAGCTTGTCGCTGTCTGGCATATCCCTATCCCATGCCTCGTGACGCTCCGCGATCTCCTTGGCCCAAGCAGTCTCAGCAAGGCCCTGGACCTGGCCAAAACTGTTGCTCGCAAGAGTGACCTCGAGGCAGCTGTCCTTGGCGAAGCGGTAGAACACCTGCAGCACGAGGGCATGGAGAACGGCGACGAAGGCGATGTCGACGTTGCTTGCGAGCGCGTTGCGCAGCGCCAGCGTCTTCTGCGCGGTGAGGTCGAAGACAAGCCGTTCCGGCAGAGGCTTGATGCCTTCTTCCTCGGGCTCCTCGGTCGCTTCGGATCCGCCGTTCGTGGACCGGCCGTTCACGACGATGCCATTGGCGCCGTTCTCGTCGAACTGCGACGCGTCGCGAGCCCCGCCGTCGGCCTCCTCGTCATCGTCCACCTCGACGCGGGGTTCATCCTCGGGACGGACGAAGCCAGCCTCGACCTGCAACTGGCCGTTGGCGCCGAGCGTGACGAACGCGCCGGCAATGGCCTTCTGCATCGGATCGTAAACCTGGGGACGATCGCCAAAACCGTCGAGCTCGGCGCCAAGCTGGTCGAGTCTGTCCTCGATCTCCTGGTCGGCGTCTTCCATCTCGGCATATTTGGCGTCGAGCGCATCATATTCGGCCTTCACGGCGTCGTAGCGGGCGATCTCCTCGGTGCTCATCTCCGCCGGTTCGGCATAGACGCGCCGCATGCCGGAGGTGTGGCCGTACGGGAAGCTGATTGCCGCCTCGACCCACTTCCATCCTTCGGCGCGGATGGTCTCGGTGTCGGCCTTCAGCCTATCGAATACCAGCTGCTCGAGAAGGGCCGCATCCTGGAACCAGCCGCCGGAATCCTGTTCGAAGAGGTCGCGCAGGATGACGCCGCCCGCGGCTTCATAGGCCTCGGCGCCGACATAGACCGCACGGCGATCATCGGCGCGAACCGTGGTCTCCGTCAGCAGGCGCCGGATGTAATAGGGCTCCTGCATGTGCAGGTTGCCGGAGATGCGCTCCCAGACCTGCTCCTGGCGCGCATGATCGTCGGAGATCGAGAACGCCATGATCTGCTCGAGGCGGATTTCATCCTTCTCGTAAAGTTCGAGCAGCTTTGGCGAGACCGAGGCGAGCCTCAGCCGCTGCTTGACGGTCGCCGCCGATACGAAGAAGCGAGCGGCAATCTCCTCGACATCAAGGCCATGCTCCCTCAGTGCCTTGAATGCGCGGAACTGGTCGAGCGGATGCAGGTCCTCGCGATACACGTTCTCGGCAAACGAGTCTTCCTCGGCCGAGGTCGTTCCGCTGCGATTGACGATGCAAGGGATCGGTTCGTTCTTCGCCAGGCGCTTTTGCTTGACGAGAATGCCGAGCGCGAGATAGCGGCGGCCGCCCGCCGGCACTTCGTAGGTGCCGGTCTCCTCGCCGTCTCCATCAACGACGGGACGAACATTCAGGCTCTGCAAGAGCTTGCGCCGACCGATGTCCTCGGCGAGCTGCTCGATGGTGACGCCGTCCTTTACCCGGCGAACATTCTGCTGCGACAGGACCAGCTTGTCGTAGGCGATGTTCTCCGAAGGGTTCATTGCGATCTTCTGAATGGCGCTTTTTGCCATGGTCAGGGTCTCCATGACGGGCGGCCCGGGAACTCTCCCCGAACCTCCAAACCCGTCAGGAACCCTCCCCTCCGCCCTCTGCCTCTCGCGGCCGCCGCGCCGGCGCAAGCCGGCAGCCTCAATGCGGTTCGGCGACATCGACCCGTCCGGCCTTGCGCAGCGCCTCGAGCATGCGGGCATGGTCCATGAGGATGTGGATGAGCGCCTGGCGATCGACGGTGACCGTTTTGCTGGTGCTGCGCGTGCGATCGTGCCGCTCGTACAGGGTCTCGAATTCGACAAAAGTGGTGTAGAGCTGGAGAATGGGGCGACCGCTCATGGCGCGGTCCTCGGTTCGGCGGATGCGGACATGGTTCCGACGCCCTGCGATGTCGCCGTCAGCATCAAGCTCGTTTGCAAGCCAGGTGCGGATCCCGACCGGATTGAAGAACTTGACCACCGAGACATGGTCGCGATCGCTCTGGCGGCCGTTGGCGAGGAACTGTTCGCGCTGGTCAGCTGTCAGCAGCGGCATTCGGGGTGTTGGCGGTATTATGCATGGTCGCGCTCCATGACGGACGGTCGAAAGCCCGCCTTCCGATCTCGTGGTCCGTCACGACGAAAGGCGCCGCCCTCATGGTTGTGAGGACGGCGCCTTGACGTGGCGATGAAAGGGACGCCGGCTTGCGATATGGGATCGCCGGCTGGGCGGGGATCAGTGAACGAGGTCGAGGAGCTTCTTGGCTTTGCCTTCCATTTCGAGCCGCACATCCTGGTGCTGCTTGTCGCGCGCAACGCGGGTGATACCTTGGACGAAGTCGAACACCGATGCCGGCGGATGGCCTTCGTCGGTGAGCACAGCATCGATAATCTTGGTGGATTCGCCTTTCGAGAAGCCGCTCTTGCGCAGGAATGTCGTCCGATCATCGTCGTTGCGGGCAACGACGCGCTCGCGCGCTGCCATGATGCCGTTGACGAAGGGCATGGGCGAGGATTCCGCGAACTGGATCAGCGCCGGTTCGGCTTCCAGCGCAAAGCGCGAGGCGGCGTATTTGGAGTGACGGATGGTGATTTCCTGGAAATCCTCGACGCCCCACAGATTGCGATTTTGGCATACGGCACGCAGGTAAAAGCTTGCGATTCCAAGCGTTTTCGAGCCGACCTCGCTGTTCCAGGCGTAGAATCCGCGGAAGTAGAGATCCGGTTCGCCGTTGGGCAACCGGCCGGCTTCGATGGGATTGAGATCGTCGACCAAAAAGACAAAGATGTCGCGGTCCGAGGCATAGAGCGTGGTCGTGTCCTTCGAGATGTCGACATTGGGGTTGTAGATGCCGGTCGACCAATCGAGCACGCCGGGTATCTTCCAGCGTGTGTCACCGGTACCGTTGCCGGCAATCTTCTGGACCGCCTCGACGAGTTCGTGATCGAAAATCCTGCCATAGTCCGGGCCCGTAATCGCTCGCAACTCGAGGCGGCCGTTTTCGATCTCCAGCGTTTTCACCTGCTCGGCACGATGCGTGGAAAGGCCATATTGCAGATTGATGCCGGCGAGCGCGGCCGGAAGCTGCCGAAGATACGTCGCGGGTGCACCGACCAGGCTGGCGAGCTGGCCAAAACTCCAATGCGTCGGCGCCACCGGCGCGTGGGCATCCGGCAGTAGGAGCGTCAGCCGCTCGGGATTGTCGCGAGACGCTTCGACTCGGATCGCTTCGCTTTCGACGATCCGGGTCTTGCTGCGTTCGGACCGCTGCTTCACAGCACTGTTGAGGTCGGCGAGCGACAGGTAGCGCTCGTCGTCAGGCCGGTTGAACCATTCCGACGACACGCGCCCGATGCGCTGGCCGCGGCTGACATCGACCTTGTAACCGTTGGGCGTCGTGCGTGACGGCGCCAGAATCTCCATATGGGTCATGATCATTCTCCGCGACGGGCGCCGGGAGCCTCTCTCCTGGCCTCGACCCGCCATCGCATCCCGGCCTCCCCTCTGCCTCTGCCTGCGCCAGCCGCCGCGAGAAACGCAGGCACCGCGGCAGCGCCTGCGTCAGGGGTCGTGCGCAAAGGAAAGGAGACGAACCGAAGTCCGGCTAGTAGCGAAGCCTGCAGCCCAGTCTCAGAGGGAGGCCCATTTTCAGAATCGCCCTGGTTTGCAGTCTAAGATCTTCGAGGTTGCTTCATCGGGGAAACCGTGACTCAATGAAAGACAGGGGATGCGGCGGCGTCCGGAGCAACGGAGACGATGCGACGATTCAGACTTGCTGACCAGGTGATCGACGAGGCGGCGCCGAATCTTCAGGATTTGTTGGCCGATGCATATCGCAGAAAGTTGCGACCGCTTTGCCTGTGCCAGGAGCCCTGCCCCGCGATGTATATTGCGCAGGTTGGCGACCAATACATCGTCAAGCGGATGCCGCTGTCGGGTGGCGGCCATGATCCTTCCTGTTCCTCTTACGAGCCGCCCGACGAACTGTCCGGCCTTGGCGTGCTGATGGGCAGCGCTATCCAGGTCGATTCCGAAAGCGGCATGGCAGCGCTGAAGCTGGACTTTCGCCTATCAAAGGTTGGCTCGCGATCTGCGCCGGCAGTTGGAGCCGTATGTTCGGACAGCGTGGTCGGGGACACCAAGAAACTATCCCTGCGAGGCCTGCTCCATTATCTCTGGCACGAAGCAGAGCTGACAGTCTGGACGTCGCGATGGGCTGGCAAACGGCATTGGTGGAATATTCGCTGGCACCTCGTCGAGGCCGCTGGCCAGATGACGGTCAAGGGCGGAGCGCTGAGCGAAATCCTGTTCGTGCCCGAGCCGTTCCGTTCCGCCGACAAGGCCGCGATCGAACAAAGGCGCGCAGAGGCGCTTGCTTCCGCGCTGCCCCCGAAGAGCGGTCCCAGAAAGCTGATGATCCTTGTCGGCGAGGTCAAGGAATTCGGCCCGGCTCGGAGCGGCCAGAAGTTGATCGTCAAGCACATGCCGGGGTTCGTGTTCCTGCTGGACGAGAACCTTCATCGTCGGCTTCAAACCCGTTTTGAAAACGAGATGGCACTCTGGGGTGCAGATGATGCATCCCACTTGATGGCGATCGCGACGTTCGGACTGACGCCGGCTGGGCTGGCGGTGATCGAGGAAATAGCGCTCATGGTGGTGGCGGAGAACTGGGTGCCTTACGATTCCGCCTATGAAAAGAAGCTGGTCGACGCCCTGGCCAGAATGAGGGAGCGAAGCGTTAAAGGGCTGCGTTACAACCTGCCATTGGACAGGCCAACGGCGACGGCGATCTTACAGATGCAGCCACGGCCGATTGGACTTTACGTCGTTCCCCCTTCGGCCGATGGCGCATACGAGGAATCGCTGGGGGGATTGATCGTATCCCGACCGGAGTTCGATACCTGGATCTGGCGGACGGCCGACGGTGAGATGCCGACATTGCCAGGTGGGCATGACCGAGTGCCCCACACCTGAAGTATGGTTCTCCGACGGCGATGCCGAGGTGAACGCAATTCATGAGCGCCGTCATAGCTCTCAATCGCCACGCAAAATCTTTGCTTCGAGAGCGGCAGCGACGAAAGCACGCCGAGCGGATGTAGGATGAGCCTCTCCACGCAATACGCGCAGACAGGCGTCCATCGCTAGCTTGCGCTTTTCAGTTTGACGATCGAGATGTCGCAACAAGATATTGGACGCGTCATTGATATCGAACACGACACGCTCCGAGCCGTGGCCGCTGACCTGAACAACGACTGGCCTTTCAAATCTGCTCGAGCCGGTCATCACTCCCCTCTAAACCCAGCGGCGACAACCTCGCTCGCACATTTTTCCTCAGCAGGACGATTCGGCTGTATCCCCGACTGCTAAACTTGATCGCTAGCATCCAAGCGGTGGTCATGAAACGCTGTCTGGTTAATGTCTGGCGGCGTGGGATTTGGCTAGCTCAATTTCGAGAATGTGCCTTGGAGCAGTCTCGCACAGTTTGTGGAAGCCTATGCCTGCACTGTTCCGCTGCCCGGATCGACCCACTGTATACCGGAGGTTGGGGCCTCCCGCGGGTGTGCTATACGGCTTTGATGGCTATTGGTTCGATGTTGCGCCGGCGCTGGCTGCCGGAAAAGAGCTTTCCGTCCTGTGCGTATCTGCCGGGCAGGCAACCGCATCCCGTGCGCGATCCCGCGGGACATAGCTACAACAGCGAAGCCATGCCGTTGGCGGCAAAGGCGTCCCTGGATTCAGACATATTCCTCTGGGGTCTCGACCTCTTCAATCACGGTTATTACTGGGAAGCCCATGAGGCTTGGGAAGGTCTGTGGCAAGTTGCAGACCGAGGCGCTCCGCTTCGGACGCTCTTCAAGGGATTGATCCTGTTATCGGCGGCCGGCGTGAAGATCCGCGAGGGCAAGCACGCGGCAGCGATACGTCATGCCGGACGCGCCGCGGCGCTCCTTCGTCGGCTGAACACGGCGGATCATACCTTCGAGCGCGTGCTAGGCATGTCGCCCGCAGAGCTCGCCGACCACGCAGAAGCCGCGGCACGGACCCCGGCAGCCTTGCAGGCGACAGTGCTCGGTCAGCCCCAACCCGTGTTTGACTTCATTCTCGGACCGAGCTCCGGCGACATGCCAAACGGTTCGCAAGAAAGAACAAACGGTCATCCGTAGAAGACGCCAGGAATAGACCGGGCTCGCTGAGCCAACGTCACTGGCGAACGAGGAATGCCAGGTTCATTTACCTGGCCGTATTTTCGTGTAGCGCGGAATTCCGTGACATTGTTTTCGGAATTACAAAGGCTCAGGACGGCACGGCTGGACATCGGTTCCGGCGCATAGCAGCCGAACGAGCACTGGGGCCGACACGCATCAGCATTAGCTTATGCCGATACTTATGCTGCTCAGACATTTATTGCTTTCGGCGCCGGCCATCAATATGTAGCAGGACTTCGCCCGCTGTCCTTTCAAGCCACCCGGAGAGTTTCATGACAGAAGAAGCCGATCACAATCTCGACACCCTCATCGAGCTTACCGCCGATGTCGTCTCAGCCTATGTCTCGAATAATCCGGTCCCAGTGGGCGATCTCCCCGCCCTGATCGGCCAAGTGCACGCGGCTTTGAAAGGCACAGCCGGAGGCGTCTCCGCAGCAGAGCCGGAGACTCTCAAGCCTGCCGTCCCGATCAGGAAGTCGGTGTCGGCGGACTACATCATCTGCCTTGAGGACGGTAAGAAATTCAAATCGCTAAAGCGCCATCTTTCAACCCACTATGGGCTGACCCCGGACGAATATCGCGCCAAATGGGGCCTGGCGGCGGATTATCCGATGGTCACGCCGAACTACGCCGCTGCGCGCTCGGTGTTGGCCAAGACCATGGGTCTCGGCCGCAAACCGAAAGAGTCGGAAACGCCACTGCCGGCGAAGCGGACCCGCAAGAAGGTCGCAGCCTAGACCTACGCGGAAAGAGATAAGGCGGGGCCAGTCCCCGCCTTATCTCGCATTCATTCGCCGTTGCCGGGACGCAGGCGAAAATTCAGCCAGCTTTGCTGAGGCTGCCGGCAGAGGACTTGCCGGTACGGCGGTCCTGTTCGATCTCATAGTTGATCTTCTGGCCGTCATTCAGCGTCGAGAGGCCCGCGCGTTCGACAGCGGAAATGTGGACGAAAACATCCTGACCGCCATTGTCGGGCTGGATAAAACCAAATCCCTTGGTGCTGTTGAACCACTTCACGGTTCCGGTCGCCATATCTGTGCATTCCTCTGTGACAACTGCGACGTGGACTTGGCCGTTAAGCCAGTCCGGTTCATTTCGAGCCTGGGGAGTTAAACGCAGCAGAAGCGAAAATTGCAAGACCCCATTCGATCGGCCAGTAGTGTGCCGTTCTCTCGGGAACACTGCTGCCTGCGCAAAGACGGCCCTTGTGCACTATTACGACACCGATTCACGGTAGCGGCTTGGCAGTAGACGCCCACTCTTCCACCTTCCAAAGGCCGATCAAGTCCAAGGACCCGACGCCTCCTTCCGCTCGGGATCTGTTTCTATGGGACCGAGCGTCACCGTCCTGCTTCCTTGATCCCTTGCCTTCCCTTACAATCTCTTCCGGACACAGAGGAGTTCCGCCATGAGCGAAGACGCCTTCAACATGTCGATCCGCAAGTTCCTAAAGGAAGTCGGCGTCACCTCCCAGCGCAAGATCGAGGAGACGGTGCGCGAAGGGCAAATCGGCGGCCAGAAGAAGAAGTTGAACGTCCGCATGACGCTGACAGCGAACGGCACCGGCCTCAACCACGTGGTGGACGGCGAGATCGAACTTCCATAAGCCAGGCGAAACGTCGCGACGCGGCCGAAAGCGTCGGGACGGACTAGCAGTTGGAATGGGGTCTGGTCGGATCCACGCAGTACCGCTCACCACACTCTTGGCTATCGCCCCGACTGGTGCAGTTCGAATACAAGCGAAAGCCAAGGCCATCGACCTGTTTCGGACTGCGCCGCTCATTCGACATCGACATTGGCCAGCGGCCACGCCGGGCCATCGCCGGTTGCCTCCTCCTGACGGCCAAGCTCCCGCAGCACCTGGCTCACCGCCACCCGCCAGGCAAGCCATTCGAGACGATCATGGGCGATCTGTTCAATGTACTGACCGTAAAGCTGCGGATACGCGGTCCTCAGCCAAAATCGATGCTCCGGACAAAGCGCCATCGCCGCAAACACCTTGTCGCGCCATGCGTTCCTGACCTCCGGCTCGAAAAGATCGGGCTGAACACGCACGATCTTCGGATATCGCCAGGAGAAAGGCTCCAGAAGGGTATCACAGCTCCACTTCACTTCCTGATTTTGTGTCACGATTCCCGCGCAAGGTCTTGGAGGGGTCAGCGATGTGCTCGCAATTTCATCCGGCCATCCTCACGGTTGCGCCGCTGGCTTTAAGCGCCGCCATCAGCATTGGCCCAACGGAGAACTGCCCTGCCCTCGCCTTTTCGGTCAGCACCCGCAGATAACCGCCGGCCGAGTTGATATGCTGCGCCCTTTGCAGGATGCAGGCAATCACGATCGCGGCGACCTCCTGGCCCATCGCATGGCAGGCCTCCTCATACGCCGACGGTGAGACGCCAAGGTAGCCCCGCACCTGAGCGGCGGTAATCATGAAATCGCGCCAATTGCCGATCCCATCGACGGCGTAGTCCGCAATTTCGGGGCAGGCCTTCAGCACAAGCCCCAGGGGATACGTTTTCGGGGGCTCTGCGGTTCTCGTGCTGGGCTCGGCCGTCGCCCCGCTTTTCTCTAAAGCAGGTTCAAATTCAAAAATAGAGTCGGTATTTGAATTAGATTGCTGCCGCTCGTTTTGAGAGTCATTGCCGCTCGAATTCGTGAATTTCATATGAGTTTCCAGCAGCTTACCCACCTCCTCGTGTAATGCGGCCAGATCGGCTACGATCGGCTCGAGCTCGGGAATGCTGGCTCGGCGCGGAATTGCCTCCACAACGCCGCGGAAACGCTTCCACAGGCCTCCCCAGTCGCCCGGAACATCTTCAGCAACCGCCGCCTCGATCAGCTTGTGGATGTCGCGGCGGTGCAAGGTGATCCGCTCGCGCATAAGCCTGACCGCCCTGCTGTCAGCGCGAACAAGCTCGGCGGCGGCCTCGAACTCGTAAGCGCGGGCCAGCAACGGCGCCAGGGAGAAGCCAAAGGCTTCCTTGATCTCCCCTGCCCTGCCCTTGCGGGCGTAGCGCTTGCCGTTCGGGCTATCCCGACGGATGATCAGCCCGCAGTCTACAAGAGCCGCCAGGTGCCGCCTGAGCGTGGCATCAGGCATCCCGTGTGCCCTAAGCGACAGCTGAGCGTTCGAGGGAAAGACGATGAGGTCGTTTTCCTCACTCAACTCACTGTCAGGATAAAAAGATAGCAACGCGTTCAGGACGGCCAGAGCACGATCGCCGATGCCGACGATGCTCTTGCCTTCGCAGAGGTTGCGGTAGATCTGCCACTTGTCGACGACCCTGCCCTTGGGGATCCCACGGGACTCATTTTGCGCTGCCAACATGGCAAGCGACATCGGCCGCCGCCCAAAGGGCGTCGTTGCAATACCCGTCTCCATTCTCTTTCACCCTCGATTAGGCAAAAGAAATCTGCTCGCCAAACGACGCCAACGACTCTTGACACTGATTCGGGGAAATGCGATTCTCAGCTTGCTACAGACGTGAGAAGGGCTTCCGCGACGGTGACGTTCGGGGGCCTTTTTCTTTTGCGGTTCAGTCTCCTGTTTTCTTTGCCTGTTTCGATTCCCGGAAGGCCACGAAAAGTTCGTCTAGCCTGTCGGCAATGAACGCGCCGAAGGACGACCCGTCCTTCGATTTCAAGGCTAGCGTAAAGATCTTTCCCGTATCGGTTATCTTGGCGCGTACGGACTTGTCCCCTGGCGCCCAAGCTCTCTCTTGCGACTTCGCTGGCGCCCGGGCACGATTCGGAACGGAACTCAGGAAGTCAAACAATCGTGTGAAGCGGACATCGCTCTGAAGCGACGAAAAATCTGCGCTCTTCACATAGTCCGCTGCCCTGAGCCCATTTTCATGACGCTCCATCAGCTTTGCGAGTTGCCACCAGCGATCTCGACCTATGCCCTTGGCCGCTCCGACTGCCAGAATAATTCCCTCGGGGACGAGGCTGGTAACCGAGCGCATTTTGGAAAAGGTCGTATCGTCCAGCGCTAGCGCCAGCTTGACGGTCTCAGGCGAATGGCCAGCCTTGAGGATACGCTCGGCAAATAACGTCCGTTCAATGAAGGACAGATCTGCCCTAGCAGCGTTCTCCTGCCCCTGGGCTATTACGTGGTCCTTATCGTCCATCTTCTTGACGACCGCTCGAACGGGTCGGCCCAAGTGCCGGGCGACCTTGACCCTTCGGTGTCCAAAGACAGTCTGATAGCGCCCTGGCGCCGATGGATGCGGCCTGACCAGGACGGGGGAATCTTGCCCGCGCTCCCGAATTGCCGCCAACAATTCAAGGAACTCGTCATCAGCGTCGTCGATACGATCTGAAACGAACGAACTGTCGACCAGGCCGGGATCCAGATCGACCACGGAACTCTTGGACAGCTCCTCAAAGGATTGCATGATCGAGCGCGAGGCGCCTCGAACGGCGTAGTTGGCGACGTCCCGCACCTCCGCAGCTGCAGCCCCTGCCCCCATCACGCTCCCGAATACGTCCTTGCGGGCCATTCAATCGCTCCGATTTGCCGCTAGGCGACTGATTTCGTAGAAAAAGGCGCCTATTTTTACTGCAGTAAAATGCCCTTCAATCATGACCTGCCCCATGTGCGATGAATGAGGCCGACGATTTCCGAGTTCACTGCATCAAGTGACTCAAGTGCCCGATCGTAGGTCGAGCGCGTAAAAGCCGATTTCTCCACCTCATAGAGGGTCTGCTTGGTCAGACCGGCGTCCGAGATGGCAGTTGACTTGAGCATGGGGTTCTCAAGGATCTGACCGGCCAGCATGGACTGCATGAAGCCGACCATCTGCGCTTGCGGAATGTCCGTGGGCTCGTAGCGGGTGATGAGGTAACGAAACCAGTCCAGCTGGATTTCCGCCCCAGCACCCTTGATGGTCTTCAGTATGCCCCCGAGCATCAGCAGAAACTGGCTCATGGACATCAGATCGAGCATTTGCGGATGAACCGTGATCAGAACGGATGTCGCTGCCGACATCGCCGTCAGGGTTAGATAGCCAAGCTGCGGCGGGCAATCGATGACGACGACATCGTACCGGCTGTCCACTTCTGACAACGCCTTTGCGATTCTTGTAAAAAACTGCCGGCCTGTACTGGACGACTTGTCCTGCATCGCTAGCGGCGTGTCGTACTCATACTCCTGGAGTTCCAGATTGGCCGGGATGATCTCCAAGCCTGGGAAGTTGGTCGGCGATATCACGTCCGAAATCGGCTTTTGATCCTCATCGTACCGGATTGCCTCGTAGAGAGAGAGGTTGCGGTCCAGTTCGGGCTGGAAGCCATGAAGCGCCGAAAGCGACGCTTGCGGATCGAGGTCAATTGCCAGAACGCGATGCCCTGTCAGGGCCAGGTGTTGGGCGAGGTGGGCCGCCGTGGTGGTTTTGCCACTGCCTCCTTTGAAATTTACGACTGCCACGATCTGGAGCTTGTCTCCAGGCTTGCGATGCGGCACGTACTTCTTCACTTCGGTCCGGCCATGGCGGTCCAGGAAATGGCGCAGCTCGAGCATCTGCTCCGCCGTGTAGGACCGCCGGCCGGAGGAATTTTGAGCGGGCAGGGGTCCTTTGCCCTCGAGATGAAGGCGCTTCAAATTGTTCTGCGACACGCCAAGATAGTGGGCGACTTCAGCCATTGAGAATGTGCGCAGAGTCTTTGTCGCGTCGGGCGGAAACTTCTCCATACGGAGTTGATTGAGGCGTCGCGATATCTCGGCACCCTGCTCGAGAATTTTGTCATCGAACTCGAAACGTGGTAGCCGCATGGCGATGTTCATTCTCGTCGAAATCCGAATTGGCGCTTTTTGCGATGAAACTATCCAACAAGCGCCATTAAGCTCCGATTCGGCCAAGCACAGCAAGAAGTTTTGGGTTAACAGAAGGTTAACGGTGCGAACCAGCTCTCGGGGTCAACATCATCGCCGACACGGTTTTCCAGCCGTGCAGACCTAAGCCTATGTTTCCTCTGCCGTAAGCACCAGAATTTACGGCAGTAAAACGAGTCGCGCAGCACCAATTGAGCTGCCGGACTTTGCAGCGCTGCCGACAGGGCGCAGCCGCATCGCCGATCTACGCACTGTTGGCCTATGGAAAGAACGAAAAAGTCGATCTGAAGCCCGCTGAAGCCAAGGCGGTCGCGGCATTCGCCAAGGCGATCAAGGCAGCTAACAGGAGCAGCACATGAGAGAGATGACGAAGTTCGGCGCCGATCTGATCCAGGCGATGTCGGAAGCTTTGGCTCATGCGCAAGGCAAGGACGTTGCCGCATCAAGGTGCGCGGTGCGGAAGTTGGCGCCGTGGACGCAAAAGCCGTGCGCAAGAAGCTCGATCTGACGCAGGACGAGATGGCAACCGTGCTGGGGACCAGCCCATCCGGCTACAAGAAATGGGCGCAGGGAAAGGCAGCCGATTCGCGCTGCGAGCAACCTTGCTTCGCATCATCGAGAAAGAGCCTGAGGCTGTGCTGCGAGCCCTGTCGTCTGAGAAGGAGACGACCAAAGAACCTGCTGGTGCACCACACTGAGCAGGGGAGTCGGGGCTTTTCAGAGCCCGGACGCCTTGGTGAAATTGACCCGAAAACGATCCCGCCGTCGCTGGTACTTCCGGGTCATCTCTGCCGAGGTGGCCAAGCGGCTTCTGCACATAACGTTCATTGAACTCGGCTGAGGAGGCGAGGGCGGAGGCAAGCGCGCGTAAGGAATTCTCGCCAATGCCATCCTTTGCCAAATGGCGCAGTGTCTTGACATCATCGTCGGACAAGCTGCCGACCAAAAACGCGCGACGATCGGAGGGGCAGCACCGAATCCCGCGTGTTAGGCGCGTCGGCGCGCCATAGTTTTGCGTGATGCAGGTTCGAGAGCCGCAGGTCCATGGTGCTCGCTCAAAACAGATACGGTCTGTCCGCCCAAGCGAGCAGAACGGCGGCGTCCTGATCGGGTAGCCGCACCCGGCCCGTGCGCAGGCCTTCGGCGATCGCGTGACCGACATTCGGATCGACCCAGTGGCCGTGGGTCATCAGAAAGAACCAGGCGAAGGGCAGACCGATTTCGGTGTCGACCGCCTCGATCCGTTCCATCAGCCGGTGCACAGAGACGCCTTCGTCGGCGAGCAGCCGCTCAGTCGGCATTTTGAGGGGCCGCGGAATAAAACCGATCTCGCGCCGGCCGCGATCCTCGAGGTCGTGGATGTCGAAGGCCCAGTGAGCAAAGATGCGGTCGGCGGCCGCACTCGATCGCTCCCAGGCAACAAAAAAGCGGCTTTCACGCGGCACGAAATCGAACCAGTCGGGATTGGCGTCGAAAAACGCGATGTCGCGCGTGCCATCTGGCCCGACCTCGCGAATGACCCGGTTTTCCAGCTCGGGCCGCTGCGCCTCGCGCAGTTCGCGTTCGATGCGCGTCCGGCGCGCCAAAAAACTGCGCATGTGGACGATGCCGCCGCCGGAACGGCCGCGCAGCCGGTAGACTGGCCCTGCGAGCTGTTGTGTCTCGACCGCGGAACCGCGCATAACCCAGGTCGGCTCGAACAGATCGTCGACGTTGCGGGGGTGATAGTCGGGATCGATCACCGCGCCGGCCAGAAACTCGATCTCGCGGCCGAGCGAGATCTGCACGAAGTCGGCGACGCCGGGACCGGTCGGGGCAAAGGCGAAGGCGGTGGTGCCGCGCCATTCGGCGAATTTTTCCCCGCTCTGGCGATGCCGATTCCAGAAGGCGTTGAGGTCACCGCCAACCTCGGCCAGTTCATGCTCGAACCAGGCGCGATGGTCGCCCAGACGGGTGCCGTCGGCAGCGACAACGGCGTGAGGGTTGCACCAGTATGGATCGTCGATGATCGCGACGGTGAAGACGAAGCCCGGAAAGGCCTTGTTCAGGGCAGGGGAGAGTTCGACGTCGGCCGACTGCGGCTCTAAACCCGCTAGCACGGTTTCGACGGAAGCGGGGTCGGGCAGGCGGACGGGTTTTTGCTCGGTCATTCTCGGGCTCCGGCCGGGGGGAAATCCCCGCTTTTTTCGTCAAGGGAACGCCATGCGTCGTCGGCGGCGATCTTGGAGGGCGATTCTGGCTGATCTGGGTCACGAAAACAACGCCGACCTCGCCGACCGCCGATGGGTGCGGAAGAGGGCGGCAACTTGTGCGACAAGCCTGAAACGACTATCTTGCACGCATTATGAGCAAGCATCTGGGTTCAGTCCTGACGACGGTGAACGCGCCCTACAGTGATCAACTGGACGACGCGGCGCTGGCGCATTGCCTTGCTGATATCGAACTGGCCAAGCAGCATCCCGGTCATGTCAGCGCCTTTCTCGGCGAGGTCCCTCTCGCCCAGCAAGTCGAGTTCGCAAACGCGCACCACATCGCGGTCAACGACCTGAAGGCTTTTGCCGCCAAGTTCTCTGCCTGGTCCGGCGAGAGCTACCCGCTCGCCGCGTAATGGCTGGACATGATAGCCGACGCCCGTCCGAATGGCGGCGGCTTTTTCGCATTACTATCGACCTGATCGATCAGCTTCGCGAGAATGCCGGGGGCGATGACTTTGAATGGTCATTTGGCGGCGGAACGGCGATGATGATCCAGATCGGCCATCGCGAAAGCCATGACATCGATATCTTCCTCGACGACCCTCAATTACTCGGATTCATTGACCCCTCCAGAAGCCATCTGCACTTCGAAACGATGCCATCCGACTATCTGGGTGACGGGCTTCGGTTTCAGAAGTTCGCCTTCGAGGGAATTGGCGAAATCGACTTCATCGTTGCCGGAGCGCTAACAACGACGCCGTTCGAGATCCGTATGGTGGAAGGCAGGACGGTGCGTCTAGAAACCATTCCGGAAATTATCGCCAAGAAGGTCTATTTCCGGGGATCGGAAGCCAAACCGCGCGACATCTTCGACATCGCCGCCGCAGCCCGGTCGCAATTGGACGAGGTCGTCAACGCTCTGCGTGCGCTCCCAGAACAGGTCGCTCGCACCAGACAACGGATGGAAAAGCTCAACCCGGAATTCGTCGGTCGCGCGATCGCGCAGCTGATGATCATGCCTGACTACGAGGCGTCGGCCGCCGACAGTCTGGACGCAGCGCTCGCTGTGCTCGATGAGGCGTTGTCAAGACCTCAAAGGACCTGACCGCCTCACCCAGCGGATCAACCCTGGGAGGGGAGGGGGGCTTTTCAGAGCCCAGACGCCTTGGTGAGATTAACCCGGAAGCGGTCACGCCGCCGCTGATACCTGCGGGTCATCTCGGCGCTGGTATGGCCGAGTTGCTTCTGCACATAGCGCTCATCGACTTCGGCCGAGGAGGCGAGGCCAGCGCGCAGCGAATGGCCGGCAAAGAGCTTTCCGCGTTCGCCTTCCGGCAGGTCGCCGCGGACGCCGGCCGCCAGCGCGGTCCGCTTGACCAAGCGCGCGACCTCTTGGTCGTTGAGCCGATCGGCGCCGACCGCCTTGCCCTGGCCGGTGACGCGCCGGAAGAGGGGACCGTGTGCGATACGGGCGAGCTTGAGCCAGGTCTGTACTGCGACAATCGGGCAGGTGGCATCGGACGAGCCGCGCCCGACCTCGACCTCCCGCCAGCCGGTCTTGCCGCGAAGGGAAACGAGCATGCCCTTTTCGAGGATCTCGATCCAGCCGCGGCCATC
This sequence comes from Mesorhizobium sp. M1D.F.Ca.ET.231.01.1.1, assembly GCF_003999155.2. NCBI lineage: Bacteria > Pseudomonadati > Pseudomonadota > Alphaproteobacteria > Hyphomicrobiales > Phyllobacteriaceae > Mesorhizobium > Mesorhizobium sp. M1D.F.Ca.ET.231.01.1.1. The sequence continues at coordinate 90,269 of NZ_RZOZ02000010.1, forward strand.
CTCGGTCTGGGCGCGGCCGACATCCAGCGCCACGATCTCGGAGCGGCGCAGGCCGCCGGCAAAGCCGAGGAGCAGCATGGCGCGGTCGCGCAAGCCACGTAAGCTTCCCCGTTCGAGCGTCTCCAGCATAGCGATCAGATCCTCGGGAAGGATCGCCTCCTTCTGCCGCGGCGGGGCGGCGTGCTTGTTGCGGATCCCGGCCATCACGGTGGCGATGTGCCGATCCTTGCGGTCCAGCGGTTGGCCGCGCTGGGAAAAATTCCAGGTCAGGGAGGACAGCCGGCGCTCGATGGTCGACACGCAGTTCGGTTTCTTGTCGCCGGTGGCTTTTCCCGAGGCGCATGCGGTGATGTACAGCCCGACAACCTGCGGATCGGGTGGAAACAGCTCGACGCCTTGGCGCCGGCACCAGCTGGCAAAATGTTTCCAGTCGGCGGCGTAGGCGCGCCGCGTGTTGGTCGAGCTCGCCGCCTCGACGTAGTCGCGGGCGCGGCCGGCGAGTGCCTCGAGATGCGCCGGCAGCTGCGGATTGGCGGCGGCCGGAAGGGGAGGGGAGGGGACGCCATCTGCTGGCTCCTCGGCCGCGCGGCCCATCGCCATGACGACGTCGACGATGTCGGGCAGGTCGTCGGTACCAGGCGCGTCGGTCTCAGCCGACGGCCGCGCCGCCGAAACGTCGTCCTCCGTCGCCGTGCTGTGGGACGGTCCGGAGGGGCGCTGAGCGCGATTCTTGGGCTTCAGCTCGCTGAAAACGGCCATTTCTCATATAAAGAGCAAAATGAATGATAAGGCAACATTATCATTCGTTTTGCCGCGCCGACAAGCTGTGCGTTTTAGGGCGAAAATTGTGGTGCAAAGCGCACGCACCATTTACCCTCGAAATCATGATTCGCCTCGACCCCGCCATCGCCAGCCCCGTCCCAAGGCCCACCGTCCCGGCCTGGGCGCTCGCCGACGGCGGCGCGCTGCATGACACCGACGCCGCTTTCCAGGCCGGCGCGGCCTTGGGTGCCCTCGACAGTCTCGCCCGTGCGCAGCCGGCCTGGGCCGGCGCCTGGCGGCAGCGGCTGGCGCTCAACTGCGCCGCCACCAGCATGCGGCTCGCCGGCCGGGCCGAGGACGCAGGCGCCTTGCGCGATGCCTGGCACCTGCGCGCGGCCGGCGCCGATCCCGGCCCCGCCGGCGCCATTTTTGGGGCCTGGCGACAACTGGCCGTGCAGCCGCCCGCCGCCAGCGCCGAGCGGCTCAAAGAGATCGTCGACCAGCTTGGCCTCCACTGGGACGGCACGGCGCTCCACGACCTTTGCGCTCAGATCGAAGACCTTGCGATTTCCCGGCGGACGGCGCCGTTCGCCGCCGCGGCAATTGCAGCTCACGCCGTCGCGATGCGGCCCGACTCCGAGCTGTTGGCCTGGTGGCTGGCCGACCTGGTGGTGGCGCAAAACCTGCGCTGGCCGCGACCGCTGCCGCTGCTCGTCGCCCAGGCTTTTGCTCCGGCCTTCCGCGCCGAAGGCGGCAAGAGGATCCGGCCGAGCGCGGAAGCATTTGAGCGGGCGCTATGCCTGGCGCTGGTTCAAGCGGCGGCGGAGGCCTGCCGGCTGGCCGCGGAGTTCTCGCGCCGCGCCGAGAAACTTTTGGCGGTGGCGCCAAAACTGCGCGCCAAAGGCGCCGGCGACGTGATTTTTTTGCTCCTGAATGAAGATGCCGTCGCCGGATCCCTGACGACAAAAAACCTGTCGCGCTTCGCGGCGCGGCGGCTGTTCGAGCGGCTGCAGCAACTGGATGCCGTGCGCGAGCTGTCGGGCCGCGCCAGCTTCCGGCTGTTTGGGCTGTAGCGATGAGCCAAGCCTCCGTCCGCCGCAAGCCGAACGAACAGCCGGCGCTGCTCGACACCGAGCTCGAGCACCTGCCGCCGGAACTGCGCTGGCGCGAGTGGATGGGCCGCGTCGAAGCGGTGATCTTTGCCGCCAGCGAGCCCGTGCCGCGCGAGGCGCTCGCGCGGGTGGTGGGCAAAAGCTGCAATCTCGATTTGGTGATCGACGACATCCGCGCCGAGCTCGCCGGTCGTCCCTACGAACTGGTCGCGGTCGCCGGCGGCTGGCAGCACAGGACCAAGAAGGTTTTTGGCGACGTCATCCATGCCGCCTTCGGCACGGCCCCGGGGCAGGGGACAAAAGAACTGTCGCAGTCGGAGGCGCTCGTTCTGATGTGCATTGCCTATTTCCAGCCGATCACGCGTGGCGAGCTGTCTTCCTTCTTCGGCAAGGAGGTATCGCGGGACCTGATCGGTGTGCTGCGTGCGCAAGACCTCATCGCCTCTGGCCCCCGCAGCCCGCGGCCGGGTGCGCCCTACACCTATGTGACGACGAAGAATTTCCTGTCGCAGTTCGGGCTCGACACGCTGCGCCAGCTGCCGGATTTCGAGGCGCTCGAAGACGCAGGGCTGCTTTCGAAGGAGAAGCTTCTGGCCGGCGACATCATGCCTGAGTATTCCGATCGCGATGAGGGATAGGTCAGGTCAATTGGCAATCCAAAGGCTCTTGAGCTCGTGGCCGACAGCCCACTGGGCAGAGGTCTGAGTTTCATTGCATTTGGTCTCATACGGGTCGCGAACCATCTGGAATTCGTTGTCGACGACGGCGCCGAACAGGAAGCACTCGTCCTTGTACTGGCCCCGCTCCGCGCTCGCCATCTTTACCGTCGCCCTGACGACGATGCCGTCTAGATTGCGACCCTTCCAATTGACGGTGCCGTAATCCTCCACCGCGGAGATCACGTCTGTGGCCTTCCAGTTGTCTTGCGAAAGGCCCGCGTTCCACTTTGCGAAATCAGGGAACAGGGTCTCCACATTGATCCCGGAGGAGGTGTTGGCCTTGTCTGCGGTACCCAGGACGGTCTTCTTCAGGCTATCCGAGAACAGGTTCAGCAATGCGGTCGCGGCAGGTCCGTTTTTCTGGCGCAGATCCAACTGGCGGGCCGATTGGGAGCTCTTCTCGTCTGCCTCGCGCTGGGCAGCGATTTTCTTCTCCTCGTCGGCGGCCACGCGCTTGGCCTCCGCAGCTTTTATTGTTTCCTGCTTGGCCGCATCCAATTTGGCCGCGGTGCTGGCTGCTTCGCTTTGGTCGAGCCACACCGGGGCGAAGACAAAATGGACGCCGTCGCGGGCCAAGGCTTCAGAAGTGGCTTTCAGGTTGGCGGCCGACGCGTAGAGTACCCGGCACTGTTCGTGCCGTACGTCCTCGTAGGCTTTGTCGATCGACGGATATGAGACGGTGCTTCCCGACATACCTGCGAAATCAGCTATCTTGCCAATTGTCGGTTCGTGCACCGCAGCATTGCCGTCGACCACGCTGCAGACTCGGTCGGACGAACTCGTCAATAGGATGCCACCATATCCCTCGCGTGTTCCTGACGCGACGTCCTGAGCGACCTTCAGGGCCAGTGTCTGGTCTGACTCCATGCGGGTCTTGAGGTCTTCGAAACGAATGGGATCGAACACCCGGATCGTCTTGTCTTCCATCGCTTCGAGGTAGGCCGCCTGAAGCGTTGGCGGAGCCTCCAGGAAAGTCTTGCGCTTGATCAGAAAGAGGTCGGCGCCATCGAGATCGTTCGCCCCGCAATCTGACTTGACGTTTATTGCCTTGCCTCCCAGCGGGTCGATGGCACCGAGAAGAGCCTTGTCCAAGGCAGGTGTCCTCTCTGGGCCGAACAAGCAGATCCACGCCTGGTTCTTCGTCAGCGAGAACTGTCCGGATATCGTGCGCAGGAGAGAAGGTGCCTTCGGGCCTGCATTGTAAAGGATGACCACGTCCTCTAACGGGCCGCGGAGGAGCGCCTTGTTCAGTTCGGTAACTGCATAAGTTGCGCTGTTGCTCTCTTGGCTCGCGCTGTTTCCCGACTGGCTGTCAGCGGCCTTGGCAGTATCCAGTTCACCCGCCAGGGCCTGCCGCGCGATCATCGCCCGCACGCCTTCTTGTCCATCGGTCAGCGAGTCCAGATCGTTCGTGTCGGAGATTTCGTCAAGTGCCTTCACCTCCTCAACGACCTCGGGAAGCTTGGCGGATGTCAGATGACTGCTCATCCAGTTCTTGAGCGCCTGACGGTCGGCCTGGAGCTCGGCGAAGATTTCTGCCTTCTGCTTTTGGATCGCCGCGGCGCGCTCCTTGTCCCTCGACGCCGAAAACTCGGCGTAGCCGGGCACGGCGATGAGCAGGTTGATCAGTCGGAGCGCCGAACCGTTCAAGGCATCTGTGGAATCGGTCTGGACTTGCGCGTTCAGCGCGGCGGCCTGGCCAGCGATCTCGACCAGGTTGGAAGTCTGAGGGTTCAACTTCAGGAAGGTTTCGGCATCAGATAACAGCGCTGCTGCGGCAGCTCTCGCGGCTTTCAACTTCCGGGCCTCCGACTTGTCGTAAGAGGCCTTGTCAGAAAAGCCCTTCTGTTTGGCGTCGCGGTAAGCGGCGGGATCGGAGAATCCCGACGTGCGATAAGCGACCAACTCCGCCCTGTTTTGAATGCCAAGCTGCAGGGCGGCTCGATACTCATTGGCGGCATCGAATCCACCTCTCTGGGCACCTTGGTATTCATCGCGGTTGCGAAAGCCACCTGACACGGCGGCATCGTAGTCACGCTGTGTCATGAAGCCCATGCTCTTGGCCTGCGCGAATGCGCTCGCCGAAGTGAAACCGCCCGCCTTCGCGTCGCTGAAGCTCTGGGCATCCGTGTAGCCGAGAGCTCGCGCGTCGTTTCGCTCCTGGTCGCTGTGGAAGCCATCGCCCGCGTTACGTTCGATCTCGGTGAGGCTGTATTCTGTAAGCAAGTCGCCGGTCTGCAGGTCAAAGCGCGACTGGTACACTCGGAAAGCTTTTACCGTCGTTGGTCCGACCAGGCCGTCGACAGGGCCGGAATAAAGGCCAAGCCTCGACATCGCCGCCTGGAGCCGTTGGACAACCCTGAGATAGTTGGGCTGCGTCGCAAAGTCGAATGAGGCTCCTCTCTGGTAGGACATCCAAACCAACCCGTCCAAGCCGTCCCCGCGTGAAAGAAACGAATCCTGAGGGATGATGTGCAGTTCCTTGAGCGCGGTCAGGTTCGCCTTCGCTTTGTCCTGGTAAAGCGTCCCGGCGACGACCGCAAAAACCCCGTTTCTGCTATGCGCGACCAGCGTTGGTCCTAGGGTCGGTGCGTAAGACTGTGCAAGGGCGATTGCCTCTTCTTCATCAGGTCGGCTCGATACAACGAGCCACAATGCATTCGACTGCGGAGGCCTGAAACCCATCGGCCGCACCACTTGTTGGCCGTTCTGGATGATCTGGATAAAGTCGGAAAGCGATGATGCCGAGCTCATAGCCGGCAAAGAAGCAGCCACCAACAAGGCAGCGACGCCCACACTGCACACGCGACGCATGGTAATCCCCTACACAACCCCAGGACCCATATTCACGAATCCTTTGGGCTAAGCAAGAAGGCGGCAGGCCTTTGAAGTTTTATGCTTACCGGGGATAGCCAAGAGATTGGGCGTCAACAGCGGAGTTCCGTCTCGCGGGATGTCCCAGGAGTGACGCTACGACATCAACGCCCCGTCTGGTCGTGAATGGCAGCACCCGCCACGACCAACGGTAGCGTCCTCATCGCTGCGCGTGCTGATCATATTGACCGACATCGTCGGCACTCTGGGGCAGACTTCAGGCGCAGGAAAGCCGGCTGGAATGTTTCGGTTGCGCCCTCATGTTACGCCGGTTTCAATGCCGGATTGTATGCCTACTTAGCTGACCGGTGAGGGTACCGGCTCTCGGTTTCTGGTGATAACTGCCCGGGACGGCATAACCAGTCCGTTTTGGTTATTGCCAATCCCGGCGGGCGGACCTCTTTTAATCACCATGGTCGCTGGTCACGTTGAACTGGTTCTTTTCGAGCAATCAATGACCAACGCCGATGGCATCCAACGACCGTTTTCCGACAGGGTGCTCGATGCCGCGGAAAAAACCGCAGGCTCGGTGCTCTTTGACGTTCGGATCGACGGTGATGCCAGCATTCGGAGAATAGCGGCGATAGGGTACGATGATGCGCAAGCAGCAATCGTCGTCCTCGATAAGAGCGGCCAACTGAGATGCGCCGCTGTGAACGGTGACGCATCCGTGCTGGTCGCCACCTTGACTGACTGGGATTCCTCGCCGCTGAGCGAGCATGTGCACGCCGAGTATCATGGCACGGCAACCATCCTGCTGGCGAAGCTTCGCAAATCCGGTCACCTCCCATAGGCCGACGCAGCCGCATGGAAACGCGTCAGCCCTGCGAGATGTCGGCTCCGCACAGCCTCTGGTGCTAGGCGCTTTTCTGCAGGAGATTTAGGTTCAGCGCACCGCATCCACAGCGCAGCGCCTCCTTCTTGCCTCTGTCGGGTGAAACGAAATAGATCTCGTTGCACTTGTCGCAGGTAAAGGCGTCCGTAAATCCACGAAAGGCAGCCACGACTGGTGCGAAGTCCGATCGGTTGAGGTCCGCCCATTCGTTGAAGTGGACTGCCGTGTTGATCTGCCAGTTGTCGTAACCCGTTTTGATTTTGGCTTCGGCAAAGATCGCTTCGATCGCATTGATGCGGTCCAGGCCATCCTTCTGGTTCCAGGAGCTGGCGGCCGCCTTTGCTTTCTTCAGCAGCTCGCCGAGCGCACTGGTTGCGCTCGGCAGAAGATCACCGAGCATGAATTGAGCATCGCCGCGGAACTCCACACTGGCGCGCAAGCGGTCGCAAGCCTCCTTGGCAAAATGCTCGAGATAGTGACGAAGCAGCGCGGCCGCCGCTCTGACATCGTTTTTCGCCAAGTGGTCATCCAACTCGGCCCAAACGTCACGATCATCCCACTCGGCGGGACCCAGGTCGACGGTCCAGGTTCTAAAATGCGCGAAGTTCCGGTTCTTGATGAGACCCTCGGACTTCATGTGCCGCAACCAGATTTCGTCGTGCGTGGTGAAGATGAACTGTGTATTTGGAAATCTCTCCTTGAGCAGGGAACAAACCTGACGGCGGTGGCCGGCGTCGACCGACATCAACACGTCATCGAGGACCGCGAAGGTGAAATTCGCTCCCAGTAGATGGTTCATGAGCGCCAGGTAGAGGCAAAGCCCCATACCATCCTGATGCCCCTCGCTGTGATAGGCGCCTGGCGGGAAATGTCCGCGGCCATAAAAGTCCACGTCAAAAGCCAGCCTGCCTATGGAAGGCATGAGTTTGGCCGTGAACGTATTCTCATCATCTTCGTTGATCTTGCGATAGTAGCTCGCGAAGGTGGTCTCCACGTCCTTGTAGATCTTCTCCAGCGCGGCCGTCGTCACCGTTGCGTAGGTGCTGGAGATCTTGGCAGCGCGTTCAGCCCGGAGCTTGCCCGCAGCGTGTTTCTGCCGTGCGATGCGAAGCTGCTCCAGGCGCTCTTGTGCCAGAACAAGAAAGTCGCGTGCCGCGTCCTGCTTGCTCGGTTCTGGAATTGCGGCGATCGCCTTTCCCAGCGTGGTCAGTTCCGTCCCCAGCTCCGGGACGCCGTACGGCGCCGTCAGGACCGCGACGGTGTCGTCGAGCGGCAAGAGCTTTTGAAGCTGAAGGTATCTCGCGCGAAGGACCGAGCGGAATTCGTTCAGTGCGACGAGGTCGATCTTCGGGGAGAAAAGACCCGCGTGATCGATCATCGTGGTCAGTGCGGTGCCTGCACTGAACAGATCGTCGAGGACCGGCTTGAGTTCGGCTTCGAGCGCGGCGCGGCGTTTGCCCAGATCCTCAAGATGATCAAGCTTTTCGGCGAGATGCCCTCGAAATGCATCAGGCTCGAAGGGCGTATCGCATACCGGGCAAGCCGTGCCGTCATACAGTTCAAGCGCCGATTTGAGAAGAGATTCGCGTGACAATCCGTCGACGCTATGAGCGTCCTTGCCGAGTTCGGTGGCGCTGGCGGCGGCGGCGGCGCACTTGTCCTTGAACGAACTGGCGGCGAGCATTTCCAGTGCTTGCTTGAGCGCAGCCAAATCTGCTGTGGCTTGTATCTTCGGGACGCGGCCTGTTTCACTGGTGGCGGTCGTGGCAAGGCCGCCCTTGAGCGAGATATCGCCGCCCAGGTCAGCCAACGGCGCGAGGCCAAGCAGCGCGCGTTGGGGGTTGACCGCTTCGATGACCGTTTGCTTGTTGAGTTCGCTCACACTCAGAGCGGCAAGAAGGGCCTTGACTGCATCTGACTCGGCACGCTGCAGCCCTGGAAGCTCCCGCCCGCAGGCATTGGCGATTTTCTGCAGCACGCCCCGAAGCTTCTCGATGTCCTCTAGCCGCAGAAGGGACTGAACCTCCTTTGATCGTTGGCCTGGTTCGGACAGGACGTAGCGGATCAGCTCGCGGCGTGACAGCGCGAACTCCGGATGCAGGTTGACGCTTTCGAAGGCGGCAAGAACATCCTTGTCGGCCGGGATTATCTCAGGGGAGCTTGCGGACTTTACCGTGCGGCGAATTTGCGCCTTCTTGTTGCCAAGCGCAGGGATGGTGACGTTGAGGGTGACCACGGCCGCCTCTGGTTTGCCGCGGCTGTCAACGTGAGGGCCGTGCGACTTTACCGAAAGACCGCCAGTCCCCGCGCCGGCTAGGCGCGAGACGTTGCCGGTCAGGGCAAATTCAATCGCGTCGACGATGCCGCTCTTGCCGGTTCCGTTCGACCCGCAGGCCGCGAAATTCTGGCCGTTGAGGCTAAGTGTCAGCTCGCGGATGCCGCGGAACTCCTCAATGTGTATCTTGTCGATCCGGATCATGAGGCATCCGGGAAAATAGCGGCGCGGATGGGCGGTTCGGCAAACACGCCATCGTCTAGCACGACCTTGCGAAGCCTGGTTGCGACGTCACCCAGACCTTCTTCCTTTTCCAGTTCGGCGAAGAATTGGCCAAGAATGTTGGCGGCAACCGACTTCACCTGCGCGGGCGGTTCGGCCGCGGCATCCTCCTGTGCTGTTGAGTCCACGTTTTATCCAAGCCCCGGTTGGTTGTTGCTAGGTAAGCTGGCGTCTCGCCCTGGCGATTGCCTCGTCCAGCCGCGCCCGAGAGATCGCCGCGAGGCGTTCCATCCCCAGAAGGTGGGCCAGGTCGCGTGCGGGATCGGGCATATCGAGCAGTCCGGGATTGTCGATCACCACCGAAGCCAGCTCGGCCAGGGGGATATCCGCAATCGAGCGTCTGGCGCCCTCGCTGACTGGCTGACGATAAGGCAGGAAGTCCGTGACGGCTCCCTGTTTCCAGACGAACTCGCCGCTGGATTCCTGTGTGCGATCCATGCCGCGCAAATGCAGGTCGATCCGCTCGCGGATGCGCCCGCCGGTGCGCAGCCAGCCATGGGCGCGTGCAACACGTTGGGCAAGGACATCGGCGCGCAACGGACTTTCCGTTTCAATCACGGCTTCTATCATCGCACGCAAAGTGCTGGTGTAGCCGAACTCGAAGAATTGCTCAGGGTCCGCGCGCAAGCTGGTCAAGTCCGTTATCCGGTAACGTCCTTGCCGGGCGCCGTCCTGGACCGCCAACGTCGAAAGCGCCGCAAAGTTGGCATGCTCCGGGGTTGCGGGAACATTTGCCGAGACCAGGTCGACCTCTGGTTCGGCGGGGAGGAGCGGGGGCTCTTCGGTTGGGGCCAGCGCCTGGTCGATAGGCTCGCTTGTCGGCTCTACCTGCTGACCCATTTCCCAGCGCGCCGTCAGGTCCTCCTTCGGCTCGCTGGAGCGTCGTGCCCGGCTCTCTTCCAGCAGGGTTTCCAGGCTTGTATGGAGCCGCTCGGCGCAAGCCTTGGCGTCGAACCACCAGTCAGTCGACCACACCCGAAGGATGGTCCAGCCAAGCCCTGTAAGCACCTGCTCGCGGACCTTGTCGCGATCCCTTGCCGTCGCCGATCTGTGGTAGGTCGCGCCATCGCATTCGACGCCTGCCAGATAGGCTCCAGCCAGATCGGGGTGGCGTATGCCCAGGTCGATGCGGAAGTCGGAAATCCCGACTTGCGGGACGACTGTCCATCCGCGCCGGCCAAGTTGCTCGGCCACCGCCTCCTCGAACGGGGAATCGAAACCTCCGACCGATCCGACGTCCTGGGCCGGCAGCGCGCTCGGGCCCCGCTCGGCGTAGTCGAGAAAAGTCTTCAAGTGCTGGATCGCGATTGCCTTGCTCCGCGACGGATCGATCTGATCGGCGGTGAAGCCGGAAAAGACGATCAGTTCCTGGCGGGCTCGTGTCACCGCGACATTGAGGCGGCGCTCGCCGCCGTCGCGGTTCAGTGCTCCAAAATCCATCGCGGGCGGCTTTCCGGATGCATCCTTGTAGAACGTTATCGAGAACAGGATCACGTCTCTTTCATCGCCCTGGACGTTCTCCAGGTTCTTGACGATCGTGGGCTCGGTCCGGTCTTCTCCAAAGAACCATTCGAGTTCCGGATGATCCCGGCGCGCGGCATCTAGCAGGTCGAGGATCAGTGATTGCTGTTGCGCGTTGAAGGTGATCACGCCGAGCGTTGGACGCCCATTCTCGGGCAGCGCCAGCCATTGCGTCATCAGGCTGACGGCCTCGCGCACGACGGCCATTGCCTCGACCTTGTTGGTGCGGCTCTTGCCGCGGTCGTAAATGCCATCGGGTACCTTGCGCAAGCTTACCGCGCGATCCTCGACCGCTGGTGAGGGGAACGTGACCAGCCGGTTGTTGTAGTAGTGATGATTTGAGAAGGCGATGAGCGACTCGCTTCGGCTTCGATAATGCCATCTGAGATCGCGCACCGGAATCCCCGAAGCCCTGGCCTCGTCGAGGATGCTCTCAAGATCCCTCTCATGGTCGGCGATATCTTCATCTTCCTCATTACGGCCGAAGAAATTGGTCGGCGGCAGCTGCTTTGGATCGCCAACGATGATCGTCTGTCGCGCCCTGGCAATGGCGCCGACGGCGTCCCATGTGGTGATCTGCGAGGCTTCGTCGAAGATCACCACATCGAAGAGCGCCTGGTTCGGCGGCAGATACTGGGCAATCGAGAGCGGAGACATCAACATGCAGGGCGCGAGCTTGCCAAAGCTCTGCGGCATCTTGCCGATCACGTCGCGGATCGATTGGCTGGGTCGCTGGAGCTCCATCTGATAGCGCAGCAACCCGAGCTCGGAGTTTCGCGAGACGCTCTGCACCGAAGGCAGTCCATGCGCAAGCGCGCTGACCACGCGCTGCGTGGCATGCGTGCGCACCAGATCGTCGATCTCGCGGAACTCGCTGATCGCGTTCTCATGCTGGAACCTGCGGAAGTTTCGCAACACCGCATCATTGTCGAGGACCTTGGGCAGCCACCATCTGGCATAGCCGATACGAAAAGCCTCACGCGCCTGCTCGGGCGCAATTGCGCCCGTCTCGATCTGCTCCACGAGAGCTTCCAGATGATGCTGGACTGCCTGGCCCTTGACGCCGCACCAGGCGGCCCAATTGCGAAGCAGGTTCCGGGCGTCCGCCAGCGCGATCAGCTTTGCGCTCAGTGCCTCAAGGCCAGGCCCATCGGCTGGATCCGGAATTTCGCGTCCAGCCGTTTCGTTGAATGCCAGGCGCGCCGCGTCGAGATCCTTGACGGCGGCCAGCAGGCGGTCGCCCGCTTCGCGCAAGCGATCGTTTTCGAGGGTGCCGCGCAGACTGGGCGCGACGGCCCGCACGATGGTGCGAAACTCGTCCTGGCTTCGTCCGGGAATTCGAAGTGCCAAGCGCAGGCGGCGGGCGAGATCAAGGATGCCGGCAACGGCTGTTACGTCCGTTGTCAGCCCGCCGACAGGCAACGGCTTGCCGGTCAGGGGGCTTTGGTCGATGGCCGACAAGGCCTCCTTCATCCGGCGCAGCAGGGGGATATCCTTACCGGGGTCGGCGTTGCCGTGTTGCGCGTGATCCTGGAGCCGTTTCTGGACCTTGCGCATGCCGAGAACTGACTTTGGCCAGAACGAGGCTTGCGCATCGCGCCATTGGCGCTCGAGCGAGTCTGTGTCTACGGTGTGGACGGCCGCGATATCATAGGCGGCGGAAAGGCCACGCTCTGCCTCGCGATAATCCCCGATCGATCGCTCCAGTCCTGCGAGCGCTCCGGCAAAGGTCGGGAAATCCCGGTCGTAGGCAATCGAGATATCGCGGTTGCGCGAATGAGCCAGCACCTGTGCCAGGCTGATGAGCGACTGCAGCTCTGCATGAGACATCGGCTCGCTGGGCACGAGCCCGAGACCAGACTGGCAATCGCGTAGCGATGCCGACAATTGGCCGATGGCCGAGTGAAGCGACGTCGCTGCGCCGAGCAGCCTCAGTTGCCAGTCGCTGCTCCATTCTCCGACGTCGACCAGGTCCAGGGCCGGCTGGCGTTCGACCGAGGTAAAGACAAGGCCGACCTGTGCGGCCAGCTCCTCCAGTTTCACCAGGGTTTGCGCGTCGTGCCCGTCAGGCGCCGGCCAGGTGAATGCTGGCGCGCCAGCATCATGCGACCTCAAAGCAATACCCAACGCCAGATAGGGCGTCCAACCGTTCGGGTAACGCTTATGCAGTGCCTCGACATAGGCGTTGAGCTCATCGCGGCGCAGGCGAAGCCGCTCGTTGACGGCGATCCATTGCGAGGCGTCAGCCCGCCCTGCCTGTTCCCACGAGGCTTTGAGTTGGGCGAGGAAATGCCTGCGGTCGGCCTTGTTGGAATGCAGCTCGATGCAGTGATTGCCAAGTCCATGCTCGCGTAGCCGGCGATAGACGACATCGAGAGCCGCGGTCTTTTCGGCCACGAATAGCACCGTTTTGCCCACGGCCAGACAGTTGGCGATCATATTGGCGATGGTCTGGCTCTTTCCCGTCCCAGGGGGTCCAACGATGACGAAATCACGCCCCTCGGCGGCCGCCATGCTTGCTGCCGTTTGCGAGGAATCCAGCGGAAGAAGGCCGATTATGTTTGAAGGTTCATAAACACGATCGAGCTCTGCCTCATCGCGAAAAACCGGTTGATTGCCCGAGCTTTCGAAGGCCTGCTCCGGCGTGTCGATGAGGTGGCGAACGACCCTGTTTTGACGAAGGGCGTCGGTCCTTTCGACAAGGTCCTTCCACATCAGGAATTTCGCGAAGGAAAAGGTCGACAATGCGGTCTCGTCGATCACCTCCATGCCGGGAACGTCGCGCACAGCCTGTCGCATCGACGACAGCACGCGCGGCACGTCGATGCCGCTGTCATCGAGTGGCAGGTCGCCGGCGAACTGCGGCAGGCGAAGTTCGAAATCCCGTTCCAGGAACTGCAGCAGCGTGGCGTTGAACCTTGGTTCGTCCTCGTGGAAGCGGATGGTGAAGCGCGAGCTTGCGCTGCGTCGTTCAAGCCGCACCGGCACCAGCAACAACGGGGCTCGATAACTGCGTTCGTCGTCCGGCGTCTTCTTCCAGCGCAGGAAGCCGACTGCCAGAAACAGCGTGTTTGCACCCCCCTCCGCGAAGTCGTTGCGCACCTGTCGGTAGAGATCGATCAATCGCGCATCAAGCTGACGCGCATCCAGTGTCGAGGCGAGCTCATCCCGCAGCAGTGCTTCGGCAGCGTAACTACGCTGCAAATCGCGACCGTGAACATCGCGGTAGAGTTCCGCGTCGCGCTCTCCCAATGGGTTCTGCTCGGGCAAGGAGATGAGGCGGACCGCCGCGCCATTTGCCAGCCTGTCCTCCAGATAAGCCACGTCGGTGCACAGGAACGGGATCGTCTTCTTCGAATCGGGGAAGTTGAGAAGGCGGTTCCTGAGCGTCAGGTCGAGCAGCTTCTTTTGCCAGCGGTCGATGCGGCCCGCCGCCGTGGTGGGTTTTATCTCCACCGCCTCGGCCGGCATCTCGGCGACCGCCGGCATTGCCGGAAGTGGCAAAGCCGCGACCGCCGCGGCCTCTTCCTCGGCGACGTTGCGCCGGACCGGCTCATGCGAGGCAAGCGGCGTGATGCCGCCGCTGCGCGAACGCCGCACGTCTATGGTCGCGACGAAGGCATGCGCTTGCTCCACCGCAAGGCGAACGCCAAGCGCATTCTGGGCGGCCTCGAGCGTCAGCGCGGGCCGGTGCGTGACGCCTGTGGTTTCGAAAGCGATGAACTCGCGCGAGGCCAGCGCCTTGCGGACCTCCATCTGATCCGTTTCAACCGCGTTGGAAAAGGTGCGCTTGGTGAGCCAGACCCCCACAGCGGCATGTCCATCAAACATCAGGACAGCAGGGTGGAGGCCGGCTCCCTCGAGGGCAGCGGCGAAAAGAAGCGAGCTGTCCAGGCAGGTAGCGAGCCGCTCCTCCGCTATAGTGGTCGGACGCCTGACCTTTTGGCCGCGGCTCTCGAAGCTCGCGGGAGGCTCGGCATAGTGCAGCCCTATGCCGGCGATCGCCGAATAGATGGCAGCCGTTAGCATGAATGCCCGTTGCGGGCTTTGCGACTGGTAGCCATCAAGGCCACTCGGATGCCCGTGCGCTGCAAGTCGTTCCGCAGCTGCCCTGAGGATCGGTGCAACACCGGGATCATTTGGCATCACGAAAGCCGGGAGCAACTGCGCCATGTCGGCAACGCCACCCCACTCGTCGCGAGCAAGCAACCTGACGGTCAGACGCCGTTCATCGAGGACCTCGCCCGCCGCCGACAGCCGCAAGGTGATCTCACCCCGTTCGGCCTCGTTGAGGCCTGCCAGATAACCGGCGTCGAGCTCGACCTTGCGATCGCTCACCTGAAGGCGGTCGCCGGGAACGAGGCGGTCGATGGTCCAGGTTTTCGGACGCAGGAACGACGGCGATGACGTCAGTTCGAGCCGGCAATTTTCCAGACTGCGCGCGGAGTCGTTGTCGAGCCGGATAGATCGAACAACCGGAATTGCATTCTGATAGGATGCATATGTGAAGCTAGACGCTACGTCCGCGACTATGCGCGGGGTAGTCGGGCTTTCCGCTGCGACACTATCATTTGTTACTAACTCTGAACTATCGGCAGATTGCATTGACCCCAGTCCCCCGAGTTCAGATTAACAGTATTTTCGGGATATAAAAGGCTCTCGGCGGATAGCGTGAATACAAAGGGTTCGTTTGTCCACTCGATAATTGGGTCAACCAACATCGACCGGTTCAGAAGGTCACGCATCGCCGGGCAGGGCGACCGAGGTCGCCGGTGACGCGGTGAGTCTAACTCGCCGGGACTGTTGCGAAACGCCACCGGACTTTGCTACCGAAACCGATACGCCTTCGCCGCACGCCGTCTGGCGAATCTTTGACGGTGTTTGGCCTAAGCGGATTGGGACTGGAGAGCATTCCGTTGGCGTTTCGATTTGTTCATACAGCCGATATCCACCTCGACTCACCGCTGCGTTCGCTCGCTTTGCGCAATGCCGACCTCGCCGATCTCATCGGAGATGCCAGCCGACAGGCATTTACGGCAATCGTGGATCTTTGCCTGGCAGAACGTGTCGATGCCCTTGCCATCGCAGGCGATCTCTACGACGGCGACCAGACGTCGATGAAGACGGCACGCTTTTTGGCGACTCAGATGACGCGTCTCCATCAGGCGGGCGTCAGGGTCTACATGATCCGCGGCAACCACGATGCCATGTCACGCATTTCGAAGCAGCTCGCAATGCCGGATTCGGTGACGACTTTTACTGGCCGCGCCCAATCCGTAACCCAATCCAGCTCTGGGCTAGATGTCGCATTTCACGGTCTAAGTTTCGCCAGCCAGAAGGCGCCGGAAAGCCTCCTGCCCAAATATGCCGGCCCGTTGGATGGGGCGGTAAACGTAGGTCTTATGCACACCAGTCTCGCCGGTTCGCCAGGCCATGACGTCTATGCACCTTGCAGTGTCACCGACCTGCATGGCCACGGCTTTGACTACTGGGCACTCGGCCACATTCATGTTCGCAAGGTCTATCCCGGCCCGAGCACAATTGTGATGCCTGGGATCCCTCAGGGCAGGGATATCAATGAGGCCGGTGAGAAGTCAGCCACATTGGTGACCTTCCACGATGACCGCTCCGTTGAGATTGAGGAGAGGCTTACCAGTGTTGCGCAATTTGAACGCGTAAGCGTCGATCTGACCGGCGCCTTGGAATGGGGCGAGGCAGTTGTGCGTATCCGATCGGCATTGGAACAGGCACGGACCGCCGCCAGATCCCGGCACCTTGTTGCCCGCCTCAGTGTGATCGGAGCGTCCGCCCTATCCTGGACGATAATCCGCGACCGGGACTTGCTGCTAGTAGAAGCCGAGCAAGCAGCGGAGCAGGTAGGTAACACCTGGGTGGAGAAGCTGGAGCTCGCGATTTCACCTCCGGGCATGGAAAATCGAGAAGAGAACGCCGATCCAACATTGGAGCTTGCGCAGTCCATGCGCGCCAACGCGAAGTCGGAAGCATTTCGGTCAGACGCCCGGGAGTTTGTGTTGAAGACGATCGGGGACCTGCCGCCCGACGCCCGCGGCTTTGCGGGAAAGGACGAAGCCGGGCTTGAACACTTCCTCGACGATGTGCTGGCACGCGGCGTCGACCTGGTCGCCGCCAGGCTGAAGGCAGGTGGATCGCAATGAGATTGCGGCGCCTCGATCTTACCCGCTATGGCAAATTCACTGACAAAGCGATCGACTTCGGGCCTAAGCCGGCGTCAGGTCCGGATTTGCACATAGTCTTTGGATTGAACGAAGCCGGCAAATCGACAGCACTTTCCGCCTATCTTGACCTGCTCTTCGGTATCGAAGAGCGCAGCCGCTACAATTTCCTGCATGACTACAGCTCCATGCGCATTGGCGGGGTGCTGGAATTCGAGGAGCAGTCGCTTGCCTTTTCGCGCATCAAGAGCCGCAACAACGCGGTGCACGATGCTCAGGGCCAACCGCTTAGCGAAATTGCGATTGCGGCACACCTCGGCGGACTCTCCCGGGATGCTTACAGCACGATGTTTTCGTTGGATGACGAGACGCTGGAAGCCGGCGGCAAGGCAATTCTTGAATCGAAAGGCGACCTCGGCAAGCTTCTATTCACAGCGAGCGCTGGCCTAGGCAACGCAAGCGATGTCTTGGGCGCGCTGGAGGCCGAAGCTGACGCCCTGCATCGAAGGCAGGCTCAGGTTACCGAAATCGCTCAGCTGAAGAAGCGGTTCGGGGAACTGAAGGCCAGCAAGGACGCTATCGACACGCTGGCTTCGACATTCGAGACGCTCGAGGCGGAGCGAGCCGACGCCGAAGAAAAATATAATCGCAGCTTAGCAGAGCGCTCTGCCTTGACGGCTCGTCTGGCTACGGTCAATCGATACATGCGCGCGGCTCCGATGCTGGCCGAGATTACCCGCAAGACGACCAAGCTGGCGGAACTGCCCGACACTCCGTCACCACTGCAGACTTGGACCGGCAGCGTGGCCGAGCTGATCGAGCATGATGCCAGGCTGGGCACCCGCCTAATGGCCAACGCCGAAGAGATCGATCGGGCTCAGGCAAGGATCGCGGCGACTGTTATCGACAACGCCGTGCTGGCGGTCTCCGAGCAGGTGCGTGGCCTTGCCGACCGCAAGGCGCGCTACGTTTCGGCAGGCTTGGACCTGCCCAACCGCAGGATGGAGCTGCAGGGGTTTGATCATGTCGTAAACAGCTGCCTGGCCGCGCTGGGCAAATCGAGCGAACAGAATCCCTCGAAACTGATACTGCCGGCATTCGTCGTCGGCACACTGCGCGCCATGGTCGAGCAACGCTCCGGTATCACCACAAACTTGCGCATTGCCCGCGATGAGGCCGCATCGGCACTTAACGGGCTTCAAGCAGCACGCGGCCGCGTCAGCGAGGAAAGGGGGGTACCAGAGCCTGCGCGGGCGAGGCTCATGGCCACACTGTCGGAGGCGAAAGCCAGTAGCCACGCACGGGATGCGCGAGAGGCCCGAACGCTTGAAGAAGACCGGCAAACGAAGATGGCGATTGCTATGCGGCGCCTTCAACCCTGGTCCGGCGATGCAGAATCCCTCTCGAGCACCGCTGCTCCCACGGCCGTGCACATTGCCGCCTGGAGAAAGCTTGCCGCGGCGCTTGAAAAGGACAGCGCAGTGCTGTCGGAGCGATTCGCCGAGTATGAGCAAAACCGGGTCAATGCCTCGTCCAGGTTGGCTGTTGTCGGAGCCTCTGTCGATCTGATGGATGATGAAACGGCCGCAGCTATAAGGGTTGAGCGTGACAGAGCTTGGCAAAGCCATCGTTCTGATCTCAAACCTGAGACCGCGGATCGCTTTATCGCCGCGTTGGCCAAGGACGACCAAGTCGGAGCGGCTCGTCTGATCCATGCAGGCGAACTCGCCGATCTTCGCGCAATCAAGCAAAGAAAAGGCGAGACCGAAGCGGCCATTGGGCGGGTCAACAGCCAACTGGCAAAGCTTGCCGAGCGGGCCGAGGGCGCTGCGGCCGAGATCAAGGACGCGGCAAGCAGATTGCTTGGCGATAGCCAAGCGCTGTCGTTCGATCTGCTTGTTGATCTGGTCGATGAACGTATTTCTGCTCGTCTTGAAGCCCTCGCTGCCTGGGACGAAATCGGAATCGCGCGAACCAGGCTAGAGCGTGCTCATGCTGAGGGCGAACGAATACGGCTCGCGCTGATCTCGGCGTTGCAGAGCGTTGGAATCCAGCCTGAAGCCGGTCAGGGGCTGGATACGATGGTCGTTGCTGCCGATCGCTTCCTCGACCGGCAGGCCAAAGTCGACGCGGAACGAGCCGAGGCGCTCAGAAGCGTGGCCGTGAAGGAAGAGGAGCTGGCAAGCCGGCGGCTAGCCGTGGAAATGGCCGAGAGGCGCGAGGAGGCATGGCAGGCGGAGGTCAAGGCGGCTCTTAAGGATACCTGGCTGGAAGAGGGCATCGCAGGCGCTGGGCTTGGAAGCGTGCTTGACCAGCTCTCAGAACTCTCGAAGGCGCTTCAGGACCGCGACGCCATGCATATACGCGTTCGCAAGATGGAGGCCGACAGGGTCGAGTTTGCCGAAGAAGTTGGAAGGGTTGCTGCCCAGGCCGGTGGCGCTGTCGGCGACGACGCCCCGGAACAGTTCAGCGTCGGGCTTGCCGAGCGCCTGGAGCAATCGGAGCGTGCTCGTGACACCAGGACCAACCTGCTTGCTGATTTGCAGCAGCTGGAGGATGCCCGTGAGGCTCTGCGGGCCGAGATCGCGTCACATGAGGCGATAAAGCGGGAAGTACTAGGTGCTTTTGGTGTCGGAAGCCTGCCGGAAGTTGTCGAGCAAGACGAATTGTTGCGGGAGCGCGACCGTCTGCGAACCAATTTGGGGGAACTTGAGGACCAGCTGACAGCCGAATTGGGCGTGGGCAGTGTTGCTGAGGCACGATCCCTTCTCGAAGGCGCTGATCTCGGTGCGCTTGAAGTCGAAAAGGCGCAAGGCGAGCGACGGCTCGTCGATGTCGATGAAGCGTTGCAGCAGCAACTTGTCGCCCGCACTAGGGCGTCCGACAAGCTTGATGGCGTCGGCGGCGACAGCGCAGTTGCCCGACTAGACGCTCAACGCCGGACAGTCCTCTTGGAGATCGAGGACAAGGCTATACGCTTTATCGAATTGAAGCTTGGCGTCATGTCTGCAGCGACCGCGCTCCGGGTCTATCGTGAACGCCATCGATCTGGAATGATGAGCGAGGCCTCCGACGCCTTTGCACTGATCACTCGGGGCCTGTACACGGGCTTGACGACCCAGCCTGTAAAGGGCGGCGAGGTCCTCATCGCGACACAGCGGGATGGCCAGTCGAAGGTCGCAGACGCTTTGTCGAAAGGCGCGCGTTTTCAGCTCTATCTGGCTCTACGACTCGCCGGATATTACGAGTTTGCCAAGCTCAGGCCATCTGTTCCGTTCATCGCTGACGACATCATGGAGACCTTCGACCATCTCCGGTCGGAGGAGGTTTTCCGCCTGCTCGGTGAGATGGCCAATGTGGGCCAGGTCATTTACCTGACGCATCATCAACACCTGTGCGAGATTGCGAAGTCGGTTGTCCCTAACGTGGCCATCCACGACCTCGCGTAACCCAAATGGGGTCGTTGCTGGCGCGTGCTCGTACGGTCGGTCGCCGCACGCCGGCCCGCCATGGGTTGGCTCGACGCCAGGTCAGAAGGACAGACGAGCGATGATCTTCGCTGGCTTTACTGCTCGGATCGAAGGTGTGACGGCTTCCGGTATTTGGAAGGTCCTCAGGTTCTGAGCTTTGGATGTGGAGCCCGGTATCGCCGCCTCTGCGGAAGCAATATCTTTCGCGCTGACCTGTAGCGACTTACAGGCTCCCTTCTCGTCCCAAAGGTTCTTGGCGATTGCGCTTCCCACGGCTGCAGTGATGGCGCTGGGTGCAACATCGTTTGGCGCGACCTGGCGCGTCGCGATCAACGCCTTGATTGCCTCGCCGAGGATCGCTGCGGAGTCGTCGAAGCCGACCCCGCGAACTTGGTCGAACCTTTTCTCGGTGCTGCCGTCGACGATGCAGTGATGAGCGATGAAGATCCAGTCGTGGATCATGTAGGCAGGAGCGTAGCCCCAAGGCGACAGCCCTTTGAAGACCTGCGCGATTTTTGGGATTGAGCCGCCGTCCGTGTACATGAGGCCCGGCTTGATCTCGCTAGCCGGAGCCGTCGGATCGGCCCGATGGAAGATCAAGGGATCATGCGGGTCGGGCACGAATAAGAAATTCCCGTCGCCGGAACTGTTGCCTTCACCGACCCACATGACGAACAAGCTGCCTGATATCTCACCGGTGGTGAGCTTCTGGTAGTCTATGGAGCTACACCCAGCTGCCGTTGCAGTTGCGAACGCGACGAAGCTTGTGATGGAGCGATGCGCAAATCGCCGAAACACCTGAATCAGATCGCTGAACGTATTGTGTCGCATCGTTCCACCTCGGCCGAATTGGGTGCTGACGGCAATGAGACGCTGCCAAACGAACGGACGAAGTCAGAGAAAACCGACCCAATGGCTCTCGGCGACAATCGAGATTCGCAAGCCCTCGTCGCGCCAGGCGGTCGCTTTGAAAATTTTGTCGCCAAACGATGAGTGCTTCCAAGACTCCGTGGCGTAGGCGCCGATCACGAGCACGTCGGTCTTTTGCGTCAAACTGCCGGCGCGGCCGCCACGATCCACTATGGCCTGCTCGCAGTATTTCCTCTGGCCATAATTGAACGTCCCGGTGAAACAGTACGACCGACCTTCAAAGCTCAAATGCGGAGGCGGATTGCAAAGGGGCAGGGTGGTCGGCTTCAAAACTTCCCCGAGTTCGAAATCTCGGTTCGAGAAGCTGTTCAACGTATCGAGAAGTTCGGTGTGTTCATCGGCATCGAGCACGCCGTCCGCAAGGATTTCATTGACCCGTCGGTACAAGGTCCGGACGATCGGCTGATCGCTAATCTCGACATTGGCGGCCAGCCACTTTTGAAGGAACTCGACTTCCGCCGTGTTGATACTTCCGTCTGCAGCGAGGCCGCGCGCTAACCCAATCAATTCATCGATCTGCCGCGACGAAATACGGTCGCCGCTGACGCGGTTGTAAAACTTGTCATCCATGGATCCCTCCCTAGCAAAGCGTCTCGCACGCTACCCCGTCACCATCCCTGTCCAGCTTGCGGCCCCACGCACAGTTGTGCAGGTACCATTGGGCGTCTTCGCAGGAGCTGATTTGCGAGCAGTACCGCCGGGGCTCGCACGAAATGCCGCCGCTTTGCGCGACCAGCTTGCGACTGATGATGCCGAGTGGCTGGCTCGACGGCGCAGTCCCGTCGCCATGCGATGCGCGCCAGTCCCAAGGCGCGTCGAACTTGCCAACCCATAGGCCAAGCCTCGCCGCCTTGGCCTTGGCCTGCTGTGGTGCGTAGGCGCCGTTGCTGTAGCGCGGCCAATCGAGCGCCTGGCCATGCTCTACCATCCACGCCGCCACGCTGGCGCCGTCGGCGCGCCGGCAGTCGCCAACGAAGCGGTGATAGCGATCCCAAGTCACAAAGATGCATGCCACCGGCCTAGAGGCCGCGAGGAAGCTATTCAGCGCTTCGGCGGATCGCCGACCGCATGGGTATTCGAAGCCCTTGGCGTCGTCGCAATATTGCTTGCTCTCTGGCGCGTCGATCCCGTTGAACCGAATGCGCTGGCCGTGGATTTCGATTGTGTCACCGTCAATGACGGACGCCACGCCGGTCATGGGGGCGGGCTTTGGCCCGATCCAGTTCGAAGGGGTCAGGTCGGGCAAGCGGTCACTATGCATCAAGATCGTCTCAGCGGCGAAGGCACCGGCTGCAGCAGCGGTGACGAAGATCAACCGTCGCAGCACACTTGCCCACCGCAGTGCACGGGAGTGTTTTGCTCCAGTGCGCTTGCGCCAGCGATCAGAACGATTGTCGTAACGAGACCTATCCACCCCACTCCCCCAGCGGCGAGAATGCTCCTAAATGGAGCAGAGGTCTAGTGAAGTCTATTTACCGAAGATTGCCTTAGGACCTGACGGCCTCACTTGTCCCAGCGCAACAAGTGCTAGTGCCAATCCGAAGCTCGTTCCGAAGCCAATATGCTCGGCTTCGGAATTTTCGCAGCGTTGTATGGCCTCGAAGGCGGTCAGCTATTGTCTTCGACCGGCGCACTGGGGCCATTTTTCTTGATCGAGTCGATGGCGTTCTGAGCGCTGGATTTGCTTGAGTAGCCCTCGGTCGAGAAAATCACCTCGCTGTTGTACTTAAAGCGAACGCGATATTCGCCAGCTTTGTCCTTATAGATTTCGAACTTATGTGCCATGGGTGTGCCCTCCGTTGACAGTGAGAAGGTCGCAGGTATCGAGATGGCCTTCAAGATCGCCATGGCCTGCCAACAGGTGTTTTGCGTCTCGTTGGGCTACGGAAGCGGCGTGAGCATCCCTGAGGATGCGAGCGAGCTGCGATCGTGGCCGAGCCGTTTGATCAGCCATAATGTTTAGTCTGGACAACCCGCCGGACAATGGGTCCGATTTCGGCGGCAGCTTCGCGCCGCATTGTGGTCGCTACCGCAAACTTTGCTTTGACCTAAAAGCCGACGTTCCGCGAAGGGGCTTGGACGGAGGCTTAACCCTACACTTCAGGATTACGCAGACCAAGCCAACTGTCTGGCGCATCGATTCACATTTGCTGCGTTCCGCGACCCCGCTGCTTGCAGGCAGGACTTGCCAGCGAAACTGCGGTGCTGGATGGCGACATAGCTAGGATCGGAGCGAATTTAGCGCCGTTTGAAGGTCGGCAACCACGGTGGGGATGCTAAACACCTTTGCTGTTATGCCCTCATGCGCCAGATCATTGCGAACGCCATAGTAGTCGGCGATCTTGGTGAAGTTTTGCGACCGCATATCGAGCAGCACGCGCACTCTATTCAGAAATGAGGTTTGTAGCTTTGTCCCGTTTAAGAGCGTCTCCCATGCTCGCCTGTGGCGAAAGAGCGGCTTACTGGTTCTGGTTTTAACGGCCATATCGGCGCGGTCGGTGATGTATCGCTCAAACGTCCCGAAGATGATGAGAAAGTATGCGCCATCGTTGATACGGCGAAGTTCCGTGTATCGCGCTATAGCGTGCTGGTGATTGCGCGCCGTCGCGCGGAACAGTTTACTCGCATAGTCTGTATCAAGCTGCGCATGCAGTTGACTTGCGAGAATTAGCTCTTTCATTGGATGGCTGCGATAAGCTGCTGTTGGTCAAGCCGCAGGGCCTTCGAGCCTGGTGAGGAGTAAATCATCCAGATTGGGTCATTTGGCGTGTCGCTGGCGTTTATGATCGTCGCGCCGCCGCTAGGCGTAAGCACGTCGACTCTGCCGTTCGCGCCAATAACCCACAGACCAACAGGAAAAATTGTTGCAGCGACACGCGTCCCCTTTCGTATCCGCAACATGGGAAGCTTCACAGCGGCCACTGCAAAGCGCTGCATCATCTCCTCGTTCATCGAAACAGTCTGCGTCCGGTCGACCGAGTAACCGTGCAGTTCCACCCACCCCTCGATCTGGGTGAAGAGCGCTTCGACCTGCTCGACCCATCGGGCTACGCGCTCTTCCACCCTCGCGCTATCAAACTTCTGCGACGATCGCCGGTTGGAAATGTCCAGACTAACGCCGGTCTCGACCACGTCGGCCAAGCCAAATTCAGCGTCAGGCTCGTTCCTGCCCGCTGACCAGATTTGCAGCGTGAGGCTGCCTCGATCCAAAAGCCAGAGTTCCGTTCGATCGAATGGGTACCCCCGGTCGGACGGAAAGCGAGCCCACTTTCCCAGTGTTTTCCCCGGCCCGCTGCCGGTCTTGGTCGAGCTGCCTAGCTTGACCTGCACTGCCACGAAATGTCCGTCCGGGTCAGTGTAAGCGAAGTCATAACCCGGATCGTTGGTTTGTTCTTCTCTTTGATCGAGCAATTTTAAGTGCCCTTCATCGCCGCCAGACAGGATGTCTGATTCACGGAGATTGGGCAAAGTCCGGCGGGAACCGCCAGGCTCAAAAACCAGCTTGCGGTGATCTTTCAACAATAATCGAGGTTGTAACAATTGGCACCCCCGAGCACCATGTTAGCGCAAACTCGAATCCCCGCGAAGATAGGACTCAACACATTCGTAGTGCCAGTTTGTGTGCGTCGTCGTGACGAACTCCGTCATCGTGCACCCTGGCGCGTCCGGTGATGTCGAAGCGCTCAAGATCGCGCTCGCCCCGCGTTGATGGTTCGTCTCGCTGACGGGCAAGAGATTCTCGGTTCCAGTGATGGGCTCACAGTGTCGATACTCCGCTCGTCAGGATCGTTCGCCCGCGAAATTGATGAACTTCCAAGGTCGTCGTATCTACTTAGGACGATTCCTGTTGATTCTCTCAGCTCAGGAAAGTCTTGGGGGAGCTCATGTCGAAGAAGATTGGGCGAGCGGATATTATCGGCGAGAAAGGCATCGCCCATATCCGCCAGATCGTATTGAGCATGGGTTTCATGTTCTACGAGACCGGCGGTGTCGAAGCTGGAATTGACGGTTATGTCGAGTTGCGTGACGACACTACCGGGGTGGTCAGCAATCTGAGTCTTCAGGTTCAAGGCAAGGCGACCGAGCGTAGCCGGTTGCAGGCGGAAACGGATTCTTCCTTTGAGTTTCCCGTCACGGATTCTGATATTCAGTACTGGATGCACGGAACGGCACCCGTCCTGCTGATCGTCGTCAAATTGCAGGATGGAAAGGCGTATTGGAAATCCATCAAGGAGTGGTTTGGCAATACTGAGAACCTCTCGTCTAAGAAAGTCGTCTTTGACAAGCAGCAAGACGCATTCACCGTCGATGCTAAGAACGCGCTCGTTTCAGTAGCAGCCTCTGTCCGTCCAGGCTCAACGGGCCCCAGCGTACGCCTTCAGGAATCTTTGCTGCTGAATCTGCTGGAGGTGGACTTCGCCAACACGATCTACTGGGCGCCGACGGACCACGGCTCCGACAAATCATTCGGTGCGGCTCTGCGAAATCTCGATGCCAAAGCACCCTCTGAGTGGATTGTGAGAGAAAACGCGGTCCTATCCTTCCATGACTTAGACAAGTGGCCATGGAACAAGGTGTGCGACACCACCGCGCTCGAGGAGTTCGACACGTCTGAGTGGTCAGATAGCGATGACGACGATCGCCTTCGGGATTTCACCGCACTCTTGAACCGGACGCTCGGAGAATTCACTCGCCCAAACTTGTACAGGGATCGAGACTCAAATGTCCTTTTCTTCACGAAGCCCAAGAACCGCGCGAAACTGAACTACCCGTATCGGAGCCTACAAAACACCACCACTCGGCGCGTGGTTGGCCCATACGGCCGGCAGCGGTCGAACCCAGCCAAACCAGCATATTTCCGTCACTCAGGTTTCCGTGCGCAGTTCGTTTGTTACGCTAAAAAGTGGTTCGTAGAGGTCACTCCCACATATCACTTCACCAGAGACGGGTTGGAGCCGGACCCGCTGTCGGGAGAACATCTCAAGAAAATAAAGGAGCTTGAGAACAACGCGGCTGTGATGGGACAGTTCGTGATGTGGCGTGCCTTCCTGACGACGCACAGGGTCGGCGGAGATCTGCTTACAGATGCCTATCCGTTCCTTCGCTTCCGTGAGATCGCCCCGATGGAACTCGAGTTAGGAGTGCCCGATAAGTTGTGGGCGTCGCAAGAACCCAATGCCGCCTCGCCGCTCTTCGACTTCGACAAAATGCAGGAAGGGGTCGAATGAGACTATCTCACCTGGCGGAACCAGAGTTGGAGTTCGGAGGCGGGCTGCGACACGTCGATATTCGCTTCGGTGTTATGGACTACGGTCCGTTCGACCTGAATGCACAGAATGCACCCAAGCGCATTAAACTGGGAATCATCGGAAGCGCCGAGACTTTGGAAGGAACCGCTAAGTGGGTGCAGTCCTGCTCTGAAGGTTTCGTGGCCAAGCCGAGCAGGCAGCCCAACCTCTTTCCAGCGTTTCCCGGTCTTCGAAACGATGAAACCTTTCACTGCGACTTCTTCACATCGAGTGAACTCCAGCGAGGCCTTCCTTCAAAAGAAATCGAAAGGTTGGTCGCGATCCCCGGGCAGAGAGAGGTCACCCGGGCTGTGGTGGAATCCATAGTCGAGGAGATCTCCGTTCTGGCCGAGCAGGCAGTAAAGCCGGATGTGATATTGATAGCGCTGCCGGTAGAGTTCATCGAGAGAACGGTGAACGCGAGGGAGACGCTTGACGAGGACAAGGATGACACTGAGGCCGGAGGAGACCTAGACTTCCGCGGCATGCTGAAAGCGGCCGCGATGCGGTTCCGCATCCCGATACAGCTGATCTGGCCTACGACGTACGATCCGTCGTACCGCATCTCGAGAAAGCTCAAGGAAAGCAGCCAACGGCGTACGCAGGATGCGGCAACCATCGCTTGGAACCTCGTGACTGCGATCTACTACAAGGCAGGCGGATTGCCCTGGCGCCTTGCGCGTGATGCACGTGAACGCAGGACGTCATTCGTTGGATTGAGCTTTTACAGGTCTGTCGATGGCGAATACGTCCATACCAGCACAGCGCAGATGTTCGACGAACGAGGCGAGGGCCTCATCCTCCGCGGTGGCCGGATGGTGGAAAGCGAAGAAGATCGCTCACCGCACCTCACCGCGGAGGACGCGTATACCCTTCTCCGGGACTCACTCAAGGTGTTCCGCAAACAGCATGACCACTACCCGGCGCGGGTGGTCCTTCACAAGACATCGAAGTTTGACCGCAACGAACTGGATGGCTTTCACAAAGCGATAGACGAGCGAGATATCGACTACGCAGACTTTATTTGGATTCGGAAGTCGATGACCCGTCTCTACCGACTCGGCGTTTATCCGCCGCTCAGGGGGAGCTTACTGCGGATCGATAAAGACCAGGCGCTGCTCTATACTAAAGGCAGTGTCGAGTTTTTCCGAACGTACCCTGGGATGTACATCCCAAGGCCGCTTCTACTTCGCTGTCAGGTTCTCGGCCAGCCTCTCCAGCACATAGCCCACGAGACCCTGGCGCTGACAAAAATGAACTGGAACAACACTCAGTTCGACAACGGGCTCCCCATCACGATCGCAGCCGCCCGGCAAGTGGGGGAAGTTCTGAAATACGTCGGTGAAGATCAGGAGATAGCACCCCGGTACAGTTTCTACATGTAACTTGCCGATCCCAAAGCACGGCAAGGTGCATGCGGACTAGCTAACGAGACGCCACTCGTGCAGAGTGGTACCGCCTCGGCCGTAGCACCTCCCTCGGATCATTTCATGTCTTTGAGCTTGCGGGAGTAGTTAGAGAGAAGGTTGGGAACCGACAATCCGTGGGCGTCGAGGACCTTTTGGATATGGGTCGCGGTGAGATCGTCAAGGTTCTGGTTTTCGAACGATTTGAAGAACTCGCGCGTGGCTTTGACCAGGTTCTTGAGGTCCGACTCCCGGACGCCTTCCACGTAATGGGTGAACGCCGCAGCGCTTTCGATCTTTCCGGCCGGATGGACAATGAGACGCTTGACCTTCATATCCTTGTAATGCTTGTCGAACCACGCGCTCGACCGGTTCATCTGCTCGGCTTCCCGCTTGCTTATATCGGCGCGGGTCACGCCGACTTCGCTTTTGCATTCGAACAAGATGTACTGGCTGTCGTCCAACGCCCAGAGGTTGTCGGGGCCCTCTTTCCACTCTGCGTCCGGCCGCTCTCCGACGAAACCGAGAGCGAAGCTCAACTCGTTAAGCGCGGCCTCGAACTTGTCTGCCTTCGTTCCGAAAACCAGTCTGCCCAGCATGTCGGTGACCCCGACATTGAGGTCTGCATAATCGTTGTGGTTTCCGATCCATTTCTTGACGCGCTCTGCGCGGCCCTGGCTCACCACGGTGAGTTTAGTGACAGTGACACCCGACGCGGGTTTAAGCAGGAGCCGGTTGCGCTTGTGGGCAGCGATCTGCAGAACATCCGCTTCGGCGCGATTGGACAAAAAGTTGCAACGGGCCTGGGTTTGCAGATGCCAACCCTTCTCGTCGTCGTCTAGGGTTCCCCTATCGATGATGGCTTGAACCATCTTAACGGCACCGGCGTAGTCCCCCCTGATGTGTGCCAGTTCGGCGTCCAACTCAGCTTTATAGAGTTGCAAAGCCGTTTGATCGGAGCCGGCGACTGAAACCTTCTCCATTTGCTCGGCATAAAACGCCTTCCAGTCGTCGTCCCGCTTGAGACATTTGTTGGCGAGATCGGCAAAGGCCTGCAAAGGCTCTATCCCATCCTCGATATCCTGCTTGGCCATATCGGTGATTTCCAAGCCAATCTCGATCTGCGTGGCCATTTGCGACGACAGAAACCGACGCGAGGACTTATCCCGAAGCAGTCGGACGAGGTCCGAACCGATGACGACGACAACCGAGTAGTCCTTCTCGCCCCGCACGCTTCTACCCATCCCCTGCTCCACGGTGCGCACTGCACGCATTAGGGTCGCGGCGCTATGCGGACGGCATTGCTCTTCGTAGAGGTCCGTAAGGCTTTCAGCGTAAGGTTTCGAGTCAAAGACGAGGATGCGGCACGTCTTGTCTGGCAGATCAATCCCGTCATAGCGGTTCACGAGCACGACAGTGTCGTCGAATTCGCCTTGAGAAAGCGCGTCGATCGCCGCGCCGATGGTCTCTGTCTTCGGGACTACGGCACCACCGCTTTCCCAAGGCTTCGCCTTCTCGAAGCTGGGCACGAGCGCCACTCGTCCGTAGCTTCGCTTCTTACTGCTCTTGGCAAATCTCTCGACGATCAAGCCGTGGTCCAGATCCTCGTGGATGAGCGACGGCAACAACACCATCTTTTCGCCCGACCATTTTTCCCCGTCGTACGTCAGCGGTTTGGCGATGGTATCGGGCGAAAGCCGTAAGCCTTTGACGAGGAATGCGTCATCGGTGACGGTGGCGGACATGAAGATGCGATGCCTAGCCTTGTCGAAGGAACCGAAGGCGTCGAGCGGCGCGATGTATGGTTCGATCTCGACGGCATTTCCTGAAATGACGCATTGACAATGAGTCAGAAGATTTTTGAGCAACGGCCAGGCGAACTTGATCGACTTGCGGTCAGAATTTTTCGAAAGGATGCCGGCCACCTCGGCTTCGCGCGGGATCCACGCCCAGTAAGGCACCGGCAGAAACGCATCTCGCTTCTCGTTCTCTATGTCGGCGTAGGTGCCCATGCCCTGTTGTTCCAGATCGGCGGACAACAGCGCCTTCAAGAGGCTGTAGGCTTCCTCCTCACGGGGGATGTGAATTCGGCACTGGTTGCGGATCGTGTCCGAACAGGCATGCGCGTCGTCCATCAACATCGTGTCGACCGCTACCGACTGCTTGTTGAGTCCGAACTTAGTCAGGCCGTTGAAGACCTTCTGCACTGACGTGACAAAGATGGACCGGCCGTCGATGAAGTCCTCTGGCAGATCGCCTTCCGAAGTACACGTCCGTATTCCGAATTGGCGTGCCTGCTCGCATGTCTGGTCGACCAGGAAGTTGTTTGGGCAAATATAGACCACTGGTCCGTGGCCGGCGTTCAGACGCGATTGCAGCATTAGGAGGCCAATCAGCGTCTTGCCTTGGCCCGTATGCAGCTTAACGATCGTGTCGCGCTTGTCAGCGTCGGTCTCGAACCATTTTGTGAGCACAGCAATCTGTGCCGGACGCAAGGGGCCTTTGTCCGCCTCGCGATCCAAAGTGTCGTAAAGCTTGACAGGATCCGTCTGTTTCTCGACGACTTTACCGCCAAGCTTTTTCTTGAAGTCGACCATTTGCAATCACAAAAAAGAGGAGACACATCAACATCCATGTCGGGATTACACGTGGCAAGCAGGATAGTAAACAGCCTATCCGAATTCTGTAGCCAGAGTAATTTCTGACTCGGGCGTCCGCTGGGAAATCGGCCGGCTTGGTCTGAACGACTACAATGAGGTCGGACGCTGAACGGCAGCTTCTTGGGAAAACCAGCCGATGCCTGACGGTCCGCTGACGGCCCCCTTTCAGCCGTTGCTATGATCACCGGAACTGGACCTCGCCCTTCCAATGTTCGCCTTTTGTGCTTCGAAAGTCGCATAAAGGGCAGTCTGGTAACAAGGACCGGGTTTACCAATGGCCTCAATGACAGCTAATTCTGGACCGGGGTTAAGTGGTTGGATTGGCGTGGAATTTAAGCGCCTTTATTGGTCAACCTTCTTACGGTCGGCAACGGATTGGTCAACCCAAGACCCCAAGATTGGTAAACCGAGCAGCAGCCCTATGGACCAGGATTCAGCTCTGTACTTCCCCCACAATCCGTTGAGACAGATGGCGTCAGAATCTCGGCGTAGGTAACGTGCGCGCGACAGCGACGTCCTGACTTAATTCCGGACTGCGACAGATAATTCCGGACGCCACATCGTCCTTCACGATGCCCATATGGACGTCCGCGCGCCCACCCATGAGCTCACTCGCGCACACGCGGTGCTTCGCGCGCGCCGTCAGATCTTCGGGCGTGCCGCCGACTGGCGCTCGGCCGCGAAGGTCTGCGCCAGCTGACAGGTCGAGGCGGTGTGGCGGCAGCGACGCCAGATGGCCGGCAAGAGCGGGAGACTACGCCGTCGGAGATGGGGCTTGACCTTGCCGAGGCGGATGACACGGATCCGCTGGGCGCGGAATTGGCGGCGATCGACGCGGTGCTGGAACGGACGAGCAAGGTGCTGGAAGGTGCTGCAGTCCCAACCCGCAAGGAGACCGTGTCCAGCGCGGCTCGTCCGGCGCTCGTCTCCGATCTCGACTGGGATGAGGATGCGCGGCTCGCGCAATGGCAAGACATCCTCGCCGAAACGCGCCAGCTGCCGTGGTCCTTCGCGCCGCGATCCTGTTCGACGCCTGGTCCGAAATCAAGGTGCTGCAGCATGCCGCTTTTCGGACCGCTTCTGGTTGGTTCGCTCCTGCGGCAGGAGGGAGTCTGCGCGGGCCATCTGGTAAAAACATTGCGCGGGAGCGCCGGCGGGCACGAAGACGCAACGACCGACTGCTGGCCTTGGTCGATGCCATCCAGGACGCCGCGCTGACTGGATTGAAAGAGCACGATCGTCTTGTCCTGTCGAAGAGCCAGATGGAGCGGCGGCTGCGGGAGCGCCGCGCGAGCTCGAAATTGCCCGCACTTGTCGAGCTCGTGCTCTCACGGCCGCTCGTCGCCACCGGCATGATCCAAGATCGGCTAAGGTCTCAAAGCAGGGGGCGCTCGACCTTATCGGCGAGCTCGGGCTGCGCGAGATGACGGGCAGGGGAAGGTTTCGTGCGTGGGGGATCGTGTAGTACGAATAGGCGGCGCCGGCCGGTATATCAGCAGGCGGATAATTGAAGTCCTCAGGTTCAAATCACGGTCCACATGGACCGCCGCAGCAAGCGCAGAAAATGCGATCGTTTTTTCCTCGTGACCGCGGGCGGAGTGCGGAAGCGCAGCATCGATCGACAAATGACGCTGATGAGCGTTATTGCAACCTTGCAGCCGACAGCCAGCATCGACAATTGCTGGCTCGCGCAATTGGTTCATGCTCGCCATCGCGGCTCACCCAGATCCAGGCAAAGAACCGGCTAAAGGCTCTCCAGCGCCAATGCAATGCCCTGTCCTCCGCCGATGCAGAGTGTCACGATCCCGCGGCGCAAGCCCTCACGCTTCATCGCATGCAGGAGCCGGGTAGTCAGGATGGCGCCGGTCGCGCCGATCGGGTGGCCGTGCGCAATAGCGCCGCCTTCGACATTCACGATGTCTTCCGGCAGGCCGAGCTCGCGGGCGACCGCGATTGGCACGGCGGCGAAGGCCTCATTGATCTCGATGCGCTCGAGGTCGGATAGACTCCAGCCTGCCCTTGTCAGCGCTTTGTGCACTGCTGGAACAGGGCCCAGCCCGAACATGCTCGGTTCCACTCCGGCGACGCCATAACCCGCAAGCCGACCCATCGGCACAATGCCACTTGCCTCGGCAAAGCCTCGCTCGGCAACAATCATCGCTGCTGCAGCACTGTTCAGCCCCGGCGCATTGCCGGCCGTGATGGTACCATCGGGCCGAAAGGCGGGGCGTAGACGGGCAAGCGACTCAACCGTGGTGCCGGGGCGCGGCGCTTCGTCGGTCGTAAAGCTCTCCGTTCCTTTGCTGCCTTTTAGCTCGACCGCGACGATTTGAGTGTCAAAATTACCGGTATCTCGCGCGGCCGCAAAGCTCTGCTGTGAGCGCGCGGCGAAGGCGTCCTGATCGGCACGCGTGATCTGCATCTTTTCTACGAGATCTTCGGTGTGCCATCCCGAATGTTGGCCCGAGAAAGCATCGACAAGCCCGTCGCTCAGCATGCTGTCGAGAATCTGGGCTGGTCCCATGCGATAGCCCCAACGCCCACCTTCCATGAGATAGGGGGCGCGGTCCATGTTCTCCATCCCACCGGCGATGGCTACATCATAGTCGCCCGCTGCGACCTCCTGCGCGGCGCTCAGGATCGCCTGCGCGCCTGAGCCGCACACCCGATTGATGGTCATCGCCGGCACCCTGACCGGAAGCCCGCCACCGATTGCAGCCTGCCGCGCCGGGTTCATCCGGTTTCCCGCCTGGATGACATTGCCCATGACCACACTGCCGACCGCATCTGCCTCGATACCGGCGCGGCGCACGGTTTCTCGCACTGCGATGGCTCCAAGTTCGGCTGCCGGAATGCCTTTCAGCGCGCCGTTGAAAGCGCCGATGGCAGTGCGGACGGGGTGGGCTAGGATGATGTCGCGTGTGCTCATGATGATCTCCCTTTCGGGCGCTGGCTGATGCAGATTCCACCAATGCTCACTTCAGCATTGTTCACCAAGATCCCGATCCTGCGGTCGTTGCGCAGTCGCGCTTCCACCGATGCAAGCTCGACGGGCATGGTGAGGTCGCTTGAAGGACATCGACGGCAACGCGCACCAGCACAAGGCTGTATCCGCGTCGGGCGAAACGGTCTGCATACGCAGCGCCGATTCCAGGGGAGGCTTCGGTGATAAGCCCCGAGGGATTTTCAGACATGGTCGTCTTGTTGTGTTTCGGAGTACGGTTATATTGATGATGACCATAATGATTGCCGTCTTAACATGATGGACATCATGAAAATGTCAACGGCCACGATGGAGAATTTTGAAATGAAAGTGAGCCGAGAGAAGAAGGCCGAGAATCGCCAAAGAATCCTGGAGGTCGCGAGTCGGCTGTTCCGGGAGAAGGGCTTCGGGGCCGTCAGTATCGAGGAAGTCATGAAGGCTGCGGGACTGACGCACGGTGGATTTTACGGCCACTTCGAGTCCAAAGATGACTTGATCGTGCATGCTCTCGGTCACGCGATCGACACTCGAAAAGGCACCTCGCTTGATCTTCGCGCCTTCCTGGATCAGTATCTGTCGCTACGTCACCGCGACAACTCCGCCGCTGGCTGCCCCATTGCCGGGCTTGCCGCGGACACGATTCGTCAGGCGCCAGAGGCGCGTTCAGCGCTAACGGATGGCGTGCGTGTCCAGATAGACTGGATATTTGAGAAGCTTGGTGGGTTAGACCAGACCGATCGACGCCGCGAAGCCATCGGAAGCTGTGCCGCAATGGTCGGAGCGATTATCCTTGCTCGAACGACAGCAGATCCCGCCTTTTCGAACGAGATTCTGAAGGAGACCCGAGCGTGGATCGAGCGCGGTCTGAACAGATCCAGCCCCGCGATCCCGAAAACAGTATAGGGGCGTTCCTCCGAAACTTCCCTATACGCGGACTCGGCTCAGTTATCTCGCTGGCGGTCGTCAACTGCCAGGAGCGCAACGCCAGCGAAACGTGTTCGGGGGTCGGGTGCTTATCGTTGCAGGTTCGGCTTCTCCTTGCGAAGACGGGGGCTGCAGCCGAACAGGATGACCAACAGGACCGCGGCCACTGCCAGCCTTGGCGTCGTCCGATTTCGGAGCGGCTCCGCATATCACCTTCTTCGAGATCGTCCTGCCTGGAGTAGGCGTTGCGCTATTGTCGAGCGCTCTTTTCGTGATTTCGATCAACGAATTCTATATGGCCCTCTTTCTCACGACGCGGGACACGCAGACTCTGCCGGTTCTCATGTGGCTAGCCTTGAGGTCGGCCGGAACGCTTCGAGCGTGCTCCGGCCCAGGGAGAAGCGCGGTTTCCATCAGCATGAACACCAGCGGCCGGCGTGTCGCAAACTCTCTGGTGGATGAAAGTCCTTTGCGAGAAGATGGGCGCCGTTGCGCCGAAGCCGGGCAAGCGCGGCCCGTATAGAAAAGAGCGAGAAGGCTGCTATCGGCTAAGCGATGAGGGAAACCGTTCTGGCGATGCAGGAGCAAGTGCTCCTAGGTGAGCGCCACATTGCGCGCCAGCGTGAGATTGTCGCGGACTTCCACCATAAGAGTTTTAGGACAGACTTGGCCGAAGAGCTTTTGGCCCTGTTCGAACAGATGCAGCTTCTGCGCGTCGCTCACCGGGATCGGCTTTTAAATTCAAACTGAGACACCACCCAGCAAGTCGAAGCGGTCGTCGACAAGGTCGGCGCGTCCGCCACGCCTCGGCGAGTTCAACCTTGGACGCAAGACGTTGCCCTGGCTGCGCCCGAGCACGGCCGAAAGCATTTGCCCAGTCTGATTGGCGTCGTCGTCGATCGCCTTTTCCGACGATGACGAGATCCGGTTTTGTGACGGCGAACACTCTCCTTGCAGTCGCGAGAGGCTCCATCACCCGGCTGGTCTCCAACACTGGATCGCCACGATCGGCTCCATCGCCAGCGCCGTAGTACCTCCTCGATTCGGCTCGCCGATGGAGCCAGCGTTCTAAAGTGCGATCGCAGATCGAAGATCTATGATCGCAGTATTGACAATTACCTCAGTTTCTGAGAGCTGGATATTCGTGAGAAGGGAGGGTGACCCTTCGCGCAGCATAACCACTCAAGGGCGATGGGAGACGAGCCGAATGGCCTTGACCAGCAAGACGACGCGTGGCCTCTACACCGCCACGACCAGCCCGTTCACGGCCGAGGGAAAGCTGAATAAGGCTGCCATCGCCCCCCAGATCGAAGCGCAGCTTGCCGCCGGCATAAGCGGGATCGTGGTAGCGGGCGGGACCGGGGAAGCGTCTGCGCTTTCATTCTCCGAAAGGGTCGAAGTTCTCGCCACGACTGTCGAGGCTGCCCGCGGGCGGATGCCAGTCGTCGCAGGGATCACCTCGCCAGGCCTGCCGGACGCGATCGGCCTCGGCAGGGCCTGTCTGGACGCCGGCGCCGACGGCTTGATGGTGATCACCCCGTATGGAACGAACCCGACCCAGAATGGCATCAGAGATTACTACAAGGCAGTAGCGGACGGCGTGGGCCAGCCCGTCATGCTCTACGACATCCCCTACCTGACGCTTGTCACAACCCAGCCTGAGACCGTCCGAAAGATCATCGATGACGGTTCGATCTTCGCCATGAAAGCATCGAATCCGGATCAGGTCCTCTTCACCAGGCTTGTCGAACTGGCAGGAGCCGACATTGCGCTCATGTCCGGCGACGAGGACCTGTTTGCGGTTGAGGTCGCTCTCGGCGCCGTAGGGGGCGTGCTGGCATCAACCAATGTTCTGCCCAGGACCTGGGTGGAGATTTTTGAGACGGCGCGATCCGGCAATCTTGTGCTGGCCCAGCAGCAATTTGCGCGTATCCGCGATTTCATCGTCAGCGCTTTTGCCGAACCCAACCCTGGTCCGATCAAAGCGGCTCAGGCTCTTGCCGGCTTCGACGCGGGGCCGGTGCGGATCCCGAACAGGCCCGCGAGCGCTGCTCTGGTCGAAAAGATGCGCATGCAGTTGGTCGATTTGCTCGCCCACGAGCAAAGTTTGGCCCCTCTTCACGAGCGGCCGTAGCCAACATTCAAATTTGGGCCAGCCTGGCCCGAATGGCCAACATTCATCAAGCCGGAGGAGAAACATGCCAACAAAGACCAGAATTCTAAATTCGCTTTGCGCTGCACTTGGGCTGGTTGCCAGTGCCGGCTTTCAAGCTCGGGCAGCGGAACCTTACTACGAGCTGCCGGCAGATTATGCCGCCTGTTCGGACGATTCTTATCAACGGGCCGTCGAGCATGGCGTGAAGCTAGGCGTCGCGCCGGCAATGCCCTGGACCGGCGTCCATCCGACATCGGGCAAGGCGATCGGCATCGACGTTGAGCTAAACGCCGAAGTGCTGAAGCACATGGGCATCACCAAGCTGACCTACGAGGCCGGGGCGTTCAACTCATTGATTCCGTCGCTGCTTTCGAAACGGATCGACATGGTGGTGACCGACGTCCACGTGACGCCCGATCGCGCAAAGACCATCGCGTTCAGCGGCCCGGTCTGGTGGTATGGACCGGCCCTGGTCGTGCGACAGGGCAATCCCAAAGGTATCAAAACCTTCGAGGACCTGTCCAAGGTTCGCGTCGGTGTTCTGCTGGGCACCGGCCCGGACGAATATCTCAAAAAGGTCGGGGTGTCCGCCACGCGCTTCCAGAACTATGCCGAGGAGTTTGCGGCTATCCAACAGGATAAGGTGGATGCCGTCGTCGAATACGATCTTTTGGCCGCCGATTTCAAGAAAGCCAATCCTGACGCCAAGGTGGAATCGATCGCGAGCTTCAAGATGCCCGAAGATCTTCTAAAGAACGGATATGGCTATGCCCGCTTCGGTCTTCGAAAGGACGATTGCAGCTTCCGCACCGCCTACAATCAGGCGCTGGCGGAGGTCCGGGCCTCCGGCGCAATGAGCGACCTTCTCAAGGCGAATGGGCTTTCGGACAGGAATCTCTTCGTCTTCCCCTTGGAATTGAAGTGATCTCGAACAAGACGAAGCGGATCTCGGCCGGCTTTGTCCGGCCGATACCGGCTGGTAGGAATCAAGATGGAACTGTTGAACCTGGAAGTGATCCGTTCCTACGGATTCGTGCTCTTGCAGGGGCTTGGCAATACGGTGTTGCTTACACTGATCGTTATAGTCCTCGCCGGCCTGCTGGCAATTCCCTTGGCACTCGTTCGCACATCGCGCTTCTGGCTCGTCAGGCTGCCCTTCGAAACCTTTGTCGAGATCATAAGGGGCACACCGCTTATCCTGCAGCTGTTCTATGTCTACTACGTGCTGCCTTCAGCCGGCGTGCAGCTCGATCCGTTTGCGGCAGCGGTCGTCGCACTGACAATGAACTACACGGCCTATCTTAGCGAGGTCTATCGCGGCGGTATCAAAGCAATACCTGTCGGACAGCGAAACGCCGCAGCCGCCCTGGGAATGACTCCTGGCAAGGCGTTTATCCGGATAATATTGCCTCAGGCATTCAAGGTGGTCACGCCCACTCTGGGCAATTACTTCATCGCACTCTTCAAGGACACGGCTTTGGCATCTGTGGTGACGGTGAACGAACTGCTCTACACGGGAAACCTGATTTCGTCTTCGACGTATCAATACTTCACTGTCTATACGGTAACGGGTATTTTGTATTTCATCGCTGGATTCCCGGCCTCGCTTCTGGTGCGCTATCTTGAGAAGCGGTCGCAAAACGCGAGCGGCAAGCGCCGCAGGCCATCGCCGCCGGCCGTCCTGACTGAAGTCGGGGAGGCAACGCGGTGATCACATTGCTGAACCTGGAAAAGTTCTACGGTCCCTTGCCCGTCATCAGGGGCGTGTCACTCGACATCAGCAAAGGCGAGGCGGTGTGCCTCGTCGGTCCGTCCGGCAGCGGAAAGTCGACGTTGCTGCGTTGCGTGAACAACCTTGAAACGTTGAGCGCCGGGGAAATACGGCTCGATGGCGAGCGGGTCTATTACGATCCGTCCCACAAAGGATTGAAACCGCACAGCCAGGCCAGAATCGCGGCTGTCCGCGCCCGCTTGGGAATGGTCTTTCAGGACTTCAACCTCTTTCCCCACATGACCGCCCTGCAAAATGTGATGGAAGGTCCCGTGCAGGTGCTCGGGGTCAGAAAGGACGAGGCACGGCACAGGGCGCTCGATCTTCTCAAGCGCGTCGGTCTTGCCGAACGCCACGGTCACTTCCCCGACGAACTCTCCGGCGGCCAGAAGCAGCGCGTCGCCATTGCACGGGCGCTCGCCATGAAGCCCGAGGCCATGCTCTTCGATGAGCCGACGTCCGCGCTCGATCCGGAGCTTGTTCATGAAGTCCTGTCGGTGATGCGAGAACTTCGAAACGACGGAATGACGATGATCATCGCCACGCATGAGATGAATTTCGCGCGCGAGGTAGCCGATCGCATCGTGTTCCTGGACGACGGTCTGATCGTCGAGGATTCTGCGCCTTCCCAATTCTTCGACGTCAGCACGAACCCCCGCAAGGCAAGCTTCCTGCGCAGCCTGACCCGGAGATGACGGTACTCGCTTATTGTGGAGCCCTCTCCGAGCCGAGACGGGGCGGCGGCAGATTGAAAGTGAACGATATGAGGATCGACGAAACCAGCAGACAGAAACTTGGCGAAATTCTCGGCGATCGCCTCACCACCAACACAGCCATTGTCGAGCAGCATGCCCGAGGAGAAGGCCATTTGCCTGCGTGTCCCCCGGACGCGGTGTGCTTTCCGACCTCGGCGCTCGAAGTGAGCGCGATCCTGAAGGTTTGCAACCAGGCTCGCATACCGGTCGTGCCGTGGGGCGCCGGCACTTCACTGGAAGGCAACGTTTGCGCCCTGAGCGGCGGCCTGTGCGTGGACATGAGCAGGATGAATGCGATCCACGCGGTCAATGCCGAGGATCTCGACGCAACGGTCGGCCCTGGAGTCACGCGAAAGCAACTCAATTCCTATCTGCGCGACACGGGGCTGTTTTTTCCAGTCGACCCAGGCGCGGACGCCACAATAGGCGGCATGGCCGCCACCCGTGCATCGGGCACAAACGCCGTGCGCTATGGAAACATGAAGTCAAATGTCCTGGCTCTGGAAGTGGTGCTGCCGAATGGAGAAATCATCAGGACCGGATCGCGCGCGCGTAAGTCCGCGGCCGGGTACGATCTGACAAGCCTGTTCGTCGGCAGCGAGGGAACACTTGGTCTGATCACCGAAGTTACCGTCAAGCTCTATGGCTTGCCGGAGGTCATTTCCTCCGCCGTATCGCATTTTCCCAACGTGGATTCGGCAGTCTCATTGGTCACCGAGGCGGTGCAGCAGGGAATTCCGGTAGCGCGTGTCGAGTTTCTCGATGAACTGACCATCCTTGCGGTCAATCGCTATTCCAAGCTCGATCTGCCGGTCGCTCCTACACTCTTTTTCGAATTTCACGGCTCCCCGGCTGCCGTTGACGAGCAGATTCGTCAGGTGGCAGCTCTTGTAGAAGGGCATTCGGGCTCGCCACTGAAATCCTCGGCGGACCTCGAGCAGCGCAACAAGCTTTGGCATGCCCGGCACGAGGCGCACTACGCGATGCTGGCCACGCGCCCAAACGCGCGCGTCTACGGCACCGACGCCTGCGTGCCGATTTCGCGGCTGGCGGAATGCATCAAGTCCACCGGAGAGGATCTTAAGGGGACGCCTTTCTACGTGAGCATCATCGGTCACGTCGGCGACGGGAACTTCCATCTCGGGATGGTCATCGATCCGGACGACGCTGCCGAATTCGCTCTCGCGGAAGAAATCCATGACCGGCTCATCGAGCGTACACTTGCGCTGGGCGGCACCTGCAGCGGCGAGCACGGAATTGGATATGGAAAGACAAAATACATGCGATGGGAGCACAAAAACGCGATCGAGGCGATGGCGGCTGTCAAGAACGCATTCGATCCCGCCGGCATAATGAACCCCGGAAAGGTTCTTCCTTAACGACTGGAGGTCGTACAACGAGGCTCAAACGCCGATGTCGCATGCTACTTGACTGCCGAAGCTTATTCAGTGCAGCTGTCCTGCCAATGTTTTCGGCTCTCGCGTGTTCGCCAACGGCATTGAGAAGCAGCGCACCCTCGTCGAGATTGTTTATGAAAGCAGGGATTTCACTGGAACCGATCGATTTTCAATCGATGCAGGACAAGGTGTACGAGCAGCTGCGCACGGTTTTGATGCGAGGTGGCTTCGAACCAGGGCAAAAGATTAGCGGCAGGATGGTTAGCAAGGCGCTGGGAACGAGCGAGATGCCGGCGCGTGCCGCTCTGGGAAGACTTTTGGCCGAAAGAGCGCTGGTTCAAAATTCGAATGGAACCTATGCAATCCCGGTCCCCACCCGGCGCAGACTCCAGGAAATAATGGAGCTGCGGGCGCTCCTGGAAGGACGAGCTACTGAGGACGCATGCGATCGGATCGACGAAGCGGGCCTGGAAGAAATCCAGCAGGCCAACGCCGGCCTGAATCGAGCGCAGGGCGAGAATAATCTGGAGGCGTACCTCGACTATAATCAGAAGCTCAAATTCGCGATCTACAGATATTGCTCGTCGGATACCCTTCGGGCTCATATCGAGCTGTTATGGCTGCAATGCGGGCCGCTGCTGCGCCATCTAGCTGTTGATCCCACCAAGGCGCACGCAACGTCTTATTGTGACGAGGCGGTCCGAGCGCTCTTCGCCCGCGAAGCGGCAGCCGCAGGCGAAGCCATCTCCAGCGATATACGCTCGGGACTGGAATTCCTGCTGACACATGGAAAGTTTTCGTCCGAAAGCGATGAGGAGAGCTGATTGTGCGCCCCCTGTTGAGAACGATGCTCCGCCACTAATAGGGCGTTGGGCAATGGTGACTGGCGCCGACGCTTCCTCAACAGACAGACGGTAGTCGATGCCGAGAGGCCTGAGGCGCTGAGAAGCGCCACTGCGTAGGCGGCTCGCCGTCGTGCTGGCCGAAAGTGGGGGAGCGCGTGGCAACCGAGGTCAAGGAAACGTTCAAGGGCACCTGGCTGGAGGAGGGGATCGCCGGAGGCGGGCCTTGGCAGTGTGCTTGATCAAGGGGCTGAGTTGTCAAAGGCACTGCAGGACTGTGAAGCCATGCAGATCCGAATTCCAAGATGGTGGCCGACAGGCCTTCATTTGCCGAAGGGGCCAGCCGTCTTGGCGCAAGAGAGGGAGGGTGCCGAAGGGGGTAGGTTGGAACAACTGAGCATCACGCAGACCCACCGGCTGGATCGGTCGGAGCCGGCTCTCGATGCCGGAAAACCTGATCGCCGACTTGCAAAAGTTGCAGCATACCGCGGCAAAGTACGGATACCACGATCGAAGGACCATGCGCCCATACACCCAGGCATGCTGCCAACCATGGATGTCACTGCGGTTGGATGGCCAATCCCACTATGAAGTAGTTCATTACCAATCCTGCAAGCAACATTATAATGAAGAACGCCACCGCGGTGCGAGTGCCGACGCTCTTCCGCAGCAAAGAGTGAATTGTCACGCGTAGCCTCACTAGTATTTCTCCGGACCCAAATCAGGGTTCTCCAGAAGCCTTCGGGTTCAGCTAGCGCGACGCCGCGACGACATTTCCGAAAGAAACATGCCCAACGCGATTGCAAGGCCCTGGATGATCATCTGCCAAGCGGTGGGCACCCCAAGCATCTTCAGCGACTGGTCGAGTTGTGTAAGAAAGATTGCGGCACCGAACACCGAGATGAAGTTTCCTGTCCCCCCGCTAATGGCCGTTCCGCCAAGGACGGAGGCGGCAATGGGGGCAAGCAGATATGGATTGCCGACATCCAAGGTCGGATTGCGGATAAACCCGGACAACAGCACGGCCATGACACCGTAGAGAGCAGCGGCCACCACATAGGCACTGACTTGATAAAGCTGCACGCTCAGTCCGATAAGATGGCCGGCGGAGGGGTTGGTGCCGACGAGCTCGAACCGGCGCCCGATGGCGGTCTTCTTCAGGATGATCGTGAGAGCGATCAGGATCGTTATTGCGAGCCAGACGCTGACGGGCACGTTCAAGAGCCGGCTGCTGGCAAACTCGGCCAGAGGTGGCGGCACCATCGACTCCGCTACCGCGTTCTGCCGATACCAGATACCTATGCCAGTCACGATGGATCCCACAGCGAGTGTCACGATCAGTGCATTCAATCGCAGGGCCGCGATGAGGCTGCCGCTGACTGCGCCAGCCAGCATTGCGGCCAGGACCGCGGCTCCGACACCCAACCACAAGCGATCATCGCTGCCATTCGAGACACCAAGAAGGACCGCGCTCGACAGAGAAATGATTGCCGGGACCGACAGGTCGATGCCGCGGGACATGATCACAAGCGACTGACCTATCGCTGCGATCGTCAGGAACGCGGCCAGAGGCAGAATGGAAAGAATGGTCGCAGGGTCGACACTTCGCGGCAGGAAAATGCCGTTTATGACAAGCATGAGACCAAGCGCCGCCCAGATCGCTGCGAAGCGTGGCTCGATCCAGTAAGTGCGGTTTTTTTGCCGTGCGAACTCAGCAGCTGGGGCAGGGTCTGACACATTTTCGAACTTCGGTGTTGGACTTGCGGACATTATCATCACACCCGTTCCAACTGAGCACGAGAGGAAGGGCGAAACAGGCTCTTCACCAGTCGCTTAAACTCCGAAAGACCCGAATAAAGGAAGATCGCGGCCAGCGTCATGATCCCGCTGGCGATCACGCCGAAGGCTGAGCTAAGCCCCAACAGCGAGATGATATTGATCATCAAGGTGAAAAACAGTGCGCCAAACAGCGCGCCGCTGAAGGAACCACGTCCACCCGTCAGCGCCGCCCCGCCAAGGACCGCAGCGGCAATACCGGCCAGAGCGAAGTTCTGCCCGACGGTCGGGTGGCCGGTCCCGACCTGTGCACCCAAGAAGAGTCCTGCAAGGGCAGCCGTGCCGCCCGACAGCATAAAGGCCCGCAAATGAATGGATGTGATCCTTATACCATTTCGCCGCGCAGCCTCTTCGCGAAATCCAGTCGCCTTGGCTTCAAGGCCCGATCGGGTGCGGTGAAGCCAATAGTCACCGGCAACAGCAATGACGATCAGTAGAAGCGTTGAGTAGGGGAGAAAGCCGACACGCCCGTTGAGCAAGCCCGTCAAATCTGTGCTGATCAGTCCGCCGGGGGTAGGTCTCCCGATGAGGGCAAAGCCCTGTAGGATGCTAAGCGTCGCTATCGTTGTAATGACGGCATTGACTCCGCCCAGACGGACCACAAGCCCATTCACCAGTCCGACGCTCAATCCCAGGGCGAGGACAAGCAGTAGTCCCAGAATGATATACGGGCTGGTCAAGCCGTTCATCATTACAAATGACGCCAACACGACGGTCAAACTCATCATCGCACCCACCGACACATCGATGCCGCGAACCAGAAGCACATTGAGTTGCGCCATTGCGACAAGGCCGGCCGGACTGAGCGCCAAGAGTGCATGCCGCAGGTTGATCGGCTTGAGGAACACCGGGTTCGACAAAGTCGCGTAGATGCCGGTCGCCAGGATAAGGCTTGCGAGAAAGAGCACAGGCACCCACCAAACAGAACTTCCATTGGCCAGAAAGTCGATGCCTTTGGAAAGCACTCCCGCGACGCCCGCAACCGGCTGCTCGTTCGAAGTCTGCTGAGCAGACCTGGAGGTCAGGAAGCTCGCAACGATCTTTTCCTC
The DNA here is from genome assembly GCF_003999155.2 of Mesorhizobium sp. M1D.F.Ca.ET.231.01.1.1. Lineage (NCBI taxonomy): Bacteria > Pseudomonadati > Pseudomonadota > Alphaproteobacteria > Hyphomicrobiales > Phyllobacteriaceae > Mesorhizobium > Mesorhizobium sp. M1D.F.Ca.ET.231.01.1.1. The sequence goes on from NZ_RZOZ02000010.1 coordinate 134,309, forward strand.
GGTGAGGTCCTCTCCCGTCAGTTCGCGGACGATCCGTCCCCGCGAAACGACCAGAACACGATCACAAACGCCGGCCAGTTCCTGACCATCGGAGGAATTGATCACGCAGGTGCCGCCTTCACTCAGATTCTCGCGGATTGCTTGGTAGATTTCAAACCGCGCACCGGCGTCCACGCCTTGGGTCGGCTCGTCGATAAGGAATGCCTTCGCGCCAGAGCGGAAAGAGCGCGCAAGCACAGCCTTCTGCTGATTTCCGCCTGACAGACCGATAATCGGGGTACCCAAGTCGGCGGCAACGACAAAGTCGCGCTTCATATTGGCCGCTTGGCGTTTCTCGTGACTGCCCGACAGGAATCCGAAACGGGAAAAGTATCCCAGCAGCAAAGGTGCCATGTTCTTTTGGACACTTAGGTCGGGAAAGATGGCCTCTCCCTTTCTGTCCGAGCTCAGGAAAAGCACGCCGCCTTCGATCGCGGTGCGGGGCAATCTGATATCGACAGGAACACCATCGCACTTCACAAGCCCTGTCGATTCCGAGAGGCCTACGACGGCGCGAAGGATTTCTCGCTGGCCGTTGCCCTCGGCCCCGGCAATGCCGACGATCTCACCCGAATGCGCGGTGAATGAGATGTCGTGGAAGCCGCGTCCCGACAAGCCGAGAACCTGGAGGACGGGCCGGTCGAGCGACATATTGGGTTTGGGCGGATACTCGCTTTCAATTCCGCGCCCGACCATCAGGGAGACGAGATCGCGCTCCGACAGGTCGTCCGTCACGGGGACCGTAGCGCGATGCACTCCGTCTCGCAGAATGCTTATCCGATCCGCGAATTCGAGAACTTCGGGTAATCGGTGGCTCACATAAATGATCCCGGTGCCGCGGCTCGTCAGATCCTTGATGATCCGGGCGAGCTTTCGCACGCCATCGCTATCCAGCGTAGCGGTGGGCTCATCGAGCAGCAGTACGCGCGGATTGGATTGCAGCGCCTTGACGATTTCGACGAACTGTCGTTGTGCGGGACTTAGATCCTGCAGGATCGCGTCAGGTGAGATATTGAAGCCGACCGCTTCAAGTTGTTGCGCCGCGTGCCGGTGCATCTTGCCATAAGGAACGGCCCCGCGCGGGGTAGCGAGAAAGAGGTTCTGCGCGACCGTCAGCTCAAGAACCAGGCTGTCGTCCTGATAGACAGTCGCCAGGCCCAACTTACAAGCAAGCGCGGCATCGGTAGTAAGAAGCGGATGGCCGCCAATTTCGATCGAGCCGGTGTCCGGTCTTACCACGCCGCTGGCAACCTTCATCAGCGTACTTTTGCCAGAACCGTTCTCGCCGAGGATCGCATGAACCTCGCCTGCTCTGCATTGGAAACTGACATTGTTCAGGGCCCGAACGCCTGGATACGTTTTGGAAACGTTGTCGAGCTTCAGCACCAGGTCCGACATGGTTTGCGTTCTATGGTTTCCTTCGAGAAGTTGGGCGACAGGCTCGGATCAAATCCGAGCCTGTCGGTGCGGTTGTGAGCCTTAGTTCTTGAACATGGCCTTCAGCATTTCCGCGTCGACGGTCGTCGACACCGACGTTTCCATCGGCAAATCCCTGTTGCACAATCCCTTCTTCACCGGCTTCAGCGAAAAGGGTATCTGCAGGTCCGCTGGGATTTTTTCACCGGCGATGGAGCGCAAGGCGGCGGTAAGTGCAATGCGCGTGGTGATGTTGTAGGCCGACGAGTAGAAGAGTTTGAAGTTCGGATTCCTGGCGTCTTCCCAATCGCAGAAAATGCCCTGCTCATCCGTGCGCAGGGCTGCTACCGTGTCGAGCGGCTTGCCAGCCGTCTGATAGGCTCGAATAGCGCCACGGAAACCATCTGCATATTCGTACATCCAGCCGTCGACGTTCCCATTTTGCGCCAAGGCAGCCGAGACGGCCGAGAAAGTGCCTTCCTGGGTCCAGTTGGTATCCAGCTTGGTAAGGACTTTCAGACCCTTCTTTTCGGTTTCCGGGTCCGCGCAGCCCTGCCAGGTCGATGATAGTGTATTGCCCGGCGTGCCACCGAGCTCCACGACATTCTTGGCCTCGGGGTTGCCTTCCTTGACGGCGTCGACCAAAGCGACTCCGAGCCCGCAGATGTCTTCCTTGACGTTGGTCAGGTAGTCCTTTCCGGAAGTGCCGATTGCGGGGCCGTTGTGGAGCACAACCTTGATGCCTGCCTCGGTTGCCTCCTGAACGACAGGAAGCATGGCCTCGCCAGCGTCGGGATATATCACGATGACGTTGACACCCTGTGCGATGTAGGCGCTCATGTCCGAGATCGCCTTGGAAACATCGCCGCGTGCCGAGACATACTGGATCTTGCCGATCTCGGGATAGGTCAGCGCCTGGAGAATGAACTCCATCTTCGTGACCTGGCGCCAGACATTCTCTCCAAAGCCATCGGCGTATGCGACCGACACCGCTCCTCCGGTACCAGTGTCGCAACTGTTGGCCTTGTAGCACTCCAGGGCTTTGGCACGAATTTCCGCTGAAATCGGTTTGGCCATCCGCGCGAAGGCATCCTGAATGGCTGGGTCGGTAACGACACTACCGAATTGTGCTTTCATCAGATCTTCAACGGGACCGGCGTAGCTTAGGGCCGGCAGCATAAGCAATCCTGCAAATGAACAGGCCAGCGCCTTGGCAGTCAATCTAGACATTTATTCCTCTCCCATTGAAAGATTGCGAAAAGACGTGCGGATATGGTCTTCAGGTTAAGGCCATTCCTTCAGCAATAATGGCGTGGCCGGTGATTTAGGGCGGCGCGTCACCGACGATACTGGCAACATCGGATGGCCCAATCTCGAGCGGCCTTGCTCTGTGTCCCGGCCGCACACCCCGCGGGCTTTGGTCCGTTGGCGTCCGTCAGCTGCCCCAGAGACCGTCGGCTTGCTGCGTCGTGGTCAGAGCGGTTTGGCGAACATTCCTGGACTACTCAGAATCTCACCAACACGAAGTCAGCTTGCGGCAGGCACCAAAGTGGGCCACCGTCGTTAGAATGGGGCATCGAGCGTGACGTCCAAACGGCTGATCCGCCATATGTTCGCTTCCTTGACAGCATCGATGTCGAAATAGCCGGCAGTCGCCACGCCGGCGCGCCCACCCTCGGATGCGAGGAGGGTGAGATAGCAACGCAGGGAAGCCGAGCTATTGCTTTGCTTGGAAAATAGAAAGTTGCCGAGGCAGTGGCGCGGCTGTATCGTCTGCCCGTTTCTCATAGCTCGCAGACCTGAAACAACCTCATCGCGGCCGTTCATTGGGCCCCAACTCACGTCGGTGCCGGTAATCTTTCCGCCGCTCGTTGCATTGGCGGCCATCGCCTCGGCGAGAAGTCCGAAGTCCTTCTCATCGTACCCCCAAGCATATTTCGTGACTGCTTCGATTACTTGTAGCCGATCAGCTTCCGATTGTACCATTTAGATCCTCCTCAGCCGTTGGCCGCTTAAGAGGCGTCCTTCAGCCCCAGCCGACGATAGGCCTTCTCCGACATCGGTGCGCTTGAAAGCGTGACAAAAGCTATCTCTAAAGAGACAGTCTTGTCCTCGGCGGTTGGCTTGCCCGGCCGCCGAAGATTCCCCTTCGTCCCGGGTTTACAGGACCTTGATCGCCCCATCTGGTATGGTGCCTATGGGATCAGGCAAGACGGGTCAGATGAGGGGCACCTAGGCGCAACCTAGAAAACACTAAGCCCGGGTTTGCCGGGACCAGCTATTGGTTCTCCCGTCAAGCCAACCACTGGCCAAGATGACCAAGTAGAGCCAGTTCCGGTGCTTGCTACGCTGCCTTCGCCCCCGCAAATTTTATGCCGTCAATTCCGAAGCGACGCTGGTGGCCCAGTCCGCGGCAACGACGCTCAGTTCCTGAGCTTTCGCTGCATCATAGCGTCCTGTTTTGCCAATCTGCTTGGCGCCGAGCTCGACGAGCAGCGCCGTGATCAGGTCGATTCCATTGCCATACGTTTCATAGGAGCTGTCGCCGAGACCGAAGGCAGCAAAGCTCAGACCTGCAAGATCGGGTCGCAAATTACACAACGAGTCGTAGAAGGGTTGCGTCGTTTCTGGAAGTTCGCCGTCACCATATGTCGAGGTGATTACTATCACGAAATTGTCGGACGCCAGTTCCTGCACATCCGCGTCCTCCATCGGCACGACCTTGGCTGCAGCGCCGCCACTGGACAGCAATGCAGCGATGTCATCTGCTGCCATCTCGGAGTTGCCGCTCTCCGTGCCGAAAAGTACCTTGATCATGTCTTTTCCTCGAAGTGTACTGGAATTGTCTGGCTAGCCCCAACCGCACACGCCGAGATGATTGGAGAAATAGGCGGGATGACCGAATGCGGTGACGGTTTGTCGCGAGCCTCCTCCTCGCGCAAATCCTTCCCTCCCTGCGTATCTTGGTCGATCTTTGCGCACCGAAATCCCACTTTACGTGCCCGTCGTTCTCCCTACTTTCGCCGGGGTGACAAAACCTGTTCGGATTGTGCCAATATCTTTGAAAAGATCAGAACACTCACCAATCAAGTCGCATCAAGGGTAGTCAGACATCAGCGATGGTCGCCAATTGTCACTATTGTTTCAAAGCAAAATCCGTTCCAGATCCAAAGAATTGCGACAAGCATTTCCATTTTCCATCTGTTTTTGTCCAGATGAGCTGGATTTTGTAGGGGAGTGTTTCGTCGCTTTCGTCGACAGGTACTATTGTGCCAATGAGAAACTCAGACACCACAGTCTCCGAAAGTTGGATGATGCTTTCTCGATCGTTCTTCCAGCGATACTTGCCGACGATGTCGCGATAGAGCGAGATCATTCCGCTTCGGTTGCGCCATGTCATATCGGCGCCGCCTACAACCCAGGCGTCATCGGTAAAGAATTCATTTCCAAGGAGTTCTGCGTCGGCGTTTTCATATGCCAGGCGCATCAATTCATGCTGTGCGTCGATAGCTGCGACGGTTTCCTTGCTGATATTCTGTTTTGGACGCGCCATTGCCTGCTCCTGTTTAGGCTTGTTCCGGATTGATCGAGGCCATCTCACCTGACGAGGCGAAGTGGCAATCGGAGATAGCGCGCTGAGCGGTCGTCATGCCCGTAGATCGGCGCTCCGCCAAGTTCGATGCGCTGAACGCGCGCGGCCAGCGTGTTGAAAACCGCTGTCGCTTCAGCCTGTGCAATAACTGTTCCAGGACACGAATGCGGACCAGCTCCAAAGCTGATATGTGGCACGTTGTCGGCTGGGCGATCCAGGCGGAACTCATGAGGGTTCTCAAATGCTTCTGGATCGCGGTTCGCGCTCGCAATCAGGAAACGGATATGACCATCCGCCGGGATCGTCACACCAGCAATCTCAAGTGGCTCGGTGGTGAACCGTTCAAAGGACATTTCCGCGGTGTGAAGGCGCGCAAGCTCATTTAGAATGGCATGGTGCTTTTCATGAGCATCGCGCCACATGGTGAAGTACTCGGGCCGGCGGGCGAATAGTTCAAGGCCACCGGCGATAAGGTAGGCTGCGTTGGGTGTACCCGTCGCCCAGAAGAGGATCAGCGCTTCGTTCAACTGGACTTCGGTCATCTCACCGGCGGCGACCAATTCAACCCAATTGGAAAGCGCGCCAGGTTGAGGGTTGTCGCGCGCTCGGGCAATGTGGAGGTCAACCCGATCCTGCAGGAAGGCAAATGCTGCCACACAGCGTTCTTCCTCTGCCTCGGTCACGGCCGCGCCAAGTCCGATCATCGCGTCACGCATATAAGCGGAACCCGCATCGTAGCCGTCGTTAGCCACTCCCAGCGCCTTGCACATGGCATAGTGCGCAGGCATCAGTGCAAGGTCGCGGAAGCCCTCCAACATGCCGTTGGGACCGAGATCATCTATCACGCGGTTGACCTCAGCCGTGCTGGCTTCAATCCATTGCGCCGCCATTTTTGGTGTGAACCATTTGTTCGAGAGCCGGCGCAGCGCAGTGTGTTCAGGCGGATCTGTGACGATCATCGAATCCTTGAATCTGCCCCATGCCCCTTTCTTGATCCAAGCCGGCGCGCGCGACGTCAAAGAAGAGTGCTTGCCGAATTTTGCCACGTCGGCATATCGAGAGACATTGTAGGTGTTCGATCCGTTGGGATCGAGATAGACCGGTGCCTGTTGGCGCAAGACATCGTACCAGGGGTAAGGATTGGTCCGAAATTCCGGGTCAGTCCAAGGCAACAGGGTTTGATGGGTGACGGAGACTTGCGTGTTCATCATTGAACCTCGGTTCTGGCGTTAGTCGGCAGGGCTGGTATCAGCGAGCTAGCCCAGCGCATCGCGACATCAGATAGAGGTTCGCTTTTCGCGGCGTCGTGGCGGCCTGTTGCGCCAACTTGTGTGGCACCCAGCAAGGTCATCAACTCAGTTACCTTATCAATGCCATTGCCGTAAGTTTCATAGGCGCTGTCACCCAGACCAAACGCGGCGAAGCGCAGTCCCGACAAATTGGGGCGTTTGGATTGCATGGCGTCAAAAAAAGGCTGGGTGGTTTCAGGCAACTCTCCATCACCGTATGTTGAGGTGACGACCACGACAAACTCGTGAGCGGAAAGACCCCTGACATCAGCGTCTTCCATCGGGACGACTTGCATAGATTTCCCATGCTGCCGCATCGCCGAAGCGATATCGTCGGCCGCCATCTCGGAGTTACCACTTTCTGTTCCGAAAAGAATATGCGTCATTCATAACCTCCCATTCGTATCTTAACGGTCGTTTCCGGCCTCTGTCACAAGTGGACGTTTTTTTATCTTTATCAGCCACTTAATGAGGATCGGCCAGAGGATCTTTAGAAATCCTAACTAACGATTGTAAGCACAATAACACAGTCACATCAATCATGTCCGAAAAAAATCGGCTTCGACACAAGGGATGTGTCGCCACCCTGGGGAGGTGGACAGCAGTGAGAAATTGGTGAGGACGCTTCATGGCGCCGCGATGGCCTGAAACTTCTGGATATATGGAAGAACAGCTCAGCCAAGTTAGACTGGCAACTGAGCGCAGAATCTAATCGTCGCCGCATGGGTCGTTGCGATTGTATCGGTCGTTGCCAAGACCAGTCCTGCTTGGCCTAGACGCAACAATATGGCGACAAGATCTCCAGAGCGGCGACGAGCGCTTGGGCTTTGCGGCGAGAGCGGCTGACGACTTGCTTGTCACCGCTTTTTTGAACCCTGATGCTATGCTGGTGGGAGCACACGACAAGTGGCATCCCGGTCACACGATGCCCGATCATAAGTCAGCGGCCGACGCGTCTCGATAAATCTCGCCACGGATCGCCCACGCAATAGCGGCAACGAGCCACTTCCACCCGCGTCCGGTTGTCTTTCGCAGCTCAACTTGGTTTGCCCTTTTCGGTTGGGAAGGACGTCCCATTTTGTCCCACTTGGCATAACAATTGGCCCCGCGACCGCAGCGGCTCGCTACATCCTCCTATAGCGTAAGTCCTCATCGGATCAGCCGACCACTTCGCTTTGGCCTTGTGGAAAGCAACTGAAAAACAGCTCAACGCAGGGGTTGGTAATGAAGCCAAACAGCATCAACTGGGAACGCGTCAACAAACTGGTCGATCGCGAAGGCGCCATTACCTACTGGAAGCCCTACGGATTCCCCGAAGTCATGTCTGCCGGAAAAAGTGCTATCTCTGGCGCCGAGCAGATGCCGCGCTGGAAGGCTCCACCGAAAGCCGCGATCTCAGTTGCCATCAACGGCGCGTTCTATACCAAGGCAGAGAACCCCAACCAGCCGCAGACCGCAGCTGAAATCATTGCCTCGGCACAGGAATGCATCGCCGCGGGTGCCCAAATCATCCACATCCACGTGCGTGACGAACGGGGCTACAATGCGCTCGACGCCGGTCTGTTCGGAGAAGTACTGGGGGAATTGCGGTCTAACAATGCCGGGGTCGCCCTGGATTGCTGTCTTGTTGCGGTAAACGACCTTGAAGCCGCGGAAATGGCGCGGGTTCTCGAACGTCGCCTTGTCAGCGCGGTTCCCGTGAACACGACGGCGCTGATCCTCGGCGACAACCTGTTCGTAAAGCCGCCCCACACCATCATCGAAAAGACGCGTCAAGTCCTTGCCGCTGGGATGACGCCGCAACTTGCCGTCTACACCGATGGCGACATCGATAATGCCCGTCGGTTGCTGATTGACAGTGGAGTGGTCCAGGGGCCGCTGACATGGCTGCTTCTTGCGGGCCTGCCGGGCTGCTCACCAATGTACACACCCGAGAGCATGATCCATGGTTTGGTGCGCCAGGTTGACCTGATCCGCCAGGTGGATCCGGAAGCGCACATTATCGTTTGCGCGGGGGGCCGGGCCAGCCTGCATCTGGCGACCCTGGGCCTGCTGATGGGACTTCATGTCCGTGTCGGTATGGAAGACACCGTCTGGAAGTGGCCGCACAGTGACGAAAAGATCGAACGAAATGTCGACGTGTTCAACCTGACCAAGACGATTGCCGAAAGCCTCGGTCGCGAGCTGATGTCTTCAACCGAATTCATCGAGATGTGCAGCCGCTCGGGTCTTGGCAAGGCCGCGAAGACGGGCTCCTGATAGGAGCGTTGCACCATGGTCACTGGCACCTCTGACACACTGGGCATTCCCGCGGCCGGGTCTTTTGACGAATTTGCAGCCCACGATGATGCGGGGCGGCCGTTTGGCATCCATGTGGATGGGCAGTGGCAGGTTCCCGATCTCATCAACGGGGCCACAAAGTCCCGCGGCTTCCCTTTGCGTAGCTATCGGAGCCGCCCCCAGAGCTACGATGCAATGATCCGGCACTCGGCCGCACGATATGCCAACTCCGAAGCAGTGATTTGCGGCGAGCGGCGGGTAAGCTGGGCCGAGTTCGACGACATGATCGAGCGAACAGCCTACGGCTATATCAAAGCTGGCATTACACCGGGTGAACGCGTTTGCGTAATGCTCGATAATCGTCTGGAATATTTGGTGGCAATGCTCGCGGCCATCCGCTGCGGTGGGATCGCCATTCCGCTGGGAACACGCCTAGGTTCGCTCGACATCGAACACATCTTGCGGGATGCAACGCCGAAATTGATCGTCACCGCCAGCACTTGGGCCCCGAACTTTGCTGGCCGAAACGATAACGAGCACGTCTTTCTCGTTGATGCCGATGTCGAGGGATCAGGCCATTTCAAGACATTGCAGGCCGCGCCACCCACACCCTTGCCCACATTGAAAAGCGATGATGTGGCAGTGATCATCTATACGTCAGGAACGACAGGAAAGCCTAAGGGCGCCTGTCTGACCCATACGAACTTTGTGCATACATGCCTGCACTACCTTTACGCATTGGCGATCGACCGACCCCTTCGCAGCATTCTAGCTATTCCTGGCACACATATTGCTGGCTTTGGGCCCCTGGCATCTGTGACGTTGGCCTCGGGCGGCGCGATTGTCATGGTCCCCCAGTTCAAGCCAGCTGACACGCTGGCGCTGATGGAGAAAGAAAAGATCGACTACGCGGTCTTTGTGCCGGCCATGTATCAATTGCTTGTCATGAAGGCACCAATTGAAAGCCATGATCTTTCAAGCTGGATCTACGGTGTCTATGGCGGAGCAATCATGGCGCCGGCAACCATCCAGAGGTTCAGCGAGGTTGCTCCCGACCTGCGGATGATCAACGCCTATGGTGCAACCGAAACTTGCGCGGTCTGCACGATCATGCCGCCGGAACTTACCGCCAGCCATCCCGAAAGTGTTGGCCTGGCACTCGAATGTGACGACATTTCCATCATGGACGCAGACGGAAACCCCGTTCCTGACGGGCAATCCGGCGAACTCTGGATTCGCGGGCCAAACGTCACTCCGGGCTACTGGAACAACACCGCCGCGAACGAGCGGGAGTTCCAAGATGGCTACTGGAAGAGCGGCGACGTCGGCCACCGCGACCAGAAAGGTTTGATCTACATCAGTGATCGCCTGAAAGACATGATCAACCGAGCAGGGTTCAAGGTCTTCAGCGCAGAGGTTGAAAACGCGCTGATGACCCATCCGCAAGTCGCGGATTGCGCGGTCGTGGCTGTGCCCGACGCTGTCCTGGGTGAAAAGACCTATGCGCTGGTCACCACAGCCGACGGCACTTTGAACGGCGATCAGCTGCGAACCTATCTCGTGGCGCGTATTGCCGACTACAAGGTCCCCGACTTCTGGGATGTAGGCAACACTCCCATTCCGCGCAACCAAAACGGCAAGGTTCAAAAAGCTGAGGTCCGCGCACGCGCGATAGCCCGTGTCGCGGATGTCCGAAGCTAGACAACGTATCGAACAATCGCACGACGATGGAGGAAAGCATGAGCGGTGTTCTAGAAGGTAAGGTTATTGTTGTAACGGGTGCAGGTGGCGGGTTGGGGTCGGGCATGGCCATCGACCTTGCAAAGAACGGTGCCTCTGTCGCCGTCGTGGACATCAACAAAAGCGGTGCCCAAAAGGTGGTCGACGAGATCAAGGGGGCCGGTGGAAAGGCGATGGCGCTGGCCGTCGATGTAAGTGAGCGCGCAGCGGTCAGAAAAATGATCGAAGACGTGGTGAATGCCTATGGGCGCCTGGACGTTTTGTTCAACAACGCCGGTATCAGCCAAACCTGCCCGTTCATGGAAGTCACCGAGGAAGACTTCAACCGGATCATTAAGGTCAACACTCTTGGCGTTTTGATCGGCACCCAAGAGGCGGCGAAACAGTTCATCGCTCAGGGCACTCCCGGCAAAGTCATCAACACCGCCTCAATCGCAGGCAAGCAAGGCTGGCCCGACTATGCGCATTATTGCGCCTCTAAATTCGGCGTGGTCTCGCTGACACAGTCTGCAGCGCGTGCCCTGGCCAAGGACAATATCACCGTGAACTGCTTCTGCCCCGGCGTTGTTGCGACTGACTTGTGGAAGGCCCTGGACGCAGATGCTCGTCACTATGGCATCACGGAAAAGCCAGACGAGCTGATCAAGGGTTTTTCCGCCAACATCTTGCTGGGTCGCCCATCGGTGCCTGCGGATCTGGTGGGCGTGACGACTTTCCTGGCGTCGGACGCCGCTTCCTACATTACTGGCCAGTCGATCATGGTCGATGGCGGCATGGTCCTTACATAAGCAGTTCCTGTCGTCCTTGGCATGAACGGCCCCGCCGCATGCGTCCAACCGCCGCCGGTAAGGTTCCACGGTTCTCGTCCGGTTATGCCAGCGCTGTTCACCAGGGAATAAGCAAATATGGCGGCAAATCAAAGAACCCTATCAGAACTGGAAAGCTGCGATGAGTTCCACGAACAAAACAGAACGCAGAGCCGTTGCTTTGCACCCATTGATTGACAACGGCGTATTGGGCAAGGCCGCCGAAAACTTTCCAGGTGGCACGCTCACCTGCAAGTGTACGACGGATGCCGTTGCAGTTCGCGTCAAAGGCCAGACAGCCCATAATCATGCTTGTGGCTGTAGCAAATGCTGGAAGCCGGAAGGCGCGATCTTCTCTATCGTTGCGGTCACAGCGAAGGAGAATGTGAGTGTGTTGGCCAACGCAGACAAGCTCGGAATCGTCGACTCCGGTGCCACCATACAACGCCACGCTTGCAAGGATTGTGGAACACATATGTTTGGTCGCATTGAAAACACCAAGCACGGTTTCTACGGCCTCGATTTCGTCCACACTGAGCTCTCGGAAGAGGAGGGCTGGTCACCTCCTGAATTTGCAGCGTTTGTTTCGTCGGTCATCGAAACAGGAACCGATCCTTCCGACATGACCGCCATCAGGGCGCGACTGGAGGTGGTCGGATTGCAGCCCTATGACTGCCTGTCGCCAGCCCTGATGGATTATCTTGCTTGCCACGCCGCAAAGATGAAGGCGTGAGTTATCCGAAGCGCGCGCGGTGACTATCCGCAGTTCCGGAAGGCTGTTGGAAAAGTGCGCGCTTCGAAGCGGCTAGGATGACATTGCCCCCGTTGGGAGGTTCCGAGATGAGGCGTTCACCGCGAGCACCATGTGAGCAGGGGGAAGCTGCTACTATCGAGGGAAGGCATCGGGCCAACAAGGAGGCGGCCACAAGCGCTTGCCCCAAGGGGCACAGCCAAGGTCGACGGCACATTGTCGGCCTGCTTTCAGCCCGCAACCCGGACTGCAACGGAAGATCCCCAAAGACCTCGCACGTTACGAGTCGCCCGCCACATCGGGGCAAAAATGCACGACCGTCTTAGATCCTATCCAGTCCGTCATATGCCGGGGCTGAGCACGTAACCACAGCAGCATCAGCAACGGGCTGCCCGCTCGATGGGGGCAAGATATCTCTTGATTTAGCTAACGAATGTTCGTTATATTAACTTGCCGAGAGGAGAAATGCGGCCAAGAAAAATCAACGCATAACGAGCATTTACTTTCGCTGAGCCTGCCAAGCTTCGTAGACGCGAAGCACAGTGAAGCGCGTCCAAAAAATCGCACAAGTAAACTCGTTTTTCGAAGCAAACAACAAGGGGAACGTGATGACAGACACAACTATCGGATCCGGCGTGATCGGATCGCAACCCAGCAGTGAAATTCGCCTGACGGGGAAGATGACCACCGCAGCGCTAATGCTGACGGTTCTTGCTTTTTCGGCGCCGATGGCAGTGGTCGATGGGTTCATCCCATTCACGATCTTTTTCGGGGGGCCAGGCGCAACGCTTGCTTTCGTCTTTGCGTCCATTGCGCTTGGCCTCTTTGCAATCGGCTACGTGACAATGGCCCGCCATGTTCCCAAACCCGGCGATTTCTATGCATTCATCAGTTCCGGGCTGGGCCGCGTCACGGGGCTGGGCGCGGCATTTCTTGCCGTTTTCTCCTACCTCTTCGTGCTTACGGGCAGCACGATATTCTGCGGAATAAGCGTGTCCGCGGTGATCACTGGCTTTGGAGGGCCGGAAACCTCATGGGTGCCATGGACAATCCTGGCTTGGCTAGCGGTGACGATCCTGGGTTATCTGCATATCGAGATTTCTGCAAAAATCCTGACTTGGGCGATGGTGGTCGAGGTGATCATCGTCGTGGTCTACAGCCTTTGTACGCTGGCGGTTGGTGGCAAGGAGGGGCTGAGCTCCGCGCCTTTCACGTTCAAGGCCTTCTCCGATGGGGATATGGCTGTGACGATGCTCTACGCGATCCTCGTGTTCATGGGATTTGAGGCGACCGCATTGTTTCGCGACGAAGTCCGTGATCCCGACAAGACGATCCCGCGCGCTACGTATGGCGCGGTGATCCTGATCGGGCTGCTCTACACATTGGCCTGCTATGCAATGACCGAGGCGTTTGGTTCCGGCGCCTGGGACGCGGCCAAGACAGACCCGTCAGGAATGTTCGCGACCTCGAGCTCCATCTTCGTCTCTCCGCTTTTCAGCAAGATCGCCCGCTGCTCTGTGGCGTTGTCCACATTCGCAGCGATTGTGTCCATCCATAACGTACTTGCGCGTTACATCTTCAACCTTGCTGTCGACAGAGCGCTGCCGTCATCGTTGGCGGCTGTTCACAATAGGCACCATTCGCCACACCGCTCGTCCACGGCCGCTGGAGTCGTTGTTGGTCTGTTGTTGCTAGGCTGTTACCTGACTGGCATTAGCGGCAGTCTGCTCTACGGCATGGTGGTTGGTATCGGGTCGATTGGCGTCATCTTCCTGATGGGGCTGGTCTGCGTGGCTGTGATTGGCTGGTTTGCCAAGACCGGAATTCCGGAGCGCGAGAATGCTTTCAAAGTGTTCATCGCACCGGCAATCGCGGGAGTAGCACTTCTCAGCGTCGCGATCTTCACGGGGCTGCACCTCCACTTCATTGTTGGTGGCGAACCGGATGCAAACAACTGGATCATTTTCGTGCTGATCGGGGTCTTCGCGCTGGGTTCAGGTCTTGCGGTCCATTACAAGGTCAACCGCAAGGACCTTTACGAAAAACTCGGCCGCGCTGAACGCGTTTTCGACGCAATCGCCCGCAATTGAGCAAACGGGGCGGCGGCGCACGCTGCGCCTCCGCCCTAATGTCCTGATTGAGAGATACGTTCTCCATGCAGGTTCACAGTCTTGGCATGGTGCATGTTAAGTGCACTCGCTTTCTCCATATCGACAGCGCCTTGATCACGCCGAGCGGCATCGCCGGCGATCGCAGGTATATGCTGCTCGATGCCCAGGGTTGTCTGATTTCCCCGAGCAAACACGCACTCTATCTGCCGCTTGCCGCCTGGATCGACGAGGATGAGGCGCGGATGAGCTTGACCTTCCCCGATGGCCGCAAAATCGAGGCACCTTTAACCTTTGGCCCCGTTGCTACCATCGACCACCTCGGGATACGACAAGTCGAGGTCACACCGGTTCTGGGCCGCTGGGACGCCGAACTCACTGCTTTCGCCGGACGCCCGACCCGGCTGGTCCGCACACAGGCTCCGAACGGTGGCGTTGATATCAAGCCAATAACGCTGGTTTCGACTGCCTCTCTTGCTGAAGTGTCCCGACGCTTGGGCCAACCTGTCGATCCGCGGCGGTTTCGAAGCAACCTGGTTATCGAGGCACAACAGTCCCACATCGAAGACAGCTGGGACGGCCGTCAGCTGCGGCTTGGAGAGGCAATCCTGCTGGTGCGGTCGTCAGTGCCCCGTTGCATCGTGACGCAACTTGATCCTGACACCGGCGCCAACAACCTACGCTCCGTGCCGGCGCTCACGGACTACCGCCCAAAGGTGAAAATTCCAGATGGTCTAATGCCAGACTACGCAACCCCTGGCTTCGCGTCTTATGCCGAAGTGGTTCGGCCTGGCCGGGTTCGGGTAGGTGACCCGGTTGAGCTTCTCTAGAAAGGAAACGACGTTGCAGGACTACAGCGGGAAGATCGTAATCGTCACTGGGGCCGGCTCCGGGATGGGGCGGGCCATTGTCGCCGAATTCGTCGCCCGCGGCGCTAAGGTGGCGGCCCTCGGGCGGCGGTTGAACAAACTGCAGGAAACTCTGGCCCTCGCCGCCGGGCCAGGCGAAGGTATAGCAATCGCTACAGATGTCGCTGAAGAGGCGTCGGTGCAGGCGGCAATGGCCGCGGTCAAGGCACGCTGGGGGCGCGTTGACGTGCTGATCAACAATGCGGGTGTGCTGGACAGTTACGCCCCGCTTCATGAGGTCAGCCTTCGGGACTGGAATGCGGTGATCGCGACCAATCTGACCGGGCCATTCCTGATGGCGAGATATGCCATTCCCTCTATGCTTGAACAGGGCAAGGGCGCGATCGTCAATATCTCTTCGATCTCCGCATTCAGCGCTGCAGGCGGTGGCTCGGCCTATACCGCCTCTAAACATGGCCTGCAGGGGTTGATGAAACAGCTGTGCTTTGAATACGGCCCGCGCGGGATCCGGGTGAACGAGATTTGCCCCGGCGCGACGGCAACGCCTTTGGCGATCCCGGAGACCAAGGGCGAGCACAGCCCCGACATGGAAGCTGCGGTCGCCCGGGTGCCCGCCCGTCGCTGGTGCCAGCCGGAGGAGATCGCCAAGCTCACCGCCTTTCTGGCTGGTGACGAGGCGGACTACGTCCACGGCAGTTCCTATGTGATTGACGGCGGCTGGCTGACAGCTGCGCGTGATCCTTTCTAATCGCGCGGAATGGCGTGAGCTCATGATCGAAGGAACTGTTCGATTGAGCTATCCACGCGCCGGTCCAACATCCACCTGAAACCAAACAAGAGGGAAATCGAATGACTGGGAGAATTGCAGGCAAAAACGTCATCATCATCGGCGGGACCAGCGGCATGGGGCTGGCGCAGGTGCATCGTTTCGTGGCTGAAGGTGCCAAAGTGCTAGTCGCCAACCGCAATGTTGAGGCTGG
Organism: Mesorhizobium sp. M1D.F.Ca.ET.231.01.1.1; assembly: GCF_003999155.2. NCBI lineage: Bacteria > Pseudomonadati > Pseudomonadota > Alphaproteobacteria > Hyphomicrobiales > Phyllobacteriaceae > Mesorhizobium > Mesorhizobium sp. M1D.F.Ca.ET.231.01.1.1. The sequence goes on from NZ_RZOZ02000010.1 coordinate 150,179, forward strand.
CAAGAAGCTGGAAACAGAAATCGGTTCGGCAATCCGCTTTGTGTCGCTCGACGTCCGCAGCGAGGAAGGCTGGGCCAATGTCATGACAGAAGCGGATTCCTTCTTCGGGGCGCCGGTAGACGCCCTGGTCAACAACGCTGGCATCCTGGTGGAAGCAGGGCTGGAACAGACCAGCCTCGAAAGCTTCCAGTTCTTGACCGAGACCATGCAGACCGGGGTTTTCCTCGGCATGAAGGCCGTGGTGCCGAGCATGCGTAAGGGCGGTGGTGGTTCGATTATCACTGTCTCCTCGACAGCGGGGCTCGTCGGCTATGCAGGCTTTTTCGCATATACCGCCACTAAATGGGCGGTGCGCGGCATGACGAAGGCAGCAGCTCTTGATCTTGCCAAGGCCAATATTCGTGTCAACAGCGTCCATCCCGGCGACACCGAAACCCCTATGATCGAGGGGCGCGGCTACAATGCCGATTTCGTCCCACTCGGCAGGCTGGCCAAGCCCGAAGAGATCGCTTCGCTCATTCTGTTCCTGGTCTCGGACGAAGCGTCCTACATCACCGGCACCGAGCAGGCGATCGATGGCGGATTTACCGCGCAATAGGCTGGAGACTGCAAATGAGGACCGAAGAGGTCAGCGCCGCGATCATCGCGCCCCCCTCGCAAGAGGAATGGGTCGCAGCCAAGAAGTGCGTGCGCATCAATGAACAGATCCAACTTGCCTATGTCGAATGGGGCAACACCGAGGCCGAACCAGCCATCCTCGTGCACGGTTACTCGGACAATTCGCGTGCCTACTCAACCATTGCGCCCCATCTTAGCGACAAGCACTACCACGCGGTGGATTTGCGCGGTCACGGCAACAGCTCCAAGCCGGAGAGCCGCTACCACGCGAGCGATTTTGCTGAGGACATTGGCGATTTCATCAAGGCAATGGGATATCAGAAAGCCTGCGTTGTTGGTCATTCCTTGGGCTCAATAACGGCCGGGGTCTTGGCCTCGGTCCATCCGGAGTGCGTCAGCAGGCTCGTGCTCATATCCTCGACGCTGAGGACCGGACCGTTTGTTGACTGGGTCGAAGCCGAACTGTCGAAGGCGCGCTTTCCGCTTGATGTGAATGGTGAGTTCATAAAGGCCTGGGCCGCCAATCCCGGCGGAATGGATGAGGCGATGCTGGCGCCCTTGCGTCATGAAGAGGCCGCCATGCCCGAATGCGCGTGGAGGGGCATCGCACGCGGGCTTCAGACGTTGGACTGGACGCAGGCGGCTCGCCATATCACAGCACCTACGTTGATAATGTGGGGTGACAAGGATGAGTTGATGCTTGAAAGTGACCAAGAGGCGTTGCGCCGCGCTCTTCCCAGTGCGAAGTTCGTGCGCTACGACGGGCTTGGCCACTCCATGTACTGGGAAGAACCTGAGCGCATTTCGCGCGATCTAACAGCGTTCCTGGCACAATGACATGCCCGATTCTGGCCGCTAATCTGGCCCACCGTGTAGTCTTGACGGCGTAGTGTAGACATGTGCACGGATGTCGTGCTCAAGCAGATTCACGATAACACATCACGCTTTGGGTGCAGGGGCCGTCAGCGGAGCGCTTGTCGGTCAGATTGGTCAGGGAAAAGGTATATGGCGGCGAGAAGAACGGGCATTAAACCCAACATGGATGTGTCCGAGCCTATTCGCAAAGCCCTCGCTGACATGAATTCATTTGTCGAGGCATTCAACTGGGATGCTGTCAGTGACCGCCGCGTTCATATCCTCAAGGTCTTCCTTCGACTCGCGGCTGCCCAAGGATACTCGGCAGTCACGATGCGGAGTCTTGCACTCGAACTGAATCTAAAGGCACCCAGCATCTATTCTCACTTTCCAGGCGGAAAAGAAGAGATTATCTCTTACTCTTTGCGTTGGCAGGCACGTGTCTTTGGACTTGAGGTTCTGAACGGCACCATCAGCGCGGGCGATCCCGACACATTCTTCGACCTGCTTGTGCGGCTTCATTGTCGGACGAATTTGTTGAACCGAGAGAACTACCTTTGGGACATGATCGTTGCTTCAGACCGGATCGGAAAGTTTCTGCCGATCGAATTGCGCAATGAGATGCACTCTTGGCTTGAAATATGCATCCAGGTTTATGTTGCGGCTGGTGAAGCTCTTGGGCTCCACGACTGTCGTCTTAGCGCTCGGCAGGCCTTCGCCTCGATTGATGCTGTGCACTCCTGGGCGGATTGGGATGGCTCCGAATCAAGCCTTGAACGCATTCTTGACGAAGCCACCGTGCTTTGTCGCACCATCATGGTGCCAACGGGTTCCAAGAGGCCTTCGGCGCCGCGCCGTGTGAAATGACTTGAACGCAATATGAATTGGCCAGCGCCACACAGCGCGGGTGCATCTTTGCCGCTATCCAAGGTAAGGGCAAAGAGGATAGCGCAGTGTTTCCGACGACAAGGATGAGGCGCCTTAGGCGAACCCCGCAATTGCGTCAGATGGTGCGTGAAACGTTGCTTGCTCCGCAGCATTTGATTTACCCGGTGTTTGTCGAAGAAGGAATCGACAAGCCGATTGCGATCACGACAATGCCGGGTCTGAACCGGATACCAGAGCATGCTTTGGCGCACGAGGTTGCGGCGATCGCCGATGATGGAGTCGATGCCATCATGCTTTTTGGTGTCTCCCACAACAAGGATGCCGAGGGCGGTGACAGCTGGAACTCAAACGGCCTGATGGCGCGTATGGCACGGATCGCAAAGGCTGCGGTCCCCGGTATGGTTGTCATCACTGACAATTGTGTCTGCGAATATACAGATCATGGCCATTGCGGCGTTCAAATTGACGGGCAGATCGACAATGATCGAAGTCTTGCCAACTTGGCCAAGCAGGCAATAACTGCTGCCCAAGCCGGCGCCGATATCATTGCGCCGTCAGCCATGATGGACGGACAGGTCGCAGCTATCCGCGCGGCACTCGACGGGGCAGGATTCGATCAGATCCCCGTGATGGCTTATTCCTCCAAATTCACCTCTGCCTTTTACGGCCCCTTCCGCGCTGCGGCAGGTTGCTCTTTGAAGGGCGATCGTCTCGCGTATCAGATGGACCCCATGAACCGGCGCGAAGCACGCAGAGAGTCGCGTCTCGATGAACTGGAAGGTGCCGACTTCCCTATGGTGAAGCCAGCCTTGCCTTACCTGGATGCGTTGGCTGACCTGCGTAGGCAAAGCGATCTACCGCTGGTCGCCTATCAGGTTGGAGGCGAATATGCGATGATCAAGTTCGCGGCTCTTGCGGGCGCCATCGACGAACACGCCGCCATCTTCGAGACACTGGGTGCAGTCCGCCGCGCCGGCGCCGACCTGATTATCAGCTATTTCGCGCGCTACGCCGCACAGCATTTGCTCAAGGTTTCTTGACGCGCCAGCCGGCATGATGAGTGAGAACTGCCCTTAACCTGTCGGCCAGTTTTAGAACCGCAGATCAAAGACAACATGCGGCCGGATCATCCATATGTGCGGGCTTGTTGCGTGAATTGCGACCGACCCGTTCTCGAGTTCGAAAACGGCTGCGTTTTTCCAAATCGTTGAATCTATAACCAGCCCTCGGAAATCCCTGCCAGGCCGCATCGCCGGAACGAGCATCTGCCAACGTCGCGCCAGAACGGCCGACATGTGCTGGCGTTAGAGGCGTCGAAGTGCCGCCACGCCACAATCAAATTGTAATAGCCCCTCGTTGGTGATACTAACTAACAATCGTTAGCAAGCGGGCGTAGATCCCCAACGCTGTGCGGCATCAGCGAAGCACGGTCGGCCTGGATTGAAGACAAAGCAAAAAGGGCAGGGGGCTCGCGCGACGTGAAGGATGGAGAGGAGACGAGAAAACATGAACTTGATGCGAGATCAGGCTCAGGACATTCTACCCTGGGGCGATACTGAGTATATCAAAAACCCCTATCCTTGGTATGAGACCGCGCGGAAAGATTGGCCGATCTATCGGTCGCTCGATGGGACTTTCGTAGTCACGCGTTATGACGATGTGGTCAAATTTGGCAAACTGCCTTCGCTGAGCATTGTGGACCCGGAATGGGTTCCCAAAGGGCCGTGGGCCGCGCTTAGCACGACAGTGCTCGGCCTTGATCCGCCCCAGCATACCGAAATGCGTCGACGTGGGAACAAGTGGTTCACACCTAAACTCGTTAAGGAGTGGTCGAAAATTGCGGAGGCTTTTGTCCGCAATCAGATTGCCACGCTTAAGGACCACGAGGTGTTCGACGCGAACATGTATCTCGGTGTAGGCCCCACTCATTCGGCGATGTGCGGGGCACTCCAGCTTCCCGCGGATGACTTCGAGCCGGTGATTTTCTCGATGCACGGCACCATGGCTGCCCTCAGTGCCGAGGCTGACGAGGAGGTAATCAAAAAAGCAACGGAGGCCTTCGACTACCAGCTGGGTCGGATGCGCAAAATGCTTGAATGGAAGCGCGTGAACCCAGGAACCGGCATGGCGGACGCACTTCTAGAGGCGGAAAGCAAAGGGGAGATGACCTCAGCCGAAGTCGAACAGACCCTGGCCCTGTTCTGGGCGTCCGGAGGGCACAACCCATCATACATCATCAGCTCTGCCATCCAACATTTCGCCCGGCATCCTGAGATATATGAGATTTACCGCAGCAAGCCGGAACTGCGAACCGGCATACTCAACGAGATTTTTCGGCTGTATCCCCCAGAACTGTCATTCGCACGCTGGGTGCGTGAGCCTCTCGAGATACAGGGCCAGACGATCGAGGTTGGAGAACGGGTCAAGTTCATCATCGATTCGGCGAACCGAGATCCCGAAGCATTTCCCAATCCCGACGTGCTTGACATGAATCGCGCTCCCGAGGCCGCGATGAATGTGAGCTTTGGCATGGGGCCACATCAATGTGCTGGCCAGATCATCAGCCGAACCGAGGTCGAGGTTGTACTAGATACGCTTGCCGAGCTGGTCGAAAGATTTGAAATCCGTGGTGTACCTGAAATGGACAACACGGACCGCTCGCGAGCCTATGTGAATCTTCCGATCTCTATCGTGAAGGTCAAGAGCTGATGGCAGGAATAGCTGTCGGGAGTTCAATCACGCCAAACCCGTGTGAAAAAGTTCCTGCCTGCCGCTAAGTACGTAAGCTTTCCTGGGCTCGGGCATAATTTCTTCTGGGGGCAGCCTGAGAAAGCCGCCAAGGTGATCAATGCGTTTCTAACCCGTTAGTCGAGCCATATCTGAAGCGTTAATCCTCTGTCTAAGTGGGTTAGATTAGCAGTCCTATCGACTGGAGCGGGATGAATTCCCTTATTCATCCCACCCAGATCATTTCACCGTTTCACGGAAACGGAGAACTGCTCTAACTCTTTGTTTTGACGCAATTCCGGACGGAAAACCGTTTCACATTTTTCCTGGAACTGCTCCAGGCGGCTGTTCGGGTCGAACGAAACGGCGGACCTTACCCGAGCCACGATACCCAGAGCGAATCGCCATCGTCTCGAGGGTTGCCCGAGCCTTCGAAAAGACTATCGGCGGAGGATCTGCACGGTCGGCTGTGCGCAGATAATCCCCATGCCATGGCTCCGTTGGAAAAGCACGGGCTTTGGGGAGCGACCTGTTTTCTATCGGCCGGTGCCCGTCGGTCAGTAATGGACGACCGAGCGGATCGACTTGCCCTCGTGCATCAAATCGAAAGCCTTGTTGATCTCGTCCAGGCCCATAGTGTGGGTGACAAAGGGTTCGAGATCGATTGCGCCCTTCATAGCATCTTCCACCATCCCAGGCAGTTGTGAGCGCCCTTTGACACCGCCAAACGCAGTGCCCATCCATTTGCGCCCGGTTACCAACTGAAACGGCCTGGTTGAAATCTCTTGACCTGCGCCCGCAACGCCGATGATGACGGACTGACCCCAACCGCGATGCGCACATTCAAGCGCAGCCCGCATTACGTTTACATTTCCGATGCATTCGAACGAATGGTCAACGCCCCAGCCCGTCATTTCGACGATAACCTGCTGGATCGGTTTCTCGAAATCAACGGGATTCAGGCAGTCGGTGGCGCCAAACTCTCTTGCCAGTTCGAACTTTGCCGGATTTGTGTCGATGGCGATGACGCGGCCAGCCTTGGCCTGCCGGGCGCCCTGAATCACTGCCAGCCCAATGCCGCCGAGGCCGAAAACCGCGACACTGTCGCCTGGCTGGACCTTGGCCGTATTCTGCACCGCACCTATGCCCGTGGTCACCCCGCAACCCAGCAGGCAGACGTGTTCAGGATTAGCGCTTTGATTGATCTTTGCGACCGACACCTCGGCTACCACGGTATATTCCGAAAAGGTCGAACAGCCCATGTAATGATAGAGAGGCTGGCCGTTGTAGCTGAAACGGGTTGTGCCGTCTGGCATGACCCCTTTGCCCTGGGTGGCACGCACCGAGGTGCAAAGGTTGGTCTTGCCCGATTTACAGAACAGGCATTCGCCGCACTCGGCGGTATAAAGCGGGATCACATGATCTCCCGGCACAACCGACGTGACGCCTTCCCCGACACTTTCCACGATGCCGGCCCCTTCATGGCCCAGAACGCACGGGAACAGTCCCTCGGGGTCGTTGCCCGAAAGGGTGAAGGCGTCGGTATGGCAGATTCCGGTATGCGTGATACGGATCAGTACTTCGCCTTTCTTCGGGGGTTCGACATCAATCTCAATGATCTTGAGGGGCTCTCCGGGCGCAAAGGCAACGGCTGCTCGTGATTTCATGGCAGTGGTTCCTGTCGTTACTTTTTCTACTACCGGCGATTTTTCAGCAGCCACTGGAATTGAAAGCAAAGTCACGTCCACTCTTTCAGGTCGCAAAGCCTGTCCTGGACATCATGCAATCGCAACTCGCACTCGAGGCTGAGATGTCGCCGCCGCTCACTCAATCCTAGCCAACGTTGCGTCCAGTAACTTCGGCGGGCCGCCACAGGCCATCAGGGCGTATTCTCGCCCCCCAAAACAGCCGTAAGCACGAGGGCTGAACGGGTCCGCAGAACCTGTTCAGCCCTTCCGCTTTCACGCTTTCAGCCGCTTCACCTGTTGGAGAACTTCGTCGAGCGATTTGCCAAAGGCCTCGACGATCATGTCGACCTCTTCGGCATTGATGATCATCGGGGGAGAAAACAGTACCGCGTCATAGGTCGGCCGCGTGATCACCCCGTTGGCCTGCATCCGATCGGCCATCATTGCACCGAGATCCCCGATGGTTCCAAGGGCAGTTTTTGCTTCCTTGTCGAGGACAAGTTCAACCCCGGCCAAAAGACCAACGCCACGAACCTCGCCGACAAGCGGGTGGCTCAGATACTGCCGGAAACCCGCTCGCAGGCGTTCACCCATGGCCGCGGCGTTTTCAGTGAGCTCCTCTTCCTCGATGATACGAATGGTTTCCAAAGCCACAGCGCAGGCTACCGGATGGCCGCAGGTCGTGAAACCGTGCCACATGCCGCCATATTTCTCGCTCGCGTCATAGATCGGGCCCATGACCTTGTCGTTAAAGAGGAATGCGGCGAAGGGAATGTAGGATGACGTCAGCTGTTTGGAATAGACCAGAACGTCAGGCTCCAGGTTGAAGGTCTGAGTGCCGAACATCTTGCCGGTGCGACCGAAACCGCAAATGACCTCGTCGACTACGAACAGTATGTCGTACTTCTTCAGGACAGCCTGGATCTTCTCCCAATACGTCGCCGGCGGCACAATGACGCCACCGCCGCCATTGACGGGTTCAGCGATAAAGCAGCAGATCGTTTCCGGACCTTCTGCAAGAATCGTTTCTTCCATCTCGGCCGCGAGACGTGTCGCGAACTCTTCCTCGGTCTCACCAGGCAGACCTTCACTGTAAAAATGGGGGCAGCTCAAGCGCACCACGGGCATAAGCAAATCGTGACCAAGATGGTTGCCATCCAGCCCTGTCAGGTTGTTAGTAGCGATGGTTGCGCCATGGTAGGCGCGCTTGCGCGAAAGTATCTTCTTGCGCTTCGGCTCACCCATCGCGTTCGAGCGATGCCACAGCAGCTTGATCACGGTGTCGATGGCTTCCGAGCCGGATGCGTTGAAGAACGCCTTGCTCATCGGCACCGGCGCCATCTCTATCAGCTTCTCGGCAAGATCGATGGTCGGCGGCGTCGAACGGTGCCAAAATGTATGATAAAATGGCAGAACGTTGTACTGACGCATTGCTGCATCAGCTAACCGTTTCTCGCTGAAGCCAAGTCCCGCCGACCACATGCCGGACATGCCTTCGATAAAGCGATTTCCATCGTTGTCGTAAACGAAGACGCCTTCGCCGCGTACAATGATCGTCGGGCCGACTTCTTTGTGTTTGACGTGGTTGGTATGGCAATGCAGGACGTAATTGATGTCGCGCGCTTCCATCGAATTTACAGTTGTCTGCACGTTCATGTTTTCCTCCCCCGCATTTGCGGATTTTCTATCGTGTAGTTGCTGATCAGGATGCTGGCCGGGTCATGTGCGCTTTCCGCGGCTCGATTTCCACCAATAGACTAAGCACAAACTAACGCTAGTTAGCAACGGTTTATTTTCGAAACCCTCGCGCGGCCATGCGCGGCTCGCTAGACCTCCCAGTTTTAAGCGCAGGCGGGTCACACATTTCGCAGCGTTCACCGTGGACGACCGTTGAAGTATGGAGATGATGGCGCCTGGCGGCCTCAAGTTGGTACGCGGATTATGGAAACGAACCGTCGCGAGCTGAGCTCTATGACGACACAGGTGGCGCGTGCGGCGGCGCTTGCAAACGGCCCCTCGGCGGTTTGCGCGAAGGCGATGGCCGCGCAGTCCTGGCGGCCATCAATCGCTTGAATTCGGATGTAATGGATGATCCAGGTCACGGTTTGGTGAGGAAAAGCTGAAAAAGTGTTGACAGAAAGCTAACGAACGTTAGTATGCCAGCCACTATACTGCTTCGTAGAAAAGCCAAAGGGGAACACGAAGTATGCACGCGAACCATCCGAGTGTCGCAGTCATCGGCAGCGGCCCTTCCGGCTGCTATGCTGCCCAATTTCTAAGGAAGACGTGGCCAGGCTCGGAGATAATTATCATTGAAGCGCTGCCGGTTCCTTATGGGCTGGTTCGGTATGGGGTGGCCTCTGATCATCAGGGCACGAAAGCGGTCATTCAGCAGTTCGACCGCCTTTTTGAGCGCGATGGCGTCCGATTTGCCGGAAACGTGACCGTAGGGAGAGATATTTCCTTCGAGCAGATCCGCGAGGCCTTCGATGTTGTCGTTCTGGCCACGGGTCTGGACCGCGACCGCGAACTGAATTTGCAAAACGACGTCGAATGTTCCGTCGTGGGGGCCGGGTCACTTCTCAAAGCACTCAACGGCCATCCTAACATTGATATTCCCAGGCTTCCCGACGGTGGAGCGATGCCGTTGGGCGAGCGCATCGCGATAGTTGGCAACGGCAATGTCGCGATGGACGTTATTCGCATTCTGTGCAAGCGCCATGAGGACTTTACAGGATCCGACATCGCTGATGATCGCCTTAGCGCGATCCGAACTGATGCCATAAAGCGGATCGACGTCATAGGAAGGTCGCCGCCTGCTCAGACAAAATTCGACTTGGCAATGCTCAAGGAAATCGTTGCTCTGGAGCATGTCCGGATTAACGCAACCGGCCTCGATAGCGCCGAAGGTGACAGCGTAAGTGCCTTGCTTTCTGACGCCCGGCGAAATGTTCCGCGCAATGTGGATGATCCTTCCCGGAAATCCGTTGAAGTGACCTTTCACTTTTCGGCCAAGCCGGAGGCGATACGATCGGTAGATGGCGTAAACTGCCTGCTGGTACGATCTGCGTCGCCCGAGCCCCTGGAATTGAAGGTAGACCGGGTCATTGCGGCGATCGGCTTTATGGCTGCCGATGATGCGCTTGCAGATCGATGCAGTGGCGACAATGTTTTTCGGGTCGGCTGGCTAAACAGCGGCGGGAAGGGCGCAATAGCGGCTAACAGGCGCGACGCCAAGGAGGTAGTGGAACTCATCTGCAGCAAGTTCACGTCCGGTGAGCTTCGGGCAAAGAGCCGCGGGTTCGATGCCATCGCGAACTACATCGGCCATCTTGCCGTCCCTTTCCAGGGTTGGCGCAGGATCGATGATCGGGAGCGATGCGACGCCGCGCAAGGTCGCTGCCGTCGCAAAATCCTAAGCGTATCCGAAATGATAGCGGTTGCCGGGTCTTAAATCATGCGCCGACGTCGCTAATGACATTTGTCACCCGATGCGTTGGCGAGTGCTCACTACAGCGCACCAGACAAGGGAGCAAACAACCATGATTACGGTGCTTTATGGTACGGAGAGCGGAAACTCGGAAGTCGTGGCCGATGCTGTGACTGAAGTGCTGACAAGCCAGGGCTATGAGCCTCGCGCTATAGGCATGGAGGCCGTTGATCCTGCTGAACTTGGCGGCCTCGGCCGTGTCGTCGTCATTTCCTCCACCTACGGTGAAGGTCAGTTGCCCGAGACCGCGCAGCCTTTTTACGATGCCTTGGTCGTGACTCGTCCGGATCTTTCCTCACTTCAGTTCTTTGCGTTCGGCCTCGGGGATAGCTCGTACGAAACCTACAACAACGGTATCGAGATTATGATTGACATGCTCAAAGAGCTTGGTGCGCGGCAAATTGGCGTGACCGGCCGGCACGATGCTGCAACGGGTCATTCCTTGTCGGCAATCGCTGTCAAGTGGGCGATGGATCAAATGACGCCGGTCATCGCCTGACCCTTGGGCGGCATTGTGGGTCACGACGAGCATAGGGCGAGTAGCAACTCATCCGCGGCCACCCGCAACTCTGCGTGGCTGCGTTCACCGTCTTTGGACCTGCATGGTACAAAGCCGGTACGACCCGCGCGCGGCCTGCCCAATTTTGTGCAGGCTTGGCATCAGGCTCGCCTTGGCGCGCAGCTTTCGTGATTTTGGAGGTTTTTCGATTTTTGCGCGTGTTATCGGGGGGATAACGATGCAGACGGCACCGAGTTTGGAAAGATAGGGAGGATCAGATGTTGGAAAACGCAGATCATGAGCGCTGCATTGCGGTGCGAGGGATGAGTTTCCAAAATGGCGATGAAGTTGCACGACATTCCCACCGACGTGCGCAGCTGATCTATGCTACGACCGGCGTGATGGAGGTTACATCGGGTAATAAGTATTGGCTTGTTCCACCCCAACGGGCGGTGTGGATCCCGCCCGCGACCGACCATCAGATGCGTGCTCGTGGCGCTGTCCAACTGAGGACGGTTTATATTTCCCCAGATGCTATACCCGATGACTTTTCACCCCAGCCAGTTCTGATCTCCGTAAGCCCGCTTCTGCGCGAACTCGTCCTGCGGAGTGTGAATTCCGCAACGAACCATGACACCTGCGAGCTCAAGACGCGAATCCTATCACTTATTGTCGATGAACTTGGAGCTCTTATGCGCGAGAGCGAGCATGCTCTGCCAGTTGGGTTACCCCTCCCGCAAGGGCAAGACAAACGTCTGAGCAAGGTTTGCCGGGCCTTGCTTGACGATCCGGGTTGTCATCGCGGCCTCAACGAATGGGCATCGCTGGTCGGCGCCTCGAAAAGAACACTTGCTCGTCGGTTTCAATCGGAATTCGGGATGACTTTCTTGACGTGGCGACAACAAGTACGGGTCGCTGTTGCGTCGTCGCGCCTTGACCAGGGCGAACCGGTTACGTTGATTGCGGGCGACCTGGGTTATGAAACACCGGCTGCGTTTTCTGCGATGTTCCGGCGCGTGACCGGGCTCACGCCAAGCGGATACACTGCAAGTCCTGCCGCCCTTGGAGCCGGAGAGGTGGGCGGATAGTTTTCCAAGCAAGCAGGAAATGATTGCCTGTTCGAAATGCGGCTGATCCATTTGAAGGCGTTGAAGGGTGGAAATCCCTTCGCATTCCCCGCCGGCGACAGCCAACGCATCTATGTCCTCGGGCTTTAAGCTGACGGCCATCGTTTGGCAGCCAAGGCCAACTCGACGACCTCGCGCACGTATCGGGATCGGTATGCGCGCGGTCACCCCTGAAATTCGCGCAAGCGTTGGCTGTGGGGCACAGGTGCTCAGCGCTCAGATGACCCCATTGAGCCAATAATGACCATTGCAACGTAGCTTTTGGCAGCTCGGGCAGCGTCGCGCTTCGGCGAATTCGTTATTGTTGCCACTAGCCAACGCTACCGCTTCCGACAGCTAGACGGTCGCGAAGCTACCGGCGGTATTGGCGATACTAGTCATGGAGGACGTAGCGTGGAACGAAGGGTCGAGTTCAAGAGCAGCGGTTATACGATCCGGGGAGTTCTCACTCGTCCCGATGGCGCACAAGGCGACGTTCCGCTTGTCGTTCTGGCAGGCGGCTGGTGCTACACGAAGGAGATTGTGCTGCCGCACTACGCCAAAGCCTTTCTCGAAATTGGCTGTGCCACGCTTGCTTTTGACTATCGCAATTTTGGTGAAAGCGAAGGCGATCTACGCCAGAACCTTAACCCTTGGGAGCAGATTGAAGACATAAGAAACGCTGTTTCCTTCGCGGAGACACTTGAAGGGGTCGATCCCAGGCGGATCGGTCTCATGGGCATCTCCTATGCCGGCGGACACGCCATTATCACCGGTGCAATCGAACCACGCCTCGCCTTCGTCATTTCCGCGGTCCCCGTAGTAGATGGCTATCTTACTCTGAGGCGGTGCCACGGGGAAATGAGATTCGCGGAACTCCTTCGACTGGTCGCGGAGGATCGCAACAATCGATATGCCGGCAAGGCCGGTGCCACGATCCCGCAGTCTCCGAAGGCGGATCCAGCCAAAGAGCTTACCGCTTGGCCGTTCCCGCATATTTACTCCGGGTTTATGGCGATCAAGGAAAAGGAGGCACCTCTCCACGAACATTGGACGACGATTGAGTCAGTTGAGTGGCTCCTGCGCTATCAGGCTAAGCCATACGCGGAGCGCATTTATGAAACACCTGTGCTGGTTGCGATTGCCAAGGGCGACAATATCACCTCGTCTGACCTTGAGATCGAGATGTTCAACGCCATCCCGTGCCCAAACAAGACTTTTGTTTCGGTTGGCGGGGTCGATCATATGAGCCTTTACACCAAGCCTGACCATCTTGAGAGGATCGGCAAGGCTTCGGCGGTGTGGTTGAAGGACACGCTCTCAAAGCTTTGAGGTAGCGGTAGGCGCTCAGCAGAAGGCCTGCTCGGCCTATCCAGATATCTCGATCGATCGGAATCATACGCCCGGTCGATCGAGTGCGCGCGTGTAGTGGATCACTCGACCACATTACAAACGGGTCACGGCCAACCGTTCAGGGTGCCTCGAAGGAACTGCCATGAATAAGGTTTACTCAAATGCCGCCTCAGCGCTCGATGGGTTGTTGTTTGATGGCATGACGATCGCCGCCGGCGGCTTCGGATTGTGCGGCATTCCTGAATTATTGATCAGTTCCCTACGGGATAGTGACGTCAGGGATTTGACAATCGCTTCGAATAACGCGGGCGTAGACGATTTCGGTCTGGGTCTTTTGTTGCGGACCCGCCAAGTCCGAAAGATGATTTCATCCTATGTGGGAGAAAATGCCGAGTTTATGCGACAGTATCTGTCAGGCGAGCTCGAACTGGAATTCAACCCGCAGGGCACACTCGCCGAGCGTATGAGGGCCGGAGGCGCCGGCATCGCCGGCTTTTACACCAAGACCGGTGTTGGGACTGTCATAGCCGAAGGCAAAGAGCATAAGCAGTTCAACGGACAAACGTACATTCTGGAAACCGGCTTCGTTGCTGACGTCTCAATCGTGAAGGCCTGGAAAGCCGACGAGTCGGGCAATCTGATTTTCCGAAAAACCGCGCGAAACTTCAATGTGCCAGCTGCGACTTGCGGCCGGATCTGCGTTGCGGAAGTGGAAGAGATCGTGCCTGTCGGGCACCTCGAGCCAGATCAAATTCACCTGCCTGGAGTTTACATCCATCGGCTGATTTCCGGGAGGCATGAGAAGCGCATCGAACAGCGAACCGTTCGCACCAGGGAGAAGGCGTAATGCCTTGGGATCGAGACCAAATGGCGGCGGTCGCCGCCCGTGAACTGCAAGACGGCTGGTACGTAAATCTCGGAATTGGGATCCCGACATTGGTCTCCAACCATATTCCCAAGGGAATATCCGTTACCCTTCAGTCGGAGAATGGCATGCTCGGTATGGGCTCTTTTCCCTGTGAGGGAGAAGAGGATGCCGACCTTATAAACGCAGGCAAGCAGACAATTACCGAACTGCCTCAAACCTCCTATTTCGACTCTGCCACGAGCTTCGCCATGATCCGCGGCGGCAAGATCGCGATGGCGATCTTGGGTGCCATGGAAGTGAGCCAGGAAGGCGACCTGGCGAACTGGATGATCCCGGGGAAACTCGTGAAAGGAATGGGCGGTGCGATGGATTTGGTCGCAGGCGTCGGTCGTGTGGTTGTCGTCATGGATCATACAAACAAGGCTGGCGAATCGAAGGTGCTGAAAAAATGCACCCTCCCGCTGACTGGAAAGGGCGTTGTTGATCGCATCGTTTCCAACCTGGCGGTTCTGGACGTGGTTCCAGGGGGACTGCAGATAGTTGAACTTGCCGATGGGGTGAGCGAAGAGCACCTTCGCACCGCAACTGAGGCAACAATCATTAGTTGAATTAGGTATTTTCGGCGCAGGGTTGGTCCCACTTCTTTTGGTGGCGTGCCGACCTTCGAAATTGGCTCACCCTTGACACGAACAAGGCTGATCTCGGCCCAATGGGAGGAAGCAATGAAAATTGGTGCGCCCAAAGAGATAGTCGCTGGCGAAGCGCGCGTTGCCATGACCCCGCAGTCGGCCTTGCAACTGGCAAAGCTTGGGCATGTCTGCCTCATTGAGGCCGGCGCCGGCGCGAGGGCCGGCTTTTCGGACGAGGACTACCGCAATGCCGGCGTGACGGTCCTCGATACGGCCAAGGCGCTCTATTCGGCGGCAGATGTGATAACCAAGGTACGCCCACCGGAGCGCGCCGAGATTGGGCAACTGACGTCAGGCAAGACGCTGATCTCCTTCTTTTACCCTGCGCAAAATGCGGAACTCTTGGCTATGGCTGCGGCCACGAGTGCCAATGTCATTGCGATGGACATGGTGCCGCGCATTTCCCGCGCGCAGAAAATGGATGCCCTGTCGTCAATGGCGAACATTGCCGGCTATCGCGCCGTCATTGAGGCAGGCAGCAATTTTGGGCGTTTCTTCACCGGCCAGGTGACTGCCGCCGGTAAGGTTCCTCCAGCCAAGGTGTTGGTCATCGGTGCGGGTGTTGCTGGACTGGCCGCTATTGGAACGGCGACTGCGCTTGGCGCCATCACCTATGCCTTCGATGTGCGCCCGGAAGTGGCAGAGCAAATTGAGTCGATAGGTGCTGAGTTCGTCTTCCTCGACTTCGATGGTGCGAACCAGGACGGGGCTGCGACTGGCGGCTATGCCGCGCCGTCGTCGCCGGAGTTTCGCCAAAAGCAACTCGCCAAATTTCGCGAGTTGGCGCCAGAAATCGACATCGTCATCACGACGGCGCTCATTCCGGGTCGCGAAGCGCCCAAGTTGTGGCTGGCCGATATGGTGGCAGCGATGAAACGCGGTTCGGTCGTCATCGACCTGGCCGCCGAACGTGGTGGTAATTGTGATCTGACGGTACCGGACGCGCGCATAGTCTCGGACAATGGTGTCGTCATTGTCGGCTATACAGATTTCCCCAGCCGGATGTCGGCGCAGGCCTCAACGCTTTATGCAACGAATATCCGCCATATGATCGCGGACCTGACACCCGGCAAGGCCGGCAAGATCGTCCACAACATGGAGGACGACGTTGTCCGCGGCGCAACCGTGGCGTTTGAAGGAGAGGTGGCCTATCCGCCGCCGCCGCCAAAGGTTCAAGCCATCGCTGCCCAGAAGCCGAAGGAGAAAGACAAACAGCTCTCACCCGAAGAAAAGCGGGCGAGCGAACTTGCTGTCTTCCGGGCGCAAACGAGGAGCCAGGTCGGCTTGCTCGCCGTCGGAACGGCCCTGGTGCTTGTGCTCGGAATATATGCGCCGGCGAGCTTCATGAACCATTTCATCGTGTTTGTGCTCGCATGCTTCATCGGCTTTCAGGTGATCTGGAAGGTGTCACATTCGCTGCATACGCCGCTAATGGCGGTGACGAACGCCATTTCCGGCATCGTCATTCTGGGGGCACTTTTGCAGATCGGCTCCGGCAATTTGCTGGTGGTGATCCTTGCCGCGGTTTCGGTGCTCATCGCTACGGTCAATGTTGTCGGTGGTTTCCTCGTCACACGGCGCATGCTCGCCATGTTCCAGAAGTCATGACGGAGGAATGAAATCATGACGATCGGTATCGTTTCGGCCGCCTATGTCGCCGCGGCCATTCTTTTTATCCTGTCTCTCGGTGGGCTGTCGGGGCAAGAAAGCGCTAAGCGCGCCGTTTGGTATGGCATCGTCGGCATGGCTCTGGCGGTGGTTGCGACGGTGGTCAGCCCAGGTGTCGGCAATTGGCTGGTTATCTTTCCGATGATCGCAATCGGCGCCGGGTTCGGCCACCGCGTTGCAAGCCGCGTGCAGATGACGGAAATGCCGCAACTTGTAGCGGCGCTTCACTCTTTCGTGGGACTTGCTGCCGTGTTCATCGGCTTCAACGCCCATATAGCGGCCGGGCAGATAGCCGGAATGGACGCAGCATCCCGCGCCGCGCTTGATGGATTTGCCGGCATTTTGGCCCACAAGACACCCGTCGAATTGTCCATCATGAAGGTGGAGGTTTTTCTCGGAGTTTTCATCGGAGCAGTAACCTTCACCGGATCGGTCGTAGCCTTTGGCAAGCTTTCCGGAAAGGTCGATGGCAAGGCAAGAAAGCTTCCCGGCGGGCATGCACTCAATGCCAGCGCCGCGGCCCTCTCGCTTATCCTGTTGGTCATGTACACCAGCGGCGTGGGTGCCTGGACGTTGGTCCTTATGACGCTCGCTGCCTTCTTTATCGGCTACCATCTGATCATGGGCATAGGCGGTGCGGACATGCCGGTTGTCGTCTCGATGTTGAACAGCTATTCAGGCTGGGCCGCTGCGGCAATCGGCTTCACGCTCGGGAATGATCTTCTGATTGTCACCGGCGCTTTAGTCGGCTCCTCCGGCGCGATCCTTTCCTACATTATGTGCAAAGCGATGAACCGCTCCTTTGTCTCAGTCCTCCTCGGAGGTTTTGGGGCAGCCGCAGGAAGCCAGATGAAGATCGCAGGCGAACAACTGGAAATCGATGCGGATGGCGTCGCGGCCGCGTTAAACGATGCCGATAGCATTATCATCGTGCCGGGCTACGGAATGGCAGTAGCCCAGGCGCAGCAGGCAGTCTCAGAGCTGTGTCGTAAGCTGCGCGCTGCTGGAAAGAGTGTTCGGTTCGCCATTCACCCCGTCGCGGGGCGACTGCCGGGACACATGAACGTTCTGCTGGCGGAGGCCAAGGTTCCCTATGACATTGTCCTGGAAATGGACGAGATCAACGACGATTTCCGCGAGACGGACGTGGTCATCGTCATTGGCTCGAACGACATCGTAAACCCGGCGGCACAGGAGGATGCAGGTTCCCCGATCGCCGGCATGCCGGTGCTCGAAGTGTGGAAAGCCAAGCAAGTGTTCGTGTCCAAGCGTGGCCAGGGAACAGGCTACTCGGGTATCGAAAACCCTCTATTCTATAAAGAAAACACCCGCATGTTCTACGGTGACGCGAAGCATTCGGTCTCTCAGTTGATGCCGATGATTGGCTAGATTATCGCATCAACCGTGGCTATCGAAACGTCGTGGCCTTATCGCATTGTTCTCGCGTTCAGAAGGATCAGGCAAGCGCCATGCGTTCTGCCGGATATGCAAGGGCGATGGCCAAAGCCGGTATTCCGGTCGACCAGTCGCTGATCGGCGACGGCACCTTCACAATGGAATCAAGCGCGGCCTGGTTCGATCGCTTACTGGCGACTGCAGATCCACCCACCGGCTTGGCATGTGCAAACGAACTAGGCCTTCTGGGAGCGCTGCATGCTCTCGGCAAGCGGGGTCTTACGCCAGGCCGCGATGTTCACATCGTTGTCGGCGACAACACGCGCCTGGCGCGCTTCCTGCCGGCGAAGGTCGGAGTTTATTTCGTCGACATGGCCGCCGTCGCGCGCAAACTTATCGAGGTGCATGATACGCGGATCGCCAATCCGCTCGAGCCTATGGCGACAATCTTGCTGGAAGGTAGTTTCCACTCTGTCGGATAACTGCCGGAGACAGCGCAAAGACGGCTGCTGCTCTGCTACCTTACCTTCCAGCCGCGCGTCCTATGCAATGCTGCTCGTTTCTCCGGCCCTGCTTTCGAAATCGAATAGCCTTTGGGTTGCGAGGGCCGCTGCCCCGCGAGCCCAGGAGTCATCGGTCCAGTCCGGCGTGATCGGCGGCGGCATCCACATTGCATGCCGTTTCAAGGTGCCCCGCATGGGCTCGAAGAGATAGTCACCGAACGTGACAGCTTCGCCGCCGCCGACAATCACTTCAGGATCGATGATGTTGCAGAAGCCGCCCAAGAACCTGCCGATCCCTTCGCCCGCTTCGCGCAAAAGGCTCACAGCCATGTCTTCGCCGGCCTGTGCTGCCTTAAGCATGTCGTGCCGAGTAACCTCAACAGACATGCCCTTGGCCTCCCGCCATCGCTTGACCAATGCCGGTTCCGAGAAAAAAGCCTGCAGGCAGCCGCGTCGGCCGCATTCGCACGGTGGGCCGTCCGGATCATAGATCGAATGGCCAAGCTTTCCCGCAGCCCCGCTCGCGCCGTGGTGCACGGCTCCGTCGATCACCACCGCGCAACTGATGCCGGCTCCTATGGCCAGGGCCCCCACCGTTCGATGGTGCCGACCAAGGCCGAACAATTGCTGTGCAAGGGCGAAGGCGTTCGTGTCATCATCAACCCAAACTGGCACATGGACACGCTCGGCAAGCATAGCAGCGATCGGCACGTCAACCCAGTTGAACCGGTGGCTGAGCCGGCAGACGCCTTGGTCGATCACCCCGGGCACCGCGATACCAATGCCGCTGAGCTGTGCTCCTGCCGGTGCTTTGCGATCCGCAAGCAATTTACTGACGGCCGTGGCACAGGCCTCTACCGTGCTTTGCGGTGAGGGGTCGCGAACTGTGACCTGCCTGGAGACAAGCGGGGTCGTGGCGAGATCAGTAAGTACGCAGTCGATCGCACCCACCATCAACTTCAGCCCGACAACGAGCCGGCCTGCATAATTTATCTTGATTGGGATGGGGCGCCGCCCTGGTGCACCAAGACTGGCTTCGCCTTCGACCAGTATATTCTCGTTCAGCAGCTCGGAGACCACGAAGGTCACCGCCGCCGGGCTAAGGCCGCTGCGCATGGCCATCTCCGCCCGGCTCATCGGGCCGTCGGCGCGGATCATGTTGAGGATCAGCCTTCGGTTCAAAGCGCGCGACGTCTGCTGGTCACCCTTGAGCTTCATTCAGTCCTCATTATTAATTTTGTAAATTAACTATTGACCGGGTTCATCTGCATACGCTACCGTTTGCCTCGGTTCAATTGGAATCCGGCTGTTCTCAGGGAGGAGATAAAAGCCATGACCAACGCCTTAGCCGGCCTTCGCACGACGCGACGCCGCTTTCTCAAGGGCACGGGTGCGGCCATCGCTGCCTCCGCCGCCGGAAACCTTTGCCTCCCGGCATTGGCGCAAGCGCAAGAAATCACCATCATTTCCAACCTCAGCAATGTCGGGCAACGCGACATCCTGCACAGGCTGGCGGCCGAATACGAGGCGAAATCCGGCGCCAAGGTCACCATCAACAACATGGATCACGAGGCGCACAAGACCGCAATCCGCAGCTATCTCGTCGTCGGCGCTCCCGACATCTGCTTCTGGTTTTCCGGTAACCGCATGAAGGCCTTCGTCAACAAGGGCCTGTTCGACGACATCTCCGATCTGTTCGCCCACGAGAACTACAAGAGCGTGCTCGGCGCCACGACGAATGCCGTCACCGTCGGCGACAAGCAATATGGCCTGCCGATGGGCGGTCTGCTCTGGGGCCTGTTCTACCGCAAGGACGTCTTTGCCGAACACAATTGGACGCCGCCCAAGACCTGGACCGATTTTCTCGCCTTTGGCGAGGCAGCGAAATCCGCAAGCATGATCCCGATGAGCATGGGCACCAAGGAACTGTGGCCCGCAGGCGGCTGGTTCGACCATTTGAACCTGCGCATCAACGGCCTCGACAAGCACATCGCGCTGATGGACGGCAAGGTCCAGTACACCGATCCGATGCTGACGCCCGTCTTCGACAAATGGAACGATCTGATCAAGGCCGGTTTCTTCTCGCCCAACCACAGTTCCTTCGGCTGGGAACAGGCGGGTGCGGCGCTGGCGCAAAAGAAGGCGGCCATGATGGACCTCGGCGGTTTCGTCAGATCCGCCTTCCCGGAGGCCGACGTTCCGCAACTCGCCTATGCGCCGTTTCCCGAAGTCGTCCCCGGCGTCGCCCGGTATGAGGATTTCTCGGTCAACTCCATTCACGTGCCTGCCAACGCAACGAACAAGCAAGGCGCGCGCGACTTCCTCGCCTATTTCTACAAGCCGGAGAACCTGGGCGCCTTCCTCGCCGCCGAGGGAGCCATCCCGCCGCGCAACGACTGCCCGCCGAGCAAGGATCCGCTGGTCAACGCCGCCGTCGAGGAACTGAAGAAGGTGGTTGGCACCTCGCAATACTACGATCGCGACACCGATCCGGACATGGCCCAGGAGGGCATGACCGGGCTCCAGGAATTCATGGTCAAGCCCGAACGGCGCGATCAGATCCTCGAGCGGCTGGAAAAGACCCGCAAGAGAATCTTCGGTTAGTCCTCCCGGACCTGACGGGCCGCCGCCTCTCCCGGCGGTCCCGTCTCTCTTTTGGATGAATTCCCATGCCCCGCTTCTGGCGCAGAAATCGTCATTGGATGACACCGGCACTTCTCCTTCTGCCGGGTCTCATCCTGTTCAGCCTGGTGATTCTTGCCGCCTCCTTCGAGACGGTCTGGATCTCGCTGCACGACTGGGACGGTATCGGCGCGAAGACCTGGGTCGGCCTCGCCAACTATGTCGAGTTGGCCGAAGACCCGCAATTCTACGTCTCGCTCAAGAACAATATCATCTGGCTGCTGATCTTCATGCTGGCGCCGCCGATCGGCCTCGCGCTGGCGCTGATCGTCAACCAGCAGATCGGCGGCATGCGCATCCTGAAATCGCTGTTCTTTATCCCGCTGGTGCTGGCCACGGTGACCGTGGGCGTCGTTTTCGGTTGGGTCTACGATCCGACCTATGGATTGCTGCAATTGATCTTCGGCCTGTTCGGCGGCACCGCGCCGGCGCTGCTTTCCGACGAGAATTTCGCCACCTTCGCGGTGGCCACCGCCGGTCTGTGGCCGCAGATCGCCTTCTGCATGGTGCTGTTCCTGGCCGGCCTGAACAACCTCAACGAGGACCTGATCGGAGCCGGACGCGTCGACGGCGCGCGCGGCTGGCGCATGCTGCGCCATGTGGTCCTGCCGCAACTGTCGCAGGTCGGCTTCATCGCCATCGCAGTCACGGTGATCGGCGCGCTGCGCTCCTTCGACATGGTCGCGGTCATGACCACCGGCGGCCCCTATGGCTCGTCGACGGTGCTCGCCTACCAGATGTACGAGGAATCGATCTTTTCCTATCGCTTCGGCTACGGCGCAGCAATCGCCACGGTTCTCTTCGCCATCATGATCGTCTTCATCGCCTGGTACCTGCGAGGCCTCATCAAGGCCGAACGGAGCAATGCCTGATGTATCCCCGCCCGATCCCTGAAGACGCCAAGCTCCAGCGTGCGCTCTATGTCGGCGGCGTGACCCTGGTCGTCGCGCTGTGGCTGTTGCCGCTCTTTGCCGTGATGCTCACGTCGATCCGCTCCAACGAAGAGCTGATGGCGGGCAACTATTGGGGCTGGCCGCAGAAATTCAGCTTGATCGAGAATTACATGGCGGTCTTTGAACAGACCGCGATGCTGCGCTTCTTCCTCAACAGCCTGCTGATCACCGTTCCCTCGGTGATCGGCGTGCTGATCCTGTCGACGTTGACCGGCTTCGTCCTGTCCCGCTATCCGTTCCGCGGTTCAAACCTCATTTTCGCGCTGTTTGTCGGCGGCAATTTTCTGCCGGCCCAGATCATGATGATCCCGGTGCGTGATCTGATGGTGAGGCTCGGCCTCTACGACACCGTCTACGCCCTGATCGTCTTCCACATCGCCTTCCAGACCGGCTTTGCGACGCTTTTCATGCGCAACTTCATCGCCGCCTTGCCCGGCGAATTGTTCCAGGCCGCGCGCGCCGAAGGGGCTTCGCCCTTCCAGGTGCTGCGTCATGTGGTGGTTCCGCTGGTGCGGCCCGCACTGGCGGCGCTCGCCATCCTCACCTTCACCTTCATCTGGAACGACTATTTCTGGGCGATCGTGCTGACCCAGAGCGACGCGGTCAAACCCGTAACCGCCGGGCTCAACAATCTGCGCGGCGAATGGACGTCGGCCTGGAACATCATTTCGGCGGCAACGATCTTCGTCGCCCTGCCGCCGGTCGTCATGTTCTTCCTGATGCAGAAGCATTTCATCAGCGGCCTCACCATGGGGGCGGTCAAGGGATGATCTCCGCTTCAGGATTTCAGGTCGGACCATACGGACGCAACCGGCAGACACGGAAAGGCGCCTCGCGATGAGCAGCGTGGAATTGCGCAAGGTCGACAAGCACTACGCCGGCTATCATGCCCTGAAGGCGATCGACCTGAAGATCGAAAAGGGGGAATTCGTCGTCATGGTCGGGCCTTCGGGCTGCGGAAAGTCGACCTTGCTGAAGACAATCGCCGGGCTTGAGACCATCAATTCCGGCCAGGTCGTGATCAACGGCCACGATGTCACCCGGGAAGAACCCGGCGATCGCGGCATCGCCATGGTGTTCCAATCCTACGCGCTTTACCCGCACATGACCGTGGCGGAAAACATGGGCTTCGGCTTGCGGATGGCGAAGCGGCCAAAGGCTGAGATCGATGCCGCCGTCAAGCGCGCCGCCAAAATCCTTCGCCTTGAGGAGCAGCTCGACAAACGACCCAAGCAATTGTCCGGCGGGCAGCGCCAGCGTGTCGCGATCGGCCGCGCCATCACCCGCTCGCCGGAGGTGTTTCTGTTCGACGAACCGCTGTCGAACCTCGACGCAGCGCTGCGTACGCAGATGCGGGTGGAGCTTTCGAGCCTGCATGCCCAGCTCGGCTCCACCATGGTCTACGTCACCCACGACCAGATCGAAGCCATGACCATGGCGGACCGGATCGTGGTGCTGAACAAAGGGCAGGTCGAGCAGGTCGGCTCCCCTCTCGAGCTCTACGCCAACCCGGCCAACATCTTCGTCGCCGGCTTTCTCGGCGCGCCGCGCATGAACTTCATCGAAGCGCGGGTGGAAACCGTCGGCGCGGCCAGCCTGACGCTGACGGCGGCGGGAATGCCGGCATTTGCCTTCGGCGACATTGATCCGGTCGGCATTTCGGCTGGCGACGCGGTGACCGTCGGAATCCGACCGGAAAACCTGCATGTGCTCGAGCGGGCAGACGCAGGCCAGGCATCGTTCCCTGGCCAGGTGCGGCTGGTCGAACATCTGGGACGGGAAACGGTTCTCTACCTCGACGCTTCCCCCCTCCAAGCAACCAATTCGGACAGCGGCACCGGCAATTTCACGGTGCAGCTCAACAAGGTGTCGCCCATCAGTGTCGGCGCCCGGCTGACGGCCGGCTTCGAGATCGCCGACGCCTATCTGTTCGGACCCGATGGCCGCACGCTGACGTCGCGAAAACCCGTTCCCGCAACCTGACCCTCGCATCCAAGAGTATCATCCGCATGCACTGCAAGAAGCCCGCCCCGCTTTCGGTTTGGCGACCGCTCAATCTCGACCGCTTCCTTCTGGGAGCACCGCACTATCCCGAACATGTCGACGAGAGCTGCTGGCGACGCGATGCCGAGCGCATGCTTGCCGCCGGCGTCAACACGGTCCGGATGGGGGAGTTCGCCTGGCATATTTTCGAGCCCTATGAAGGCAAGTTCGACTTCGATCTGTTCGACCGGGCAATCGAGGTTCTCGGTGCTGTCGGAATCGACACGATCATGTGCACGCCGACAGCGACGCCGCCGCGCTGGCTGACCGTCAACTATCCCGAGGTGTTGCGCGTCGACGTCAACGGCCACCGCGCGAGCCATGGATCGCGTCAGCACGCCGACACCACCAGCCCCGTGTTTCGCGCTCACAGCCGCCGCATCACGCGCGCCATGGCCGAGCACTACAACAACAATCCTCGCGTCATCGGCTGGCAGACCGACAACGAGCTCAACACGACGGTTTCGGAGTCGTTCGCGCCTTCGACGCGGCTGGAATTCCAGAAATTCCTGCAGCACAAATACGGCGCGATCGGCGCGCTGAATTTCGCCTGGGGCGGCCATTTCTGGGCGACGGCCTACGACGATTTCTCGCAAATCGACCTGCCGCGGCCGCTGATGCCATCGTATCCGAGCCCCGGGCAGGTGCAGGACTACCATCGCTTCCTGGCCGCGGCGACGGCGGCTTTCCAGCACGACCAGGTCGAGATCCTGCGCGCCGCTAATCAGGACTGGTTCATCTTCCACAATCTTGGCCAGCTCGCCGACATCGATTTCCGCGGCCCGTTCGGACAGGACCTCGATTTCATCGGCTTCGACATTTATCCCATGCTCTACGACGAGATGCGCCGCAGCGGCGGTCACGCGGCCACGCAAGCGCTGCATCTCGATATCTGCCGCGCATATAGCGGCAACTATATCGTGCCGGAACAGGCTTCCGGGCTCGGCAGCCAGCCGGGCTTCTCGACCATGACGCCGGAGCCCGGCGAGATGCGCCGCATGGCCATGACGTCGGTGGCGCGCGGCGCAGACGGCATCTTGTTTTTTCGCTGGCGCCCCGCCCATTTCGGCGCCGAGATTTACTGGATGGGCGTCATAGACCACGACGACGTCCCGCGCCGCCGCTATGACGAGGCCAGCCGATTTTTTCACGAGATCGCCGGCATCAAGGATCAGATCCTCGGCACCGCGGTACGGATGGATCTTGGCATCGCCGGCGCCGACTTCGACAACCAGGAAGCGCACAAGACCTATCCGATCGGGCTTCCGAGTCCGCTCGACGACGCAACGCTTCTGCACCGATACTGCTACCACAAGGGCATAGCCTGCGGCTTCATCCACCCCGAAGACGACCTGTCGCGGCTGAAGGCGCTCTACATCCCGCACTGGGTGATGTGGAAGGACGATTGGAACGAAGGCGTCGAGACCTTTGTCCGCAACGGCGGCACATTGATCCTATCTGCCCTGACCGGAACAAGGGATGGGAACAACCACATCGTCCGTGAGCAGGCACCGGGCGCCGCCCTGTCAGCTCTGAGCGGCGTCAAAGTCACCGAATTCGGCCGAATCGTACCGGAAGGTGGCAATGGTTTGTTCCCCCTGTTCAGACAGCCTGCCATGGGCGCCCATGTGCCGCCATCGCCGCTGCCCGCCTCGTCGGCGGAACGCAAATACCACTTCACCTTCGGTAACCGGCAGCTTGAGGCGGCGCATCTCTACGAACTGCTCGAGGTCGCGCCGGACACCGAGGTGCTGGGTTGTTGGTCGAACCGCTTTTGCGCCGGACAGCCGGCGATCACCAGCCGGCAGCTCGGCAAGGGCCGCGTCGTCTATGTTGGCACCTATCTTACTGCGGCACTTGCCGAAGCTGTCGCAGATACAGTCCTTGCTCGGGCGGGCGTCGCGCCCTTGCTTCCAGAGTTGCCAACCGGGGTGGAGGTATCAGTTCGCGAGACCCAAGATCGCCAGTTGATGTTCATCCAAAACACCACGGACGCTCCCGTGGCGGTGCCGGGCGTGCCGGTGGGCACGGATCTCCTGACCGGTGAGGGTGTGGGAAACACTCTGCAACTCGAGAGCTATGGTTGTGCTGTGATCGCGATGCATACAGTCCACCGAGTCGCCTAGATGGCATTGTGACCTTTGCTGCATCGGGTGCCGGCTCCGGCACTCTCGAAATCGTCGGCAGCCCCCACAATCAGCTAGGCTGACGCTGTCCCGAAAGGGATGCGTGATGGCTGCCGAGCCGCAAGGTTGTCTGGCGTCAACCTTTCCCATTCCTCTTAAGCGACCGCACGCCTACGAGCTGCCGATCTCCGATGTGGTGCCTGATGGGTCCTCGGTACCGAGTGTCGCGGGGCCAGGCGTAAGCCGTCGAAATTCGATGCCGTGAAAAACGGCAGGGGAGGCTCCGCAACGCATTGACTACTTATCGAACAGTCGATAAGTTTTTGTCTATCGATCGTTCGATAATTTCGTTGAGGTGGCCTTATGACGGATCTTCCGATGGGGTGTTCTCAGGAATTTAGCCGGCCCTGTTGGCCCTGCCACGACATTGGGATCTGAAAAGTGACGAGCGGATCGGATCGCAGGACTTTCGATGCAATCATTGTCGGCGGGGGCATTGTCGGCGCGGCGGCAGCACGCGCGTTGGCCAGGGAAGGCCTCGACGTGGCCTTGTTTGAACGCAACCGGCTTGGCTTCGGTGCTTCCTCGCGCAACATCGGCTTTGTATTTCTGCACGGCCGCAAAGGGGTGTCTTTGGATATTGCGCGGCGCAACCGCCTTCTCCTGGACAACTTTCATGATGAGATGGGCGGCGACTTTGAATACCGCAGGAACGGCGGCCTCGTCCTATGCGAGAGCCAGGGGCAGCTGTCACTGATCAAGGAGTTCGTCGACGCGCGCCGCCGCGACGGCCTGAACATTGAATTCATCGACCGGCAGTCGCTCCTCGAGCTCGCCCCCGACGTTCATGAAAACGTCGTCGGCGCGAGCTTTTGCAGCGAGGACGCCCAGATCGGCACGGCTACTGTGGTGAGAGCGTTGGCGGGGTCGGCCGTGAGATCAGGGGCGACCGTTCTCGAAGGTCATGAGGTTCTGGAGATATTGACGGCTGGCGGTCGTGTCACCGGGATAAGCACACATGCTGGCCGGTTCGAGGCGCCTATCGTGGTATGGGCGACCGGGCCGTGGCACAGGATGGCCACGAGCAGCGGGCCGCTTGAGCTTCCGGTCAAGAGCATGAGGAATCAGCTCATCGCCACAACGCCACAGCTGCCACGCCTCAAATGTGTTCTCTACGGTGCCATTTGCTTGGCGGCCTACACACCGCTCGTCAAGGACCTGCCCAGCTTCTCGCCTGATCTGTTCGACCGACGTGAAACCAAGGTCGGCGAGTGCATGATGGACGCGATCTCGCAGCGCAGCGACGGCTCATACGTCTTCGGCGGACCGGTCGATGATGCCGGTTTCAGCTGGGAGCCTGACGTCGACGGCGTCGGCAGGATCCTCAGGCGCTTCGTGCGCCTTTTTCCAGGTCTTTCCGCGAGCGGATTCAAGGAAAGCTGGGCCGGCCGCATTCCCTATACTTCGGACAACCTTCCCATCATTGACCGTCATCCAGCAGCGACCGGGCTTCTCGTGGCGTCGGGATTCTCTTTCGGCAACAGCTCGGCCCTGGTCGCAGCTGAGGGACTGGCCGACCTGGCGATGGGGCGGCCGAAATCGGCGCTGATCGCCAAGCTCGGAATTGATCGCTCAACGCTTACCAACGATTTCAGTTATTCCTTGGGCTAATGGAGTATGTGATGCAGGAATCATATGGTGCCGGGCAAGTCATCTGCGAAATCGAAGACGAGACCGTCTTCATAGGGCTAAATTCGCCTCGGTCGCTCAATGCCATGGATCCCGTCATGGTCTCTGGCATTGTGGAGGCCACCGAGGATGCCGCGCGATCGGGCTACCGGTGGATTGTCCTTCACGGCAAGGGCGAGAACTTCTCCTCTGGTGCTTCCCTTGATGGTTACCAGGATCTCGTGGAGTCGGTCAGCTCAGGCCCGGATTCCGGCATGTACGAGTTGATTGCTTCCGAGCGCGGCCTCACGGACCTGGCGCGCATCTTGAGGCACCCCCACATCAACTCAATCGCAGCCGTGCATGGCTGGGTCATCGGCCAGGCTTTGGAAATTGCCTTGGCGTGTGATTATGTAGTCGCCGCCCCAGATGCGATTTTCTGGCTGCCGGAAACCCAACATGGCTGGAACGTCGGCATGGGCGCCACATACCTGCTTACGCACACGCTGGGCCTCGGATGGGCTCGCCGCATGCTGTTGCTCAATGAGAAGCTTCCGGCTGCACGTGCCGAGCAGTTGGGTCTTGTAAGCCGGATTGCCGCCGACAACGACATCAGGGCCGAGTCCCTGAAGCTCATAAATCAACTGCGCAAATCTTCACCGATGGCGCTGCAGTTCCAGAAGAAATTGTTGGATATTTTGCCTTCGATGTCGCTCGACGACAGCCGCGAAATGGAGATCATGACGGCATATCTTCTGGCTTCGACACACGATCCGCGCGAAGCAATGACGGCTTTTCGTGCCGGCCGCGCGCCAAATTATGCTCAGCCACGGACCAACAATGGCGCAAGCAAGAGCTGACCGGACGCTTCTTTCCTGCCTGGAGCGCTACGCCAGCGAGCGGCCCGACTGCCTGTTCCTGATTGGCCCTTGCAACGAGCAGGCGACTTATGGCGGGTTCTGGGCGGCAGCCGGAACCGCGGCTACGGCAATGCTTGCCCAAGGGGTGAAAGCCGGCGAACGCGTCGTTACAATCTGCGAGAACAGCATCGAGCTGTTCGTCATAATCGTGGCGGCCTGGCGGATCGGCGCAACACTGGTTCCGTTGAATCCCGGCCTCGGAAGCGACCTTCTTGGCGAGATGATCGCGACAGCCGAGCCCACCTTACTCGTAGTCGACGGTGGCTCAACAAAAATTGCCAGTGCGATCGAAATAGCCGACCTGCTCAAGCTCGACGGCCGCCCGAACCCTCCTGCCAGCCCACCAGGGCCCGGCACGGATGCCTTGATCATCTTCAGCTCGGGAACCACTGGCAAATCCAAGGGATGTGTTTTGTCCCACGGCTACCTGGCCTTCTTCGGTCGGGAATTCTCGGCCATGGCTGAGCTGGACGAGGATGACAGAGTGTTCTGCGTGACTGCGTTGTATCACGTGAATGCATTCTGGGCGTTTGCGGGAAGCGTGGTCAACGGCACGCCCCACGCGTTCGAGAAGAGGTTCTCTGCTTCGACCTTCTGGCAGCGGTCCAGCGAAGTCGAGGCAACGGTCTTTGACTATGTGGGTGCGATCCTTGCCATTCTTCTTCGCTCCGCGGGAGAGCGCACGTCCGGCAACCGGCTGCGGGCGTGCCTTGGCGGAGGTGTGCGCACCGAAGATCTGGCGCAGTTCGAAAAGCGCTTCCATTGCAAAGTTCTCGAAGGCTACGGGCTAACCGAATGCTGCCAGCCCATTTACCAGACAGAACGCGACCGAAAGCACGGCTCTGTCGGCCGGACGTCGATCTATTTCGATGCCAGAGTGGTCGATGAACACGATCGGGATGTCTCGCCCGGAACGCCCGGGCAGTTGCTGCTGCGGTCCCGCACGCCACATGGCTTGTTCCGGCGATACTGGCGCGACCCGGAGCAAACCAAAGCCGCATTCAAGGGCAAATGGTTTGCAACCCGAGACCTGGTGACCCGGGACACGGACGGATATTTCTATTTCATCGAACGCCTCGGGCATGTCGTTAGGCGGCGCGGAGAAAACGTCAGCTGCTTCCAGGTGGAAGGGGTTTTCGCCAGCCACCCGATGGTGCAGCTCGCTGCAGCGGTTGGCGTCCCCGCTGCCCTTGGCGACGAAGAAATCTTGTTGGCCGTCGAATTGGTCGACGGCGCAACGATGACGCCGAAGGAACTCCACAGCTGGGGTATCGAAAAACTGCCCAAGTTCATGCATCCGCGCTACGTTCGTATCGGGACATTGCCGCGCACCGCCAGCCAGAGGGTTGAGCGCCATCGCGTCAAAAGCATCGGCCTGACCGCCGATACCTACGATTCCGGGACCATTGGTTAAGCAGGCACTGCAACGGCGGTGCGGCTTGCGCCCGGGCTTTCGGCGTGGACGGGCGGTTCAACTGAAGGGACTTATCAATTGAGGAGGACAGCTATGGCAAAAACAGCCGCACGACAACGGCCAACAGCCCTCCATGAAGGCGAATGGGAGCGGCGCGTCGACCTTGCCGCCGCTTTTCGCCTGGCGGCGATCAACGACTGGCATGAGGCCGTCGGCAACCACTTTTCACTCGCCGTTTCGGTGGACGGAAAACGGTTCTTGATGAATCCCCGCTGGAAGCACTTTTCGGCCGTCCGAGCCAGCGATCTGCTGCTGCTGGACAGCGATGACCCGTCGACTATGGACCGCCCCGATGCCCCG
Source organism: Mesorhizobium sp. M1D.F.Ca.ET.231.01.1.1 (assembly GCF_003999155.2). Classification (NCBI taxonomy): domain Bacteria; kingdom Pseudomonadati; phylum Pseudomonadota; class Alphaproteobacteria; order Hyphomicrobiales; family Phyllobacteriaceae; genus Mesorhizobium; species Mesorhizobium sp. M1D.F.Ca.ET.231.01.1.1. The sequence continues at coordinate 180,692 of NZ_RZOZ02000010.1, forward strand.
GACGTCACTGCTTGGTGCATCCACGGCAGGCTGCACGCCCTGGCGCCGCAGGCGCGCTGCGTGCTGCATCTCCATCCGGTCTACGCCACAGTTATGGCGAGCCTTGCGAACCCTGAGATCAAGCCCATCGACCAAAACACCGCGCGGTTCTTCAACCGTGTGGCCATCGATCTCGGCTACCAGGGCCTTGCAAACAGCGAAGCCGAAGGTGAACGCCTGGCGTCCGTTCTCGGCAACCGTTCGGTTCTAATGATGGGCAACCATGGTGTTCTGGTGGCAGCAGAGACGGTAGCCGAAGCCTTCGACTGCATGTACTACCTGGAACGTGCTTGCCAGACCATGGTCTTGGCCTTATCGACTGGGCAGCCACTCAGTGTTCTTTCCGACAACGTCGCGGAAAAAACCGCGATGGAATGGCAGGAAGGCGTCCGCGACTACGCCATCGCGCATTTCGACGAGATGAAGAGGCGGCTGGACGTGCTCGATCCTGACTATGCCAACTAGTCGGTAGCGGTGCGCCACCCATCTCGTTGCGAGGTACCGCAGCGGTGGCGTTTTTTGGCGACACAGCCGCGCCTTGCTCGATTTTGCGCCAATGGGTTTCTCCCGAAAAACATCCGTGAAGGCGCTCGGGGCAACGATATCGATTGACAAGTTATCGACCGTTCGATTACAAATTTTCAATCGATCGTTCGATAAGAGCGGAGATGAAATGGCACGGTTCCAGACTGCCAAAAAGGCTCCGCCTCCGCTTCCTGCGGAACTGAGGGATGCCGCGATCGCGCTGTTTGCCGAGTTTGGCTACGCGGCCACCGGTATTCGCGAGATTGCTCGTCGCACCGGCCTGTCCAGCGCCGCGATGTACCATTACCTCCGCTCCAAACAGGATCTGCTATTCGAGTTGATGTACGATTCGATGCAGGACCAGTTCAGCGTTGCCCGGGCCGCCCTTGAGAGCGCGCAGGACCCGCAAGGCCGAGTCACGGCCTTAGCCCGAAGCCACGTGCTTTTGACCGCGTCGCGCAGGCTTGAGACCCTTGTTACCGAAAACGAAGTTCGATCTCTGACGGGCGAAAACAAGCAAGAAATTACGGCGTTGCGCGACGAGTATGCCGCGCTCTGGCGAGCAGCCATATCGGATGGTGTGGCCCAAGGCATTTTCGGTGTCGCCGACGTCAAGCTTGCAAGCTTTGCCGCCATAGAAATGTGCACCTCCGTGTCGAGATGGTATTCGCCACAGGGCCCTCTGACCCCGGAGGAGATCTCGCAGACGTATGCCGGGTTCGTCCTGGACATGCTGCGCGGCGGCGGCGCCGCGTCCGCAATGAATAAGACGGTCGACCAGCAGAAAGGAAAGGCGGGCAAGAGCGGGAGGGTCAAGCCGCCCGCGGATTAAGTGCGCCAGACAAGACAAGCAGGCCGAACTCGGCCGATGGGGAACTGACAGGCCAAGACTTCAAGAGCGAACGCTCCTTGCCGTGGTGGCTGGAGGCGTTTGCCAAACCGAAGCTGGCCGGCATGAAGTAGGTGGAGAGTGAACCTAGCAAGCGTCAAATCGCGCCAGGTAGATGTGGCGGGGCCAGGTTTCGAAGGTCCTGCCATTGAGCTCCGAAACATCTCCAAATCGTTCGGTGCCTTTGCCGCGATTCATAACGTCTCTCTTACCATACAGCGCGGCGCGGTGGTGTCGCTGATCGGGCCGAGCGGAGCAGGCAAGAGCACGCTGCTTCGGTGCGTCAATCTGCTGGAAGTGCCTACGCAAGGCGAGATCGTCTTTGCCGGAGACACCATCTTCTCGGCGGGCAAAGTCCAACCCAAGGCCTCGCAGCTATCTCGCTACCGGGGCCATGTAGGCATGGTCTTCCAGTCCATCAATTTGTTCCCCCACCTGACCGTGCTGAGAAATGTGTCATTACCGCAGGAGCGCGTGCTGGGACGGTCGCGGGCGGAGGCCGACGACATTTCGCGCCAGCTCCTTGAACGGCTTGGTGTCGGTCGAAAGCTCAATGACCTCCCAGCTCAGTGCTCGGGTGGCCAGCAGCAGCGTGTCGCCATCGCCCGTTCGCTCGCCCTCAATCCCAAGGTCATCCTCTTTGACGAGCCGACCTCAGCTTTGGATCCCGAACTTGGTCTCGAGGTGCTGTCCGTCATGCGAAAGCTCGCGGACGAGGGCATGACCATGATGGTGGTGACCCACGAAATGCACTTTGCGCGCGATGTCTCCGATGAGGTCGTCGTGATGGTGGACGGCAAGATCCTAGAGCAGGGACCGCCTGACCAGATCATGAGCCATCCGCGCGAAGAACGGACACGTCAGTTTCTGCGGGCGGTGTTGCACAGATGATCGAGGCAAGTTTCAACGCCATTGTCAGTGGGATTCCCTACACGATCGCGTTGACGCTGGTGAGCTTCATGATTGGGGCCCTGCTGGCGGTTCCTATCACCGTGATACGCATGGCGCCGAACGCCGGGGCCAGGCACTTGGCCCGCTTGTTTGTCGATGTGCTTCGTTCGGTGCCTCCGATCACGTGGCTTTTCCTCATTTACTTCGGGCTTCCCGATCTTGGAGTGACCTTGGGTGCTTTCACATCGGCGCTCATCGGACTGTCGCTCATTTCAGGGGCATATCTTTCCGAAACATACCGGGCTGGCATCCTTGCCATAGCACCCGGCCAATGGGACGCCTGCAAGGCTCTGGGGTTCAGGCCATTCGACACCGCCTTCTACATTGTCACCCCGCAGGCGCTGCGCGTGGCTGTGCCGCCAGCGGGAACATACGGAATTGGCCTGCTTAAGGACACCGCCGTGGCCTCGACGATCGGGGTATCGGAGGTTGCTTTCAACGCTCTGCAGGAAGCACAACGCACTGGTCATGCCATCCAGGTACTGACCTTGAGCGGCCTGACGTATCTGCTGCTCAGTCTGCCGCTCGCCTACCTGTCACGCAACATCGACAGCCGGCTCAGAGCGAGGTTTTCACTGGGATGAACTGGGAGGCGTTCACAGAGACTGTCCGCGATGCCAGCAGCAGTCTGCTTTCGGGCCTGGTTGCGAGCCTGGAGTTGACCTTCGTTGCGTTGCTGTTCGGCTATGCGCTGGCCTTGCTGCTTGCCATTTGGGTGATGACCCGCAACAGGCACATGCGCGCGGTTGCCCTGTGCGTGATTGAAGTCGGGCGAGGTCTTCCGCTGCTGGTAATGCTTCAGCTCCTCTACTATGGCCTGCCGGATGTGGGTATAACCATGGGTGGGTTCGTCGCGGCCGCCGCGGCGTTGGCCTTCCAGACCGGGGCCTATGGCAGCGAGGTCGTGCGCGCCAGCATCCAGGCCGTGCCGAAGGGGCAGCAGGAAGCCGCCGACGCATGCGGGCTATCGCGGTGGAGCAGTTTCCGGGATGTCATCCTTCCACAGGCGGTCCGCATAGCCATCCCACCCTTGCTCAGCATTGGAATCGCGATCTTCGTGGCGACCTCTCTGGCCTTCGTGGTCACTGTCCCCGAGATCATGAGCCAGGCCTATGGCTACGGCAGCAAGACCTTCCAGTATATGGCGGTGTTTGTCCTGGCGGGGATCTTCTACGCCGCCATAGCCATCCCGGCGTCGGCCGGTGTCGCGGTGATCGAACGCAGGCTCGACCCGCACGCGTAGAGGTGGCCCTGCACAAGCAACAATAATGGGAGAGAAATGATGATAATAAAGAAGATAGGCCTGTTCAGCCTAGTGCTCGCCTTGACGCAAATGGCGGGCGGCTTCTCATTCGCCGCTAGTAGCGATTGCAAGCCAAAGCATGATCTCAAGACTGTCGAAGACGGTGTGCTCACCGTTGCAGCCTATCAGGCGCCACCTTACATCGGCATCGAGGACAACAAGCTCGTCGGTGTGGATGGCGAGGTCCTAGCCCGTATTGCGGAATTGAATTGCCTTAAGGCAAAGCCGATGACGCTCGATATCGCCGCCGTCATCCAGGCCGTCCAAAGCGGACGCGCCGACGTGGCTTCTGGTGATTGGTACCTGTCGAAGTCACGCGCCAAGGTGATGGGTGTCACGGAGCCCATCTACAGGGACAATCTGTCGATTGTCTCACCAAGCGGGTTCAAGACCCTCGATGCCTTGGTCGGGAAGCGTGTTGGAACCCTTCAAGGGAACATGTGGAACGACGATCTGCAGAAACTGATCGGGTCCACCTTCACGCTCTATCAGTCCCAACAGAGCGTCTATACCGACCTCAAGAATGGGCGCCTCGACGCCGTTATCGACGCGGCTGCATCGTCTCCGGCCCAGCTCAAGCTGTTGGACATCAAGGCTGAGGTAACGGTCCCTCCTCCCGACAAACGTGTTGGCCAAAGCATGAAGCCCGCGCTGAATACGTTTCCCATCAAGAAAGGGAACGATGAACTAGTTACGGCGATCAACGATGGCATCAAGGAGATGCGCGATTCGGGTGAGTTGAAAGCAATTTTCGACAAGTACGGGTTTCCAGAGGCGCTTCGGAAGTTGCCTGACCCGATCTACCTCATTGAATGATCATTTGATCCGACCCGGAGGTGGCGCAACGGCTCCTCCGGGCCACCCAAATTCGACACAGGCACAATCAGATGCAGCGGAAGATACTCGTTACCGGCTCAACCGGTAAGGTTGGCACGTCCCTGTCACAGGCGTTGCAGAAAAGCGGCGGCCAACCCCATGTCTTGGGCGTTCGAAGCCTGAACTGTGCGACACAGGAAGGCTCGGTCGAACGGCGCCGCTTCGATTGGGATGATCGCACTACCTGGAGCAGCGCTCTGGACGGCATCCAGGCAATCTACCTGATCAAGCCGCCACACGATGAGCCGGCTCCCGCAATCAGGGAATTGCTGGCCTCGGCTTCCCGGTTGGAACGCATTGTCATGATGTCGGAGATTCACTGCCAGGTGCAGAACGACACCGAGCCGCAGAGGGCTGCAGAGGTGGCCGTGGAACGGTCGGGACACTCCTTTTGTATCCTGCGGCCAAACTGGTTCTTCCAAAACTACACGACCGGTTCCTACGCCCCCAAGATCAGGCAGCAATCCATCCTTGAAACAGCATCCGCGAGCCAGCCGGTAAGCTATATCGACGTCCGCGACGTCGCGGCGGTCGCGGCTTTTGAACTCTTGAACGACGATGCGCGCTCACATCATCTGCTTCTGACCGGTGGCGAGGCCCTTACAAGTCGTGACCTCGCCAACATCATCGGCGCTGCCGCCGGCCGGCCGATCAGCGTCAGCGAAGTTCCATTGGACGACATTCGCACCAGAGTATTGGCGAGGGGCGGCAGCGAAGCCATGGCCGACTTCATCGTCGGTCTGAGCAGGAACATCGCTGAAGGTCGCAACGCCATCGTTACCGACACGGTCGAGCGTCTGACCGGTCGAAAACCAATCTCATTTTCGACCTTTGCGTCGCAAAACGCGCAATATTTCAACCACTGACCGCCCGTCGTAACGTCCGACAGACGAGAAAACCATGGAACCAGAGAAGGTTTTCAGAAGCCAAATGGCCGCGCTGCTTGCCAACGACATAGACGCCGTCGTTGCTCATTTCACGCCGGACTGCAGGCTGTTCGACATGGCAAGGCCAATGCACCCATTCGTGGGGCGTGAGGGACTGAGGACATTCCTGGTGGCCTACTTCAAGGCCTGGCGTGTTGCCGGGCTCACCATCACCAATCTTGTCAGCCAAGGGTCGCGGCTTGCCGCGGAGATCGAACTCTCGCTCGAGGCGAGGGATGGCTCGGGTTCGCGACTGATCCGCAGCAGCCTTTTTGACGACATAGAAGGTGGATTGATCGCGCGCGAGCGAGCCTATCGCGATCCCGCCGGGAGGAAGGAGTGAGCCAGTGACATCCAGCAGATCCCCAGTAGCGATCGTGACCGGAGGCGCTACTGGGATAGGGGCCGCTATCAGCGAGCGGTTCGCCAGCGCGGGTTTCGACGTTGTTCTATTCGGTCGGCGTCTTGACCGTCTCCACGAGCAGGCCACACGTATCGAGGCCAAAGGAGGCAAGGCACGTGTTTGCCAGGGCGACGTAAACGACGAAGCGGACGTAAGACGCCTTGTCGACACTGCCGCGACGGACGGCAGGCGAATAAACGTTCTTGTCAACAGCGCTGGCGTAGCCCGAAAAGTGTCCTTCCTCGATATGACGGCGCAAATCTGGGACGAGACGCTAGATATCAACCTGAGGGGAGCCTTTCTTGTCACCAGACACGTGGCCCTCCATCAAGCGAGCCATGGTGGCGGCGTGATCGTTCACATTGCGTCGATCGATTCCTACGGGGCGGAGGCCGGCTACAGCGTCTACCACGTCTCGAAATCCGGCCTGATGGGGCTTGTGCGGAGCGCGGCCCTTGAGCTTGCGCCTCACAACATCCGCGTCAACGCCGTCAACCCCGGCTACGTCCATACCGAGATGGCTCCGAAGCCGCCAAAATTGCATGCCCATCTTGAGCAAAACTTTGACCGGGTTCCGATGCGCCGGGTGGTCACTGGCGAGGAAGTGGCAAATGCAGCGTTTTTCCTGTCTTCGGATGCTGCCTCCGGCATTACAGGTACCGGGCTGACCGTGGATGGTGGGCTGCTGACGAACCTTTACATCCTTGAGACGATCCCGAAGCTCGATTGAGGAAAAAAGGACGATGGAGAAGCGCAACCCCCAGATGCTCTTTTCGTTCTCGGAGCGGTCGTCCGCGCTTCGGATAGAATTAGAGGACTTCATGCGGGATCATATTTATCCCAATGAAGCGAAGTATTTCGAGGAGGCCAAGTCCAAGGGGGCCTGGAAAACATACGACATAGTAGAAGAGCTCAAAAGCCTGGCCCGCCAGCATGGCCTTTGGAACCTGTTTTTGCCGGAGCATGCGGGAGGGGCCGGTCTGACCAATCTCGACTATGCGCCTTTGTGCGAGATCATGGGGCGCTCACTGCTTGCGCCTGAAATTTTCAACTGTAGCGCTCCCGACACCGGAAACATGGAGGTGCTCGTCCGATATGGCACCGCCGAACAACAGGAAAGGTGGCTGACACCGCTGCTTGCAGGCGAGATGCGATCCTGTTTCGCCATGACCGAACCGGCGGTGGCCTCGTCTGATGCCACAAACATCGAGAGCACCATCGTGCGGGACGGGGACCACTACGTCATCAACGGGCGGAAATGGTACACCACCGGTGCTACCGATCCGAGATGCAAGATCATTATCTTCATGGGGCGTTCAGCCGCAGCCGGAGCCGATCGGCATCGGCAACATTCGATGATCCTTATCCCGATCGATGCCCCTGGTGTCGAGGTCGTACGGGCGCTTCCGATCTTCGGCTACGAAGGCGTTCCCGACCGCGCGTCCGAGGTCACGTTTACTGACGTTCGGGTGCCGGTTGCCAACATGCTTCTGGGCGAGGGCCGCGGCTTCGAAATCGCACAGGGCCGCTTGGGACCGGGCCGCATCCATCATTGCATGCGCCAGATTGGACTTGCGGAGCGGGCGCTGGAGCGGATGTGCTTGAGGACATCCTCGCGCGTGACGTTTGGGCGCCTGATCTCGGAACAGACCGTGACCCAGGAACGTATCGCCGAGTCGCGGATCCTCATTGACCAGGCGCGCCTGCTTACCTTGAACGCCGCGCATGCCATGGACACCGTAGGCAACAAGGCGGCCCGCGCTGAGATTGCGATGATAAAGGTCGCGGTGCCGAACATGGCCTGCCGTGTGATCGACTGGGCTATCCAGGCGCATGGGGGCGGAGGGACGGGCGATGATTTTGGCCTCGCCATCGCCTATGCGATCTCGCGGGTGCTGCGCCTTGCCGACGGCCCCGACGAAGTCCATCGTAATCAGATCGCGCGCATGGAGTTGAAACGCCATGCAATCCAGTAGCGCGGGGCTGCCAGCGCAAGACACTCTCGAGGCATGGCTTGCCGCGAACGTTCCTGGCTATAAGGGCCCAGCGACGATCACCAGGTTTGAAGGCGGCCAATCCAATCCGACATTCCGCCTCGACGCCGCGTCGGGATCCGTCGTCCTACGGCGAAGGCCGCGGGGTGCGGTACTGGCAAGCGCGCATGCCATCGATCGAGAATACAAGGTCATGGCTGCACTGGCCGGTGCGGATTTTCCGGTGCCGCAGGTTATTGCCTACTGTGAGAATACAGAGGTTATCGGCAGCGCCTTCTACGTGATGGAATTGGTTCGAGGTCGAATATTCTGGGACCCGCGACTGCCGGGCTTCCTACAGCAAGAGCGCACCGCTCTGTTTCGGTCCGTGAATGAGACCATCGCTCGCCTTCACACGCTCGATCCGGAGGAACTGGGTCTTGGTGATTACGGCCGGCCAGAGAATTTTCTCAGACGCCAGGTTGCACGTTGGTCAAAACAATACCGGGCCTCCGAGACCGAACACATCGCCGCCATGGAGAATCTGATTGCGTTTCTCAATGACAATTTCCCGCCGGAGGAGCAGTCCCGGGTCGTGCATGGGGACTTCAGGCTCGACAATATCATAGTTCACCCATCCGAGCCGCGGGTCATAGCGGTTTTGGACTGGGAACTATCCACCCTTGGAAGCCCCGCGGCTGACTTTGCCTACCACATGACCGCTTGGCGGTTGTCCCCGGCGTTGCTGCGGGGTCTTGAAGGCGAAGATCTCCATGCACTCGGAATCCCGAACGAGCCTGCGTATCGGCGCTTGTACACGCGAGCGACTGGCCGGGCTGATATCGAACACTGGGAATACTACCTTGCATTCGCGGTTTTTCGCATCGCGGCCATCTGTCAGGGCATCGCCAAGCGCGCCCTCGACGGTTCGGCATCGAGCCCCGATGCCGTGGTCATGGGAGCCAAGGCCAGGCCTCTGGCCGAGATCGGCTGGAATATCGCGCGCCGGCTTACGGCCTGAACATGGATCGGAAACTCTGCGATGCTGTTTGATCTTTCGGCCAAAGTCGTTGTCATCACGGGCGCCTCACGCGGAATAGGAAAAGCCATCGCGACGGCAATGGTAGAAGCGGGCGCCAACGTCGTGATCTCTTCGCGTAAGCTGACCGCCTGCCAAGCAGTTGCTGACGAGATCAATGCCCGCTTCGGTGGGCAACGCGCACTCGCCGTGGAAGCCAACATCTCTTCAAAAAATGATCTCAGCCTCCTTGTCCAGGCCGCCATAGGCGCATTTGGCCGGCTCGACTGCGTGGTCTGCAATGCAGCGAGCAGCCCCTACTTCGGCCCGCTTGCCGGAATCAGCGATGAGCTGTTCCGCAAGACGCTCGACAACAACGTCCTGTCGATCAACTGGCTGGTGCAGTTTTCGACCCCGGAACTGCAACGCGCCGGAGGCGGATCAATCATCATCGTGTCGTCGGTGGAGGGCTTCCGGGGCTCGTCAACCATCGGTGCCTACAGCATCTCAAAGGCCGCGGACATGCAACTTGCCCGCAATCTCGCCGTGGAACTCGGCCCGCACAACATCCGCGTCAACTGCATCGCGCCTGGCCTTATCCAGACCGATTTTGCGAAGGCCCTCTGGGAGGACCCTGCCACCAAGGCAAGATATGAGGCCATGACCGCCGTCGGCCGTCTTGGCGAACCTGACGAGATTGCGGGCTGCGCGGTGTTCCTGGCGGCGCCAGCCGGGTCCTACACGACGGGTCAGACATTCACCATCGACGGCGGGATGATGGTGAGCTGACCGGAGCGCCGGCCGGATCGACGAAAATGGCAGCCAGCGACTTGGACACAAATACGGGAGAACCATAGATGCGTGATGGTACACAAGGTACTCCAGCTGCCTTGCTGAAGAGCCCGGTTGGGGGTCTGGCAAATGCGTGAAGCCGTTATCGTTTCGACCGCGCGTACCCCGATCGGACGCGCCTACCGGGGGGCTTTCAACGACACCCAGGCCCAGGCGCTTGGCGGCCATGTGATCGCTGAGGCGGTCAAACGGGCGGGGCTCGATGCCACGGAAGTGGACGACGTCGTCATGGGTGCTGCCCTGCAACAGGGTTCGACCTACATGAATGTCGCGCGCTCATCCCTCCTTAGGGGAGGACTGCCGGCCAGTGTTCCGGGTATGACGATTGACCGGCAATGTGCTTCCGGCTTGATGGCGATCGCAGCCGCGGCAAAGCAGATCGTGTCGGATGGCATGCGGATTGCGGTTGGGGGCGGACTTGAGTCCATTTCGCTGGTCCAAAACAAGAGCATGAATTTCTCGCGCTGGGAGGATCCTTGGCTGGTCGCCAACCGCGACGACATCTACATGGGGATGCTTGAGACCGCTGAGATCGTGGCTGCGCGCTACGGGGTTTCGCGCGAGGCCCAGGACGAATACGCGCTGCAGAGCCAGCAGCGCACCGCGGCCGCGCAAGCCGCCGGCAAATTTGACGACGAAATCGCGCCTCTGACTACGGTCAAAATCGAAGCTGACAAGGAGACGGGCGCAACACGTGCCGTCACCGTCACGCTGCAAAAGGATGAGGGTAATAGAGCCGACACAACCCTTGCCAACCTCAATGCGCTCAAGCCGGCGTTCCCGGGAGGACGCCGCCTAAAGCAGCCCGGCGGCGCGATCACCGCAGGAAATGCCTCGCAACTGTCCGATGGCGCCTCAGCGTGCGTGCTGATGGCCTCCTCGGAGGCAGAGCGTCGCGGGCTTGAACCTTTGGGTATCTATCGGGGGATTGCTGTCGCCGGATGCGATCCGGACATCATGGGCATCGGCCCGGTTTTCGCGGTGCCGAAGCTTCTTGAGGCTCACGGCCTGGCCATGGAGGATATCGGACTGTGGGAGCTCAATGAGGCATTCGCGGTCCAGGTGATCTATTGCCGCGATCGCCTGGGCATTCCCAACGAAAGGCTCAACGTCAATGGTGGGGCGATCTCCATCGGACATCCCTATGGCATGTCGGGCGCGCGGCTCGTCGGCCACGCGCTGATTGAGGGCCGGCGGCGTAATGTGAAATACGTCGTCGTGACTATGTGCGTTGGCGGCGGCATGGGGGCAGCCGGCCTTTTCGAGGTCTGCCGACCCGCATGACCACGTTGCGTGCATGTGCGTGCCTCTAACCACTGCCTGTCATTTGCACAAGGTCTCGCCAGATGCGCCCCCCCGTCGTTGTCATCCATTCGAACCGTCCCGAGACGGTAGAAAATGTCGTGCTGGAGAACCATCCTGATCTGGAGCTTCATTGCTGCGATACTTACAGGGCACTTTCCGGCACCATCGACGCGACGCGTGCCGATGTCGTTTACTCGGTCATGTTCGAGGGAAAGCCAACATTTCCACGCGATGTCCTGCTGAAGAGCGAGACCGTGAGATGGGTTTCGGTCGGAGGATCGGGTGTTGACCACCTTGGTACTTGGGATCCGCAGACCGTCGCGGTTACCAACGCCGCAGGTGTGGCCGCCGGTATGCTCGCCGAATATACGTTCGGAATGATGCTTTCTTTCGCGCTGGGGCTTCGTAGCTTTCAGAAAGATCAGCAGCAGCGCCGATGGGCGGCAGCGACCGTGGAGCCCCTTGAAGGCAAGACAGTCCTGCTATTCGGACTGGGCAAAACGGGACAGGCCGTCGCCCGTCTTGCTCGAGAGTTCGGTATGACAACTTTGGGCATTCGTTCCCGGCCGGAGCCGCTGTCTTGCGTCGATGAGGTCCATGGCCCGGAGTCGTCGCAGATATTGCTGGGACGCGCAGACTATGTCGTGTGCTGCATGCCGCTCACGTCGGCAACCCGGGGATTCCTGAATGCGAAGGCTTTCGCCGCCATGAAGCCGTCGGTGGTCCTGATCGACATATCGCGCGGTGGGATTGTCGATGAGACAGCACTTCTAGTGGCACTGAGGGACGGCCTGATACGCGGTGCGGCTCTTGACGTCTTTACGGTCGAACCATTGCCCGCCGATCATGCGCTTTGGTCGTTCGACAACGTGATAGTGACACCTCATTGCGCATCGACCTTCCACGGCTGGGAATTGAACGCGGCTCGGATGTTTTCGGACAATTTGGCGAGATGGCGTCGCAACGAGCCGCTTGTGAACGTCGTCGACCCGCTCCGCGGCTATTAGTGTAGCTGCATCGAACCACTCCCAGGCGTTGCGGCTCGCTCAAAGCGGTCACACGAGCAGACCACACGCGTCCTCGAAAACCTTCCGGGCAGAACCCGGAAGCTCACTTGATTCATCCGGGAGATGCTCAAGATAGTGCGTCGTGAGTTCTGCAACCGTCTCGGCTTGGGCCAAGTCACGGCGGCGCCTGACGGGTTCGCGGTCAACTCGTTTCGAGACCCAGAATTTGTAAGCCGCAAAAACCCGAGGGTCGGGAACAATGAGCCGTAACGGGCCGCCTCTTTCATCGATCCGGATTGCTTCGAAAGTCAGGGGCGTTTTCCAGCTACGCCAACCCGGCGATCTCGGCGGCGAGCAATTCGTCGTCGCCTTTCCCGGTGCTCTCCCAGGTTTGACTAGGTCGACGAGATATCCGTTGCGTTTATTCGCACGGAACGTCCCCGACGAACGCTCGCGCAATTGCAACAGCTTGCGACGAAAACACACGGGACTGTTTATGCATTTGTATAAATTGAGGTTTTGGCGCTCGGATACGCATCAAGCGCGCGCTGCTTGCCGCCACCGAAAAAAACAAAATGGCAAGAGTTGTCAAAAACACGGGAATTGACAGTCAAAATATCACATGCAAAATAGGCGTTACCAGCAAAAGCCGCTAAGGCTAACGGCGCCGCATCGCTGTCTCGGCCAACGAGCAGGTTGTGGATGGCGACCGAGGGAACCGGTCGCTAAAGGGAGTTTTTAGGTGAACAGCTACAAGTTCTCGGATGATGTGCCCGATGCGATCCGACAAAAGGCTATCGCTTGCCTGGAGGAGTGGGGCTGCATCGGCAACGACAAGGTGCTTGACGTCTACCCGCTTGCCGGTGGCGCAAATAACGTAAATCTGGTGGTTGCCGACGGTCAAAAGCAATGGGCCGTCAAACTTCGTGATGCTGGCGCTGAGCACTTCAACAATGCTGCGCTGGTGGATGCTATTCACGGCCAGGTCGAGGCGTCACGCTTGGGCGTCGCTCCTTCGATCTATGCCTATTCCCCGGCTGGCGATTTCATTTCCGAATTCATCGTCGGCGAAACGCTGAGGCCTGCCGCAATCCGCGAAAAGGCTTACGCGGCACAAATGGTCGAGGCTATGCGCAAATTGCACAAAGCTGACCCTGGTCGCCGGCGGTTTGACGTCTTTGAGGATGTTCGCGTGTTCCTGCGCGGCACCGAAGCCGTCAACGGATCGCTTCCTGAAGGTTTTGATGAATGTTGGATGGCTGCTCAGGCACTGGAAGCCGTGCTTGCGCGCTCAAATCCACCGATGGGTTTCATCCACGGCGATCTGGTTCCGCAAAACTTTCTGATGTGCGAGCAGGGGATCAAGTTCGTTGATTTCGACTACTGCGGCTACTCTCTGACGGCGCTCGATCTGGCCGGGGCGACGTCCCAGGCCGAAATGACGGCGGAGGAAACCGAAAACTTTCTCCAGCTTTACGATCCCGAGCTCGACGACGGCCAGCGGGCCCGTGTCGGCATCCTGCGCTTCGTGAATGCGCTGCGCGAAGTGTCCTGGGCTGCAATGGCCGAACCGCGAATGTGCGAGCGAGCGACGCTGCTTACCGGTTGGAGCTACAAGCACCACAGCGACGTAAACATGGTCTTGGCCAGAGAATTTCTCGCCGCCACGCCACTGGACGAGGTGGCGGCTCGCGCCGCGGGCGTGAGGCATGGCGCACTGTTCTAAATCGCGATTGTTCCAGCACGAAGGATTTGCACGATGGGAATGCTGAATGGATTGCTGGCGGTCGTCACTGGCGCGGGGCAGGGAATTGGTCAAGGAATCGCTGAGCACCTGGCGGGCGAAGGTGCATCGCTTGCCCTCATGGGGCGTACCGAAAAATCCCTGAAGGAGACAGTTGCGAAGGCCGAGGCTGCTGGAGCTTCAACGGTTTCAGTCCATGTCGGCAGTGTCTCCGACGAGGCCGATGTCGAGCGGGTGATAGACGAAATCGTAACGCGACACGGCAAGATCGATGTCCTCGTAAACAACGCCGGTATCGTCGATCAGGCGGAGTTTCTCGACGTGCGATACGAAAGATGGCTGGAGGTAATCGGGACCGATCTCAACGGCACGTTTCTGATGACGCAGCGCGCCGCGCGTCGAATGAAGGACACTGGCGGTGGGGCCGTCATCAACATCGCCTCGATAGATGCCAATGGCTGGGATGGTCCGCAGTCATCCTACGTTGCCGCCAAGGCCGGGGTGGTGGGGTTCACCAAGAATGCCGCGAAGGATCTTGCTGCGCACAACATTCGGGTCAACTCGGTCAGCCCCGGCTGGACCCACACAAAAATGATCGAAGATTTCGTCTCCGCCGAGGCGCTGAACTACATGCTCACCCGCTTCGAGCGAGTGCCGATGCGGCGTCTTGTCAGGGTCAAGGAAGTCGCGGAAGCCGTAGGCTTTCTCGCTTCAACCCGGGCGTCGGGCATTACCGGCATCGACGTGCCCGTCGACTGCGGGACGCTGGCGACATTGCACTTGTATGAATCGCTGCCCGCCTGAGGCCGCAATACGACTTTTGGAAAGATGCTTTAGCTCCGCAACCGGATTAGATCATGCAAAGCACACAGTTTTATATCGATGGCCGTTGGGCGAAGCCGCAGGAGAAGCGACTGCTCGATGTTATTGATCCTTCCAGCGAACTCGCGGTGGCGCAGATTTCGCTCGGCGGTGTGGCAGATATAGATCGGGCCGTTGCCGCCGCCCGCCGCGCCTTTCCTCTGTGGAGCGACGTCGCACTTCAAGACCGCGTCGAACTGCTCAAGCGGTTGATAGAAATCTACACTGCCAGGATCGATGAAATGGCCACGGCTATCTCCTCGGAGATGGGCGCGCCCCGCACACTTGCAAGAACGGCACAGGCGGCTTCAGGCTTGTCACACTTGAAGATATTTCTGGCCGAGTTCGAGAATTTTCAGTTCGAGCACGTGCTCAGCAGCCAGGCGCCAGATGATCGTATCATCCGCGAACCTATTGGGGTTTGCGGCCTGATCACGCCTTGGAACTGGCCTATGAACCAGGTATGTCTCAAAGCAGCTCCTGCCATGACTGTCGGATGTACAGTGATCCTGAAGCCGTCGGAAATAGCCCCGCTATCCTCGATGCTGTTTGCTGAATTTGTCGATCGGGCGGGATATCCGGCGGGAGTCTTCAATCTCGTCAATGGAGATGGCCCAACAGCGGGTGAGGCGCTGGCGCGGCATGGTGATGTCGACATGATTTCGTTCACCGGTTCATCCCGGGCTGGTGCCGCCGTTTCTCGTGCTGCTGCCGACAACTTCAAGCGTGTTGCGCTCGAGCTCGGAGGCAAGAGTCCCTACATCATTTTCGACGACCTCGATGTCGCCGCCGCCGCGGCGCGCTGCGCGCGCAGTTGCTTCACCAACACCGGCCAGTCTTGCGATGCGCCGACC
Organism: Mesorhizobium sp. M1D.F.Ca.ET.231.01.1.1; assembly: GCF_003999155.2. Lineage (NCBI taxonomy): Bacteria > Pseudomonadati > Pseudomonadota > Alphaproteobacteria > Hyphomicrobiales > Phyllobacteriaceae > Mesorhizobium > Mesorhizobium sp. M1D.F.Ca.ET.231.01.1.1. Next base: position 196,218 of record NZ_RZOZ02000010.1, read on the forward strand.
CGCATGTTGGTCGAGCGGTCCGCCTACGAGCAGGCTATCGACGCAGCGCGCGCCGTCGCAGCTGAAATGCAGCCTGACGACCCACGAAAAGAAGGCAGCCATATCGGACCGCTCGTCTCCAAGGCCCAATTCGATAAAGTTCAAGAGCTGATCTTTGCTGCACTTGGCGAAGGCGCGCGCCTGGTCGCGGGCGGGCCGGGCAGACCGGCAGGTTTCGACAAGGGTTACTTCGCGCGGCCGACAATCTTCGCCGGCGTCACAAACGACATGCGAATTGCTCGCGAAGAGGTCTTCGGACCAGTTCTTTCAATCATGCCCTTCGATAGTGAGGAGGAGGCAATCCGCATCGCCAACGACACCGTATATGGTCTGAGCTCCTATGTTCAGAGCGGGGATCCCCTGCGCGCGCAACGAGTTGCCCGCAAAATCCGCGCCGGGGTGGTCAGATTGAACGGCGCCTCCCGAGGGCCCGGCAGTCCGTTCGGCGGATACAAACATTCGGGAGTCGGTCGCGAGGGCGGACGCTGGGGCATCGAAGAGTATCTCGAAATCAAGGCCGTTTCCGGATGGTCTCGGAGCGCAGCCTGATTGAGGTATCGTATGAAGGTAGCGCGCCGATTCCTCGACAATTGATAAATGATGTGGCGAAAGGTGCCTCTTGTTGTTAATTTGAGCGATGTTTTCAAGCACCTCAGCTACAGAGACGAAGTTATGAGCGAACTTAGACGAAACCGCATTTTCGACATCCTGCGGGTTTCCGGGCGGGTCAATTTGCTCGACCTGGCAAACGAGCTCCAGATATCCAGCGAGACCGTTCGACGTGATCTCAAGCGAATGGCTGACGAGGGCGTGGTCGAGATCGTACGCGGCGGTGCGACGCTTCCTGACGTTCTGCGCGAGGCGGCGTTCCAGCACTGCCTGAATCTCAACGCAGACCTGAAGCGGAAGATAGCGGCCGCTGCTGCTGCCCTCGTCGAAAACGGCGATACGATCATGATCGGAGGGGGAAGCACCACATGCTACCTCGCCTTGGCCCTGCGGGATCACCGTAACCTCAGGATCATCACCAATTCCGTGGATGCAGCACGGATTTTAGGGTCGCGAGGAGAGAACGAGGTCCATGCCGTGGGTGGCAGACTGGACGATTATCTAGGGTCGACGGTCGGCGTCGTCGCCGTTGAAAATATCAGACGCTACTCAGCCGAAAAGACCTTCTTCTCGGTTGGCGCCGTCGACGCTTCGATTGGACTGACAAGCGACACGGCCGACGAAGTGGCTTGTTGGCAGGCCATGATCGAAGCGGGTAGCCAGGCGATCGCGCTTATCGATTCCAGTAAGTTCGGGCAGCGTTGCCTTTTCAAATGCGCTTCGTTCGAGGAGATCGATACGATTGTCGCCGACAGGTCCCCCGATCCGGCCTTGGCCGCCAGTTTTGCCGCCCACAAAATCGAATTCATCAATGCGGATGGATCGGGAACGGCCGAGAAGTCGCAATCTCGCATTGATCGTGCGAACTCCTCGAAAGTGCGGGAGCAGGCGTGAACTTAGTTCGTAGCAAATATAACGAGTAAAACGACAGATGTGCGGCCTGCCAAATCCAGGGAGCTGATGCTCCACGTTTGGCCCTGCAATCTCACTGGTGACGGCCTGGAGAAGCCCGTTACGCGGTGGCGATACCAATTCGCCGCCGAGAGCTTCGATTGGCCGATTGTATTGAAAATGAAGGCTGGTGGGCCGGCCAAATGCAGCTATCGCGACTTGCCGATCGTGCAGTGCATGCAGATGAGAAAAAAATGACGCCAAGCGGGATTCGTAAATTCGAGGCAGGCAAGGTCGCCTTTTCGCCATACGGCGATGGGCCGGGCGCGGCGTCCATCAGCCGGCTGGTGGGGCCAGGCGACTCGACCACCATGGGAGCCTACCTTGCCCGTTTCGATGGACGTTCGGTGGCCTGGACTGTCCGATACGATGAGTTGATTGCGGGCATCTCGGGCAAGTTCCGCCTGAAATCTGACGGCGAAGTGCACGAGTTGGGGCCGGGCGACGTTCTGTGGATCCCTGAAGGTACCGAGCTCGAATATCAGGGCGACGACGCGATGGTGTTCATATCCATTGCGCCAGTCGACTGGCGGGCGAGGCAAACTGCAAATCTGGAAACTGGAGGAGAGCCAGCATGAGCCCGCGCATTGCAATTATTGGCGCTGGAGTTTCCGGCTGCGGGGCTGCGCGGCGCGCAGCCGAACTGGGCGCGAAAGATATCGTCGTCATCGACAAGGCTACGCCCGCATCCGGCTCCTCGGGACTGTCGGCGGGCGTCTACAACGCCCAGACCCTTCGTCCGCTGGACATCGAGATCAGAGTTCGCGAGCGCGAATTGCTGTTCCGTTTCGAGCGCGAGCGAGGACTGCCGCTCGCCCGCATCGGAAACCTGCGGTTTGCAACACAGGATGCGGACGTCGGCGCCTTCGAACACTCGTTGGCCTTCCAAAGGAGTTTGGGCGCAACGGATGCGCAGATTCTTTCGCGCGCAGAGATAAAAAAGCTGGTGCCGGATCTCGCGATCGATGACGTCACCGCGGCACTTTACGGCCCCAATGACGGCCATCTCGATGGCCATCTGCTATGCTCGGTCATGGTCGAGGAGGCGCGCGAAAAAGGCGTTCGCTTTCTGCTGAACACCCAACTCAACGCCTATCGCAAGGACGGCTCTGTGCATGTGCTGTCGACCGGCGGAGGCGAGGTCGAAGCCGACATTGTCATCAACGCCGCGGGAGCCTGGGCGCCACAGGTCGGCAAGACATTGGGTCATCCCGTGGCCGTGAACCCAGAGGTTCATGAGGTGGTACGGGTCAAGCTTTCGCGCGATCTCGGCTACACGGTGCCGATGTGCAATTTCTATGTGCCAGGACAGGCGGCCGAAGGAATCTATTTTCGGCAGGACGGCCCGGACTCGCTGATCGCCGGCCTGCATACATATGACTCCGTTCCAGGTCTGGCGGTCACTGATCCCGACAATTTCAGCCCCCCGGACGGCGACGACAATTTTCTCAAGGTTGCCCAGATGGTCAGTGAGCGCCTGAAGGTCGATGACCTAGGCTTTCGCGCCGGATGGTGCGGGCTTTATCCTTTGAGCGCGGATGGGCTGTTCCAGGTCGGACCCTATAAAGCCGACCCTTCCGTGCTTGTCGTGGCGGGCCTTGGCGGTGTCGGCATCACTAGCGGTGTTGTCCTGGGCGCTCTTGCGGCTGAATGGGCGCTGCTTGGGAAGCCGGTCACCGTGCCCCAAGCCGAAGTATGTCTGCCGGATCGCCCGTCCCTGCTGCCCGAGGCAGCCTGACGTCCTTCTGCCAGCAAAGGAAACTTGACGTGAAAATCCTGCTCACGAACGATGACGGCTATCTTTCCCCGGGAGTTGCCGCCGCGCGCGACGCACTTGTTGCTGCGGGCATGTCCGTGGTCACGGTGGCGCCAGACGGACCGCGCAGCGGCACAGCCAGATCTGCTTCATTTCGCAAGCCTATCGTTTTGAACCGCGTCGGTGGCGACGATGGAAATCCCGTCTATTCAACCAACGGAACACCGACGGACTGCGTTCGGGTGGCCGTTTTTGCTGGGCTGACCGTCGACGTGGATGCCGTGGTCTCGGGGATAAACGAGGGGGCAAACCTTGGTGACGACGCGACATATTCGAGCACGTTAGGCTCTGCAATTGAGGGGGCCATGCTGGGCTTTCCGTCGCTTGCCGCCTCGCAGCAATCGCGTGACGGCCGTTTCCGGCTGGTTGATCTCGATGGTTATGATTTCGAACCTGGCGCTGCCCTGATGGCTCGCCTTGTCAAGCGAATGGTGGAAGATCGCCACCGTCTGCCAGGACGCTCAGTCCTTAATTTCAACGCGCCCGCAAGACCGGCGAGGTCGGTTGTCCTGGCCTCGCTCGATCGAAGGGTGTGGCAAAGTTCGAAGATACCCGTCGTTGAAACCGACGGCGGGCGCGGATGGTTGCTGTTTGCCACCCATCCCGAGCAGGACCCGGTTTTCGAGGGGAGCCCTGGAACCGACGTGCGAGCATTGTCCGAGGGGTGCGCCTCCGTCACCCCGATGAACTTCGAGTGGACCGACCGTCATGCCCGAAGGCACTTGCTCGCGTGGACAAGAGGCACGATTGCGGATCTGAATGCCTCGATTGTGGTGGAAGGCAGCAGCCTTCCCTGACCTTGCGAGGCCAATTTCGCGGCCGGTCGACCAAAATAACATAGGCACCCCGACGATTTGCGGCTGCGAGATTTGCCGGCATCGAGCCTTGCTGGAGCCGCAAGGGCCGCCGGATCGCGTCGAGCCTTTTCCATCCGGGCAAATCACAAGCCTAATCTCCTCGAGTAGGGCAGACCAGCCCTCGGCCTCGCTCTCCCCAAGGTCATCAACTCCATCACATGCGAGGCGTCCAGCGCGGATTACTGTGGCAAGCTGGCGACCATACCAGTCCGAAATGTGAAGTTTTGTGGCAAATGACGGTAAATTATGTGGACAAAAGTGAGATCATGGTGTTAGCTTTTTGGTAAGTTGCGGAGCCAGGCACCCAGCGCTCCGCGGAAAATCAAATTGGTGCAGCAAGGGGAAACACAACAATGACCGAGCTATCAGGTCTCGCCGGCGCTGGTGCCGGCGGAGCGTCGGGGGACCTCTCCCGCGAACTCGACAAGGAACTGGCGTTACGGCTTCAGAGCCTCCGCATGGACCCGCATGCCTCGTCGGACTGCTTCGCCACATCAAGGCCTATCATCATCGAAGGACTGTTGTGGGCTGCCGTCGGAGCGGCGATCTGGATTGGCACGCTGGTCGTCATTGGCAGAGGTGCGCTATGAGCGGCGATGTCAAGGGAGTGCAGGCCCGCGTTGTGAGCGAGGCCCTGGCGGGCAGGCTGCCGCTTCGCAGCCATGAACGAATCTACAACAGCTATTCGTCATTCACGTGGACGTGCTGCGCTTTCAGCGCCGCCACTTGGGCGTTCCTGATCGGAGGCTATTTGCCTTACGTCGGGGACACGCGCATCGGTATCCTCGGCTATCTGGCCGGGTTGCTGATCGGGATGGCCGCGGTGACGCTGGCTTCCGCCGTTCCTTCGTACAAATATGGCGTGGACACAATCGACGCCGCCAAGTCGTCGTTCGGCACATACGGTGTGCTGCTGCCCCTGTTCGGCCTTCTGGCCACGCTCATCGGTTGGACTTACGTCGTCGTTGCCCTCACGGCGCGCGGTGCGGCCAATGTTGTTCAGACGCTTGAGCAGTCCACCGATCGACCTGTCGAGGGCATGGTGATAGTACTGGCGCTGGCGTCGCTCTTTCTGGTTTGGCTCATTGCAAGCCGCGGCCCTTGGCTTTTCGAGCGTCTGAGCAATTACATAGCGCCCGGCCACATGGTTGTGACCGCCATCATGCTGGGCATCCTTCTGTACCAGTTTGGTCCGGCCGTTTTCGCCATTGACGTTCCGGTCGATCAGGCCTTGGTCAAGACGAAGACCCAAGGCTTCGCGCTCGCCGTCGAGTTCGGCGTATCGAACTCGTTGACTTGGTGGCCCGTCATGGGCGGGCTGACACGTCTTGTCGGCAAGCGGCGCCACATCATGGGTCCTTCCGTCGTCGGCGTCGGCGTGTTGGGCGCTGCCGTGATTTCGATGGTCGCGGCTCTGGCGGCCGTGTCGGCTGGAACCCCCGATCCGACCATTTGGATGATCAAGCTTGGCGGCCCGGTGTTTGGAACGGCCATCATGTCGTTCGTTCTGCTTGCCAATGTCGCTACCATGATCATCATGATCTATCTTTCCGGCGTCTCCATCCAACAGATCCGGCCCCTGACAAGGTTGCGCTGGGACCTTCTTCTTGGCTTGATCCTGCTGCCTGGCATCTATGTCGCGTTTCGCACGGAGTGGGTCATTGCCTCGGTGATGAGTTGGCTGTCGATCAACGGTGTGATGTTCGTCGGCATCACGGGGATCACCCTTGTCGACTACTTCCTTCTGCGTAAGGAGCGGCTCGAACCGGAGCATCTGTTTTCGCGTGACTCCCGTAACATCTATTGGTTCTGGGGCGGCGTGAACTGGGTGGCGATTGTCATCTCGCTGGGGTCTATCGCGCTCTATCTTTGGATGTATGACCCGGTGGCCGCCTCGATGAACGCCTACGCAGGCTATCTGGGTGCCGGTATTCCGACCATGGTCCTGGCTGCGATCGTCTACTATGTCGCAATGCGCGCAATCGTTATTCCGTCAGGCATCGGCGGCTATGGCGAGGCTCGCAAGCCAACTCCTGAGGTCGTGCCGGCACTTTGAGCGATTGGCGCCAGGCTGGCGGGCCGCTCGCGTCGAGCTCTGCCAGCTTGGCACACACTCCCAGGCAAGCTTCGCACCCTGGTGCGAAGTGCTTCTTCTGATGCACTCAATTCCCCGACCTGTTCATTCGCCTGAACGGCAGGCTTCTGTCACACCCGCCGGCCTGCGCAGGATTTGCGTGACGGCTTGGTCGATCTCGCGCACGATGGCCGCGCGCGCCCGCTTGCCGTCGCCGGACTCGATCGCCGCCACGACCTCCTCGTGGTAGTCGATTTCGAGAATGCCGGCGAGGTCGTCCTCGAAGCCGATCGCCAGGTTCCTGAGAAACGGGCCGACCTGCATCCACACCGTCTCGATCAGGAAGATCATCTGCTCGTTGCCGCAGTGGCGGTAGATCGAGAATTTGAAGTCGTGGTTCTTGCGCAAATAGTCGTCGATGTCACCGCTGCGGGCGGCCTGGGTGAGCTCGGTGCAATGGCGGCGGATGGCGCGCAGGTTGTTGCCGTTGATGCGGTTGGTGGCGAGCCCGGTGGCCGTACCTTCCAGGATCGTGCGCACGGCGGTCAGTTGCTGGAAGCGCTCGGCGGAGATCAGCGGCACCTCGACACTGCCGTTCGGCATCGGGCTCAGCGCCCGCAGCGCCTGCAGCCGGGTGAAGGCGCTGCGCACCGGCATGTCGCTGGTGCCGAGCTCCCTGGCGAGCTTGCGCGAGGTCAGCTTCTGGCCGGGCTGGAGCTGACCCGACATCAGTGCGCGCACGAGTTCCAGATAGACTTTCTCATGCAGGGGCACCGTGTCGAGGGCAGTCAGTCCGAATTGTGTCTTGTCGGCCATTGGCTATGCGCTACTTCAGTCGTACCGATGCAATCGTTAACAGTCGTCGCCCGTTGGTAACCCGCCATTAGGCCGCGAGAATAGGCGGCAGCCTACAATGGTCCAACAGCGCAATACCTGGGCGCTGTCCTGTCGAGGAGGGTGCTGCGCTAGAAACTTGGTGGCGTATTTACCCAGATCAGGACCGTCGTCGTCTGGCCTGGGTTGGACCAGGAATGCTTCCAATTGCTCTTGAAGTAGATGCTTTCGCCCTGCCGCAAATGATGGACGCGGGTCTCCTCGACGGTGATCTTGAACTCCCCAAAAAGAACGTACACGAATTCCTCGCCATCATGGCTGTAGGCGCCGTGACTGTTCACGCCCGGCTCAATAAACCAGCGTTGGCAATCCATCATATCTCTGCCAGTGGCCAACTGTTCGATCCTCAGACCCTTGCCGAGCGTCGGCAGAACCTGACCCCCATCGGAAGCGGAAATCACTTCCTTGTTATGTTCCGTCAAGGGCGTGGCCATGAGGGAAGTCAGCGTGACGCCGTAGAATGATGCAAGCGTCTTGCCTTCGGGAATCTGCACGCCCAGCGAAGTACGCTCTATGGAGGCCAGGACCGATTGCGGAATGCCAGTCTGATTGGCAACTTCGCGTATGGTCAACTTACGGGCTTGGCGAAGCGACCTGAGCCTTGCCCCGACAGAATTGGTCGCATTGGCATCAGGCTCATTTCCAGACGTCACAGCGTTGGCATGGCCGGAAGCATCGTTGCCCGGAAGAGCAGCCTTTATTGCCGCGATGCTCAAGCCTTGTAGCGTGCGCAGGCGCTTGATGTCCGCAGCCTGTTTAACGTGGTCCTGGTTGTAGATTCGATATCCCGCCGGCGTGACGCGCGGGGTGAGCAGGCCTCGTTCGCCCCAGACCCGCAATGTGGAAACGGGCACGCCCGTGAGGCGACTGAGATCGGATATTTTCAATTCGGTGCCCGCATTCGGTTCATGCCGCATTTTCATCTCCGGGTCTGCTTCGTCGCGGGGGCTGCCACCGCCAAGGGGGTCCTTGTCGCGTTTTGCAGACGGTCTTTCAGCACTGAGGTTGCAAAAATAACTCTACATACGGTGCTTGACAATCTACAACTCAGATGTAGAGTTTTCAGAAGCGATCGAGCGCGCCCAAGGCGCCTCCAAAAAACTAAAATATCGCCTGGGAACATAGGAGAACACTGCAGATGTGGCGCGTCGGCATTGACGTTGGTGGCACGTTCACCGATCTTTTCGCATGGGATGAATCAGACAAATCCTACAAGACAGCTAAAGTCTTGACGACGAAAGATGACCGCTCAAAGGGCGTCGTCCAATCGATCGAGGCCGCCGGCATTCCCTTCGATCAGATTTCCTTCTTGATGCACGGCACCACCACCGCCACCAATTCCTTGATCGAGCGGAATTATCCGGACGCTGCCTTCATCACGACGGAAGGGTTTCGTGACACCATCGAGATCGGCCGCCAGCACCGCAAGGCTCTCTATGATCCATATCAAACGAAGCCGGAACCGCTGATCCGCCGCCGCAATCGCTTTGCGATCCCGGAGCGCATGTCGGTGAAGGGGGAGACCCGCCGTCCCCTCGATGAGAAGATCGCCCAGCAGGTGGCGGAAACGATCGCTCAGCGCGGCATCCAGTCAGTGGGGATCGGGTTCATCAATTCCTACGCAAATCCAGCCCACGAACAGCGGATGCGCGAGATCGTCCGCGAGGCCAATCCGGATGTGCATATCGTCATCTCGGCTGAGACGAGGCCAATTTTCCGCGAGCATGGACGCTTCACAACGACAGCGATCCGGGCATGCATGATGCCTGTAATGACGTCCTACTTCGACCGCTTGGAGGATGCCCTGAAGTCCAAGGGTTTTCGCGGCTCGCTGCTGATCTTGAAGAGCAATGGCGGTGTCATGGGTGCCAAGAACGCCAAGGATCGGCCAGAGGAGCTCATCGAGTCCGGTCCGGCCGGCGGTGTCGCCTATGCGTCTTATCTCAGCCGTACGACCCACTTCGACAACATCATTCATACCGATGTCGGCGGCACCAGCTTCGATGCCTCGATCGTCGAGCACGGCAAGGGGCTCATCACGCGCAGCTATGAGCTGGAATGGGAGGTGCCGGTAAGCGTCCCGATGCTCGATATCCACTCGGTCGGTGCCGGAGGGGGCTCGATCGGTTGGGTCGATGAGGGCGGATCCTTGCGAGTTGGGCCACGCAGCGCTGGCTCGGAGCCCGGCCCGGCATGCTACCGCCGCGGCGGAACCGAGCCGACGATCACGGATGCCAATCTGATCCTGGGCAGGCTGAACCCCTCGCTCTCGGACAAATTCGAGCTAGACGTTGCGGCCGCCGAAATGGCGATTGATAAGCTGGCCGCCAAGATCGGCCTGTCGCGCCTCGAAACCGCTGAAGGCATGATCCGCATATCGTGTGAAACGATGGCGCAGGCGGTCAAGGGTGTGGTCGTGGCCAGGGCTCGCGACCCGCGCGACTTCGTGCTGGCAAGTTTTGGCGGCGCCGGTCCGATGCATGCGTGCTTTGTTGCTCAGGCGATGAACATCCCAAAGGTCATCATTCCAGGCCAGGCAGGCGTCGCCTCTGCCTTCGGCGCCACTGCGATGAACATTCGCCATGATGTGGAGGCCTTTCACTACGCATCCCTTGACGATGTCGACGTTTCGGATCTGAACCGTCTCTACGCCGAGTTGGAGGAAAAGGCCCGTCACCGTCTCCAGGCTGACGGTATCGGAGCCTCGGAAACCAAGATCACCCGCACCGCGCAAATGCGCTATGTCGGCCAGACTTACGAAGTCGACACGGATATTCCGAACGGAACTATCGCGAAGGGGCAGATCGCGTCGATCGCTGATGCGTTCCACAACGCCCATCGGCTGGAATATGGAGTGAGCTCGGACGATTTCCCGATTGCTTTCGTGGCTCTTGGTGTGACTGCTGTCGGCGCCTTGAAGGAGCCCCCGCACTTCAACTTCGGAGCTCAGGTAGGCCGCGCCAACGGCGCCAGTCGTGACGTCTACTTCGACGGCCACTGGATCAGGTCGTCGCTTTACAGCAACAGCGATCTCAAGCCCGGCTTTACGGTAACGGGCCCGAGCATCGTCGAATATATGGACTCGATAGCCGTGCTCCCGCCCGGCACCAGCGGTGCCGTAGACGACAGTGGCAATCTCATCGTGACAATCGCAAACTAAAAGCGACAGGGGAAAGACCATGGCTTCTTCAAGCGCCGCGGCGCAAAAGATCGACCTTCCCGAGCGTATGGACCCGGTCACGTTCGAGGTTCTTCGCAACAGCTTCGAATATGCCTGCAACCGCATGACCACGATCATGCAGAGGACATCGTTCTCGCCGATCCTGGCGGATATTCTCGACTTCTCGAACGCAATCTATGATCCGAAGGTGCGCTTGCTGGCGCAGGCCGCGAACTGCCCCGTTCATCTGGCAGCGATGCAGTACAGCGCGGACGCTGCAATTGGCCGCTTCCCGATCGAGACGCTTAAGCCGGGCGATGTGATCGCGTTGAACGATCCATACCAGGGCGGCACGCACATCAACGACATCACCTTCACGATGCCCATTTTCTATGAGGGCGAACTCCTGGGTTTCGCCGTCAGCCGCGGCCACTGGATGGATCTTGGCGGCGGCGCCGCCGGGGGCATGTCGTTCTCGACGCACATCGCCGCCGAGGGTCTGCGTCTTCCGCCGATCAAGCTCTACGAGAACTACGAGATCAATCGCGACTATCTCGCGATCATCATGAACAACACGCGCACCCCGCACTACATCCGCGGCGACCTGCAGGCGCATCTGGGTGCCTTGAAAAGCGCCGAGAGCGAATTGCAACGCGCGGCTGCCCGATACGGCATCGAGACCGTCAAGGCGGCCATGAACGAACTTATCGGCTACACGGAGCGCATCGTTCGCAAGAGCATCGAGGCAATCCCCGACGGCGTCTACTCGGCTGAAGACTTCGCGGACACGGACGGGTTCTCGCCCGATCCGATCAAGGTCAAGGTGACGCTCACCATTGCCGGTTCAGATATCACCGTCGATTTCGCCGGCAGCGACCCGATTTGTAAGGGCTCGATCAATTCGCCCTTCGCCAACACCGCATCGGCCGCCTACTACTCGCTGCAGTTCTTCCTCGCACCGCATGCGCCGTCCAATGCGGGCATGTTCGCGCCGATAAAGATCGTGCTTCCCGACAACTGCTGGCTCAATGCCAAATGGCCGGCGCCCACCATCGGCTGCACGACGCTCGCCTCATCGAAAATCACGAGCGCCATCTGGCAAGCCCTGGCGAAGGCGATCCCTGAGCGAGTGACGGGGTCCACTTGTTCGGAGTGCAACTGGTTCGTGTCGACAGCTGTGAACAAGGAAACGGGCCGCGCCGACGTCTTTTCCGATCTGCCGGCCGGCGGCTGGGGCGGCACGCCGTTTAACGACGGCATGAGCGTGACCATGGATCCGCTTGGAAACTGCATGAACATGGCCGCTGAAACGGCGGAGCTGTTCTTCCCCATTGAGTACGAGGCTTTCGAACTACGCAAGGACTCGGCCGGTGCTGGAAAATTCCGCGGCGGCCTAGGGGCCGTTTTCAAGGTTCGCTATCTGTGCGACGGCGAGTTGAACATGGAAACTTCACGCACCCGGGAGGGCAGCCCCGGCGTCAATGGTGGCGGCCGCAGCGCGGTACAGCGCTCTACCCATCTCTATGCCGACGGCAAGGAACTGGTGATTGGCGGCTATTCGCCGAATGGCGCCTGGACGAGCCCGCTCTTGTCTGGCCACCAGTTCTCCTATGACGAGGCATTCAAATTCGAGAGCACCGGCGGTGGTGGTTGGGGCAGACCAGAAGAACGGCCGGCGGAAAAAGTGCTTTCGGATGTCCTCGACGACTACATCTCCATTGCCGCGGCAAAAGAGACGTATCGCGTCGCGATCGATCCCAAGACGATGACCGTCGACAAGGCGGCAACGGCACGACTGCGTAGTGCCTGACTGACGGGCTGCCGGGCGACCAGTGCGCGCCCGGCAGCCCTTTTTTACCGATCGCATGGGTTCTGCCGGTCGCGCTGCGCCGGAGCGGCTTTGCCGTGCCTGCTAGGCTCAGATGACCGCAGTCCAACATTTCAAAATTGGGAACACGGCCAATGTGCCGATTAGAGAGGAGCTGACAATGACCAGGCAGCAGACCAACTTTCCAATGGTGAACACAAATCGTCGCCGATTCCTGAGTGCCTCGGTAGCCAGCGCCGCTTTCGGAAGCGGTCTGCTGGCGAGCTTGAACGAGGGGCGAGCGCAGTCGGACGATGTCATTCCGATCGGACAAATGGCTTCACTGACCGGGCCCTTGGCGGTCGACGGCATAGAACACAAGCATGGGCTCGAGATGGCCTGCGAAGAGATCAATGCCGCCGGAGGCATCCTCGGTAAGAAGCTGGCGCCGGTGACCGTCGACAGCAAAAATCAGACGGCCGAAGAGGTCACAGCGGCCGCTCGCTTGCTCATCGATCGCCACGGCGTTCATGCCATCATCAACGGCTACAACGTAGGCGCCAACCAGGCAGAATATGACCCGGTGGCCGATGCCGGCATCATATACATCCACTACAACACATCCATCGGCCATCACGAGACGTTCAAGAGCGACCCTCAGCGCTACTTCGGCATCTTCATGGCTGACCCGGCAGAATACTACTATGGCGTTGGCCTCCCGGTGATGCTCGACCAGATCCGCAAGGCGGGTGTGTGGAAGCCCCAAAACAACAAGATCGCTCTGGTCACGGGCTCGCTGCCCTATTCAATCGTCATCTCGAACGCAATTCGCGAGACCGCACCCAAATACGGGTTCGAAGTTTCGTTCGAGGAGGTGGTCCCCGTTCCAACGACCGAATGGGGCTCGGTGCTGAACAAGGTCCGCGCCGATCCGCCAGCCGTCATTGCCAACACGCATTTCTTCCCGGGCGATCTCGCCCAGTGCCAGGTTCAGTTCCTGCAGCAGCCGACAAACAGTTTGTTCTATTACCAGTATGGCCCGTTGCTGAAGGCGTTCTCCGACATCGCCGGCGAAGCGGCGCGAGGCGTGTTGACCTCGACTGTCATCGGCATCCTGCCGGACGACATCGGCAACTCGTTCCGCAAAGGATACTGGGCTAAATTCGGAGAAAAGGCCGAGGCGGACCCGGGTGCTTCGACCTACTCCGAGACTTACCACTACGCTGTCGCGGCAGCGCTTGCCGGCGGAACCGGTGAGCCGGGAAATGCCGACCAGAACCGTAAGATCGCAACGAACCTGCAGCGCTTCGTATACCGGGCACCGTTCGGCGTTCTGCGCTACGACCCAAGCGTCAACGCAGCGATTCCATATCCGACCGTTTCCTCCGATCCGTCAATCGCCATGCCGCATCTGCTTTACCAGATCAAGGATCCGAAAGCTGAGGTGCCGAAAAAGCTGATCTATCCGCAACCATACAACGAGGCCAATTTCGAACTTCCGCCGTGGTTCAAGTAGGCGCTCGTCGTCCTAGAAGTTGAACGCGCCGCCGGAAGGTAGACAGCCATGGATGTCTTGAGGGACGTACTGCTCAGCGCACTCACCTTGGGTGCACTTTATGCTGCCAGCTCGGTCGCCTTGTCGTTGATCTGGGGCAGCATCGGGATGCTCAACCTTGCCCACGGCGCCTACCTTGCGGTAGGCGCCTACGGGTCCTTGCTATTGGTGAACGCGCTCGGATTTCCGTGGTGGGCTGGCATTCTTGGCGGAGTGGCGGGCGGAATGCTCATGGGGCTCGTCACGCACCTTTTCCTGGTGCGGTGGGTTTTCGCGAAACCAAATTTCGAGATCAACATCATCATCTTGACGATGGCCCTTTCGACCATCGTCATCGACCTGATCAACAACCTGATCGGCCCAACCTCCGCCCGCCAGCCTTTCAACCTGGATGGCCGCATAGACATAGGAGGGTCAGGCATAGCCTATCAGACCCTGCTGATCATTGGCGGCTGCGCCGTCATGATCTTCGGACTGCAACTGGTGATCAAGAAAACCGAGCTCGGCAGGGCGATCCGGGCAGTTTCACAGGAGCCGACGGCGGCGCGGCTGAATGGAATTCCGCTTCAGCTGGTGGTCCTCAAAGTAATGCTGCTTGCCGGGCTGGTCGCAGGGGCGTCCGGTGTGCTTTTGACGGCGTTCACCACAGTCTATCCCACGGTCGGCTTCGACCCGCTTCTCAAGGCGCTGATCATCTGTGTGGTCGGTGGGTTGGGCAGCATCCCGGGAGCACTGAGCGCCGCGTTCCTGCTGGCCCTCGTGGAGGTGGTCGTCCAATACGCCGTAGGAACGAAATGGGGTTTTCCGGCACTTTTGGTCTCCGTCGTTTTTGCTCTGATCATTCGTCCCGATGGCCTTTTCGGGCACCGCATCCAGGTCAGGAACTGACCAAATGTCTCGAGATCGGCTCCAAACGGACATTCTGATCGCGATAGCAGTCTTTGCAGGGCTGGCATTGCTTCCGCTTGTCGCCCCCGGCAGCTATGTGCTCGGGCAGGCCACCCTATTCGCGATATGGGCGGCGGTCGTGACGCAGTGGAATTTGGTCCTCGGTGTCGCCGGGATCCTGTCGATAGGACAAATGGCTCTGTTTGCAGCAGGTGGGTATGCGGTCGCGCTGCTGGGGCTTTACTTTTCGATCTCGCCTTGGTGGTCGCTGCCAATTGCCGGCCTGGCAGGAACGGCAGTCAGCCTTCTGATGGGAGGAGCAACGCTGAGGCTCAGAGGCGCGTATGTCGTCGTCGTGACGCTGGCCGTCGCGATGGTCATATATCAACTCATCGTCACAGATGTTGCCTGTTTCCGCAAAGTCGAGATCGCCTGCTATTCGCTGACCGGTGGCGCGAGGGGACTGTCGCGGTTTGGCGATTTCGGCTTTACCAAGCTGGTCGGTTACAAACATGTGGCGACCGCCGAGTATATGCTCGCACTTGCCTGTCTCGCCCTGGGGACGCTCGTCGCCATCGTGATTGTCCGCAGCCCTTACGGTAGGGCCTTTCAGGCGATGCGCGACAACGAAGTGTGTGCGGCCGCGCGCGGCATCGACGTTGCAAAATATCAGCTGGTCGTATTCGCGGTCGCCGGCTTTTTCACCGGCCTCGCAGGCGGCGTTTACGCAGGCACGATGAAGACCTTCGGGCCACAGGTGCTGGAATTGCCGACACTGCTCTTTTTATTGTCAATGATGATCGTCGGAGGGCGCGGACGTATCTGGGGTCCGATCCTGGGGACCATCGCATTGGCGACCATCGATGAATCGTTCCGCGATCTTGCGCAGTGGCGAAACACGGCCTTTGCCGTGGTCTTGATGGTCGTGTTGGTTTTCGCGCCAGAGGGGCTGGCCGGTCGCCTTGGCCGGTTCTCGAGGGTTTGGACGCCCCTGGTCGACAGTCTGACGGGTATGCGCAATCGCAGGTCAGTACGATCATGACACAATCAATCAACGAGGCGCCTATACTGCGAGTGGAAGGTTTGACCAAGCGCTACGGCGCCATGGCCGCCGTAAGCGATCTGACCTTCCATGTACGGCAGGGCGAGGTTCTTGGCATCGGTGGCCCGAACGGCGCTGGCAAGACCACCCTTTTTGACACCATCTCCGGCGTTTCAAAGCCGACAAACGGCCGGATCGTATTTGACGGGCACGAAATTTCTGACCGATCGGCGCCGGAAATCTGTCATCTCGGCATTGCCCGAACGTTTCAGCTCAACGCTGTCTTCGACACCATGACGGTCCGCGAGAATCTGGAGAGCTGCGCATATTTCGGCACGCGAAACCGGATCATTCCATCAATCCGGTTCGATAGAGCTTCCAAGGTGCAAGCCGACGAGGCGATGGAGGTCACCGGTCTCCAGGAAGCGGCCAATACGACCGCCTCGGCTCTGTCGGTCTTGCAGAGAAAACTTCTGATGACCGCCTGTGCCATCGCCAGCCGCCCCAAGCTGTTGCTGCTCGACGAGCCTGTCGGTGGTCTGAACGCGCGGGAAATTGACCTTTGTGCCGCCGTTTTTTGCCGTTTGCGCGACTTCCATGGAATCACGATCGTCCTGATCGAGCACGTCATGAGCTTCATGACCGCGATCGCTGACAATGTGCTAATCCTGCATCACGGCCGCAAGCTCTATCAGGGCCCCGCGAGCGGGCTCGCCGAGGACGAGCAGGTGGTCGAGGTCTATCTCGGATCCGCAGGCGCGCGAGCTGTCAGGGCAGCCGACGGAGAAGCTTTGAGATGGCGGTTCTCGAGATAGAAAGACTGTCGGCCTCCTATGGCGGCGGCGACGTAATCGAAGACGTTTCGCTGCGCATTCCCCAAGGAGAAGTCTTTGGCTTGGTGGGACCGAATGGCCACGGCAAAACCACCCTTCTGCGAGCGATCTCGGGGCTTTTGCCGCGACAGCGTGGAATAGTCCGTTTCGACGGACACGCAATCGACGGGCTGGCTGCCGAGAAAATTGCCCTGCGCGGCATCGTGCATGTGCCGCAGGGTGATCTGGTTTACAAGGACATGTCGGTTTTTGAGAACCTACTCGTTGGGGGCTACACCAACCCCTTGCCGGGACAGACCAGGTCGCGGCTGGATCTCGTCTACGAACTGTTTCCCAAGCTGAAGGAACGATCGGGGCAGACGGCCAATTCGCTGTCGGGCGGGGAGCGGCGCATGCTAGGCATCGGGCGCGGTCTGATGATGGCCGAGGCGAAATTGCTCATGCTGGACGAGCCGTCGCTTGGCCTCGCGCCGATCATCATCGAGGCCATCTACGAGGCAATCCACAGATTGCGCCAAATGGGACTGTCGATCCTCATCGTAGAAGAGAATGTGAACCGCATCGCCTCGGTGGCCGACTGTCTAAGCATGATGAGCCACGGGCATATCGTCTGGAGCGGCGACCCTGGCGAACTGAGCAGTCGGCGGGAGTTGATGGAGACTTATTTGGGAGTCTGAGCGGCTCGTGAACAGCGGACCCAGCGCCGCAATTCGGCATCTTGCGAGACCCGGAGGGAGGATTTCAATGGCCGATCAATTGAGCGCTGTCACGCAACGAAATCACGCCATGCGCCGACTGTCCGCGGCAGTCCTGATCAATATTGCCATGGGCGCGATCTATGCTTGGGGCGTCTTCCTGCTGCCCCTGCAGGGTTACCTCGAAATTTCCCGGACGGAGTTGAGTTCCGTTCCAACGGTTGCCTTGATCTGCTTCACGGCAGGCATGGCCTGGCATGATCGCCTGCTTCAGGCACTGGGTGGCATGAACCTCTCCGTCGTCGCATTTGCGCTCGCGGGAGGCGGGTTTTTCTTGTTTGCGGCAATGCCTTGCTACTGGTCACTGCTTGTTGGCTATGGCGGTCTCTTTGGCGTGGGTTCGGGCTTGGGGTATGGGCTGGCCCTTGCGCTCGTGTCGACCTTTTCGCCGCAGAAACGACCGCTAGCCATCGGCGTTGCGATGGCGGCATTTGCATCGAGCGGCATTGTGATGCCGTTTGCATTGGCCAACAGGGTCGAGCCTCGCAACGTGGCCTTCGTCTTCGGCTGCCTGGCCATGGCGATACTGGCGACCGGAATAAGCGCCACCGCTCTTCTTGGCGAGGGACACGCGAACCGATCAGGCTTTGAAAGCAGTCGCAAATCACCAGCTTCTGCCATCGCCTCAGATTGCACCTTTCTCAAGCTGGCACTAATTTTTCTCTGTATCTGCCTTGTAGGGTTGATGACGGTTTCGCAATTGGCTGGGATACTGTCGTCTCTCGGCATGGATGGCATTGTCAGCTACGGCCTCTCGATTCTGACATCTGGCTACCTCGCCGGTTCGCTGTTCGGAGGCCAGGCGGTGCGACGGCTGGGCGGCAGAAATGCGCTCCTTCTCGCGAATGCCATGACGGCTGCCGGGCTCGCATTCCTTTATGGGGGAACGCCATCGTTTGGGATGCTGGGCGCCGCCTGCGTTGGTGTCGCATTCGGCTCTTCCGCGTCGCTGATGCCGACACTGGTTGGTGAGCTATATGGCGCTGAAAAAATTGGAGAAATCTACGGCAGGCTGATAGTTTCCTATGGAATTGCCGGGCTGGTCGCGCCTTGGGGGTCAGGGGTTCTCTACGACGCTTTCGGCGGCTATCGGGTAGCCATCCTGGTGGGTATGGCCGCCTGCGCTGTTTCGGCGGTCCTTACGTTGAACCTTAAAACGTCACGGTGAATGCGCGGGCAGGTTCGCCAGCTTGCCGGGTTGGGAGCGTCTGGATGCCGGCGCGTCCCATCGAAGGCATAGCGCCGAGTTTAAAAAGTCTATAACTCTATTGACGAGTTTATGCGGGATGCGATACTTTCGGTTGGTCGATCCCGGACCCTAGGCGCCGTTGATGACGCCGTTGCGAGGTGGCACAAATGACTCTTCCCGATCAGGCTCAGGTCGTCATCGTCGGTGGCGGTATCATTGGGGTCAGCATCGCGTATCACCTGACCAAGCTCGGATGGCGTGATGTGGTGCTGCTCGAGCGAGGCCAACTGACCTGCGGCACGACGTGGCATGCAGCTGGATTGGTCATGCAACTGCGCACCACTCACACCATGACCGAACTCTGCCGCTACGGAACACGCCTGTTCGACGAGTTGAAAAGCGAGACAGGTCAGGACACCGGCTTTCGCCGCACAGGCAGTCTGCCAATCGCCCGAACGGCAGATCGCTTGATTGAGATCTCCCGCCTCGTGTCGCTTGGGAAGAGCTTCGGCGTGGAAGCGCATATGTTGTCGCCGCGAGAGGTCAAGCAACGCTACCCACTGCTTGACGAGAGTCACATCGTCGGAGGCGCCTTCATTCCAGGTGACGGTCAAACCAATCCCGTCGATTCGACCCAGGCGCTGGCGAAGGGCGCCCGCAACGGCGGAGCCCAGATCTTCGAAAACGTCTCCGTTACCGGCTTCGAGATCGAAAAGGATAGGATCAAGGGCGTCGTTACAGACCAGGGCACGGTCAGATGCCAGGTGGCTGTCCTGTGCGCAGGCGCCTGGTCGCGTGACCTTGGCAGGCTGGCGGGGGTCAACGTGCCGCTCTACGCGGCCGAGCATATGTACGTGACCACGCAAGCTGATGCGGCGATACCAAGGGATCTGCCCGTTTTGCGCGATACCGATGGCTATCTCTACATCAAGGAGGACGCCGGAAAGCTCTTGGTCGGCGCCTTCGAGCCGCTCGCGAAATCGCTGCCGATGGCGAGCCTGCCCGACAGGTTCGAGTTCGGTGAGCTGCCCGAGGATTGGGCACAGTTCGAATTGCCCATGTCAAAGGCAATGGAAGTGGTTCCACTCCTGCAATCCGTCGGCATCCGTCACTTCATGAATGGACCCGAGAGCTTCACTCCCGACAACAAGTTCATCCTCGGTGAAGCGCCGGAAGTCAGGGGGTTTTATGTCGCCGCAGGCTTCAACTCGCAAGGTATTCTCAGCGCAGCCGGCGTCGGCAAAGCGCTCTCGGAATGGATCGTCGCCGGCGAGCCTACAATCGACCTGTCCGAGGTAGACATCGCGCGCTTTCACACCTTCCAGGGCAACCGCAAGTATCTGCACGAGCGCATTTCCGAAAGCCTTGGGCTCTTGTATGCCATGCACTGGCCGCACCGTCAGTTCGAGACGGCGCGGCCGGTTCGTGAGACGCCGCTGTTTGCGCGGCTCAAGGCTCGGAACGCGGTGTTTGGGACGGCGGCAGGCTGGGAGAGGGCCAACTGGTTTGCCCCTGAGGGCAGCCCTGCCGAATACGTTTATTCCTATGGAAGGCAGAATTGGTTTGAAGTCGTCGGCGAAGAACACCGCGCGGCGCGCGAAGCGGTGGCACTGTTTGATCTGTCTTCATTCGGCAAGACCTTCATAGAAGGACCAGATGCGGAAGGCGAGCTCCAGCGGATCTGCGCCAACGACATGGCGGTCGCCACCAACAAGATCGTCTATACGCAAATGCTGAATTCGCGCGGCGGCATCGTTGCAGACGTCACATTCACCCGGCTTTCCAAAGATCGGTACATGATGGTGACAGCTGCCGCGAGCCAGGCCCAGGACATGAACTGGGTGAAGCGCAATCTGCGGGAAGAAGCTCGTGTTACAGTTACCGATGTGACATCAGGCTTTGCAGTTCTGTCAGTCATGGGCCCACGTTCGCGCCAGCTTCTTGAGGCGGTGTCAAGCGCCGATTTCTCTAATGAGGCGTTCCCGTTCGGCACCGCGCAGGAAATCGAAATCGGCTATGCGAAAGCATACGCCCTGCGGGTGACTTACGTCGGCGAGCTCGGGTGGGAGATCTACCTGCCAACGGAGTTTGCTGGGCCAGTCTTCGACTTACTGGTCAAGGAGGGGGAGCATGTGGGTCTTCGCCTGGCTGGCTATCATGCGCTGGATTCGCTGCGCAGTGAGAAAGGCTATCGCCATTTCGGCCATGACGTGACGCCCGGCGACACGCCATTGGAAGCAGGTCTTGGTTTCGCGGTGTCTTTCAGGAAGGACAGCGACTTCATCGGTCGTGCCGCGCTGGAAAGGCAGAAGGCCAAAGGGGTCAAGCGGCGCGTGGTGTTCCTGCGCCTGGAAGATGCCGGACCCATTCTTTTGCATGACGAGCCAATCTTGCGTGATGGCAAGATCGTGGGAAGGACAACCTCCGCCGCCTATGGGTATTCACTCGGCAGCTCGGTGGCTCAAGGTTATGTGGACTTGCCTGGCCCCGACTGGAAGCCGTGGCTTTCTGAGGGGTGCTTCGAAGTCGAGCTCGCGGGCATTCGCCACAGAGCCATCTGCCAGGCGCGGCCTTTTTACGATCCCGACAACACGCGCCTTCGCCTGTAGGCAACCCGCTTCGAGCGTTATTCTCCGCAGCTGCATCGCTGAAGAAGCGTTACAATCACCATCAGCAGACATAAGCGCAGCGGTCTGGCATAACATGGTCTTCCGGCGATGAACGTTCTTGACGATTGCGAGGCGCGCGCGGACCAAGCACCTCATGCTCCAGTCGCCGCGCGCTTTCGCTCTCGCGGAACAGGTGAGGTCGGCGCAACCTGCAAAGACACGATAAGGTTGCGTCTGCTTCTACTGCCCGGCTTCTCGCATCTTAGTCTGTCTTCCTTCGTCGACCCCCTGCGCTGCGCCAATGCGGTGACGCACGACAGGCTTTTCGAATGGCAAACCTTTGGCCTCAGAGGCAGCCCCGTTGCGAGCTCGAGCGGGATAGCCGTCGAAGTAGGCGCGAACCTTGACAGCTGCGAAGATGAGCGGAAATCCGCCCTTGTGCTTTTTGGCGGCGATCACATCGAAGGTCAATCTTCGCGGCGACTGATCGCATTCTTGCGCAGGCAAGCCCGCAGCAACGTGGCAATCTATGCCATAGGTACGGCGGCTTGGCTGTTGGCGGAAGCGGGGGTTCTTCGCGACGGAGTCCGACGCACCATCCACTGGACCAAGCTGGCTGCGCTGTCGGAGACGTTCCAGGACGAGACCGCGGAGGACGCCTTGTTTGTACGTGATGGGAACATCACAACGTGCGCGGGCGAGTTCGCTGCGTTCGATCTTGCAGCAGAGATCGTGGAGAATCGGTTCGGAAGCGATCTCGCACACCGGATCTGCGAGCGCTTGATCGCCGACAGATGGCGAAGCGGAGAAAGTTGCCAGTCGATACCTTTAGGCCTGAGGTTCACGGGGGCAGCGGTCAAGCTGCTCCAAGTGGTCAATCTGATGGAGAAAAACACCGAAGATCCGCTCCCGCTCGACGAAATGGCCCGCAGGGCATCGCTGTCGCGACGCCAAGTCGAGCGCCTCTTCGAAAAGCACCTGAACACCACGCCACGTAGATACTACATGTCGATCCGGCTAGAGAAAGCAAAGCAGCTTCTCGAAACAACCAATATGCCGATCCTCGATATCGCCGTGGCCTGTGGATACCTCTCCTCGTCGCATTTCACCAAGAGCTTCAAGGACCATTTCCGCACGCTGCCGAGCAGACTTCGGGCGACGATGATGGGGCGCAGCATCCCGACCTGACCAGCAACACCGCCTAGGAGGCGCAATCAGACCTCGGGCAAGCTCTCCTTCAGGTTGGTCTCGATCCAAGTCCGGAAGGCAGATAAGTTTCGCTCGCGCCAGCGCTTAGGCAACGCTCGAATGTAATAGCCGCCGAGCCTGACATCGGTTGCGAAAAGTTCCACCAGGCGCCCGGCAGCAATGTCAGCGCCGGCGTTCAATGGCGTCGCCAAGGCAACGCCCTGACCAGCGAGGGCAGCGTCAAGTCCAAGATTGGCGTTCCAGAGCCTGGGACCTGCAAGGAGATGGCCGGGATCGTGCCCGATTGCCTTGAACCATGCCAGCCATTGCTGCCGGTCTTCCTCATGGATCAAGGGTACGCGGGAAAGATCTCCCGGCGAGCGCACGCCCGGATTGTCTGCCACCCAGATAGGGCTGGCTACCGGGAACATCCTGGGATGGGCAATCGCGACAGCATCTGAGGGAAGCTCGTCGAGATCGCCAAAACCGATCATGACATCCGCCTCCGATTGTTCAAGGTTCGGCGCCTTGTCCGAGGCGCGCAGCACGATTTCGACCTGTGGCATCAAGCTCTCTATCTGTGAGAGCCGCGGCGTAAGCCATCTGGTGGCGAGGCCCGGCATGCACCAGATACGCAGAGTGCCTTTCCGAGTGGCGGCGCGCAGATTATCCGCTGCACCACAGATCAGATTGAAAGCCTGCGATACGGCGCTTTCGAATTGTTGCCCGTCGTGAGTAAGCGAAATCCCTCGTGGGCCAGCCAGAACGAGTTTCGTCCCGAGCCATGCCTCAAGGTTCTTGACGTGCCGGCTGATCACGGTGTGGCTCAATCCGATGTCCTGCCCTGCCTTGCGCATGCTGCCGGTGCGCGCCGCCGCCTCGAAGGCCCTTACCATTGCAAGCGGCGGAAGGCGCGTTGCTGGTCGATGGATGGGGCGCATGGCAATCAGATCCAAACCTTAATTCGATTGACGTTCGGCCGGCAATCTTGGCACCCACATGGGTACAAAATAGCACCGCTCTGGGCAAGATAATCAGATACCTGGCAACCTGCGCGGCGTCGTAATCTTCGCCGAGATTTTCATTCCCAGGAGTGCCAGATGACGAGCAACACTTCGCTGCAGCAAAGGCGATTGTCAGCCGTGCCACGCGGTGTTGGAAACGCATTTCCAATTTTTGCCGATCGCGCCGAGGGCTCAGAGGTTTGGGACGTTGAAGGCAGGCGCTATATCGATTTCGCCGGGGGCATCGCTGTCCTAAATACCGGCCACCGGCACCCCAAAGTTCTTGCCGCGGTTCGCGAGCAACTCGACAAATATACCCATACCGCTTTTCAGGTGCTGCCCTACGAACCCTATATCGAACTTGCTGAGCGGCTCAATGAGCTTGCGCCTTTCCATGGCGATGCCAAGACCATCCTGTTCTCCACCGGGGCAGAGGCGGTCGAGAACGCCATCAAGATCGCCAAGGCGCATACCGGCCGTTCAGGTGTCATTGCCTTCACGGGAGCATTCCACGGCCGCACGATGCTTGCGATGTCGCTGACCGGCAAGGTGGCGCCCTATCGCAAAAAGTTCGGGCCCGGTGTCGCAGGCGTTTACCATGTGCCCTTTCCAGCACCAGAGCACGGCGTGTCTGTTGCAGAGACGTTGCGTGCTTTGGAGTTTCTCTTCCGCGCCGATATCGAACCCAGTGAGGTTGCCGCCATTATCATCGAGCCGGTACAGGGCGAAGGCGGTTTCCATCCTGCCCCGAACGAGCTTCTCGAAGAGCTGCGCAGGATTTGCGATCAGCACGGCATCGTGCTGATAGCCGATGAGGTTCAGACAGGCTTTGCGCGCACGGGCAAGATGTTCGGCATCGAAAACACCACCATCGAACCGGACCTGATCACCGTGGCGAAGTCGCTGGCCGGAGGCTTTCCGCTGTCGGCCGTGGTGGGCAAGGCTGCTATCATGGACGCAGCCGAGGCCGGTGGGTTGGGGGGCACCTATGCTGGTAGCCCCGTTGCCTGCGCGGCAGCGCTCGCCGTCCTCGACGTGATCTTTGAGGAGAAGCTGGTCGAGCGCGCCAATGTGGTCGGGGCAAAGATCAAGGCGGCTGTAAGCCGCGCCGCCCAGCGCAATGACACAGTGGCGATCGCCGGTCTGCGCGGGCCGGGCGCGATGGTGGCCTTCGATATCGTCAAGTCGCGAGGCGGCAGCGAGCCGAACGCGGATGCCACCAAGCGAGTGGTCCAGGCAGCGATTGCTGATGGGCTGGTTTTGCTTTCCTGCGGCGTGCACGGCAACACCATCCGCATCCTGGTGCCGCTCAACGTCTCCGACGCCGTACTGGAGGAGGGGCTTGCCAGGCTGGAGCGAGCGCTGGCTGTAGCCAACGTGTAGGACGCCTATGTTGGACCGATTGAATAAGGACCTGCTGAAGTCCCAGGCGTTTTTGAACGGACAGTTTGTCGGTACCGGAGAACTTCCAGTCTTCAACCCGGCAACGGGGGAAATGATTGGCCTGGTGCCGAATTTCGGCGCGGAGGAAGCAGCCGCTGCCGTTGAGGCGGCGGCAGCCGCATTTCGCCCTTGGGCCGGGCTCACAGGCAAGGAGCGTGGCAAAATCCTGAACCGCTGGTACGACCTCATCATTGCCAACCGCGCCGATCTTGCCGCCATCCTTACCGGTGAGCAGGGCAAGCCCTTGGACGAAGCTCTGGGTGAGATCGACTATGCGGCATCTTATGTCGAATTCTACGCCGAAGAAGCTAAACGCGTCGCAGGCGAGATATTGTCGTCTCATCGTGTCGATGCGAGGCTGTTCGTGTTGCGCCAGCCGATCGGTGTGGTCGCCGCAATAACCCCGTGGAACTTCCCGGCGGCCATGATCACCCGAAAGGTCGCGCCAGCTCTGGCCGCTGGCTGTCCGGTGGTGGTGAAGCCAGCGCCCGAAACGCCGCTGACAGCCCTTGCGCTTGCCGAGCTTGCCAGCCGTGCCGGGTTTCCGGCCGGCGTCTTCAATGTCATCACTGGTGACGCCGTCGCCATAGGTGGCGTCCTTACCTCGCATCCCAAAGTGCGCGTGGTCGGTTTCACCGGCTCGACCGAGATCGGCAAGCTGTTGGCTCGTCAGTCGACAGGGACGTTGAAGAAAGTTGCCTTGGAGCTTGGCGGGAATGCTCCCTTCATCGTCTTCGACGACGCCGACCTCGATGCGGCGGTCACCGGCGCAATCCAGTCGAAATTCCGCAACATGGGTCAGACCTGTGTCTGCACAAATCGGATCTATGTACAGTCGGGCATACACGATGCGTTCGTGGAACGACTTGTCGACGGGGTCAAAGAACTCATCGTCGGCGATGGCTTCGACAAGGGCGTCACTCAAGGGCCTCTCATCACCGAGGAGGCTGTACTGAAGGTTGAGTGCCACATTGCCGATGCTGTGGCCCAGGGTGCAGTGGTGAAGCTTGGCGGCAAGCGACATGCGCGCGGCCGGACATTCTTTGAGCCGACCGTGCTGACCGGTATGACCGATGTGATGGCAGTGGCTCGAGAAGAGACCTTCGGGCCAGTGGCAGCGGTGTTCAGCTTCGAGCACGAAGATGAAGTGATTGAAGCTGCCAACGCTGCCGAAACCGGTCTTGCCGCCTATTTCTATTCACGCGACGCGTCTCGAATCTTCCGAGTGATGGAGCGACTGGAATATGGCATGGTCGGCGTCAACACCGGCTTGATCTCGACCGAACTGGCTCCTTTCGGTGGAATCAAGGAAAGCGGCAATTCCCGCGAGGGCTCGCATCACGGCATGGCGGAATTCCTGGAATTGAAATACGCCTGCCTAGCCGTTTCCCTGTAGGAGGTGCCTTGCGTGCGTGGCGGGCCTCCGCCGGGTGGCGCCGTCACCCCGCAGAATTCTTTCACAGCCTGACGGGACGATCCTCTGGGAGGATCCAAAAGGCGGGTGTTCGTTTGGCGATATGTAATCGTTGACATCGATCACATCTCCGTGTTGTATACGTTAACATGTCTCCTTATGGGCACCTCGGTGGCCGCTGGCCTCGGCGGACCCTGGTCCTCACGGCATGTAACGTCCCCATTTTGGGGACATCCGGATTTACCTTGGGTGCCACCGGACACCCCGCGAAGGGGAGAGAGAAACATGAAGAAATTGATTATCGGAGCTGCGGCGATGGTCCTCGGCGCGACGCCCGCATTGGCTGGCGACATTGGCGTGGCCATTTCTCACACGGACTCGTTTCTGGCCGTGATGGTAGAGGGAATGAAGAGCGAGGCAGCCAAGACCAATCAGTCGCTGCAGATCGAGTTTGCCGAAGCGGATGTGAACAAGCAGCTGTCGCAAATTCAGAATTTCATCGCGGCGAAGGTGGACGCCATTATTGTGAACGTGGTTGAGAGTTCCGTTTCGCCGACGATTACAAAGATGGCAGCCGATGCGGGCATTCCTCTGGTCTATGTCAACAACACCCCCGATGATCTTCAGGTCCTTGGTCCCAAGGCGGCGTTTATCGGATCTGCCGAGATCGAGGCAGGAACGATTGAGACAAAAGAGATTTGCCGTACCCTGAAGGAACAGGGAAAGACGCAGGACGCAGGAATTCTTATCATTCAAGGTCTTTTGGCCCAGCACGCCGCAGTTATGCGCACCAAGGCCATTCACGATGTTATTGCCACGCCCGATTGCAACTTCATGAAGGTCATCGACGAGCAGACCGCGAACTGGGATCCGGTCAAG
Organism: Mesorhizobium sp. M1D.F.Ca.ET.231.01.1.1; assembly: GCF_003999155.2. Taxonomy (NCBI): domain Bacteria; kingdom Pseudomonadati; phylum Pseudomonadota; class Alphaproteobacteria; order Hyphomicrobiales; family Phyllobacteriaceae; genus Mesorhizobium; species Mesorhizobium sp. M1D.F.Ca.ET.231.01.1.1. The sequence goes on from NZ_RZOZ02000010.1 coordinate 223,224, forward strand.
GCTCAGGACTTGATGAGCAATTGGATTACGGCTGGCTACAAGCCGGCGGCAGTTATCGCCAACAACGACGAAATGGCTCTCGGCGCGATCAATTCCATGAAGGCTGCCGGCTGGGATATGAAGGACGTCGTTGTCGGCGGCATCGATGCCACCCAGGAAGCCATGCACTATATGCAAAGTGGTGATCTCGACGTCAGCGTCTTCCAGGATGCTATCGGCCAGGGTGCGGGTTCGGTGGATGCGGCTATCAAACTTGCCAAGGGCGAGAAGGTCCCATCGCCGGTGTGGATTCCTTTCGAGCTCGTGAACCCCGCCAACGTAGAGAAGTACCTGAGCAAGAACTAAAACTTGGAATGAAGGAACGCGGCAGCCGATCCCGTTGCGTCTAATGGGACGTCTGCGGCTAGCCAACCTGATCGGTAGTGACGTCGCGCGCCGCCTTTCGCGGGCTGCGCGCGACGTCGCCACGGCACTGAGTTGCATGGCTTTGAGGTCGCCGGACCTGTCGCGCAAACAGTAGCTTGATGCACGGCGTCGGTGAGGCCTGCGCCCAAGACGGGTTCCAACGAGCTAGCGGTCCTCGTGGCGGAGGGGTATCCGTGCCTCAAGCCGATGCTCGAAGCTTCAGCTGAAATGGCAAAATGAGACTTGCGCCTTTATCCTGCGGCGAGGGCGAGCCGATCAGATTGGCGATCGCCGGTCCAAAGTCGGCGGCCGACACTTGCACGGTGGACAACCAAGGAGCCAGCCAGTCGTTCATCCTGTTGTCGTCAAAACCAAAAATGACGAGATCTCGCGGTATATCGAGGCCGTGCTCCAGCGCCGCGCGGTGTAAGCCGTAGGCGATCATGTCGTTACCGCAAAATACTGCATAACGCCGGCGGCGGCCGCTGAGGAGCTTCTGGCCACATTGGTAACCACCCTCCATCGTGAACGGGCTTTCAAGCTGGAACGCCGGCTTCCTCTTCCCCAGGCCGGCCAGGAAACCGTCCAGGCGCTCGCTGCTGCCGGAATAGTGCTGGGGTCCAGAGATAACCCCGCAGTTTGCATAGCCTTGCTCGATGAAGTATCGGCCAACCGAGAGGCCAGCAGCGTAGTTGTCGACCCCAACGTAAGGCGCAACCATGCCCAGGGGTGGACGGCGGTTTACAAAAATAATGTTTTCCTGACGCGCAGCCATTGTACGAAGCTGAGGCGTGTCTATCGCGCCTTGCAAGATAATGGCCCTGGCCCGAAGCCCATGGGCGTCCGTCAGCAGGCGATCCTGCTGATCGGGATCTTCAGCGGAGTTGGCCAGTACCATGGACAGTTCGAATTTCTTCAACGCCTGCTCTACGGATGCAGCAACGTCAGTCGTGAACGTGTTGGTGGCATCTGGAACCACCATGACGACAACGCGACTTCGCGCAAGCCTGAGCGATCGTCCAATCTCGGATGGCGTGTACCCGAGCGTTTCCGCAGCCTTGCGGACGTTTTCGAGTGTTTCTGGAGCCAAGGCGCTGGCTTTGCCTCCAAAGTACCGAGATACCGTTGCGGTAGAAACGCCCGAAAGCCGCGCGACATCGTGAACTGTAGGTGGTTTCGACATTTCCGGCCTATTTGTGGATTCTTAAATGACGCCCGCAAATTGGCGACATCCAAATACGTTGATAGCGACGACGCGCGTTTGCGCCACGGCGGGAATCTCCTTAGCGGCACGTATTTGAATGCGGTCGAGGGATGACGTCAACGACCCATCCAGAGTCTTGCGGGTTACCGAAATGATAACGTTGACATAATGGACGCAAACGTTAACATTGCAGAAGCGGGCGACATGGGGCGGCCCGGTCGCGACGATCGCCAGCGCTTGGGAGTCGACACCCTGGCTCGGCGGCCTGCGGGCATGGGAGGCTTGCTCAATGGTGCGGTTTGGAATTCTGGGCTGCGGAAGAATTGGCCAGGTCCATGCAAAATCCATTCAGCGCATAGCGGACGCCAGGCTTGTCGCAGTCGCGGATGTTTCGCCCGAAGCAGCGCGCTCCAGCGGCGAACGTTTTGGGGCAGAGGTGAGGAAGGTAGCGGACATTGTTTCCGCTTCCGACATCGATGCCGTTGTCATAGCGACATCAACCGACACGCATTACGATATGATCCGCTCGGCAGTTGGCGGTCGTAAGGCAATCTTCTGCGAAAAAGCAGTAGATCTTTCCTCGGGGAAGGTTCGCATCTGCATCAAGATGGTCGAAGATGCCGGCGTTCCGTTCATGACCGCCTTCAACCAGCGCTTCGACCCGCATTTTGGCGCGCTCCAACGCCGCGTTGCCGACGGCGAAATCGGAGATGTCGAGACAGTTTCCATAATTTCTCGTGATCCCGGCCCACCGCCAGTATCTTATTTGAAGGCATCAGGTGGTCTGTTCCGCGACATGATGATCCATGACCTCGACATGGCCCGGTTCGTGCTCGCAGAAGAACCGACAAAGGTGTTTGCTGTCGGATCAACTTTGGTGGATCCTGCGATAAAAGACGTCGGCGACGTCGATACGGCCGCGGTCATACTCACAACGGCTTCTGGCAAGATCTGTCAGATCAGCAATTCACGCAGAGCGACCTACGGATATGACAAACGGCTGGAGGTGCATGGCTCCAAGGGCATGCTGCGCGCGGCCAACCTGCTGGAAAATTCGATCGAAAGCGCCACCAGCAGGGGCTTCACCGTCGCGAAGGCGCAAGCGTTCTTCCTTGAGCGATTCGATGCTGCATACCTTGCCGAACTCCAGCACTTCGTCGAGGCGCTCCTTGCAGGCCGAAAGCCGAGGCCGGATGTGCACGACGGCTTGAGAGCCCAGCTGATTGCCGATGCCGCCACGCAGTCTCGGCTGGAAGGGCGCCCGATCGAAATACCGGTGTGACCGGTATGAGGTTCGGTCACAAAGCACCAGCCAAGCTAGGGGGGACCGCAGATGAAAATGGGCATCATAGGACTCGGGCGCGTCGCGGAGCTGCATGTCCAGGCATTGAAGCAGATTGGTCCCGACATATTCGCCGGTGGGTGGAACCGCTCGTCCTCACGGGCCAACGAGTTCTGCAGCCGTTTCGGCGGCTTCGTCTACCCCAGCCTCGATGAGTTGCTGGCGGACAAGGCTATCGACGCCGTGCTTATTGCCACAAGCACGGCTTCCCATTTCGAGTTCGCCAAGCGCGCACTCATCGCAGGCAAGCATGTCCTGTTGGAAAAGCCGCTTTGCGAAAAGCCCTCACAGATCCGCCAACTCGCCGAGATCGCAAGCGCCAATAGCCGCGTCTGCATGCCATCCCATAACTATGTCTATGCCGAGACCATGCGCCGCCTACACGCCCACATTCATAGTGGCCGGCTCGGCAAGATCGTCAACTACTGGACGATTTACAACAAGCGGCATGATGCCTCCATCGGCGCGCCCGATCTGACGATGCGCGAGCTGATGGTGCACCATGCCTACTGCATGCTCTATTTTCTTGGCCGCCCCGAGCACGTCTATGCAACGGGGACAAGCGTGCATTTCAAAGATCCCACCGCACACGATCAGCTTATGATCACAGCAGAGTATCCGGATGGTAAAATCGCAAATCTCTGGGGCAGCTTCGCTGCGGATGATCGCAGTCGCGAGCCATGGTCTTGCTACTTCAAGGTCATCGGCATGGAGGGCAGTGGAGTTGTCCCTTGGGATGTCACAAAGTTCGGTGAGCCCGTCTTGCCTTTTTGGGATGACGCGACCTACTGGGACAGTTTCGTGCAGGTGCAGAGCTATTTCGTGAACGAGTGCTTCGCAAAGGGGCGACAGCCGCTGTCGACTCTCGAAGATGCCTACGACGCTGCGGTAATGCTGGATGCAGCCCGGCTGTCGCTGGTCAAAAAGCGGCGGATCAAAGTCAGCTACGCCTGATATGTCAACTGGTGCATCCCGTTACGCGCCAGTTTGCGGAACGGAGGAACCTGCCGTCACTGCCAAGGTGGGCGTCACGTTAGAAAGCATTGATGCCGACGGCGCTTGGTCGAGGGACTGGACCGGTGTTCGGGTGTCATTGTCGTTGATCGGCGATTTGGAGGATCTGGTTATGTCAAGACGTTGGAAAGTGCGCCCCCAGAACGCCAACTGGGGTGACTTTGGCGAAGACGACCAGGTTGGTCGGCTGAACCTCATCACACCCGAGTGCCGGCGCAACGCAGCCAAGGAAGTGATTGAAGGCCGGGCGTTTTGCCTCAGCGTTCCACTTGATCTGCCAGGGGGGAACCTGCTTGTTTCAAACAGGCTTCCTCCCACGCGCACGATCGCCAAGAAGGACGGACGGCCTTTCGTAAACTTCCCGTTCTGCTGCGACAATCCCGATTGGAACGACATCGGCAGCGATGACGCCGTAACGCTCTACACGCAATATTCGACGCAATGGGATGCGCTTGGACATATCGGCTACGAGTTCGATGCCGACGCCGATGGTGTCGCAGAGGTTATTTACTACAACGGATATCGAGGCGGTCACGATATCGTGGGGCCGGATGCCAAAGGCGGTGCTGGGGCCCGTCGACTCGGCATCGAGAACATGGCCGAAACCTGCGTGCAGGGCCGCGGTGTGATGGTGGACCTCTTTTCCCGGTTCGGAGCAGATCGCAAATTCGTCGGCTATGATGATCTGATGCAGATCCTGGACCAGGACAAGGTCACGGTTGAGAAGGGTGACATGCTTTGCATTCACACCGGATGGAGCACGGCGGTGGTCGATCGCAAGGACAATCTGGACGTTCAACTGCTCCACGAATCCCACTGTGTGCTGGATGGCTCGGACGAGCGCCTGCTCAAGTGGATAGACGCAAGTGGGATTTCAGCGCTGATTGCCGACAACTTTGCCGTCGAAGGCTTCCAGACGAGCAGCGCAGATGGCAGCGAGCGGTTCCCGGCATTGCCGCTTCATCGTCGTTGCATCGTCGAACTTGGCATTCACCTGGGCGAGCTGTGGCTTCTTTCACCGCTGAACGCCTGGCTCAAGGCACATGGCCGGTCCCGGTTCCTACTGACCGCTCCGCCGCTCAGGATGCCTGGTTCGTTCGGCTCGCCGCTCACGCCTGTCGCCACGGTTTGAAAAAATCTTCCGGGCTTGGTTGCCTCGGATAGGGCCTTTCCGCTCACCGCTTGCGAAGCGCGCAGCGCCTGCTTCCATGCGTGCATTGCAGCAAATGTAATCGTTGACATAGCCCTGTCTGTGTGATGTATACGTTTACACGGCTCTCGCTGGCCAACATCGCCCGAGGACGTGTCGCTGAAAAAATCCGATCGCTGCAGGCGATCGCGCCCGGAAAGACAGGGGACTGGTATTGGAAAAGCTAAACGTTGCGTTGATCGGCACGGGGTTCATGGGAAAGGCGCATTCCATCGCCACGGCGGTGGTGCCGATGCTGTTCGGAGCGCCGGTGGAGATCGAGCGCCGGGTGATCGTCGACGTCGAGGAAAAGCTCGCCAAGGACGCCGCCAAAAATTACGGATTTTCCGAGTACAGCACCAACTGGCGCGCGGTCGTGGAGCGCCCCGACATCGACATCGTTGATATCTGCACGCCGAATGATACCCATGCCGCAATCGCCATCGCGGCAGCCAAGGCCGGCAAGCACGTCATGTGCGAGAAGCCGATGGCGATGAGTGTGGCCGAGGCAGAAGAAATGTTGGCGGCTGCCAAGAAGACCGGCGTTGTGACGATGGTCTCCTACAATTACCGGCACACTCCCGCCCTCCAGATGGCCAAGCGGCTGATTGACGAGGGCCGCATCGGCAAATTGCTGACGTTCCGCGGCTATTATCTTCAGGACTGGGGCGCGGATCCCAAGGCACCGCTCTCCTGGCGATTCAACAAGGCAAAGGCGGGGTCAGGTACGCTTGGTGACATTGGCACTCATGTCATCGACGCGGCCAGGCTGCTTGTTGGCGAAGTTGACGAGGTCAACTCGATCGTGAAGACCTTTGTGCAGGAGCGCCCCCTGCCGGCGGGTCATTTCTTCGGCCAGCGGGGCGAGGCTTCCAAGGAAATGGGCAAGGTGGATGTCGATGATCATGCGCTGACGATGATCAAGTTCACCAACGGCGTCTTCGGCACGATCGAAGTCACCCGTAATGCCTATGGCCACCATAACCAGCTCGGCTTCGAAATCGCTGGCACGCGCGGCACGATCGCGTTCGACTACCAGCGTCTCAATGAGTTGCGGGTTGCGTTTGCCGATGACCCCAAGGATGCCTTTGGTTTCCGCACTATCTATTCGGGACCCAACCAGCCTTATGGCGATCTGCTTTGGCCGGTCGCCGGCATGGGCCAGGGCTACATCGATATCAAGTCGATCGAGTGGTACAACTTTCTCAAGGCCATCGCAGAAAAGAAGCCGGCCGCGCCGAACTTCGAAGATGGCGTGCAGATCGAGCGCATAGCAGAGGCAATCCTCGCCTCGGGTGAAAGCGGCGCCTGGGAAAAGGTGCCGCGGCAGGCGGCCTAGCATTCAAGAATAAGCGAAGCATCGGCCTGCACGGTACGCGCGGGCGGCTCCGAGATGGAGGACATCAAATGACGATCAAGCTCGCCATGCATACATGGCCCTATGCGAGCAATCCCACCTGGCTGCCAGCCTACACGCTCGAAGAGACCATAAAGCGTGTCAAGAAGATCGGCTATGACGCAATCGAGATCGGCGCGGCCAGCCCGCACGTGTTTCCCCCGACACTGAGCAAGCAGCGCCGGGAAGATATCGCACAGATGCTTAAGGATTACGACATGGCCCTGGCTGCAATGCTGCCGGCCCATGGCGGCGGCCCGGGCAACAACGTAGCCTCGCCGATACCAGAAGAGCGTCGATGGGCAATCGATCACTATAAGGAGGTGGCCCAGCTCACTGCCGATTGGGGCGGTAAGCGGCTGATCTGCCTGCCGGGGTGGTATATCTTCGGCACGACCTACAAGCAGGCCTGGGACTGGGCCGCTGCCGCAATTCGCGAGATTGCCAGGTTTTCAAGCGACCTTGGCGTCGAGATCGTTATCGAGCCCACGCCCGAAGACAGCAACATCGTCAACACATGCGACGACACGATTGACATGATGAAGGACGTTGGCGAGTCGAACGTGCGCCTGATGTTCGACAGCCATCACGTCATCACCGAAAAGGAGGTGATGAGCGACTACGTTTATGCCATGGGCAAGGATCTGGTCCACATCCATGCCTCTGACAACAATCGTCTTCCGCCAGGCAAGGGGCGGGGCGACTTTCCAGCATTGATCCAGGCTTTGCATGAGACCGGCTTCGACGGCTACCTGTCGATGGAGTGCGGCTTCCATCAGCGAGGGATCGAGCCGGACTGGGTCGCACGCGTATCCCTGGAATATCTCAAGCCGCTTGTCGATGCCGCCAACAGGTCGGCCAAAAAACCGAGCGGTGAAGGTGTTTCGTCAGCAAATGTGTAGTCGCTGAGTGACCAGTCTGCCGCAATGACATTGCTGCTCGATCACCCGTGTAGCGCAATGCCGAATTGCTATGAGGTCGAGTGCGTAGAGATGACCAAGAAGCCTCCTACCATCCGCGACGTGGCACGCCTGTCAGGCGTGTCGACGGCCACGGTGTCGCGCTTCTTCTCCGGCAAGGAGAGCGTTATCGCGCCCGAGACAGTGGCAAGCGTGCGCACTGCGGCCCAAGCCCTTGGTTACACGCCCTCCGAGATCGGGCGTTCCTTGCGCCTGGCGCGCAGCAACGTCGTGATGATGCTGGTGCCGGATGCTACCAACCCGTTTACTGCCGACGTAGCGGCGTCTGTCGAGCAATCTCTCAACGGCATCGGGCTTTCGATGGTGCTCGCCAATGCCTCCGAGAATGCGGACCAGCAGGATCGTCTGCTCGCCGATGCGGAGGGACTGCGTGCGCGCGCTGTCATCCTTCAAGGCGCAATCGATACCCCTCGGCTGCGCGAGATGGCTCTGCGCCGCAACAACCTGATTTTTGTCAATCGTCGACCAGCCGAGGGCATTACCGCGCCATACGTTGGAATAGACAACTTCGCCGCGGGCGTTGCGGTCGGGCGCTATTTCTCCCAGCAAGGCTACCAGAACTACGTTGCCATCCATGGCCCGCGGCCGTTTTCGGGCAGCATTGAGCGTCTGGACGGCTTCCTCGAGGGGCTGGGAAACCCGAGCATTCTCCAGTTTGAAAGTTCTTACAAGATGGAAGCTGGTTACCACCAGGCTTTGAACTTTCTCGCTGACCGAAGCCGCCGGTATTCGGTGTTCTGCGGCAACGACATGATTGCCTACGGCGTCTATCGGGCCGCTGCAGAACTGAATGTTCGCGTGCCCGAAGACCTTGTCATCTTCGGCTTTGACGACAATCGACTGAATGAGTGGCTCGCCCCATGGCTGACGACGGTCAAAGTCCCTGCCTTTGATTTCGGGCCTGCGGTTGCGGCACTGATAGAAGGTCCCGGTAAAAATGGCCGGCGCCAAAGCGTGATCCTGCCATTCGAATTGAAGATACGTCGTTCAGCCTAGAAGAGACAGAATAGCCAGGGAAGGAATCCCTGACTATGCTCCAGAATGAACAGTTGGGAGGAGAGACAAAAATGAGAACGAGATTACCAGGAAGATATATTGAATTGGGAGCGATGCGTTGCCCTTTTACTCCAATGCTTCCCGCAGATGACAGGAAATAGTGGAATGGCAGAGTCTCCGCGGGTCTAAGACGCCTCGCGGCCATACTCGTCTCTCCCGGAGTTGGAAAGGCCGGTCATGCTTAGCCCATCCACGATCCAAGTTGTGCGCGACAGCCGTGCCGTCCCGGGCGCGCAATACCTTCTCGAGGTCACAGGTGTACGCAAGGAATTTCCTGGCGTGCTTGCTCTCGATAACGTCGAGCTGCGTCTGAGGCCCGGCACGGTTCACGCCCTGATGGGCGAGAACGGAGCCGGCAAATCCACGTTGATGAAAATCGTCGCCGGCATCTACACGCCTGACTCAGGCTCGTTCAAACTGCGCAACCAGGAAATTCGCCTCAGGTCGCCGCTAGACGCCTTGGAGAACGGAATTGCCATGATCCATCAGGAACTCAACCTGATGAATCCGATGACAGTTGCCGAAAACATATGGATTCGCCGCGAGCCGAGGACGTCCTTGGGATTCATCGATCACCGTGAACTTCGGCGCAGGACCGAGGCACTGTTTGGACAATTGAATATCCGCATCGATCCCGAAACCGAGGTCGGGACGCTGAGCGTGGCCAATCGCCAGATGGTCGAGATCGCCAAGGCGGTCTCCTACGAATCCGATGTCTTGATCATGGATGAGCCGACGTCGGCGCTAACGGAACGCGAAGTCGAGCATTTGTTTGAGATCATCCGCTCGCTCAAGGCCCAGGGCAAGGGCATCATCTACATAACGCACAAGATGAACGAGCTCTTCGAGATCGCCGACGAGGTTTCGGTGTTTCGCGACGGCAGATATATCGCGACGAAAGCCGCCGGCGAGCTGACGCGCGATGACATCATCCGCATGATGGTCGGTCGCGAGATTTCGCAGATGTTCCCCAAGGCGACCGTGCCGATCGGTGACGTCGTGCTGCGTGTGCGCGACCTTTCCTTGAAAGGTGTCTTCGAAGGCATCAGCTTCGATCTGAGGGCCGGCGAAATCCTCGGGATAGCTGGTCTTGTTGGGGCGGGCCGGTCCAACATCGCCGAGACGATATTCGGCGTCACGCCGGCAACGTCCGGTACGATCGAAATCGATGGCAAGTTGGTTTCGGTCGCCTCCCCGGCCATCGCGATGCGGCATGGCATGGCGTTCCTGACCGAGGACCGCAAGGAGACGGGTTGCTTCCTGCTCCTGGACATCCAGGAAAACGCTCAGGCGGCGGCGCTGTGCAGCGACTATGTCCGCTACGGTTTCGTGGAAGAAGCTCGGCTGTCACGCGATTGCGAAGCAATGACACAGGCGCTGCGCGTCAAGACGCCCGACATGGGCGAACCCATCTTGAACCTCTCTGGCGGCAATCAGCAGAAGGTCCTGATCGCTCGCTGGCTCCTGACGAAGCCCCGCATCCTGATCCTTGATGAGCCGACGCGCGGCATCGATGTGGGCGCCAAGGCGGAGATTCATCGAATGATCTCAGACCTGGCCGGGCAAGGCGTTGCGGTAATCATGATCTCCTCGGAGATGCCCGAGATCCTGGGAATGAGCGACCGCGTCATGACCGTTCGTCAGGGCCGCACGTCGGGCATCCTCGACCGCGCAGAAGCGAACCAGGTCAAGATAATGGAGATGGCAGCACAATGACTTTGATACAGAGCGCCACTTCCGTGGCCAAAGCTCCGAGGCGGCGAAAGCTTTCGAACGAAGTGTCGATCCTTGGCGTGCTCGTCGGGATCGCGCTGATCTTCGAGGTGCTTGGCTGGGTCTTTGTAGGGTCCTCGTTCCTGGCCAATCAGCAACGCCTCTCGATCATCATCCTGCAGGTCTCGGTCACCGGCATCATCGCGGTGGGAATGACCCAGGTCATAATCACCAGCGGCATCGATCTGTCGACAGGCTCGGTCGTTGGCCTTGCTGCCATGGTGGCGGCTTCGCTGGCGCAAGGGGCCACCGATAGCCGGGCCATTTATCCGGCGCTCACCGATCTTTTGCCAATATGGCCGATCCTGTCGGGGCTCCTTGTCGGCCTCCTGGTCGGTGTCATCAACGGACTTCTCGTTGCCAAGTCGAACATTCCGCCGTTCATCGCGACGCTGGGTACGATGGTGGCGGCACGAGGCCTGGCGAAATGGTACACGAATGGCCAGCCGATCGCACTGCTCACGCCCGAGTTCACCTGGCTTGGTCGAAGCTTCAACATACTAGGCTTTCCATTACCGCTACCGGTGGTGATTTTCCTCGTCGTTGCTGTGCTCGGCCACATTGCCCTGAGATACACGCGATACGGCAAGTTCACCTACGCCATTGGTGCCAACCCTCAGGCAGCGCGCGTGTCGGGCATCGATATCGGAGCCCATCTGATCAAGGTCTATGTTGTGTGCGGCCTGCTGTCGGGGCTTGCTGGTGTTGTGACCGCGGCACGAGCAGCCTCGGCGCAGGCCGCGATGGGTACCGGATATGAACTCGATGCCATCGCCGCGGCCGTGATTGGCGGTACCTCGCTTGCAGGGGGCGTCGGACGCATCACCGGCACCGTGATCGGCACCATCATCCTTGGCGTCATGATGTCAGGCTTCACCTTCCTCAAGGTGGGCTCGTATTACCAGGAGGTCATCAAGGGCGCGATCATCGTCCTGGCCGTTGCCATCGACCAGTATCGACGGTCGCGAAAGACCAGGGCCTAAGCCCTTCTACTGAACAATCATCGGTGAGGAACCAATGTCAGCTCTGCAACTGTCCCATGAGGAACTTCTGAAGGTGTATCGAACCATGCGGATGATCCGCCGGTTCGAGGAACGGGTAATGGCCGAGATGGCGACCGGCGACATTCCGGGCAACACCCATCTTTATGCCGGGCAGGAGGCAAGTGCCGTCGGCGTGTGCCTGCAGCTCCAGGAGGGCGACTACATCTCCTCCACCCATCGCGGCCATGGCCACTCGATTGCCAAGGGCGTCGACATCGACAGCATGATGGCGGAGCTGTTCGGCCGCG
>NZ_RZOZ02000109.1:0-367 GCF_003999155.2 Mesorhizobium sp. M1D.F.Ca.ET.231.01.1.1
GCCGACAAAAGCACGATGCCGAGGATGGCGAGCGGTGCAGGAACCTCGCCGACCACGACCATGCCGCCAAGCGCCGAAAGCAGCGGCGCGGTGCCGCGCGCCAGCGGATAGGTCTGGGCGAAATCGCCGGCCTTGTAGGCGCCGATCAGGAATGTCCGATAACCCATGTGGAAGAACACCGAGGCGAGAATGAATGGCCAGACCTCGGCCTTTGGCACGTCGACGAAAGGCAGCACCACGAGCGCGGCGGCGCCCATGCCGAGCGTCATCAATGTGATCGACAGGAAGCGGTCGAGATGGACCTTGACCAGAGCGTTCCAGATCGCGTGCATGGCTGCCGCCGAAAGCACTGCAAGAAAGACGAAGA
>NZ_RZOZ02000110.1:0-366 GCF_003999155.2 Mesorhizobium sp. M1D.F.Ca.ET.231.01.1.1
GGCGGAGCTACCGTTAGATTACGAAGGGCTTGGTGCGGTGCTCTGGCACTGAGATGAATCAAGCGTGGGTGGCCGATTAGCGGCGCAGGCATCGTTATTAGCCGACAGTCGTGTAGTGGAGAGCTGATGTTCGCAGGCATGCGGCAAGGGTTGCGCAGCAACACAGCCTACTTCTTGCCGAAATCTACGACCGGTCGAGTCTTCCTGCCGTCTTCGAAATTGATGCCAGACAGGTCGACTACATACACCGGTCCGCGAAGCTCGCTCGGGGACGGACCAACGCTCTTTACACCGGCTTCTGTGCGTCTGATATGCATGTAGGGAAGGCGCGAGCCTTGGGCGCTACAGTCTGCCGCCTTGCTCGTG
>NZ_RZOZ02000111.1:0-360 GCF_003999155.2 Mesorhizobium sp. M1D.F.Ca.ET.231.01.1.1
GGCAAAGGCTTTCAAGGAAGGTGGATCTCGTAAGGATGCGAGAAATAGAATTCCTCGAGATTGGAGCCGTCGCCGCCACGGTCGACGATGACGAAATCCTGTTCCTCGCCGATCGGCGTCAGCACGCCGTGCCACAGGTTGCGGCGGTAGTTGATGCCTTGTCCGGGGCCGGCGAGAAAGGCGTGCGGTTCGCCTGGACCGTCCTTGGCGTCATGGCACACGATCACGAGGAATGGCCGCGGCGACAGCGGGATGAAAGCCTGGCTGCCAAGCGGATGGCGCTCGACCATGGTGAGTTTGAGCGGCATCTCGTAGGGCGTTCCGCGCACCATCGAGATCAGCACCCGCGCATTCGGCCCC
>NZ_RZOZ02000112.1:0-360 GCF_003999155.2 Mesorhizobium sp. M1D.F.Ca.ET.231.01.1.1
AGGAAATTGACGTCGAATGTGCGTTGCCAGTGCGCGTCGGTCAGCAGATCGAATGGCTGCGCGTCGACAATGCCGACATTGTTGACCAGGACATCCAGTCTGCCATTCGCGGCTGGGAACACGTCGGCGATCCCCTGTTCGACGCCTTGCGCCGACGATAGATCGGCGACCGCAAGCGTGATTTCGACGCCCGTCGCCGAGGCCGATGCGGCCGTCTCCTTCAGGCCCGCCGCATCCATATCGATAAGGCGCAGGTCCGCCCCTTCCCTGGCAAACGCGAGCGCCGTTGCCCTGCCTATGCCGCTTGCCGCGCCCGTTATGAGCACGGTCTTTCCCTTCAATCCGGTGTCCATGGATCCC
>NZ_RZOZ02000113.1:0-359 GCF_003999155.2 Mesorhizobium sp. M1D.F.Ca.ET.231.01.1.1
GGGAGGAGTTCAATTACCTGGGAGGTTATGCTCCCCCTTCTCCCCTTGTGAGGGGAGAAGGGAAGGGCAATCACGCCAACCCCCTCAGCTTCGCCTTCACCTCGAGGAAGTCCCGCCACGCCAGCTTCTTGTGCGCCGGCGTCCGCAGCAGATAGGCCGGGTGCAGTGTCGGCATGGCAGGAATGGCGGTTCCCGATGCGGTCGTGTGGACGCGCCAGTTGCCGCGCAGCCTGAGGATGCCCTCGGTGGTGTTGAGCAGGGTCTTGGCCGACGGTCCGCCGAGATTGACCAGCACCTGCGGATTGACCAGCTCGATCTGCCTTTCGATGAACGGCCGGCAGATCTCGGTTTCGTGCGGC
>NZ_RZOZ02000114.1:0-359 GCF_003999155.2 Mesorhizobium sp. M1D.F.Ca.ET.231.01.1.1
GAGAGGCCCACACCGCCCGGGCGGCGGGTGACAGCCAGACCTGCCACAGAGCCGATAGCGGAACGGCAATTTCCCGTTCGAAACTGAGCGTTGCAAAACGGTCTTGTGGCGGTTCAGCGTGTGCGCTTTGTTGACCGGGTTTCGTTGTCATTGTTCCTCCTCCTTCACCGCGTGAACTGCAAATGCCTCCAGCCGGTCAAGCCGGCTCTCCCACATGGCCCGTTGCTCATCGAGCCACCTTCTCACCGGCTCCAGCGCTTCAGGTACTATTGCGCAGGTGCGCACGCGCCCATCCTTGGATGTGGCGATGAGCCCCGCCTCCTCAAGCACGGCGAGGTGGCGCATGACCGTGGGCAAGC
>NZ_RZOZ02000115.1:0-359 GCF_003999155.2 Mesorhizobium sp. M1D.F.Ca.ET.231.01.1.1
GTACCCGTCAAACAGCTTGATCCCCTTGAGTCCGGCGGCTTCCACCGCAGCCAGCGCCGCACCGCCGGTGTCGTCATTCATCGAGAAGATCGCATCGACGCCATTGTGGGTCTTGGTCAGGCACTGATCCATTGCAGTCTGAGCATTGGCGGGGAGCCACAGCAGCGCATCCGCCTGACAAACGACCTCCAATTTGCCGGCCTTGATCAGCGGATCGAGATATTCGCCGATGCCCTTCACCTGGTCGCCGTAGAACGGAAACTTGGGATCGCCGTAAATCTTCGCCAGCCGGACAGGCTTGCCGGTCTTGGCGTTCATCTCCTCGATTACCTTGGCCGCCGCCTGCGCCTGCTTCTGGC
>NZ_RZOZ02000116.1:0-358 GCF_003999155.2 Mesorhizobium sp. M1D.F.Ca.ET.231.01.1.1
ATCGAGCCGGCTGTCCTGAACAATCTGGGTAGCGGCAGCGGGGCCATTGCATTTACGATTTCGTTCGACGCGGCCGACCCGGTTCTCGCCGCTGATGTCGCCAATGCCTATGCAAACGCCATGCTCGAAGCGAACGAGCGCGGGCGCAAGGCGATGGCAGACGATACGCATGAATTCTTCAAGCGCGAGGTGGATCGCCTGGGTGCGGCGTTGAAAGACGCACAGGAAGCGGTTCTGAGCTTCAAACTGGACCATAGGGAGGCTCTGCCTGACAGCCTCGAGTTCCGCCGCATGCAGCAAAGAGCCTACGAAGAAAGGCTGGGTCAAATTCAACGCGAGATCATCTCCGTTCAGCAAA
>NZ_RZOZ02000117.1:0-358 GCF_003999155.2 Mesorhizobium sp. M1D.F.Ca.ET.231.01.1.1
CGGACGGCTTCCATCGCATCCGCCACTACGGCTTCCTGGCCAACGGCCATCGCGCCGCCAGGCTCGACCAGTGCCGCAGGCTGCTGACCAAACCACAACAGGATGATCGCGAACCGGATGCCGAAAGCCCCGCTGCCGCTCCTCTTGCGGCAACGCACCGCTGCCCATGCTGTGGAGGACGGATGATCACGCTCGCAGTCTGGCGCAGCGGACAGGCACCGCCCGGCCCGTTCTGGTGCGACACCTCATGATCGCGGCCGGCGCCTCCTCATCGCCATGCTCAGCATCCGTCACCATGGGCGCCGGAACGCCAACGCTTGGCCCATCGCACAAGGCTGCAAGCAGCCAGCCCGGCGAT
>NZ_RZOZ02000118.1:0-358 GCF_003999155.2 Mesorhizobium sp. M1D.F.Ca.ET.231.01.1.1
GCGAAGATGTGCCGAGCAGCGATTCCTGGATGGCCTGCTGCAGCGCGGTCGACAGCTCCTGGTATTTCGGCGTGGTCGGACGCGGATACATGGCTGCCAGACCGAGCTTGGCGGCGGCGATCAGCTCCTCCTGGCCCTTGGTGACGGCCGGGTCGTCGTAAGACGAGGCCCATATCGGCAGCGAGAGCTTGGCATATTGGTTCTGCGTCGCCTGCGAGGTCATGAACTCGATGTACTTCCAGGCCTCGTCCGGATGCTTCGAGACGGCGGTGACGCCGAGGCCCATCGAGCCGTTGACGGCGGAGACCTCGCTGGTGCCGGCAACGCCCGGCGCCGGCACGACACCGACCTTGCCGGC
>NZ_RZOZ02000011.1:0-220087 GCF_003999155.2 Mesorhizobium sp. M1D.F.Ca.ET.231.01.1.1
TTCAGGTTGATGGTTCACCGGTGGGAAGGGACCGGGCCATGCCACGGCCTGTCTGCAAGGACGACCAGGATCCACTCGGTCTCCTTCCCACTTCAAACCATACACGGGAATCAACACACAGGATCCTCGGGTCTGCGCCGCGTCGCTTCGCTCCTTGCTCCGCCCGTGGATGACGACGCGGAGGTAGCCCCTCCCGATGACCTGTGCAGACTCGGACCAAGGTCGTCAGATCACGACAGCTTCGCGATAATCGCCCGCAGCGCTTCCCCAAACCGGTGCACCTCCTCGACCGTGTTGTAATGCACCAGCGAGGCGCGGATGGCGCCGCTGTCCATGGAAAGGTTGAGCCGCTTCATCAGCCGCGGCGCATACATGTGGCCGTCGCGGATGCCGATCCGGACGGCGGCCATCTCCTCGACGATCCGCTGCGGCGACAGATTGCCGATGTTGAAGCAGAAGGTCGGCACGCGCTCGTTGATGCGGTCTTCCTCGGCGACGCCGTAGATGGTGGCGCCGCACGCCTTCAACACCTTCAGCATCTCGCGCGCCAGCATCAGCTCATAGTCGCGGATGGCGTTCATGCCGGCGACGATGTTGTCGCGGCGCGAGCGGTTGTTCTGGGCCAGGAAATTGCGGCCGACCGCTTCCAGATAGCGCACGGCCGCGTCCATGCCCGACACGTTCTCGTAGATGAAGGTGCCGGCCTCGACCTTGTAGGGGGGCTCGTCGGGAATGAAATCCTCGCGGAAGGTCGGCAGCCGCTTCAGCGTTTCGAAGCGGCCCCAGAGGAAGCCCATATGCGGCGAGAAGTTCTTGTAGCCGGAGCAGACCAGATAGTCGCAGTCCCAGGCCTGCACGTCGATCAGCCCATGCGGGCCGTAATGCACGCAGTCGAGGAACACTTCCGCGCCCGCCGCATGCGCGATCTTCGCCACCGAAGCGACATCGACGATCGAGCCGATCGAATGCGCCGTCACCGTGCAGGCGACGAGGCGGGTGCGGTCCGACATCAGCGGCTCGAGGTCGTCGACATGGAGGTTGCCGTCCTCGCGCATGCGCCACCATTTGAACTTGGCGCCGGCCTGTTCCAGCGCCAGCCACGTGGCGATGTTGGCATCATGATCCATGTCGGTGACGACGATCTCGTCGCGTTCCGAAAGCATCTGCCCGATGCCGAGGCTGACGAGGCGAATGAACGAGGTGGCGTTCATGCCGAAGCAGATTTCGGACGGGCTGTAGGCATTGATCAAAAGCGCCACGCTTTCGCGCGCCTCGGCGACCGACTGATCGACGGTGACGCTGCGGCCATAGCGGCCACCGCGCTGGACGTTGTGCCCGACCAGGTGATTGGTCACCGCCTCGAGCACGCTTTGCGGTATCTGGGCTCCGGCGGCGTTGTCCATGAAGATGAAGTCGCCGGCCTGCCGGAGTGCGGGAAACATGGCGCGGATCTTCTCGACCGGGAACGCAGCGGCGCTCTCCTGCGCTTTCGAAACTTGGTGCTGGTTCACGGGAGTCTCCTTCAGGTCGTCGATGTCAGTTCGAGAGGAGGTTAGCGCGCGCCGGACCGGGCCTTGCCGCGCTCTTCGAGGTAGCCGACCAGCCGCACCAGCGGCCACAGGAAGGCGAGATAGATGATCGCCGCGCCGATCAGCGGCGTCGGGTTGGCCATCAGCGCCTGCGCGTCCGTCGCCTGCTTCAGGAGGTCGGGCATCGCCACGACAGAGGCGAGCGCGGTGTCCTTGAACACGGAGACGCAGTTACTGGTGAGCGGCGGAATGACGACGCGGATCGCCTGCGGCAGCACCACCTTGCGCATGGCGACCCAGAACGGCAGGCCGAGCGCGGCAGCGGCCTCGAACTGGCCCTTCGGGATGTTCTCGATGCCGGCGCGGCAGACTTCCGCGGTGAAGGCGGCAAGCACCAGCGACAGCGCAAGTGCCGCCGACACGAAGGACGACAGCCGGATGCCGATGAAGGGCAGGGCGTAGTAGATCAGGATCAGCACCACCAGGATCGGCAGCGCGCGGAACATGTCGATATAGAGCGTCGCCAGCCGTCTCACCGGCTTCGGCGCATAGAGCCGCACCAGGCAGATCGCCAGCCCGGCAATGGTGCCGAAGACGATCGCGGCGCAGCCGAGCAGGATGGTGTTGCCGAGCCCGCGGATGAGGATCGGAAACGATCGGACCAGGATGCCCCAGTTGAAGAAGGTATCGATCAGTTCCATCGCTTCACCGTCAAGGCAGCGTCAGACCTTGCGGCGTTCGCGCAGCCTAAGGGGTTGGAGATGAGGAGCGCCGGTCGCCGGCGCTCCTCCAAGGGCGTTTGATTAGCCGGCTTATTGCGGGATCGGTCCGGGCGTCACCGTGCTGGTCCCGGCCTCCGGATCGACGCCGAACCACTTCTTGTGGATGGCGGCCATGGTGCCGTCCTTCTTCATTCCGCTGATGGCGTCGTTGATCTTTTCCAGCAGCGGGTGGCCCTTCTTGGTCATCATCGCGAAGCGCTCGCCGGTCGGGATGCGGACCAGGATCTTCAGCGCCGGCATCTGTTTGATGGCGAACAGGAAGCCGGCGAGCTCGCCGGCGCCGCCGTCGATGCGGCCGTTCTGCACGTCGAGCAAAAGGTCCTGCTGGGCGTTGTAGCTCTTGGTCTCGGCGACGCCGAGCTTGGCGGCGTTTTCCTTCATGTAGGCTTCGCCGGTGGAGCCGGCGATGACGCCGATGGTCTTGCCCTTCAGGTCGTCGAGCGACTTGATGGTGGAATCCGCCTTGCCGACGATGGTGCCGTCGCTGTCGTAATAGGCCTGGGTGAAGCCCTGGTTCTGCAGCCGCTCCTTGGTGACCGAGATTGACGACACGGCGAAGTCGATACGGCCCGAAGCCGTTGCCGCGAACAGCGCCTGGAAGCCGAGGTCCTGGAACTCGACCTCGGCACCGAGTCGCTTGGCGACATCATTGGCGACGTCGATCTCAAAACCCTCGAAACCGCCGGAATCGGTCTTGTATTCCCATGGCGGGTTGGCCGGATAGGCGCCCACCATGATCTTGTCGGCGAAGGCGGGGGCCGCGAAGGCGACGCCGGCGGCGATGATCACCACAATCAGTCCTAGACGTTTCAGCATTTTTGCTTCCCTCTGGTTCGGTTCCTCATCCGCCCCTTTCGGCGCCCAGCTCCCGGGGCGCCGCAGGCGAGGCGGTGCCTGAATTCAGGATGCGCGGCGCCGCCGCGAGCCGAAATGCTGCTGCAGCCTGGCGATCAGTGTTTCGACCGCCGCCTCTGTCGTGACCATGCCGGGCGACAGCCGCAGCGTCGTGCCGCGCGCATCGCAGTAAAGCCGCTCGTCGCGCAGCGCGGCGACGACCTTCGCCGCCTCGACGTGCTGCGGCAGGCCGAGCATGACGCTGCCGCCGCGCTCGCGGGCGTCGAGCGGCGAGCGGACCGCCCAGCCATTGTCCAGCGCGGCACCGACGATGCGCTCGACGAGCGCCGCGTTCTGCGCGCGGATCGTATCGATGCCGGTCCGTTCCACCCATTCCAGCCCCGGCAGCGAGGCGACGCTCGCGAGAATCGCCGGCGTGCCGTGGTCGAAACGCCGCGCATCGGCGGCATAGGTGAAGGCGTCGAGATCCCAGGAGAACGGATTCGGCTGGCTGAACCAGCCGCGCAGCTCCGGCCGGCATGTCGAAAGAAGGTCGGGAGCGACTTGCAAAATGCCGGCGCCGGAAGAGCCGCACAGCCATTTGAGCGATGTCGAGACGACGAAATCGACCGGCGTCGCGGCAACCGAAAACGGCACGACGCCGATGCCCTGAGTGATGTCGACGCCGACGACGCTGCCCATGGCGCGACCATGCGCGGCAAGCCGCTCGACGTCGCAGCGGTGCGAGGCGGTCGAGGTGACGAAGGTGATGAGCGCCAGCCCGACATCTTCCTGCCAGCGGGCAACGAAATCCTCGTCGCGCACCCAGCTTTCGCCAGGCCTTAGCGGCACGGTGTCGAGCGTGAAGCCGAAACGCTCGGCAAGCCCGTCGAGCAGGAAATGCAGGCTCGGAAAACAGTCGGCGGCGACCAGCAGCCGCTTCCCCGCCAGCCGCTCGGTCGGCAGGGCGCCGATCAGGCTGTAGAGCGCTGCGGTGACGTTCTCGGCCGTGGTGAGCGTACCTTGCGGCGCCTCGACCAGCCGTGTCCAGGCATCGATGAAGCGCTGCCGCGCGGCAAGCGCGGCCGGCCACTGGCCGTCGTCCTCGGCTGACCAGACGCGGGAAAAATCCGCCAGCGCGGCAGCCATCTGCTCGGCTTTGCCGGGGAAAGTGCCGATCGAGTGGTAGAGAAAATAGCCGGACATCTTCTGTCTCGCTCCCTTGTGATCATGTGATCACAAAACGGAGCGAGGATCAATCCTTTAAGGCTAAAGAAAAACGGTAAGGTGACAAAAAGCAGCCGATCGCTTTGGTCCAGCGCGGCCGCGACAGGACTTTCTCGGTCTTTGGGTCAGCCCAACGCTGAGGAAGATCAGGAAGCTTTGCCGAAACCGGTGAAGTCGACCGTCTTGGGCTCTGGCACATCGGGGCAGATGGCGCGCAGCGTGATCTGGGTCGCCGTGATGTCGGCCACCACCTCGTCGCGGGCGCGCGCAAAGTCCTTGTCCTTCAGCGCCGCGATGATCGCGACGTGCCGGCCCGAGGGTTCCATGGTGCCGGCGCGCATCAGCGGCGCGACATGGTTGGACAACAGCCGCATATAAGGGCCGAAGCGCAGCCACAGCGTCTCGATCAGCTGGAACAGCACGTCGGAGCCGGAGGCGCGATAGATGGTGAAATGGAACTGCTGGTTCTTGGCGATCAGCTCGTAGATGCTGCCGTCGCGGCCGATCGCCTGCTGGTCGTCGGTGACCCTTTGCAGCGAGGCGATCTCGGCAGCGGTAAGGCGCGGTCCGCCAAGCTCGGCGGCCAGCCCTTCCACGGCGAGGCGCGCCCGGCAAAGGTCGTCGAGCCGCGCCCGTGTCACCACCGGCACGCAGGCCGAACCGTTCTGCGAGATTTCCAGTGCGTTCTCCGCCGCCAGTCGCCGCAAGGCCTCGCGTACCGGCATGTTGGAGGTGCCGAACGCTTCCGCCAGCGAGGCGATGGTCAGCACCTGCCCCGGATCGAAGCTTCCGACCATCAAGGCATGGCGGAGCTGCTGATAGACGCCATCCTGGACGGTGATGCGTCCCGATACCGGTTCGAAGCCCAGAGCCACGCTTTTGTTTTCCTCCAACAAAGCCTATGCGAAGACAGGTGAAACACGCCGGCCGAAGCAGGCGTGATCATCTGATCACAAATTGTAGGAAGAGCCAAGCCGGTGCGATGCGGCTGTGGCCGCGAACGCCCGCGTTGATCTTGGACGTTAGTCCGGAATAACCGCCGTAGCCTGGATTTCCACCTTGGCCCGGTCTTCGACCAGCGCCACCACCTGCATGGCGGCCATTGCCGGAAAATGCCGTCCGATGATGGCGCGGTAGGCCTCGCCGATCCCTTTGAGGTTGGCGAGATACTCGCCTTTGTCGGTGAAAAACCAGGTCATTGAGGTGATGTGGTGCGGCTCGCCGCCGGCTTCCGCCAGCACCGCGACAATGTTGGCGAGCGTCTGGCGCACCTGGCCGACGAAGTCATCGGTCTCGAATTTGCACGCGGCGTTCCAGCCGACCTGGCCGCCGACGAAAACCAGCCGCCCGCGCGCCGCGACGCCATTGGCGTAGCCGATCGGTTTGGCCCAGCCTTCCGGCTGCAGGATGGTGTGCATGTCTAGCTTCCCCTAATTCAAATTCGGTTCGCAGGGCATGGTGTCACGCGGCTCCCATGACTTGCCTGGCGATCACCACCTTCTGCACGTCGGAAGCGCCCTCATAGATGCGCAGCGCCCGGATCTCGCGATAGAGGCTCTCGACGATATGGCCCTTGCGCACGCCGTCGCCGCCATGCAGTTGCACCGCCTTGTCGATCACTTCCTGCGCCCGATCGGTGGCGAACAGTTTCGCCATCGCAGCCTCACGGGTGACGCGGGCGGCGCCCATGTCCTTGGTCCACGCGGCGCGGTAGATGAGCAAGGCGGCGGCGTCGACGTCCAGCGCCATGTCGGCGATATGGCCTTGCACCATCTGCAGTTCGGCCATCGGCGCGCCGAAGAGTTTCCGTTCGGCCACCCTCTTGATGCTTTCGTCCAGCGCACGGCGGGCAAAGCCGAGAGCAGCGGCGCCGACGGTCGAGCGGAAGACGTCGAGCACCGACATGGCGATGCGGAAGCCGTCGCCGGGTTTGCCGATCAGGGCGGAAACCGGAACGCGGACATTGTCGAACGAAAGCCGCGCCAACGGGTGCGGAGCGATGACCTCGAGGCGCTCGGCAATGCCCAGACCCTTCGTGTCGGCAGGCACGATGAAAGCGGAAATCCCCTTGGCGCCCGGCGCCTCACCGGTGCGGGCGAAGACCACATAGAGATCGGCGATGCCGCCATTGGAGATCCACGTCTTTTCGCCCGACAGCACGTAGTCGTCGCAGTCGCGTACCGCCGTCATTTCCATGTTGGCGACGTCCGAACCTGAGCGCGGCTCGGACAGCGCAAACGCGGAAATCGCTTGACCGGCTCGCGTCTTCTCCAGCCAGCGCTGCTGGTCCGGCGTGCCGAAGAGCGAGATCGCGCCGGTGCCAAGGCCTTGCATGGCGAAGGCGAAGTCGGCCAGGCCATCATGGTGCGCGAGTGTCTCGCGGGTGATGCAGAGCGTGCGCACGTCGAGCGGTGCGGGATTGTCCGGGTCGAGCGCCGTAGGCTTCAGCCAGCCGTCGCGGCCAAGCCTCGCCACCAGCGCGCGGCAGGCGGCGTCGACGTCGTGGTGATCGACCGGCAGGTTCTTCGCGCACCAGGCGTCGAGGCGTCCGGCGAGTTGGCGATGGCGGTCTTCGAAGAAGGGCCACGAGAGGAAGGAACGGTCAGGCATTTGCGCCTCCGCAGTGCTTCGAGCCTTGCGCTCTACGGCGCCCCCCTCTGTCCTGCCGGACATCTCCCCCTCTGGGGGGGAGATCAGACGTCATTGCCGCTTTCGCCAATCGCCTGCGCCGCAGGAGAGGAGCCGGCGCGCAAGCTGCCAATCTCCCCCCTTGAGGGGGAGATGTCCGGCAGGACAGAGGGGGGCGCTGTCCCGCCAAGATCTCCATAGAAGCGTCCATCGCTAGTTCCCTTCGAACACCGGCTTCTCCTTCGCCACGAACGCCTTGTACGCCCGCTCGAAATCGCCGGTCTGCATGCAGATCGCCTGCGCCTGCGCCTCCGCTTCGATCGCCTGGTCGAGGCCCATCGACCATTCCTGATTGAGCTGCGTCTTGGTGATGCCATGCGCGAAGGTCGGGCCGGAGACGATGCGCGCCGCCATGTCGAGCGCGTCGGCTTCGAGCGCTGCCGCATCGACCAGCCGGTTATAAAATCCCCAGCGCTCGCCTTCGGCTGCACCCATGGTGCGGCCGGTGTACAGCAGCTCCGCGGCGCGGCCCTGGCCGATGATCCTCGGCAGGATCGCGCAGGCGCCCATGTCGCAGCCGGCGAGTCCGACGCGGGTGAACAGGAAGGCGGTCTTTGCCTCGGGCGTGGCGATGCGGATGTCGGCGGCCATGGCGATGATGGCGCCGGCGCCGACCGCTACCCCGTCGACCGCGGAGATGATCGGCTTGCCGCAGTTGAGCATCGCCTTGACGAAGTCGCCGGTCATGCGCGTGAAGGCAAGCAGCGCCTTCATGTCCATTCTGACCAGCGGCCCGATGATGTCGTGGACATCGCCGCCCGAGCAGAAATTGCCGCCATTGGGCAGGAAGACCACGGCATCGACATCGTCGGCATAGACAAGGTCGCGAAAAGTGTCGCGCATCTCCGCATAGCTGTCGAAGGTGAGCGGGTTCTTGCGCTCGGGCCGATCGAGCCGGACCTTGGCGACCTTGCCTTCGACCTCCCAGAGGAAGTGTTTCGGCTTGAGCTTGGCCATGGCGCTCATTCGCGTCCCTCCCAATTGCTGCGGAACGATTTCAGCATGCCGGTCAGACGGCGCGCCTCGTCATCGCTGACAGTGCCGAGCAGCTCGCCGACCCAGCTCTCATGCGCGGCGGCGATCGCGGCGAAAGATTTTGAGCCTTCCTCGGTCAGCCGCACCATCGAGGTGCGGCGGTCGCCGTTGCGGCGCGCGCGCATCACAAGGCCTTCCGAAACCAGGCGGTCGACGATGCCCGTCACGTTGCCGTTCGACACCAGCAGGAAGCGCGACAGATCACTCATCAGCATGCCTTCCGGCGACCGGTAGAGTGCCGCCATCACGTCGAAGCGCGGCAGCGTCGTGTCGAATTCCTTCTTCAGCCGCTCGCGCAGCTCTGCCTCGATGGTGCGCGAAGCACGCAGCAGGCGTATCCATAGGCGCAGCCTGTCCTTACCCGGCCCAGTGGACGTCGGTCCGGCTACCATGTCTCGCCTCCGGAGACTGAGATGGCCTGTCCGGTGATCGATCGCGCGGCGTCGCTGCATAGCCAAAGCACCGCCGCAGCGACCTCGTCCGGCTGGACGAAACGCCCTTGCGGATTGATCGCGGCAAGGCTCGCCCGCGCCTCGTCGGCGGCGCGGCCGGTTTTTTCGACGATGCGCCGGACGGACTCTTCCAGCATGTCCGTTTCCACGAAGCCTGGGCACACCGCATTGACGGTAATGCCTGATTTTGCCGTCTCGGCTGCGAGCGCTCGCATCAGCCCGACGACGCCGTGCTTGGCAGCGACGTAAGGCGCGACATAAGCATAGCCTTTCAAGCCGGCGGTCGAGGCGACGAAGACGATGCGGCCCGACTTTCGCGCCAGCATGCCGGCCAGCGCCGGCTTCACCGTCAGGAAGGCGCCGGTGAGGTTGACGTCGAGCGTGCGTCGCCAGTCGGCTAGCGAAATCCTGTGCGCCGGGGCACTGCCGGACATGCCGGCATTGGCAACCACGATGTCCAACGGTCCGCGCGCCGCTTCCGCCTTCTCGTGCAGAGCGGCCATTTCCGCTTCGTCGGTGACATCGGCGGCAATGCCAAAGATGCGGTCGTTTTCGCGGGCCACTTCCGCCAGCGCGGCCTCGCGCCGGCCGCAGATGGTGACGGTGACGCCGGCACCCGCCAGCGCCAGCGCGATCGAGCGCCCAACGCCAGAGCCGCCGCCGGTGACCAGGGCGTGCCTGCCCATGATTGCCGGAGCGGCGCTCATACCTTCAGCCCCGCTGCTGCTTCGCGTTCGGCCAGGCGATAGATCTGGTCGCGCCCGCGCAGATAAGGATCCGGCCATTTGATGCCGCGGTCGCCGAGCGTGACCGCCGCATGCAGCGTCCAGTAGGGGTCGGTGAGATGCGGTCGCGCCAGCGCCACCAGATCGGCGCGTCCGGCCATCAGGATCGAGTTGGCATGGTCGGGCTCGTAGATGTTGCCGACAGCCATGGTCGCCATGCCGACCTCGTTGCGGATGCGGTCGGAGAACGGCGTCTGGAACATGCGCCCATAGACAGGTCTTGCGGCGATCGTGGTCTGGCCGGCCGACACGTCGCAGAGGTCGACGCCGGCTTGATGCAGAAGCCTGGCGATCTCGACGGCATCGGCCGGCGTCACGCCCTCGATGCCAACCCAGTCATTGGCCGAGATGCGCATCGAGATCGGCTTTCCCGCCGACCACACCGCGCGCACCGCGTGGAAGATCTCCAGCGGATAGCGCATGCGGTTTTCGAGCGAGCCGCCATAGTCGTCGGTGCGCCTGTTGGTCAGCGGCGTGATGAACGCCGAGAGCAGGTAGCCATGCGCGGCATGGATCTCCAGCATGTCGAAGCCGCAGCGCTCGGCCATCTGCGCCGAGGCGACGAACTGGTCGCGCACAGCGTCCATGTCGGCGCGGTCCATCGCCTTCGGCACCTGGTTCCCGGGCGACCACGGCACGGCCGAAGGCGCCATCACCGGCCAGTTGCCGGAGGGTAGCGGCTCGTCGGTTCCTTCCCAGCCGAGGCGGGTCGAGCCCTTGGCGCCGGAGTGGCCGATCTGGGCGCAGATTTTCGCCTCGGTCTCGGCATGGACAAAATCGACCAGGCGCTTCCACGCGGCCTCATGTTCGGGCTTGTAGAAGCCGGGACATCCGGGCGTGATGCGCCCCTCGGGGCTGACGCAGGTCATTTCGATATAGACGAGGCCGGCGCCGCCCTTGGCGCGCTCGGCATAGTGAGCAAAATGCCAGTCGGTCGGACAGCCGTCGACGGCCTTGTACTGCGCCATCGGCGAGACGACGATGCGGTTGTTGAGCGCCATGTCGCGCAGCTTGAACGGCGCGAACATCGGCGCGCGGCGCAAGCTTCTGCCGTCCGCGCCGGCCCTGCGCTGGAACCATTCCTCGGCGCCCGCCAGCCATTCGGCGTCGCGCAGTCTCAGGTTCTCGTGGCTGATGCGCTGCGAGCGGGTGAGCAGCGAATAGTTGAACTGCACCGGATCTAACCCGAGATATCGTTCGACTTCCTCGAACCATTCGAGCGAATTGCGCGCCGCCGACTGCAGCTTCAGCACTTCGGTGCGGCGCGCGTCTTCATATTTGCGGAAGGCCGCCTCGAGGTCCGGCTCGGACTCGACATAGTCGGCGAGCGCGACAGCGCTTTCCAGCGCGAGCTTGGTGCCGGAGCCAATGGAGAAATGCGCCGACGCAGCCGCATCGCCCATCAGCGCCAGGTTCTTATACGACCAGCGCTCGCACAGCACGCGCGGGAAATTGATCCAGGCCGACCCGCGGATGTGGTTGGCGTTGGTCATCAGCGGATGGCCGCCAAGATGCTTTTTGAAGATGCGCTCGCAGACCGCGATCGATTCCTGCTGCGTCATCTGGCCAAAGCCGAAGCGCTCCCAAGTCTGCTCGCTGCATTCGACGATGAAGGTCGCGGTCTCGCTGTCGAACTGGTAGGCATGCGCCCACACCCAGCCATGCTCCGTCTTCTCGAAGATAAAGGTGAAGGCGTCGTCGAATTTCTGCGTCGTGCCGAGCCAGACGAACTTGCATTTGCGGGTGTCGATGTCGGGCTTGAAGACATCGGCGAAAGCCGCGCGTGACTTGGAGTTCAGCCCGTCGGCCGCGACTACAAGGTCGTGCGTTTCCATGAAGGGGCGGGGGTCGGAGACATCGGTCTCGAACATCAACTTGATGCCGAGCTCGCGCGCCCTGCGCTGCAAAAGGATCAGCAGCCGCTTGCGGCCGATGCCGCAGAAGCCATGGCCGGAGGATACCGTGCGCACGCCGTCATGGATGACGGCGATGTCGTCCCAATAGGCGAAATGCTTCTTGATCCAGACCGCGCTGACCGGGTCGTTCCTGGTCAGGTTGTCCAGCGTTTCGGCCGACAGCACCACGCCCCAGCCGAACGTGTCGTCCGGGCGGTTGCGTTCATAGACTGTCACCTCATGCGCGGCGTCGCGCAGCTTCAGCGAGATGGCAAAGTAGAGCCCGGCCGGTCCGCCGCCGAGAACCGCAACCTTCATGTCTTGCGATCTCCTCTTCGCATCGGGAGTCGCCGGCAAGGCCAGGCGATCCCGACTGTCAGTATCGCGCCTTCCGGAAATTATTTCAAGCTTAAAGTTTTATAGTTGAACAATTCCTGGACGCATCGCGGGAACCGGTCACTTGGCCGGATCCTTGGGGCTCCACAGCACCGTTTCGGCGCCCTTCTCGTAAGCCATGCCTTGCGGATAGCTGATCGCTTCGAGCTGCAGTCCCCACGGCGCCTGGAAGTAAAGGATGGTCTGGCCGGCGGCCGGCCCTTCCTTGACCGGCAATGGTCCCAGCCTGGTCTTCACGCCCTTGGCGTCGAGATAGGTCTTCGCCGCGGCGACGTCGTCGACATAGAAGGCGATGTGGAAGCCGCCGATGTCGCTGTTCTTCGGCTGCAGGTCCTTCTGGTCGGGCGCGGTGTATTTGAACAGCTCGATGTTCGAACCGGTGCCGCAGCAGACCATGGTGATCTCCTCGATCACCGCCTTCGGATCGACGCCGAGCAGGTCTTGCATGAAGGTGCCCTTGTCGTCGGCGAACGGGCCGAACGACATCGCCTTCTTGCATCCGACCACGCCGGTGAAGAAGTCGACGGCCTGCTTCGTGTCGGGCACGGTGATGCCGGTATGGTCGTGCCCACGCATGCCGGGGATCGAATCGGCCGAGGCCGCTCCCATCGAGCCGAACAGGATTGCGGCGAGCATCGCGCCGCCTGCTGCGTAGTTCATGTCACCCTCCATTGGCGGGCTGACTTTGCTTCCCTGCACATCCGAGGCCCGCTGTTCGGCGTGCGGACAGGTCAAGCTTTTCTCATGCCGGCGCCTTCGCGGACGGCTCCAGCCAGTCCGCGTCGATCTCGGGCAGCGGAATGGCGGCGAGCAGGTCGCGCGTATAGGCCTCCCTGGGTTTGTCGAACAGCGCGTCGGTGGCGCTCGATTCGACGATCCTGCCCTCGCGCATGACGATGACCTGCCGGCAGAGCCGCCGGATCACCGACAGATCATGGCTGATAAAGGCGACCGTCAGGCCCATCTCGGCCGCCAGCTTTTCGAGCAGCGTCAGGATCTGCGCCTGCGTCGAGACGTCGAGGCCGGAGACGATCTCGTCGGCCAGCACGAATTTCGGCGACAAGGCCAGCGCTCGCGCGATGCCGACGCGCTGCCGCTGGCCGCCCGACAGCTCGTGGCGATAGCGGCCGGCGAAATTCTGCGGCAGGCCGACGCGCTGAAGGGCCTCCGCGACGCGCTCCTTCAGCCTGTCGCCAAGCCCGTTCTGCCTCAAGGGTGCTGCGATGATGTTGAAGATCGTGTGCCGCGGATTGAGCGAGGACATCGGATCCTGGAAGATCATCTGCAGGTCGCGCCGCAGCGGCCTCAGCTCTGCCTCCGACAGATGGCTGATGTCGCGTCCTTCGAAGTGGATGGTCCCCGAACTCGGCTCGATCAGCCTGACCAGCGCGCGGCCGAGCGTCGACTTGCCCGAGCCGGATTCGCCGACGATGCCGGTGACCGAACCCTTCGGCAGGTCGAAATCGAGACCCTTGAGGATTTCCGCAAGCGGCGCCCGGCCGATCAGCGGTTTGCGCGTCATGTCGGGCAGCACCACTTTCAGCCCGCGCACGGAAAACAACGGCTCAGTCATGGCTGGGCCTCCATGCCTTGTCGGCGGCGGCGATCTCTGCAGAGAGCCCCGCGAGCACGGTTTCGTCCACCGGCTTCAGCGAAGCGTAGGGATCGGTATAGCGCGGCGTCGCCGCGATCAGCGCCCGCGTGTAAGCGTGCTGGGGCGCTGCAAAGAGATCGGCGGTCTCGGCCTCCTCGACCACCTTGCCGGCATAGAGCACCGACACCCTCTGGCTGATCTTGGCGACGACGCCGAGATCATGGGTCACGAACAGGATCGCGGTGCCGTGGTCACGCTGCAATTGCGCGATCAGCCGCAGGATCTGCTTCTGCACGGTCACGTCGAGAGCCGTCGTCGGTTCGTCGGCAACGATCAGCCTGGGTTCCGCCGCGAAGGCCGCCGCGATAAGAACGCGCTGGCGCATGCCGCCGGACAGCTCATGCGGATAGCTCTTCAGCACCCGTTCCGGATCGCGGATTTGCACTTCATCGAGCAATCGCCGGATGCGCTTGTCGGCCCTCTCGCCGCTCCAGCCGAGGATGCGCACCAGCCGGTCGGTCGTCTGCGGGCCGATGCGGCGCGACGGATTGAGCGCGGTCAGCGGATCCTGCGGGATCAGCGCCGTGCGCGCGCCGATCAAGGCCCGCCGCGCCTTCGCATCGAGGCGGCCGAGGTCCGCGCCTTCGATCAGCATCTCGCCTTCCACGATGCGCACGCTGCTCGGCAGGACGCCGAGCACGGCCTTGCCGATCATCGTCTTGCCGGCGCCGCTCTCGCCGACCAGCGCCCGCACCTCGCCCGGCTGGACGCTGAGCGAGACCGAGCGCAGCACGCGCTGGCCGTTGGGCAGCACCGCGCTCAAGGAGCGGATGTCGAGGCATGGTTCCATGTTGGCGCTCATCGCAGCACTGGATCGAAGCGTGCCTTCAATCCTTCGCCGAACTGGCTGAAGGAGAGCACGGTGAGTATCAATGTGATCAGCGGGAACACCAGCACCCACCAGGCCTGATGGATCGACAGCCGGCCTTCGGCGATGATGCCGCCCCAGGTCGGATCGTCGGTCGAGATCGACAGATTGACGAAGGACAGGATCGCCTCGACGATGACGGCGATGCCCATTTCGAGCGACAGCAGCGCCACCACCGAAGGCAGCACATTGGGCAGCACCTCGCGCAGCATGATGCCGATGCGGCCATAGCCGGCGATGCGCGCGCTTTCGACATAGTCCATGCGCGCCTGGCTCATCGCCTCGGCGCGGATCACCCGGCAGAAGCGCGTCCAGTCGATGATGGCGATCGCGATGACGACGGAGCTGAGGCCCGTGCCCAGAACGGCCACCAGGAGGATCGCGAACAGCACCGGCGGGAACGCCATCCAGACATCGACGATGCGCGAGATGATGCGGTCGGCCCAGCCGCCGAAATAGCCGGCGATCAGCCCGAGCGCCGAGCCGATGAGGCAGGCCGACGTCGCCGCGGCGAAGGCGACGATGAAGGCGATGCGGCCGCCGAAGATCAGGCGCGACAGCAGATCCCGGCCGAGGCTGTCGGTGCCCAGCCAATAGCCTGGCTCGGCTCCGTCGAGCCAGAAGGGCGGCAGCCGCTCCAGCATCAGGTCCTGCGCCAGCGGGTCCTGCGGCGCGATCAGCGGCGCGAAGATCGCCGCGGCGAGCGCAATGAGCAGCCACCCGCCGGCCAGCCACAGTCGCGGGCTCAACCCGCGTCTTGAGATGCGCGCCTCATCCATGGCGCAGCCTTGGATTGAGCAGCGCATACATCATGTCGACGGCCAAGTTGATCAGCACGAAGAGCAGCGCGAAGACCAGCACGATGCCCTGGATCAGCGGCAGGTCGCGGTTGATCACGGCGTCGATCGCCATATTGCCGAGGCCCTCATAGGAGAACAGCCGCTCGACGATGACGGTGCCGCCGATCAGGAAGGTGAACTGCACGCCGACCAGCGTCAGCGTCGGCAGCGCCGCGTTCTTCAGCGCCTCGCGCAGGATGACCTGCGTTTCGGAAAAGCCCTTGACCCGGGCCAGCACGACATAGTCGAGATCGAGCACTTCCTTCAGCGACTGCTTCAGGAGCTGCGCGATGATCGCCGCCAGCGGCAGCGCCAGCGCGATCGCCGGCATTAGCATGTGCTTGATGAGATCCCAGGTGAGATCGATGCGCAGTCGCAGGATGCTCTCCACGAGGTAAAACTGGGTGACGAAGGGCAGGTCGAGCTGCGGCGACACCCGGCCGGAAATGTCGAACACGGGGATAAGCACACCGAACAGCAGGATCAGCACCAGGCCCCACAGGAAGTCGGGGATGGAGAGCGTCGCGCCGCTGGCGATGTCGATGCCGGCTTCGACCGCCGTGCCGCGCGAGCGCGCGCCAAGGATCGCCGCGGTGACGCCGATCGCCACCGCCATCAGCAGCGCCACGGTCGCCAGTTCCAGCGTCGCCGGCAGCCGGTTGAAGACCAGGCCGAGCACGTCCTGGCGCAGCGAGATCGAGGTGCCGAAATCGCCGTGCAGCACGCCGGCGAGCCAGATGAAGAATTGCTGCACGATACCCTTGTCCAGGCCGTAGAGCCCGCGCAGCCGCGCGATGTCGTCGTCGCTGGCGCCGGGCGGCAGCATCATGGCGATCGGATCGCCGGGCGCGACGCGGATGACGACGAAGACGATGACGGCCACGCCGAACAGCGTGACAAGCATCGTCACAAGACGAACGAGGAATCTCTGCAGCAGCATCTGCCAACATGCCCGGATGAAAATGCGCGCCGTCTTGCGGGCGGCGCGCGCGGCAATCGAGGCCGATGGTCAGGCCGGGGTCATCAGCGCCGGCAGCAGCGCGCCGGACACATGCTGCACGACATTGACCTTCTTCGAATGCACGATCGGCTGCGCATACTGGATCAGCGGCAGCACATAGGCCTGCTCGGCGATGTATTTGTCGACGGCCTTCCAGCCGGCGATGCGCTTGGCCTCGTCCTTCTCGCCCCACAGCGGATTGATCATGTCGACAAGGTCCTTGCTGTCCCACACCGAATGCGGGCTCGGGCCGTACATGGCAAAGCCGGTCGAGGTGGTCGGGTCGCCGATCGCATTGCCCCAGTTGTAGAAGGCGGCCGGCGCCAGCTTGTCGGCGGCGCGCAGCTCGTAATGCTTGGCGATCTCGTAGACCTCGATATTGGCCTCGATGCCGACCTTGCGCCACATGCCGACGATCGCCTGGATCATCTCATAGTCCTTGGGCTTGAAGCCCTTGGTCGTCTGGATGGTGAACTTGACCGGCTTCTTGGGCGAATAGCCGGACGCCGCGAGCAGTTCCTTGGCCTTCTCAGGATTGTGCTCGACCTTGATCGATGGATCGAAGGCCGCGTATTCCGGCGTCTCCAGCGTCGCGATCGGCTGGCCGTAGCCGCGCAGCAGCCGCTTGACCAAGAGCTCCTTGTCCACCGCCATCACCGCCGCCTGGCGGACGTTCTTGTCCAGCATCGCCTCGATGTCGTTGAAGAAGACCATGCCGATGTCGGAGACGTTCTTGATCGAGCCGGCGAGCCCGTCCTTGGCGATCAGCCGGTCATATTCCTCGTAAGGAATTTCGAGCGTCACCTGCGAGGAGCCGGATTCGATCTCGGCGACGCGGCTCGCCGCATCGGTGACGAACTTGATCGTCACATTCTCGAAGGCGGGCTTACTGCCCCAGTAGTTCGGATTGGCCTTGAGCCGCAGGAAGGCGTTGCGCTCGAACTTGTCGACCATATAAGGGCCGGTGCCGATCGGCGCCTTCTCGAAACCTTCGGCGCCCACCTTCTCGTAATAGGCCTTCGGCATGATGTAGCCGGTCAGGAACGACATCCACTTGAAATAGACCGGGTCGAACTGCACCACGTCGCCGGTGATCTTGTTGCCGTCGATCTTGAAATTGTTGACGTTCTTCCACACGAACTGGATCGGGTTGCCGGTCTTCTCGTCGCCGGCCCGCTGCAGCGACCACACCACATCCTCGGCGGTGAAGGGCGAGCCGTCATGCCACTTCACGCCGTCACGCACCGTCATCGTCACCTTGGTGCGGTCGTCGTTCCAGCCCCATTCGGTGAGCAGGCCGGGCATGAAGGAGAGATCCGGCTTCTGCGGGATGAACTGGTCGAACACCGACTGGTAGAGCCCCTGGATGGTCGGGTTCACTGCCGAAGGGCCGGTCGTCGGGTCCCAGGAGGGCAGGTTGACGTTGTAGGCGATCGTCAGCTCGTCCGCCGCCTTCGCTGCCCTCGGCAGGCCGAGCGTCGCCGCGCCGATCGCCGCCGCGCCATATCCGAGCAAATCGCGTCTGTTGATGGTCATGGTCGTTCCCCTTGTTGGTTGTCCATTTTTGACTGTAATTGTGCGCGCGGCGTTTTTCATTCGGCAGGTCTGGTGAGCAACCGCGCCTTGTCCATCCTGGAGTTCCTAGGCTCAAATTCCTCCCAGTTGTTGCGCGAGCATGAAGCCGGACCCGGCACCGGTGCCGGCGCCGGGCCATGTCGCGGCGCCGGTGAGGTAGAGGTTTGAGACCGGCGTGTTCCAGCGCGCGAAGCCGCGCGCCGGACGGAAGAGAAAATTCTGCGCCAGATGGTGGCTGCCGCAGATCTGGTCGCCGCCGACGAGATTCGGGTTCTCGCGCTCGAGGTCGAGCGGCGAGAAGATCGCGCGGCCGAGGATCTTCTTGCGCAGGCCGGGCGCGTAGGTCTCGATGATGTCGAGCACGCGTTCGCCATAGTTGTCCTTGACCGCGTCCCAATGAGCAGGCGTGGTCTTGCCGGCGGCATCGCCAAGGATTTCTGCCGGCAACATGCGCACCTGCACCCACAGCACGTGCTTGCCGTCGGGCGCACGCGAGGGGTCGACAGCCGTCGGCTGTCCCACCACGAGCACCGGCTGATCCGGCAAGATGCCGGCCATCGCCTGCTGATAGGTGCGCGACATGGCGTCGAGCGACGGCGCCAGATGCACATAGGCGAACCGGCGAAGCTCGGCGCCGGCGCTCCAGTCCGGCAGATCGTCCAGCGCCAGATGGATCATCATCGTGCCCGGCGCATGGCGGAACTTTTTCACCGCCGCGTCGAATCCGGCGTCGCCGGAGCCATCGGGCAGCAGCTTGCCGGCAAGCGCCTTCGGAGCGACGCCGGCAATGACGGCCTTGCTGGCGACATGGAAATCGCCGGACGCGAGCCGCACGCCGGTGGCCCGGCCGCCGGCAACCATGATCTCGGCCACGTCCGCGCCGGTCGCGATCTTGCCGCCCGCCGCTTTGACCATGCCGGCCAGCGCGTGGATGATGGTGTCGGCGCCGCCCTTGCCAAGCACCATGCCGAAGCTCTGGTTGGCCATCGATTCCAGATAAGGAAACACGGCGCCGCCGGCGATGTCGGGCGCGAAGTCGAGATGCATGCCCCAGGCTGCGAGCGTCGTCCTGACATGCGGCGTCTCGAAATTCTCCTCCAGCCACGCCCGCGGTGACGACAGCAGCAGCCGCCCCGTGTCCAGCGCGCCGACAATGCCCTTCTTGCGCCACAGGTTCCAGGCCGTGCCGGCCAGCGCCTGCGCGCTCATCGGCGATCCGAGCAGGCGGAAAAGATGCTCGGCCTCTCCGGGAAAGGCGCCGACCAGCCGGCGCCAGGCGGCGGCGTCGGCGGCGGAGAAGGCAGCGAGCCGGGCGACGGTCTTTTCGAGATCGTTGCTGACGCCGAACCACTTCCCATCCGGGAAGGCGCTGGCGAAACAGTCGGTGACGGGCGCGAATTCCAGCCCCTGGTCTTTCAATTCATTTGCATATTTCCGGTGGAAGGCCGAGCCGGCGAACAGGCTCAGATTCATCGCGCCGAAATCGTGACGGAAGCCGGGCAACGTATATTCCGCCGTCCGGACGGCGCCGCCGATCGCCTGGCTGCGCTCGAAAACCGCGGTTTTCCAGCCTTTGAGCGACAGATGCGCCGCGCAGGCCAGACTGTTGTGGCCCGCCCCGACAAAGATGGCGTCGAACTCGCTCACGCCCCTCCCCAAAATGCTTTATGCTTAAAGATAATTGCAGATGCATATGTTTTCGTCTAGTAGGATATTAAGGGCCGCAACGAGCCTTGAAGGTCACGAACAAGAGGGAACAGAACCATGGACACGCAAAAACTCCTCGGCGAAGTCGCCGGCCAGCTGCTTTCGGGCGCCATCAAGGTGGTCGATCTGTCGGCGCCGCTCGGGCCCGACACGCCGCTGATCAAGCTGCCGCCGGAGCTCGCCGTCGACACGCCGAAGGTCGAGATCCACGCCATCTCCAAATATGACAAGAACGGCCCGTGGTGGGCCTGGAACTGGCTGAAGCTCGGCGAGCATTCGGGCACGCATTTCGACGCGCCGCAGCACTGGATCACCGGCAAGGACTATCCGGACGGCGCCACCGATACCATTCCGGCGCAGAATTTCGTCGGCCCGGTCAATGTCATCGACTGCTCGAAGGAAGCCGCAGCCGACCACGATTTCCTGCTCACCGTCGACCACATCAAGGCCTGGGAAGCCGAGCATGGCGCCATCAATCCCGGCGAATGGGTGGTGATGCGCACCGACTGGTACAAGCGCAACGGCTCGGAGGCCGAATTCCTCAACGCCAACGAGACCGGCCCGCACACGCCCGGACCGACGGCCGAAGCTATCCAGTTCCTGATCAGCAAGGACATCAAGGGCTGGGGCTCCGAGACGATCGGCACCGATGCCGGCAAGGCCGGCGGCATGGAGCCGCCATTCCCGGCGCACACGCTGATGCACAAGGCCAATCGTTACGGCCTCGCCAGCCTCTGCAATCTCGACCTGCTGCCGCCGAAGGGCGCGATCCTGATCGCCGCGCCGCTCAAGATCGAGCACGGCACCGGCAGCCCGATCCGCGCGCTGGCGCTGGTGCCGGGCAAGTAAGACGAGGCGGCGGTCTTCGGGAGAAGATCATGCTTGTGGGCAACGGAGTGACGATGGGTACGGGATGGCAGCCTTGGAGCGTCAGCGCTCTACGGCGCCCCCCTCTGTCCTGCCGGACATCTCCCCCACAAGGGGGGAGATCGGCAGCTTTGGCGCCCTGTTCAATCCTGCAACGTGGACAATTGGCGAAAGCCGCGATGATCAATCTCCCCCCTTGTGGGGGAGATGTCCGGCAGGACAGAGGGGGGCGCGAAGGAACGCCGTCCCGCGCGATTGACGTCCATTTCTCGACCGCGAGCTGCCAATGACCGCCCCCGATCACATCATCGTCGGCAGCGGCATCAACGCGCTGGTCTGCGCGGCGATGCTTGGCGCCAAGGGAGCCAAGGTGCTGGTGCTCGAGCGCAACGACCGCATCGGCGGCTGCATGCGCAGCGAGGAGATCACTGCGCCCGGCTTCGTCCATGATGTGATGGCGACGACCTTCGTGCTGTTCATCACCTCGCCGGCCTATGCCGCGCTCGGCAAGGACCTTGCGCGGCACGGGCTGGAATTCTGCCACACCGCCACCCCCACCGGCGTGCTGCGGCCCGACGGCAGCCATGCGGTGCTCACCACCGACCGCGCCGCCAACATAGCGGCGCTGAACGCGATTGCCTCCGGCGACGGCGACCGCCATGGCGGCGATGTCGGCGACGTCGAGCGCAATGCCGGGCTGCTGTTCGGACTGCTCGGCGGCGCGCTCTGGTCCTATCCGACGACGAGGCTCATGGCCGGCGAAGCCTGGCGCCGCGGCCCGCGCAACCTTGCCGCCTTCATGGGCGAGACGCTGGTTCCCGCGCGCGGCTGGCTGGAAGCCGGCTATACATCCGACACCGTGCGCGCGCTCTGGGCGCCCTGGGTGCTGCATGCCGGGCTCGGACCGGAAGACGCCTTCTCCGGTCAGATCGCCAAAGTCATCGCCTTTGCGCTGGAGGCGGCCGGCGCGCCGATCGTCAAGGGCGGCGCCAAGAACCTGCTCGCCGCCTTCGAGGCGCTGATCAAGGAGCGCCGCGGCGAAATCCGCGTCAATGCCGATGTCACCTCGATCGTCCAGACCGGCGGCCGAGCCACCGGCGTGCAGCTCGCCTCCGGCGAGACGCTAAGCGCCGCCAAGAGCGTCGTCTGCTCGGTCACGCCGACGCAGCTTTACGGCCGCCTGCTCGGCAAGGATGCGCCGGAGGCCGCCGCGAAAGCGACGAAAGACTATCGCTACGGAAAGGGCAACTTCCAGATCCACTATGCGCTGAACAAGTCGCCGGCCTGGCGCGGCGAGGGCCTCGGCAAGGTGGCGCTGCTGCATCTGACGCCGGGGCTCGACGGCGTCTCGAAAGCCTGCAACGAGGCGGTGCGCGGCCTGCTGCCGCAAGTGCCGACCATCTGCGTCGGCCAGCCGCACGCGCTCGACCCGTCGCGCTGTCCGGAGGGCAAGGCGATCCTCTGGCTGCAACTGCCCGAGGCGCCGCGCGTTGTCAAAGGCGATGCGGCGGGCCAGTTGGAAACACCGGCTGACGGACGATGGAGCGACGCCTTGCGCGAAGTCTTTGCCGACCGGGTCGAGGCGATCCTCGCCCATCACATCGACGGTTTCCGCGAGACGGTCATCGCGCGCCGCGCCTACTCGCCGGCCGATCTCGAAGCGATGAACGTCAACCTTGTCGGCGGCGATCCCTATGGCGGCTCGTCGACCATCGACCAGGCCTTCCTGTGGCGGCCGTTCAAGGCGAGCCGCAACCACGACACCGGCATCCAGGGCCTCTACCACATCGGCGCTTCGACGCATCCGGGCGCCGGCCTTGGCGGCGGCTCCGGCTTCCTTCTGGCGGGGAGGCTCTGATGGAGCAGAAACTTGCGGAAAAGCGCCAGCGCATCTCGACCCTCGGCGAGATCGGCCTGCAGCAGTTCGCGCCCTATCTGATGAACCGCATCATGGGCCGCTACAACGCCACCTTGCGCGACGACTTCCGCAAGCAGGGCCTGACCATCCCGCAGGTGCGCACGCTGGCCGTGCTGTCGATCACCGACGGCGTCACCGTCAACGACCTATCGGTCTACACGGTGATCGAGCAGTCGACCTTGAGCCGCACGCTCGACACGCTGGAAGGCCAGGGCCTCGTGCGGCGCGAGCAGGGCGTCACCGACAGCCGCATCCGCCACGTGTTCCTGACCGACGACGGGCGGGCGCTCTTCACCCGCGCCTGGCCCGCCATGCACGATGCCTTCGAGACGATGTTCGACGGTGTCGACGATGCCGAATATGCCGCGCTGATCGCCATCCTGCAGAAGATGCTGAAGAACATCCGCAAGCACGACATTTGAGTTTGACATACGCGCCGCCCCCTCCGGCAACGGACAGGCGGCAACGGGAGGAGGCAGAGATGGCCGAACGGTCTTTTGCCAAGGAAGTCGAAAAGCTGAGGTTAGGGGCCGGCCAGGAATTTGCCGGCGAAGGCATCCTCGCCATCACCAAGGCGCTGCTGCAGTGCGGCGTCGGCTATGTCGGCGGCTATCAGGGCGCGCCGATCAGCCATCTGATGGACGTGCTCGCCGACGCGCAGGACATCCTGGGCGAGCTCGGCGTGCATTTCGAAGCGAGTGCCTCGGAGGCCACCGCCACCGCCATGCTCGCGGCTTCCGTGCATTACCCGATCCGGGGCGCGGCCACCTTCAAGTCGACGGTCGGCACCAATGTCGCCTCCGATGCGCTCGCCAATCTGGCATCGGGCGGGGTCACCGGCGGCGCGCTGATCATCGTCGGCGAGGATTACGGCGAGGGCTCCTCCATCATGCAGGAGCGCAGCCATGCCTTCGCCATGAAGAGCCAGGTCTGGCTGCTCGACCCGCGCCCGAACCTGCCCTCGATCGTCAAGGCGGTCGAGGACGGCTTCGAGCTGTCGGAGGCATCGAACACGCCGGTCATGCTGCAGGTGCGCATCCGCTGCTGCCACGTCCACGGCCATTTCATCGCCAGGGACAACAAGCGTCCGCCGATGTCGGTCGCCGACGCGCTTGCCGCGCCGCGCCGCGACACCGGCCGCATCGTGCTGCCGCCGGCGTCCTTCCTGCATGAGAAGGAGAAGGTCGCCAAGCGCTGGCCGGCGGCGGTGGATTTCATCCGCGAGCGCAAGATCAACGAGATCTTCGGCTCGGACCACGGCCCAGTCGGCATCGTCATGCAGGGCGGCATGTATAATTCCGTCATCCGCGCGCTGCAGCGGCTCGGCATCGCCGACACCTATGGCGACACCGATGTGCCGCTCTATGTGCTCAACGCCGTCTACCCGCTGATCGACGACGAGTTCCTGTCCTTCTGCGAAGGCAAGCAGGCGGTGCTGGTCGTCGAGGAAGGCCAGCCCAACTATATCGAGCAGGCCTTCGCCGCCATGCTGCACAAGGCCGGTCGCGGCACCAGGCTGGTCGGCAAGGAGCATCTGCCGATGGCTGGCGAATACACCGGACAGGTGATGCTCGACGGCATCGGCTCTTTCCTCAGGGCGCATGCTCCGCATCTGCTGCCGGGCGAGGTGCGCGCGCCGAACAAGCTGGGCGAGGGGGTCGATACGGCCGATCTCATCAATGTCGTTCCGGGCCGACCGCCGGGCTTCTGCGTCGGTTGCCCCGAGCGGCCGATCTTCGCCGCCACCAAACTGGTCGAGCAGGAACTCGGCAAGCACCACATCGCCTCCGACATCGGCTGCCACCTGTTCTCGATCATGCCGCCCTTCGAGGTCGGCGCCACCACCATGGGCTACGGGCTGGGGCCGGCCTCGGCGTCAGCCTTCAATTCGCCTGACGCCAGGCGCCGCTCGATCTCCTTCGTCGGCGACGGCGGCTTCTGGCACAACGGCCTGACCTCCTCGATCGGCAACGCGGTGTTCAACAAGAACGACGGCGTCATCGTCATCGTCGACAACTTCTACTCGGCCGCCACCGGCGGCCAGGACATCCTGTCTTCGCGCGCCTCGAACCGGACGAAATCGACCAAGCATCCGATCACCGAAGCGGTGAAGGGCATGGGCGTGAAGTGGCTGCGCCACATCGACCGCACCTACGATGTCGGCAAGATGCGCGCCGCGCTGCGGGAGGCGCTGACGACGGAGGAGAAGGGGCCGAAAGTCATCGTCGCCTCCTCCGAATGCATGCTCAACCGCCAGCGCCGTGAGAAGCCGCTGCTCGACAAGGCGATCAAGGGCGGCGAGCGTGTGGTCAAGCCGAAATTCGGCGTCGACGAGGACGTCTGCACCGGCGACCACGCCTGCATGCGGCTCTCCGGCTGCCCGTCGCTGTCGGTGAAGTCGCTCGACGATCCGCTGCGCGACGATCCTGTCGCATCGATCGACCAGAACTGCGTCGGCTGCGGCAATTGCGGCGAGGTGGCGGACGCGGCCGTGCTCTGCCCGTCCTTCTACCGCGCCGACGTCGTCCACAATCCCGGCCGCTGGGACCGGTTCCTGGAAAGCGCGCGCCGCGCCGCGATCGGTCTTCTGCAGCGCCGCCGCGAGCGCCGCCGGCTGGTGTTCGCCGATGCTTGACCAGGCCTCGCCCTTGCGCCCGAGGACGGACGCGGTCGGTGACGGGCAGGTGATAAAACTCGCCGTGCTTGCCGTCGGCGGCCAGGGCGGCGGCGTGCTCGCCGACTGGATCACCGACGTCGCCGAACGCAGCGGCTACATTGCGCAGTCGACGTCCGTTGCGGGCGTTGCCCAGCGCACCGGGGCGACGATCTATTACATCGAGATGGCCCGCGACACCGGCCGGCTGCCGGTCTTCGCGCTGTCGCCCTCGCAAGGAGACGTCGACATACTGATCGCCGCCGAGCTGATGGAAGCCGGCCGCGCCATCATCCGCGGCTTCGTCACGCCCGAGCGCACGACGCTGATCGCCTCCTCGCACCGCATCGCCGCCGTCTCGGAAAAGATCGAGCCGGGCGATGGCCGCGCCTCGTCTGAGAAGGTGCATGCGACAGCGCAAGCGGCGGCAAAGTGCTTCATCGCCTTCGACATGGAGAAGATCGCCGCCGAGAACGGCACGATGATCTCGGCCAGCCTGCTCGGAGCGCTGGCCGGTTCCGACGCGCTGCCGTTCGCCCGCGCAAGCTACGAGCAGGCGATCGGCGCCGGCGGCCGTGGCGTCAAGGCCAGCCTTGCCGCCTTCGGCGCCGCCTATGACCGCGCGCGCGGCATCGCGGCCGCGCCGGCGGGCGACAAGGCAGCGGCCGAACCAGCCGCTCCCGAAGCCAGTCCGAAGGTCAGCGGCCCCGAAACGCTGCTGAAGAGCTGGCAGGATCTTGCCGCCCGCGTCCGGGCGCTGCCGGAGCCGATGCGCGACATGGCCGAACGCGGCCTGAAGAAGGTCGTCGACTACCAGGACATCGCCTATGGCGGCGAATATCTCGACCGGTTGGACCGGGCAGTCGCGCTGGACAATGCCGAGCATGGCTACGCTCTGTCGATCGCGGCGGCGAAACATCTCGCCAACGCCATGTGCTACGACGACATGATCCGCGTCGCCGATCTGAAAACGCGCTCCACCCGCGACAGGCGGGTGCGCAAGGAAGTCGGTGTCAAGGAAGGCTCGGTCCTGCAGGTCACCGAATATTTCCACCCGCGCATCGAGGAGTTCTGCGGCACGCTGCCAGTGGGGCTCGGCAACTACATCGAGAGCCGGCCGAAGCTCGCCGCCTTCCTCGACCGCCGCATCAATCGCGGCCGCCACATCCGCACCGACAGTTTTACCGGCTTCGCCATGCTCTGGTTCATCGGCGGCCTGCGCCGCTGGCGTCGCCGCCTGCTGCGCCACAGGGTAGAGGTCGAGCATCTGGAGCGCTGGTACGAACTGGCGCTCGCCCACGCCCGCGAAAACTATGCGCTTGGGCTGGAGATCCTGAACTGCCGCCGGCTGATCAAGGGTTACAGCGACACCCACGCCCGCGCCCAGTCGAAATTCGACCGCGTGCTGTCGGCGCTTGCCATGCTCAACGGCCGCGACGACGCCGCCGACTGGATCCGCCGCCTGCGCGAGGCGGCGCTGAAGGACGAGAAAGGCGACATGCTGGACGGCGCGCTGAAGACGGTCGCGACGCTCGGCGATAGCCCGGCTTCATAAACGTTCGACCTGCTGCCGCAGCCTATTCACTTGCTTCGCGTCCCGAGACCTTTTCGACAAGGATCCGGAAAAAGACGTGCGGCGAACCGTCTGACATCGGAGGCGCGACAGGCTTGAGCGCGCCCGGCTCCCACCAGTCCGCGTGCTTGCTCAGCACCGACCATGCACGGTCGCGCTGAACCTTGTGGCCGATCCGGTCCGTCAATTCTTCATAGCGGCCGTCGACAATCACGCTTCTCCATCCACGCCCCTGGGTGTGTTCCTCTATCTGGGCGCACACCAGGGGATTGGCCCGCATCCAGTCGATCTTCCTGCCCAGCAGGGAGAACGCGTAGAGGTGACTGTCGGCGTAGGCGTAGTTGAGGGGCACGACATAGGGCTGTCCGTCCCTCGCGCATGCCAGATGGGCGGTGCGGTTGGCCGCCAGCAATTTCGTGCACTCCAAGGTAGAGAGCGTGCGGATCATCATCGGTACGAACTCCCGTCGGGCTTTCGGCCTCTCCGTCCATCCACTGCTCGCCAAACCTAGTGCAAGCCACATCATGGCTCGTTGATCTGGATCAACTTGCCCGCGGGACGGGCTTAGGCTTGCCACGTCAATGGCGAACCTTCGGCTGGCGCGGGGGATACCAACCGCGAACTGCCGCGTGGCCGGAACTGATGTAACGAAGATGTGAGCGGCCCCGCTGCGACGGGATTTCCCCCTCTCCTCCGTTTCACGGAGGTAGGGATGAATCACGGAGACGAACCTTATGCTCACCAAACATTTTCTGCCGTTCGCACTGGCTGCCGGGACGTTGATGCTCTCCGGCGCCGGCGCGCAGGCCATGCCGATGGCTAAGCCCAGCGCTGCGCCGCCGCTGATTGAAACCGTCGGATGGCGCTGCGGTCCAGGCTGGCACGTGAACCGCTGGGGCAGATGCGTGCCGAACGGTCGCCGGTTCATCCGGCCCGTGCGCCATTGGCATCCCGGCTACTGGGCCCACCATCGCTGGCACCCCGGCTATTGGAGCTGGTGATCGCCTTTGGGGACAGACGCCCGCGCTGGAAACGGCGCGGGCGGTTTCCGTTCACACAACCAGGTTGCGCATCGGCTTCACCGCCGACGAGTCCGGAAACACCGCGTCGCCAAGCACGGCGGCGGACAGCCCGAACTGATCGGCGAGCACACCCTTCAGCACCGCGCGCACATCGCTGGTCGGCGCGAGGTCGCGGCCTTCGTGAAGCTGGGCCGGCTTCAGCCCGGGCCAGTCGGCGATGACGCGGCCGCCCTTGATCGCGCCTCCGGCGAGCAGCACCACGGTGCCGGTGCCGTGATCGGTGCCGACCGTGCCGTTGATGCGGGCGGTGCGGCCGAATTCGGTAATAGTGACGATCGCCGTATCGTTCCAGCTCGAGCCAAGCCCCTTCTGGAACTCCTCGAAGGCGCCGTCGAGGCCGCCGAGCAGATTGGCGAGCCGGCCGGTGGCGCCGCCTTCGTTGACGTGCGTGTCCCAGCCGTCGAAGGCGAGTGCCGCGATGCGCGGCCCGTCATCGGCCGCCATCAGTTTCGCCGCGCCTCGCGCCGACTGCCGCATGCCGGCGGCGCTGTCGAGGCCGCCCTTGGGTTTCATCGTCTTGCCGTCGAGCTCATCGCTCATTGCCAGCCGGTCGGCGTCGAGGCCTTTCTGCAAGGCGGCCGCCAGCACCGGATCGCGATGATTGTAAAGGTCGAGCACCCGCTCGGCCAGCGCGTCGCCGGGCGTCGGCAGCGCCTGCGGCGCCCAGCCGAGCACGGGCGCGGCGCCGCGGATCACCAGCGGCGTCGACGGCCCGACCGCCAGCCCGCCGGCTTTCGCCACGCGCTCGCCCGCCGGCAGGCTGGCAAGAGCCCGGTTGAGCCAGCCGGTTGTGGCGTTGCCGGGGCCGGGGAGGCCGCTTTCCAGCACGTCCTGGCCGTCGAAATGCGAGCGGTCGCGATACCCGGTCGCGGCCGCATGCACCGCCGCCGCCTGGCCCGCCTTGAACAGCCGCGCGAACACCGGCATCGCCGGGTTGACCGCGAAGAAGCCGTCGAGCGGCAGCGCCGGATTGGAGCCCGAGAGGGAAAGCGCGATGTCGCCATGCAGGTCGGCATAGTCCGGGTCGCCGACCGGGCCGATCGTCGACAGGCCGTCCAGCGCGCCGCGCAGCACAATCACGACGAGGCGCGGATCGCGATTGTCCGCCGCGCGGGCAAAGCGCGGCAGATAGGCCCAGGCGAACAGCGCGCCGCCGCTCATCAGCACGGCGCGGCGGGAAAGGCTGGGGGTTTCGCAAAGAAGGCTCATCGCCGCATCTCCATTGCTGTTCACCGGCGCTGGAATTCGGGCGCCATCAAAAGCAGCGCCAGGCCCTGCTGCCTGGATTCGGCGCGCGCGCGATCGCCTCTTTCGTTTCGTTCGAGGCGGAGGCGCCGATCACGGTGGCAAGCATGTCGTCGGGATTGCCGACATCGTCCGCCTGCTTCGCCGCCTGCCA
This sequence comes from Mesorhizobium sp. M1D.F.Ca.ET.231.01.1.1, assembly GCF_003999155.2. NCBI lineage: Bacteria > Pseudomonadati > Pseudomonadota > Alphaproteobacteria > Hyphomicrobiales > Phyllobacteriaceae > Mesorhizobium > Mesorhizobium sp. M1D.F.Ca.ET.231.01.1.1. The sequence continues at coordinate 28,759 of NZ_RZOZ02000011.1, forward strand.
GGCGATATCGAGGCGGGTCTTCAGGCCTTCGGCCGAAGCCCAATTGTCGATGCGGTCGGAAAAGCCGTTCGGCCCGGGCGGCTGCCAGAGCGGCTCGCCCAAGGCCCTTAGCCAGCGAAGTGATCGTTGCGGCTCGTTGCCGGCGGCAGGGCCAATCGCCCGCCTCAAGGCCATGACGTAGTCGAAGGGCGCGCGCAGCTTGGCGAGCGGCATCGACCAGGTTTCGGGCATGTCGACCAATGCGAGCGCCAATGCGCGCAAGTCACCGTCTGTCTTGGTGAAGACCGCGGCCAGATGTGCGACGGACTGTGGCGGCGGATCGTCGGCGATGAAATGACGCGCGAGCTTGGCGGCGATGTGTCGCGCGGTTGCCGGGTGGCGGGCGATGTCGTTGAGCGCGGCTTCTGCCTGGCCCATGCCGCCCGCCGGATAGGTCTTGCCGAGCAGCACCGCCTCGCCAGGCTGATGCGCATTGGCGTTGAAGACGAACGTGCCGGGTTCGCCCGAGCGACCCTCGCGGCCCGCCATGGTCCAGCCGGTCAGCATGCCGGCGAAGCTGGTGACGTCCGCCTGGCTGTAGCCGCTGCCGACCCCCAGCGTGTGCAGTTCCAGGATTTCGCGGGCAAGGTTCTCGTTGAGGCCACGGCCGCGCCTTTTGCCGGCGCGGGAGTCCGGCCCGATAGACTGCTGGTTGTCGAGAAAGAACAGCATGGCCGGATGATGCTCGACCGCCAGCAGCATGTCGGCGAAGCGGCCGAGCACGAAGGGGCGGATCGCCTCGCGCTCGAAGGCGCCGGCGCAGGCCCGCACGACCTGGGCCTTGGCGACCGAGACGCAGAAATGGTTCGACCAGAAGCCGACCAGATGTTCGACAAAGCCCGGTGCGGCATTGAGCGCCTTGTCGAAACGGGCTTGCGCTTCATCACGATAGATATCGGCCTCGACCGGCGGCACGGCTGGCTTCTCTTTTGCATCGGTCCGGTTGTCCGCGGTGTCTGTCGCAGGCTGCATGACGGGCGCCGCCTTCGCGTCCCGCGCCGCCTTGCGCTCCGCGGCAGCGGCCATGCTGGCCTGGATCGCGGCGGTGCTGTCCAGCAACCCGGCATTCTTGGAATCGTCGGCCGTGATAAGGGCGATATCCTGCCGCTTGAGCTCGGCCTTGAGATAGCCGCGCGCATCCGCCGCGATCTTGCCGAGATCGTCGCCGGGTCTCGCGCCGAGCCCGAAGCGGTTAAGCGCGACCAGCGCCGGATCGGGCGGAACGGCATTTGAAACGGATAGGGCCAACACAGCCTCCGTCACGCGGGCCGGCGCAGGTCGCGCCGCCGGCATGTCGTGATGGGCGAAAAGTCTCATGATGCCCGTGCCGGCATCATAAGACCGGCAGGCGGCTTATCAGCGGCGCCAGTAGTGATAGCGGTGCCAGGGATGCCAGACCGGGCCGATATAGACGCTCGGCCCGCCCCAATAGTAGTAGCCCGGATAGACCACGCGGCGATTGGGGACGCAGCGCCCCCAGTGGTTGGGATGCCATCCGGGGCCGCAGCCCCACGCCACATGCTCGACAAGCGCAGGTGCTGCAACCGGCGCCATCGGCATTGCCGAAGCGGCACTTGCCGCGGCCGCCCCGCCGATGGCGAGGGCGGCAGCGAGCGAATATTTGGTCAAACCGTTCATGGGATACTCCCGGATTTCTCGAGGTTGAACAGAACCTGCCGCATTGTCGCGGCAGGCCTGTCCCTCTTTCCCTTGAACGGAGGCGGCTTGCGGTTTCCGTCGCTGGTCAGGGCGTATTTTTTGCAACGGGCAACCGCTGCCTGCCGACATGGCGCAGCAAGGCGTCGGCCAACAGCTTGCGGTCCTCGGGTGAGCTCGACGCGGCGAATTCGACGATGCGGTGTTCCAGCCGGCTGCGGATGGTGGCGTCGGCATTGCGCGCCCGCTCCAGGGCGGCGGCCAGGGCGTTCGCGTCCAGCGTCGGCTGCTGCAAAAGGTTTGCCGCCTCGCGCCGTGCCTGCTGCCCGTCGAGGATGACCTGTCGTGACTCGCGACGAACCTCGCGCATCGCCTGGCGGAACGCCTTGCGGTCGTTGGCGGGAAGCTGCCCGCCGGCCGATTCCAGCGAATAGCCCACGCTGGACCTGCCGATAAGCCAGCCGGCGCCGCCGGCGACAGCGCCGATCAGAAAGACGTTCAGCACCAGCGATGCCGCGAAAAGACGAGCGTTCATAGGTCCTCCGTGTCGGCGTCGGGACCGGCATCGCCGAACGACGTTGCGTTGGCGTCCATCACATAGCGGTCGGACGGGGCATCCGGCGCGACGACGGTGACCAGCGCCAGCCCGGCCACGGCGCCGGCGAGACCAACGCCGACGAGCCCGAAGCCCAGCCACCAGAACCGGCGATGGCGTCCTTGCCTGAGTTGCGTGGTGGCTCGCGCGACAATCTCGCCATGCAGCGTCCGGCTTGGGGCTTCGACGTGATGACGGTCGAGGAAGGCGTCGAGCCTGCCGGCGCGCGCCAGGATGGCGCGGCCTTCCTCGCTCTCAGCAAACAGCGTGGCGGCAGCCTGCTCGGCCCGCGGCCAGCGATGCAGGGCGCTGCCATAGGCGTCCGCCAGCGCGGCGAAGCGCCGGGCATCCATCCGCACGTCCGGGGTCTTTCTTCCCTCAGCCATCCCGTTCCCCCTTCCGCGGTCCTGACGTGGCCCCCCAGGCGCCAAGGATCGGCAATGTTCCAGGAACCGCCGGATGCTTCACCGTCTCAGTCATCGCCATCGTCTCCGACGAGCATTGCCTGCAGCGCGCGACGACCCCGCGCCAGCAGGCTTTCCAGCGCGTCGACGCTGACCTGCATGGCGCCGGCGGCCTCGATGTTGGACATCTCCTGATAATAGACCAGAACGATCGCCTCGCGCTGGCGCGGCGCGATGCGTTGCAGCGCCTGCTGCACATGGCGGCCTTCGCCTCCCGCGTCGGGAAGCGGCGTTTCATCGGCTACCTCCGGCAGCTCGCCCGTCGTCCACTCGCGGCGTCGCCGCAGCCGGTCGTAGCAGAGGTTGAGCGCCACGCGGTGGATCCAGGTGTCGAAACGCGCGGGTCCCTGGCGCCAGCCGGAGGCATGACGCCAGATGCGCACGAAGGTCTCCTGGGCGACGTCCTCGGCCTCGGCCGCGTCGCCGAGCATGCGGGTGGCGAGCGAAAGCACGCGCGGCAGCTTGCGCGCCACCATCGCCTGCACGGCGGCCTGGTCGCCGGCACCGATGCGCCGTACCAGTTCCTCGTCCGGATCGGCGCCCATCAAGCTGGGCGCTCCCGCTGATCATCGTGCTGCATAACCTCTCGGTCATTGCTCCTGATTGGGAGCGGTTTTGTGGTCCGGCTTCTCGTCGGCGCCGAGCGTGCCGTCGCTGTTCTTGTCGAGCCTGGCGAAGCGTTTGGCGAGGAAAGCGTCGAGTTCCGACTTGTCGACGACCCCGTCCTTGTTGGCATCCATGCGCGCGAAGGACTTGGCCGGGTCGCCCTTGGCCTTGCGCTCGGTCTGGAACGCCGTCCATTCGGCGAGGCTGACCTTGCCGTCGCCGTCGGTGTCGGCTCGCATGAACGCCTTTTCCCGGCGCGCCTCGAACTTTTCCAGCGTGATGCCAGGCTTGACGGCGGCGGGAGTGGACGCGCTTGGTGCCGGTTGCACCGGTGAGGCGGTCGGCGTCGTTGTCTGGGCGGCCGCGGTCTGCAATCCAAGGGCAACGACGAATATCGTGGGGCGGATCATGCTCTCGTCTCCGCTTGCGCGCGGCCGTTGGCGGCCATGCTTCAGCTGTTAAACGCGGTGACAGGGAGAATCCGTCGGTCGCTTCCGAGGAGACAATGAGAGCAGGAAGGTCCGGCAAAGCCGGACCGGAGCCGACCCGAGGGTGGGCGAAATTATTTCCGTTCGTCGACCACCACCAGTTGGTCCGGCTTGAAGCCGGCATGTTGCGGGGTCCAGACGTCGCCCTCGCGGTTGAACCAGTGGCACAGATAAGTGCCGGACGCCGCGCCGTCGCTGATCGTCATCTGTGGGCCTCCGGATTTCAGCTTGACGATGTCACCGGTCTTGAAACTATTGGGCATTTCGACCTCCCATGCTGAGGCCCCCGAGTTTTCCACCAAACCTCAGTCGCGACAATGGTCGAGATGCTTTGCCGGATTGGTGCAGATTGCTTGACCAGAGTGGATGCTGGTCCTTTGGAAGCTGGATTTACAACTTCGGTGCTGCCAGCAAACCGCCGGCCATTTCTTTGAACGCGCGAATTGCTTTCGGCAGGACCACCTCCTGATTTGGAGTGGCCGCCACCCACAAAGCTGCGTTGAAGGCTGCCCCGCTGAGGAGCCGTGCCACCGCTTCCACGTCGAGCGGCTTAAGCACCCCGCGTTCAATCAGGCGACCAACAGTCCGCTTCGTCGCCCGCAAGCAGCTGTCCTGGCTCGGCCAAAGCGAGGGGTCGCCGAGGACTGCTGGCCCATCTCGCAATACGATGCGCTGGACCTCAGGATCGAGGGCCATTTCGATATACGCCGCGCCCTCGGCCAGCAGACCCTCCCATTCGTCGGCGCAAGCCGCCCCGATGGCTTGCGCCCGTGCCGCCATCTCGCCGTCGACCTGATCGACGACTGCCGCCAGTAGGCCGCGCTTGTCACCGAAATTGTGGTAGAGCGCGCCCCTCGTCAGGCCGACGTCCGCCGTCAGATCATCCATCGAGGCATCCGCAAAGCCCTTCTCGGCAAACGCTTTTCGCGCAGCCGAGATGAGCTTGATTCGGTTCTGTTCCATCAATTCGATGCGCTTGTTCATAAGCCGCGATCCGCCAATTTTTCGTATACGTAGCGTATGTGGGTTGACATACGCATCGTATATATTATCACATACGCTTCGTATACCAAATCGCAGCCAGGTGGTGAAGCCTGTTCTTCCCAGGCAAAAAGGCCATCTGCTCAACCGGAAAGGACAATAGAAATGCATGCACGCGAGGCGATTTTCCCTCTTGGCCGACACGCCTTGTACGACGAGCACGGCTATTCGGCTGCCATACGTTCCGGCGACCTCTTGTTCATCTCCGGCCAGGTTGGCAGCCTTCCGGACGGTTCTCCCGAACCCGCATTCGAACGTCAGGTGCGTCTCGCCTTCGAGAACCTCCGATCTGTGCTCCATGCGGCCGGGGCGACGTTCGATGATATTGTGGACGTGACCACCTTCCATACAAATCCCGAAACGCAGTTCGAGACCATGATGGAGGTCAAGAGCGAGATCTTCACCGCGAAGCCCTACCCCAACTGGACGGCGATCGGCGTGAACTGGCTGGCAGGTTTCGACTTCGAGATCAAAGTTATCGCGCGGGTCCCGGCGACAAACTGACAGAGTGAGATATTTGCAGAATGGGCGCGAACGCTAGCCCGACACCTCAGGTCCCGACCGGCAAGGAGAGGATCCTTGGCGGTCGGGAATTCAGCGCGAACCCCTGTGCACGGAGATTGCCTGGCCGCATGTGACGCGCAACGAGGAGCGTCTCTGCAGCCGCGACGATCACTCCGGCACGCCGGCGATGCCCAGGGCCTCGACGTAACGCTCGGCGAACACCTTGTCCAGCCAAGGGTTGATCTGTCTCTGCAGGGTGAGCGAGAAGGTCGGGAAAGCCTCCATCAGCCGCCGCGCCGCGGCCTGTGCCTCCTCCAGCCGGTTGAGTTTGACCAGCGCCATGATCACCACCCGGTGCGAGGAGCCGTAGTTCGGCATCTCGTGCAGCGCGCGTTCTCCCCATGACAGCGCTTCCTCGTAGCGCTCGAGCATCAGGTAGCTCATACCGATGCCGGAGAGCGCGATGCCCTTCTCGGGGTCCACCGGGCTAAGCCGCATTGCCCTGTGAAAGTGCTCGATCGCCGCGAGCGGGCGGCTGGAATGCGCGTTCACCCAGCCGCTGCCGGTATGGCCCTGCGCCGAATTGGGGTTGAGCAGCAGGGACCGTTCGATCGTGCCCAGCGCCATCTCGTAGTCCCTGGCGCTATAGGCGATCACCTGCGCGGCGAAGCGCAGGCTGGTGGGGTCGTCGCGCGCTTCCGCCAGGACCTCGCTCGCCATGCGCGCGGCGACCCGCATATCGTCGGGCTCGTGCCAGCACTGGCTCACGGACAGGCTGCGGATATAGGCGCCGAGTGCCTTCGCCAGGTTGAAGCCAGGGTCGATGCTGAGCGCCTCGTTGGTGAGCCGGCGCACGTCGGCAAAGCCTTCGCGCGTCATGCTGTAGAAGCGCGGCAGCGCGCGAAGGTAGAGGTCGTAGGCGCTGATGTAGTCGGTCGGCTTCATGCGCGCCTGCTTGATCTCCTCCAGCCGGATGCTCGGCTCGACAGCGCCGACGACGCTCTCGGTTACCTTGTCCTGCAGGTCGAAGATGTCGCTCACGTCGCCCTCGAAGCGGTCGGTCCAGACATGGTGTCCGCTGATTGCGTCCACCAGCTGCCCACTGATGCGCACCCGCGATCCGGCTCTGCGGATGCTGCCTTCGAGCACGTAGCGGACGCCCAGCTCGCGCCCGACCTGGCGCAGGTCCACCGCCCGGCCCTTGTAGGTGAAGGACGAGTTGCGGGCGATCACGAAGAACGAGTTCACCCGGCTCAATCCGGTGATGATGTCCTCCACCAGCCCGTCGGCGAAGTATTCCTGGTCGGGGTCACCGCTCATGTTGGTGAAAGGCAGAACCGCGATCGAGGGTTTCTCGGGCAGGGGAGGCGGTGCAGCGCTGGCGTCGGTCTCGACGCGGTAGGCGCGCACGGGCCGCTCGATGTTCTTGAGGCGCAGTTCGCCGAGCGGCGTGAAGCCGAAGTCGAGCTTGCCCTGAAGGTGGTCGTAGGCGGTGCCCGAGACGACCACGGTGCCGGGATCGGCGACGCTTTCGAGGCGGGCGGCGATGTTGACCCCGTCGCCGTAGAGGTCGCCGTCCTCCTCGCAGACCACATCGCCGAGATTGACGCCGATGCGCAAGCGGATCCGCTCTTCCTCCGGCGTCTCCGCCTCGTGTTCCGCGAAAGCCTGCTGGATCGCCATCGCCGAGGTCACCGCGTTGACGACGCTCGCGAACTCGCAGAGCATGCCGTCGCCGGTGAGCTTGACGATCCGGCCCTGGTTCTCGGAGACCAGCGGTTCGAGGACGTCCTTGCGGTAGGTCTTCAGCCGCTCGAGCGTGCCGCGCTCGTCGCGCTCCATCAGGCGCGAATAGCCGACCACGTCGCAAGCCAGGATCGCTGCGAGGTGGCGCTGCGTGGTCATCGCACTGCTCAGCCAAGCGCCTGCACGCGGGCCGCCCCGCGTCCATGTCCTGCCAACGTCCAGACGCGCCACGCGCATGGTATCCATCTCTCCCAGTCTCCGCCCGTCGCAGGAACGGAGAGCAGCTTGACCTTGCCTTCACGAGATTTGGCTATCAGCCTCCGGGACGCTGAGACGCCACTTCCGGAAGGCTGGGGATATTCCCTGCCCTGTGTAACCGGTTGACGCCACCGTGGTGCTGCTTTTGTATCCGGCATTACGCCAGACGTTCGCGCTCGGAGGTGCTTAGAGCAATTCCAGGAAAAGTGTGAAATGGTTAGGCTCGGCGATTTCGCCGCAGCCCTCCGTCCGGAATTGCGTAAAAACAAAGAGATAGAGCGGTTCGCCGTTTCCGTGAAACGGTGAAACGCTGTAGGTCGGCAAGTGGCGCAATGCGGCCGTCCGACGCCGGTCCGCTCGAGGCGATCCTGGATGGTTTATGGTGAATCCACCCAATATGAGTATGGTATTGGAAATAAAGCGCTTTTAGGAATAAACTGGTGCCGCTTGCGTGACTCGAACACGCGACCCCATCATTACGAATGATGTGCTCTACCAACTGAGCTAAAGCGGCCCGGGAAGCTGCTGGGCTTCCAAGATGCGCCGGTTGATAGACTCAACCGTCAGCTAATTCAAGATGGCTGGCAGTGAAATCCTGCGCCCGTACGCGGCAGTTCCGGTCGGTTGCCGCCGTGCGACAGCCGCCGGCGCCCTGCCGGCGCGGCTTGGCGGCCGCCGGCGGGCTGGCGTTCGTTCGCCGAGGCCGATCCGGCGGGCGCGACAAAAATGTTGATTCTTCAACAAAAAACGCCGAAATGGGCTTTGGATGCGTCGGCAAGGCAGCCGCTCGCCCGTTGATTGACTGGCCGCCTGCGGCTAACGATCGATAACTGTGAGCGAACGCGCAGAGGGAGCTCGCTTGGACGCCATCGAGAAAGCGATCCGCAACGCCTTCGAGAAAGGCAATGCCGAGGACAGGGTGTTTCGCGAGAAGGTCTATCGCTCGGCCTTTGCCGCGCTGGATCGCGTCCTGCAGGCCAATCCGAATGTGACGGTGGAGGCCGCCATCAACCGCCGCAAGGCGGTGCAGGCCAAGATCGCCGAGATCGAATCCGAATTCCTGCCGGCCGTCCAGGCCATCCCGGACGTCATGCTCCCGTCCGAGAACGGTGCGCCCGCCGGCGATGCCGCGCCGGCGCCGTCGGTGGACACGCCGGCCCGGTCTCCGGCGCCGTCGGTGGACGCGCCGCGGCAGGCTCCGGCCCAGGGGGTGCCGTCGCCGTCGATCACTATCGACGGGCCGGTGCAGCCCGACGCTTCGGATGCCCCGCGTTCGCGCGTCCTGCCCCGCGTGCCCGACATCATGCCGGACGAGGCGCTTCCCAACGCGCCGAGCCTCGATGATTCTCCCGGAGCCTCCGTCGGCAACGGCGCCGAAGTGGCGCCGGACCGCGATGAGCGGCGTATCCGGGGACGGCGCCTGCCGCTCACCGCCATCTTCGTCGTGGCGACGCTCGTTGCGGCCGCGGGCATCGGCCTCTATTTCGCGAAGCAGACCGGCGTCTTCAAGACGGCGGCCGAGCTCAACACCGGTCCGCCGGAGCCCACCCCGACGTTGGAAGACGAGGAATCCTCACAGCCGGAGGGCGAAACCGGGTCGCCGCAAAAGCCAGGCGAGGCCGACCAGTCGAAGAACTGGATCAACGTCTTTTCGCCCGCCGACCCAACTCATGTCAGCACGCCTTCGGACGCCGGCGCCGACGTGATGAAGGACGACACCGGCCAGTTCCTGCGCATCCGCTCCGGCGCGTCCGGCTCGGCGATTGCCTTCGACGTCGGGCAAGGCGTGCTGGAAAAGCTCGCCGGCAAGCATGCCATGTTCGACATCATCGCCCGTTCGGAAGAAGGCAAGGAGACGCAGATCTCGGTCGACTGCAATTTCGGCGAGCTCGGCGATTGCGGCCGCAAGCGCTATGCCGTCGGCCACGAGCGCAACGAATACCTGTTCGACGTGCAGTTCCCGGCCAAGCATCCGGGTGCTGCCGGCACCATCGCCGTCAATTCCGACTTCGACAAGCAGGGCAAGTCGGTCGACATTTACGAGATCCGCGTCTCGATCGCGGAGTGACCTCGCCCCTCGACGCGGGCGTGGGTGGGGTGAAGCGCCTGAGTCGGATTGTCTAACTGTCGAGCAGCGCCTGCAGCGTCTCGATGCGGTCGGCCTCGGCGGCCGGCTTGTCCCAGCGCAGCCGCGAGATGCGGGGAAAGCGCATCGCCACCCCCGATTTGTGGCGCGTCGAGCGGTTGAGGCCTTCGAAGGCCACTTCCAGGACCAGGCCGTTGTTGCGGTCGGCGCGCACCGAGCGCACCGGCCCAAAACGCTCGATCGTGTTGTCGCGGACATATTTGTCGATCTGCCGCAGCTCCTCGTCGGTGAAGCCGAAATAGGCCTTGCCGACCGGCACCAGCTCTTCCGAGCCCTCCGGTCCGGCCCAGACGCCGAACGTGTAGTCGGAGTAGAAGCTCGAGCGCTTGCCGTGGCCGCGCTGCGCATACATCAGCACCGCGTCGACCGTGTGCGGATCGCGCTTCCACTTGAACCAGGGGCCCTTCGGCCGGCCGGCGAGATAGGGCGAATCCCAGCGCTTCAGCATCACCCCTTCGATGATCGGATGGGGCGGCGCCTGTCGCAGCCGCTCCAGCGCCTGCCAATCCGGAAATTCGACCAGCGGCGAGAGGTCGAAGCGGCTGGGATCGAGCGTCTTGACGAAGGCTTCGAGCCGGCTTCGGCGCTCTGCGAAGGGAAGGCCGCGCAAATCCTCGCCGTTGATCTGCAGCGCGTCGTAGCAGCGCATGAAGGCCGGATATTGTTGCTGGATTTTTGCCGACACGCTCTTGCGGTTCAGCCGCTGCTGCAGGTCGGAAAAGGTTCCGGTCGCCTCACGCGGATCGCCGACCAAAAGCTCGCCATCGAGCGCCGCCTCGAAATCCATCGCGGCGGCAAGGTCTGGAAAGGCACCCGAAACATCGTCGCCGGTGCGCGAATAAAGCCGCCGGATGCCGCCTTCGCACACCGCCTGCACGCGGATGCCATCCCACTTCCACTCCGCGGCGTAGTCGGCCGGATCGAGCTTTTCCAGGTCGCCGTCGTCGACCGCATTGGAGAGCATCACCGGCCGGAACAGGGCGAGCGCCACGCTCCTCGGTTTTTCCGCCCGTCCTTCCAGCCACGCGAAAAGCTCGATGTAGGGCGGCGTCAGCCCGTGCCAGAGCTCCTCGATCTCGGCGACGTCGGCTTGGCCGAGATCGGCCAGCGCCTGCTTGGCGAGCCGCGCCGAAACGCCGATGCGCAAGCCGCCGGTCACCAGCTTGATGATGGCGAAGCGCGCCGAGATGCTGGCGCTGTCGAGCAGCCTGGCAAGCACTCGCGGCCCGTCAGAGCGGCTCGCCGCCTGCAGCTTGCCGACCACCTCGGCCAGCGTCGGCGCATGGTTCGGGATATGGCCGGCCGACTGCGGCCACACCAGCGACACCGTCTCGGCGAGGTCGCCGACATAGTCGTAGGAATAGCCGAACAGCACCGGGTCCATGCGGTCGGTGACCAGCGCGCGCAGCATCGCCGGCTTCACCGCCGCGATCGACAGATCGCCGGTGATCGCCGCCAGCGCCAGCCCGCGGTCGGGATCCTCGACGCTGCGGAAATAATCGGTGAGCAGCGTCAGCTTGCCGTTGCGCGACGGCGTCAGCACCAGCCGGTCGAGGAGCTCGGCGAAACGGTTCATCTCAATCGCCCTCGTCCTCGTACCCCACAAGGTGCAGTGGCCTTGCCGCTATGCCCTCCAGCTCGCACCAGCGCACCAGCGCTTCCTCGCGGCCATGCGTCACCCAGATCTCCTCGGCTTGTGTCTCCTTGATCGTAACGGTGAGCTCATCCCAGTCGGCATGGTCGGAAATGATCAGCGGCAGCTCGACGCCGCCTTGCTTGGCGCGCTGGCGGATGCGCATCCAGCCTGACGCGAAGCAGGAGATCGGATCGGGGAAACGCCGTGCCCAGCGGTCGGCGAAGGCCGCAGGCGGCCCGACGACGACGGCCCCGGTGAAATCGGCCTTGCCGCCGCTTTCCACGGTCCCGGGTTCAAGGTCGCCGAGATCGATCCCCTGGCTCTGGTAATACTCGCTGAGCTTGGCCAGCGCGCCGTGGATGTAGATCGGCCTGTCGTAGCCGGCGTCGCGCAGCAGCCGCATGACGCGCTGCGCCTTGCCGAGCGCATAGGCGCCGATCAGGTGCGAGCGTTCCGGGAACTGCGCCGCCGATTTGAGCATACGCGCGATTTCCTCATGGTCAGGCGGATGCCGGAACACCGGCAGGCCGAAGGTCGCCTCGGTGATGAAGACATCGCACAGGACCGGCTCGAAGGGCAGGCAGGTGGCGTCCTTCTGGCGCTTGTAGTCGCCGGAGGCGACGATGCGCATGCCCTGGTGCTCGACGGCGATCTGCGCCGAGCCCAGCACATGGCCGGCCGGATGGAAGGTGACGGCGACGCCGTTGATGTCGGTCGTCTCGCCGAGGACGGCCGCCTGGGTCGTCCCGGCAAAATCCTCGCCATAGCGCAAGCCCATGATGTCCAGCGTTTGCTGCGTCGCAAGCACCGAGCGGTGGCCGGAGCGCGCGTGGTCGGAATGGCCGTGCGTGATCAGCGCGCGACCCACCGGCCGCACCGGATCGATGAAGAAATCGCCTGGCGGGCAGTAGAGGCCCTCAGGTCGCGGTTTGAGCAGGTCGCTGGCGCGCATCGCTCCAAGATAATGGCTAAATTCCTCTCGGGAAGCCTGTTGCAAGAGACTGCTGACTCATCCTACAGCCGGTCGCCGGTTCGCCTTGCCGGTCGGATCCTTCAACCATGAAACCGCTTCAGGCCTCGTCCGGCGACTTGAACGCCGACCGCCGCGCCGACTTCGCCGAGATGCTGCTGGCCTCCGGCGAGCCCGCGCAGGCGGCGGAGCTTTTGCTCGGCGCGCTGGAGCTGGCGCCGCAATGGGCGGCCGGGTGGTTTCGCCTCGGCGAGATGCAGGAAGCGGCAGGCTTCCTTGACCAGGCCGCACAAGCGTGGACGATGGCGCTGAAGCTCGATCCCGCGGACCGGCTGGGCGCTTCGCTCAAGCTGCAATTGATCGGCCATGCGCCGGCGGCAGCCGCTCCGCCCGGCGCGTTCGTCGAGACCCTGTTCGATCATTATGCCGACGGGTTCGAGGAAGCGCTGGTCGGGACGCTCGGCTACCGGATGCCGGATGTCCTCGACCGGGCCATTCGCCTGGCCAGGTCGGGTCGCTTCAGGCTGGCCCTCGACCTCGGCTGCGGCACCGGCCTGATGGGCGAAAGGCTGCGGCCGATCGTGGAGCGGCTGGAAGGCTACGACATCTCGGCCGGCATGTTGCGGAAGGCGCGCGCCAAAGGCATCTACGACCAGCTCTCCAGGGCCGATCTCCAGCATTTCTCTTATGCTGGCCCGAAAGCCGACCTCGTGGTCGCCGCCGACGTGCTCATCTATATCGGCGCGCTCGAACGCCTTGTCGGGGCGGTCGCCGATACGCTCGTGGATGACGGCATGTTCGCGTTCTCGGTGGAGACCACTGCCGGCGGCGATGACTTCGCCTTGCTGCCGTCGCGGCGCTACGCGCATTCCGAGGCCTATGTGCGGCGCGTCCTCGCCGCCTGCGGGTTCTCCGTCCGGTCGCTCGATCCAACCGTCATCCGCCAGGATCGGAGCGAGCCTGTCGATGGCCTCGGCGTCGTGGCCGAGAAATCGTCAAAGCCGTGATCTTCACACCCCTCTGTCCTGCCAACGTTTCTATCGATCCTGCGAGAACGCCAGAATCGCTGCTCGCGAAAAAGCCCGAATCGCATGGTCGGGGTTATGCTTGGGCGGATACAGCACGGAGGGATACCATGCGCTTCAACATGGTTGTGTTGGCGTCTTGCCTGATGGTGGCGGGCTGCGTCGGCGGCACCTCGATGGCCGAACGCCAGGACGAGGCCGTGCAATCCTCGCTGCAATATGACGATGTGCCTTGCGACCAATTGTTGGCGCAGCGCAATCAGGTGGCGCAGCAAAACAACCTGCCGATCACCGCCAAGCCGAGTTTTTCGAATCCGGCGATGGGCTTCGGCCCGTTCACGCCGGACATGCGCTCGAAGGCGCAGCGCGACGCCGACAAGGCGAGCGGCGAGATCGACGCCATGAGCCGGTCGATCGAGCGCCGTGACTGCGGCAAGCCGAAGAAGAAGGACAAGTTCGCGCTGCCCGGCTCGAAGCCGTCTTCGCCAGCTCAGTAGCCCGCTTCGCGGTCCACCAGGTTTTCCAGCTTTTCGCCGCGCTCGAAGGCATCCATCTGCCGAAGCATGATCGGCACCAGATGGGCCGGATCAGAGGTCGCCGCCGCGTGCGGCGTCACGAACACCTTCGGATGGCTCCACAGCGGGCTCGTCTTCGGCAGCGGCTCGACCTCGAACACGTCGAGGCTCGCTTCCTTCAGCGTGCCGTCGTCCAGCGCCCGCAGGACGTCGGCGTCCTTCTGCAGCCGCCCGCGCCCGGCATTGATCAGCACCGCGCCGCCAAGGCCGTTGCGCCGGCGCAATTCCTTCAGCACGCCGTAGTTGATGATGCCATGCGTGTTGGAGGTCAGCGGCAGCAGCACCACCAGGATGTCGGTGGCGTTGAGGAACGGGATCAGCCCCGCTTCGCCGGAATAGGTCGAAACGCCCTTCATCGGCCGCTCGGTGCGTGACCAGCCGTTCACGGCGAAGCCAAGCGAGAGCAGCACCGAGGCGGCCGCGCGGCCGAGATTGCCGAGGCCCATGATGCCGACGGAGATGTCTTCCGCCGGGCGCTGCGGCAGCTCGCGCCAGATCTTCTTCTGCTGCTGCGCCCGGTAGTGCCTGCTCTGGCGATGGTGGTCGAGCACCCGCCAGACGACATATTCGGTCATGTGCTGGGTGAGATTGTCGGCGACGATCCTGATGATCGGCACGTCGGGCAGGCCTGGGTCGGCGAAGATGTGGTCGACTCCGGCGCCGATCGAGAAGATGGCGCGCAGATTGGGCAGCGACGACAAGAGATTGGGTTTCTGCTTCCACACCACCGCATAGGCGATCGAAGGATCTTTGGGGCCGTCCGGCTCCAGCACCACCTCGCGCTCGACCGCGAGCAGCTCGCGCCAGCGCTGCGGGTGAAAGCCGGTGAGGGCAAGCAGGATTTTGCCTTTTTCCATTGGCGGATTTTCTTCCCTGTTATTGAAGTCCGGGCAAGCCTACTGGCTGACCACGCCGGTCGGTGCCGTTTCGATCCGGAAGGCGGCCGAGATCAGCGCCCTTGTATAGTCGGTCTGCGGGCTGCCGAAAATCCGTTCGGACGGGCCGGCCTCGACAACCTGCCCATTGCGCATGACGATCACGTCATTGGCAAGGGCCCGGATGACCTTCAGGTCGTGGCTGATGAAGAGATAGGCGAGGTTGTGCCTGGCTTGCAGGTTGCGCAATAGGTCGACGACCTGCGCCTGCACGCTCATGTCGAGCGCCGAGGTCGGCTCGTCGAGCATGACGAAGCGCGGATTGAGCACCATGGCCCGCGCGATCGCGACGCGCTGGCGCTGGCCGCCCGAGAATTCATGCGGATAGCGGTGGCGCGTCTCGGGATCGAGCCCGACCTCCTTCAGCACCTCGACGACCTTGTCGTCGCGCTCGTCGGGCGAGAGTTTCGGCGCGTGGATCTTCAGCCCTTCCTCGATGATCTCAGCGACCGACATGCGCGGGCTCAAGGATCCGAACGGATCCTGGAAGACGATCTGCAGCTCGCGCCGCAGCGGCCGCATGGCGCTGAAGGACAGCTGATTGATGTCGCGCCCGTCGAAGTTGATCGCGCCCGTCGAGGAGATCATCCTCGCCAGGGCCAGGCCAAGCGTCGTCTTGCCGGAGCCGGATTCGCCGACGACGCCGAGCGTCTGGCCGGCGCGCACCGTGACGTCGATGCCGTCCACCGCCTTCACGTGGTCGACGGTGCGACGGAAGAAGCCGCGCTTGATCGGAAACCAGACCTTGATGTCCTTGCCGGTCATCACCGCCTTGGCATCGGCATTGGCCGCCGGCGGCTTGCCCTTCGGTTCGGCGGCCAACAGGTGCTTGGTGTAGGCGTGCTGCGGGTTGGCGAAGATCTCCTTGGTGGGTCCGGTCTCGACTATTTTGCCCTTGGTCATCACGCAGACGCGATCGGCGATCTTCCGCACGATGCCGAGATCGTGGGTGATGAAGAGCATCGACATGCCCTTGCGGCTTTTCAGGTCGGCCAGCAGTTCGAGGATCTGCGCCTGCACGGTGACGTCGAGCGCCGTCGTCGGTTCGTCGGCGATCAGCAGTTCCGGCTCGTTGGCCAAGGCCATGGCGATCATGACGCGCTGCCGCTGGCCGCCCGAGAGCTGGTGCGGATAGGCGTCGAGACGCTTCTGCGGATCGCGTATGCCGACCTCGGCGAGCAGTTCCAGCACCCGCGCCCGCGCCTGTCGGTCGCCCAGCCCCTGGTGCAGTTTCAGCACCTCGACGATCTGCTGCTCGATCGTGTGCAGCGGATTGAGCGAGGTCATCGGCTCCTGGAAGATCATGGTGATCTTGTTGCCGCGCACGCCGCGCAAGGTCTTTTCGTTGGCCCCGAGCAGATCGGCGCCGTGGAACAGGATCTTTCCCGAGGGATGGCTGGCCGCGGGGTAGGGCAGGAGCTTCAGCACCGAGAGCGCCGAGACCGACTTGCCCGATCCGGACTCGCCGACCAGCGCCAGCGTCTCGCCCTTGGCGATAGCGAAGGAGATGTGGTCGACGGCAACCGACTGGCTGCCGCCTTGCGCGAAGGCGACGCTCAGATCGCGGACGGAAAGCAGGGCTTCGCTCATTTGAACGTCTTGCGCGGATCGAAGGCGTCGCGCGTCGCCTCGCCGATGAACACCAGCAGCGACAGCATCAGCGAGATCACGATGAAGCCGGAGATGCCGAGCCACGGCGCGTTGAGATTGCGCTGCGCCTGCTTCAGCAGTTCGCCGAGCGAGGCGGAGCCGGGCGGCAGGCCGAAGCCGAGATAGTCGAGCGAGGTCAGCGTCGAGATCGAGCCCGAGAGCAGGAAGGGCAGGAAGGTCAGCGTCGCCACCATGGCGTTGGGCAGAAGATGGCGGAACATGATGGTGAGGTTGGGCACGCCGAGCGCGCGCGCCGCGTTGACATATTCGAAGTTGCGCGCGCGCAGGAACTCGGCGCGCACCACGCCGACCAGCGCCACCCAGGAGAACAGCAGCATCAGGCCGAGCAGGATGAAGAAGCCGGGCGGCAGGATCGCCGAGACGATGAGCAGGAGGTAGAGCACCGGGATCGCCGACCAGATCTCGATGAAGCGCTGGAACAGAAGGTCCGTCCAGCCGCCGAAATAGCCTTGCACGGCGCCCGCCGCGACGCCGATCAGCGACGAGCCCAGCGTCAGGATCAGCCCGAACAGCACCGAGATGCGGAAGCCGTAGAGCACGCGCGCCAGGACGTCGCGCGCTTGGTCGTCGGTGCCCAGCCAGTTCCAGTTGCCGACGACGCAATTGGGATCGGCCTCGCCTTGCGGATACTGGCTGCAGCGCGCCTTCCTGTCGTAGAGCCAGGACGGCTTGGCGGGCGCCGCTTCGGGGATGGCGTTGTTGACCGTCTGGTAGGAGTAGCGCACCGGCGGCCAGATCATCCAGCCATTGGCGTTGATCTCGTCCTGGATGACCGGATCGCGATAATCGGTGACGGCATAGAAGCCGCCGAACTTCTCTTCCGGATAGGCGACCAGCACCGGAAACAGGATCTCGCCCTTGTAGGAAGCGATGATCGGCTTGTCGTTGGCGATCAGCTCGGAAAACAGCGACAGCACGAACAGGATGAGGAAGATCCACAGCGACCAGTAGCCGCGCCGGTTCGCCTTGAAATTCTGCAGCCGCCGCTGGTTGAGCGGCGAGAGCCGCGGCCGGGCGGCGCGGGCCGGCTTGGTTTCGGCCGAGGCTACCGCCATCAGATGTCTCTCCGCTCGAAATCGATGCGCGGATCGACCCAGGTGTAGATCAGGTCCGACAGCAGGCCGACGAACAGGCCGAGCAGCGAGAAGATATAGAGATTGGCAAAGACCACCGGATAGTCGCGGTCGATCACCGATTTGAAGCCGAGCAGGCCGAGGCCGTCGAGCGAGAAGATGTTCTCGATCAGCAGCGAGCCGGTGAAGAAGGCCGAGATGAAGGCGCCGGGAAAGCCGGCTATGACAATCAGCATGGCGTTGCGGAAGACATGGCCGTAAAGCACCTTGCGTTCCGAAAGGCCCTTGGCCCTCGCCGTCACCACATATTGCTTGCGGATTTCTTCAAGGAAGGAGTTCTTGGTCAAAAGCGTCGTCGTGGCGAAGGCCGACAGCACAAGTGCGGTCAGCGGCAGGGTCATGTGCCAGAAATAGTCGATGATCTTGTCCGGCCAGGACAACTGGTCCCAATTGTCTGAAACGATGCCGCGCAGCGGGAACCAATCCCAGAACGAGCCGCCGGCAAACAGCACCATCAAAAGGATGCCGAACAGGAAGCCGGGGATGGCGTAGCCGACAATGACGATGCCGCTCGTCCAGACATCGAAGGTCGAGCCGTCCTGCACCGCCTTGCGGATGCCGAGGGGGATCGAGATCAGGTAGGACAGAAGCGTGATCCACAGCCCGATCGAGATCGACACCGGCATCTTTTCCAGGATCAGGTCGAGCACCGAGATATCGCGGAAATAGCTGTCGCCGAAATCGAAGCGGCTATAGTTCCACAACATCATGCCGAAGCGCTCGAGCGGCGGCTTGTCGAAGCCGAACTGCTTTTCGAGCTTCTTGATGAATTCAGGGTCCAGCCCCTGCGCGCCGCGATATTTCGAGCTGACGTCGCCGGCGACATCCAGATTGCTGGCGCCGGCATCGCCACCGCCGCCGCCGAGGCGGTCGGTGCCGCCCTGGTTGGTCAGCCTGGCGATGACCTGCTCGACCGGGCCGCCCGGCGCGAACTGGATGACCGCGAAGGAGATCGCCATGATGCCGAACAGCGTCGGGATCATCAGAAGAATGCGGCGCAGGATGTAGGCGCCCATCAGGCATTGTCCTTCTTGAGCAGGGCCGCCGTATCTGAAGATGTCCCCAAGGCAGTCGCTTCAGACCAATTGTCGACGCCGGCGCCGCCCCTCAATGTCCTGCCGGACATTTCTCCCCGTATAGAGACGGGGAGAAAGGGGCCGGCCGCAATCTCTGCGCTTTGATTGCGACGCTTGTGATTGGCGCAACCATTGATGAAGGCCCCCCTCTCCCCGTCACTATACGGGGAGAGGATGCCGGCAGGCAGGTGAGCGGCGGCGCCAACGCTCGCAAGAAATTCACCCTTTGCCAATTTTTGCCGCCTTGCCCATGTCGAACCACCACGCCGTTTCGACCGGAAAGCCGAAATCGGGTTTCTGATCGGGAAAACCGAACATGTCCCAATAGGCGACGCGGTGATTCGCGAGATAATATGTTGGAATCCAGTCTAGCCGTGCGCGCAAGACCCGGTCGAGCGCCCTAAGCGCCGTGACGAGTTCTGTTCGGCTTTTTGCCTTGCCCGCCGCCACGATCAGCGCGTCGATGGCCTTGCTTTCGGTACCCGGATAGTTGCGCTGCCCCGGTGTATTCGCCATTCGGGAGTCGTAGAGCATCTCCAGTCCATCGGCAGTGGGCGTTGCCCCGATAGACCAATGGAGCAGGTTGAAATCGAAGTCGAAATCGCTCTGCCGCTCTTCATATTGTGTCGAATCGACCTGCCGGATCGACGCGTCGATCCCGATCGCCTTCATATTCTCGAACCATTTGGTGAAGAGACGGACGATGCCATCGTCTTCGGCCAGCATTTCCACGCGCAGTCGCTCTCCCTTTTCATTGACCACGAAATCGCCCGCCCGCTTCCAGCCGGCTTCGGCGAGCAGTTTTGAAGCCTTGCCGAGCAGTTTGCGGTCGCGGCCCGAACCATCGGATATAGGTTGCATGACCGGTTCGGCGAAAGTTTCTGGCGGCAGTTCGGCTCGAAACGGTTCCAGCAGGGCCAGTTCCTGGGCCGAGGGTAGGCCCTGAGCCTTGTAGTCCGAGCGTTCGAAATTCGATTGCGAACGCTCGTAAGAACCAAAAAACAGCACGCGCTTGCTCCATTCGAAGTCGAAGCAATTGGCAATCGCCAGTCTCACGCGCACATCGCGGAACTGCGGACGGCGCTGGTTAAGCGCGACGGCCTGCATGTCCGGCGTCTTCTCGCCGGGAAACTCCCGTTTGACGACCCTGCCATCCTTGAGCGCCGGAAAATCATAACCGGTTGCCCAAACCCGCGAGGTAAATTCCTCGCGAAAATGCGTGTCGCCCTTTTTGAAGGCCTCGAACGCCGCCTGGCGATCGAGGTAGAAGTCGATACGAATGCGATCGAAATTGTTAAGGCCGCGGTTCACGGCCAGATCGCGGCCCCAATAGTCGGCGACGCGGTCATACTCGACGGTCTGTCCAGCCACGACGTGCCCCATCTTGTATGGTCCCGAACCGAGCGGCGGTGTCATCGTCGAGGCATCGAAGTCATTGGCCGTATAAAAGGCTTTGGACACGATCGGCATTCCGACGACCGTAAGAATGTTCTGCGCGGATTGTTCGCCGTTGAAGGTGAGGTTGAGGGTGACGGCATCGACGGCAACCGCCTCCGTCATATAGCGCAACGCCTTGGACAGGTTTGGATGGCCCTGGTCCTTGTACAGCTTCAATGCGAAGGCGACGTCCTCGGCGGTCAGAGGTGTGCCATCGTGGAATCGCGCTTGCGGTCGCAGGCTGAAGCGGAAGCCGTTGCGGTCTTGCGACAAGGTAACTGACTCGGCAAGCACGCCATACATCGCGTCCGGTTCGTCGAGTGCGCTTGTCATCAGCGAATCGAAGCAGAGTTCCGTGCGCGGTGGCGAATCGCCTTTCAGCACCAGGGAATTCAACGTGTTGAAGGTCAGAAAACTCTGATTCAAGGTGGCGTTCGGTGGCGCGAAATTCATCTGGCCGCCCTTCGGCGCGTCCGGATTGACGTAGTCGAAATGCGCAAAATCGGGCTTGTATTTGAGGTCGCCGAAAGCCGACAGGCCATGCAGTTTGACGCCGGTCGGCGTCTCGGCAAAGGCGCGGCCGGGGAGCAGCGATGCGGCCGCTGCTGCCGCGCCGAGCGCCAGGAAGTCGCGACGAGGGAGCATTGTCTGCCGCCCCATCAATGAAGGCCCTTATACTTGGCGGCAAGCGCCTTTTCCTTCGCCGTGTCGATCCACCAGGAATCGATATCGGCGCCGCGGTAGCTGGGCTGCTTTTCCGGCATGCCGAACTTGTTCCAATAGGCAAGCCAAACCACCGCGCGGTAGTATTGCGGCACGGTGTAGTAGTTCCACAACAGCACCCGATCGAGCGCATGGGTGGCAGCGACCAGCTCGTCGCGGTCGGTGGCGAAGATGATGCGGTCGATCAGCGCGTCGACGACCGGGTTCTTGATGCCGGAATAGTTGCGCGATCCCGGCGAGTCCGCCGCCTTCGAGCTCCAGAAGTCGCGCTGCTCGTTCCCTGGCGATTCCGATTGCTGGAGTATGCTGGTGATGGCGTCGTAGTCGAAATTGTTGACGCGGTTGATGTACTGCGTCTGGTCGATGATCCGCAACGTCGCGTCGACGCCGATCTTGCGCAGGTTGGCGATCCAGGGACTGGCGATGACCTGGTCGGTGTCGTTCGAGCCGAGTATTTCGAACTTGAACGGCGCGCCGGTCTTGGCGTTCACCATCTTGCCGTCCTTGATCACCCAGCCTGCCTTGGCAAAGAGGTCGACAGCCTGCTTCAGATATTTGCGTTCGGCTTGCGGTGAATCGTAGACCGGTAGCTTGAATTCCTGTGTGAACAACTCCGGCGGCAGCTTGTCGCGATATTTCTCCAGGATTTCGAGCTCCTTGCCTTGCGGCAGCCCGCTCGACGCCAGTTCCGTACCCCCGAAATAGCTGTGGGTGCGCGTGTTCGAATTGTAGAACAGCGTCCGGTTCATCGTTTCGAAGTCGAACGGATAGGTCAGCGCGGCGCGCACCAGCCGATCCTGGAACAGCGGCCGCCGCTGGTTGAGCACGAAAGCCTGCATCGGCTCGGGCGAGGTTGTCTTGAATTCCTTTTTGACCACGTCTCCGGCGCCCACCGCCGGAAAGTTGTAGGCCGTCGCCCAGCGCCGCGAGCTGTTTTCCGGCTTGATGTCGTCGAGCCCGCCCTTGGTGAAGGCCTGCCAGGAGGCATTGTCGTCCAGGATGTAGGTGAAGCGCTGGGTGTCGAAATTCTCGCGGCCGACCTTCACCGGCAGCTTGGCGCCCCAGTAGTCGGGCACGCGCTGCCAGACGATCTCCGAGCCAGGCTTGAAGCTGGCGATCTTGTAGGCGGCCGAGCCCAGCGGCGGCTCCAGCGTCGGCTTGGTGACGTCGCGCTTCTTGCCGCTGGCGTCGGTGCCCTCCCACCAGTGCTTCGGCAGCACGACCAAGTCGCCGATGATCTTCGGCAGTTCCCGATTGCCCTTCTGGTTGAAATGGAACTCGACCTCGCTGTCCGAGAGGGCGACCGCTTCGGTCACATTCTCGAAATAGCGGTTGTACATCGGGCTGTTGGTCTTGAGCACCTGGAACGACCAGACCACGTCGTCGACGGTGATCGGCTGGCCGTCGTGCCATTTGGCGCGCGGGTCGAGCCGGTAGGTCGCCGAGGAGTAGTCCGCAGGGTATTTGTAGGCCTCGGCGATCAGCGGGTGGCTGACGCTGCCTTCGTCCTGTGCCTGTTCCATCAGCGTGTCGTAGAGCAGCCCGCCGCCGAACTGCGCGAAGCCGGCGGCCGGCGATCCCTGCACGATATAAGGGTTGAAGCTGTCGAAAGTGCCGGTAACCACGGAGTTGTAGGTGCCGCCCTTCGGCGCATCCGGATTGACGTAGTCGTAGCGCTGGAAATTCTCGCCGTATTTGGAAGGGCCGATCAGCGAGGAGGAGGTGTGCCATTCGTCGGCGGCACCGGCCGGCAAACTGGCTGCAAGGACGAACGCCAGCATCGATGCGAAAAGTGTCGTCGATGGGAAAAGTGTCCGGGAGCGGCCAACCGTCATGCGTTCTCCTCGTCGCGAGCTCTGGAGCGTTCATCGTTTTACGAAAACGACGACCGCTCCTTCGCTTTGTTTCGACGCAATTCCGGACGGAAAACCGGGTCCCACTTTTCCTGGAATTGCTCTGCCCACCGGCAATCTAGATCATTTGACGCCGGTGAAAACCGCAAGGGGCGGTCTTTGTCGCCCAATATGCGGCTTTCCTAACAGAAAAGCCGGGACGAACCCGGCTTTTCCAAGGTGTCTTCATGACAAATTGTTTATTGAGCCGGCGCAGCCGGCTTGGCGGGCGCGGTGCCCTCGGCCGGCTTGGCCGGTGCCGCTCCTTCGGCAGGCTTGGCGGGTGCAGCGCCTTCCGCCGGCTTGGCTTCGGCCGAAGCGCCCGGCTGCGGCAGCGGCTTCGGATTGTCCGACAGCGTGCGCAGATAGGCGATCACGTTGGCGCGGTCTTCATCCTTCGGCAGGCCGGCGAAGCCCATTGCCGTGCCCTTCACGAACTTCTTCGGCGAGGTGATGAAGTGGTTGAGGTTGTCGTAGGTCCACTTCTCAGCGCCGCCCTTGGAAAAGTCCTTCATGCCGGCGGAATAGGCGAAGCCCTCATGCTCGGCGACAGGGCGGTCGACGATGTCCCAGAGGTCCGGACCGACCTTGTTGGGGCCGCCCTTTTCGCCGGAGTGGCAGGCCTGGCACTTCTTGAAGATGGCGGCGCCCGCCTCGGCATTGGCAGCAGCAAGCAGATCGGCGATCGGCTTGGCTTCGGCGGCCGGGGCGGCTGCGCCACCGCCTTCGGCCGGCTCCTGGGCCTCGATGGCGAAGCCGGGCTTCTCGGGCGCGGGGGAAGCAAACAGGGCGTTGGACACGATGCCCACGGAAAAGACGACGAAGCAGGTTCCGAGGAATCCGCCGAGCAGCTTGTTGACTTCGTTGGAATCCATACGCCCCTTGCTCCCTTTTCCGGCGGACCGTCCCGTCCACTCCGTCCGTCGGTATCGCTAAAGGCCCGGGAGGGCCAGTCAAATCGCGCGGAAACTAGGTCTTTTGCTTCGGCGTTGCAACACCTATAAGGGCGCTTCCAGTGAGACCTTTTGCCACTTTTCCATCCGCTTTCCCGGCCGCCCCGAAGTCCCATGTCGACATTGATCCTGATCCCCGCCCGCATGGCCTCGACGCGCCTGCCGGGCAAGCCGCTGGCCGACATCGCCGGCGCGCCGATGATCGTCCATGTCGCCCGTCGCGGCGCCGAGGCGGGGCTTGGCCGCGTGGTGGTGGCGACCGACACGGAGGCCGTCGCCGACGCGGTGCGGGCGCACGGCTTCGAGGCCGTCATGACGCGCGCGGACCACGAATCGGGCTCCGATCGCATCTTCGAGGCCCTCACAGCGCTTGACCCGGAGAAGAAGGTCGAAACGATCGTCAATGTCCAGGGCGACCTGCCGACGATCGACCCCGAAATCATCGGTGCATCGCTGCGGCCGTTCGCCGACCCTTCGGTCGACATCGCCACGCTCGGCGTCGAGATCGTGCGCGACGAGGAAAAGACCAATCCCAACGTCGTCAAGATCGTCGGCTCGCCGCTCTCCGCGACGAGGCTGAAGGCGCTCTATTTCACGCGCGCCACGGCGCCGTGGGGCGAGGGCCCGCTCTATCACCACATCGGCCTCTACGCCTACCGCCGCGCCGCGCTTGAGCGCTTCGTGGCGCTGAAGCCGTCGCCGCTCGAGCGCCGCGAGCGGCTGGAGCAGCTGCGGGCACTGGAAGCCGGCATGCGCATCGACGCCGAGATCGTCAATTCCCTGCCCCTCGGCGTCGACACGCCCGGCGACCTCGAGCGCGCCAGGCAAATCATTTCAAACTGAGACATCCGCAAGCGAGACATCGGCGCATGCCTGAAAACACCAACAGAATCTCCTTCCAGGGCGAGCCGGGCGCCAATTCCGACACCGCCTGCCGCAACATGTTCCCTTCGATGGATCCGTTGCCCTGTCCGACCTTCGAGGACGCCTTCAACGCGGTCGAGACCGGCAAGGCCGAACTCGCCATGATCCCGATCGAGAACACGATCGCGGGCCGTGTCGCCGACATCCATCATCTGCTGCCGGAATCGCGCCTGCATATCGTCGGCGAGTATTTCCTGCCGATCCACTTCCAATTGATGGTGCTGCCCGGCGTCAGGCGCGAAGAGATCAAGACGGTGCACAGCCACATCCACGCGCTTGGCCAGTGCCGCAAATACATCCGCAAGAACGGCTGGAAGCCGGTGGTCGCCGGCGACACGGCGGGTTCGGCCAAGATGGTATCCGAGGTCAAGGACCGCACCATGGCCGCGCTCGCGCCGGCGCTCGCCGCCGAGCTCTACGGTCTCGACATCATCGAGAAGAATGTCGAGGACACCGACTCCAACGTTACCCGTTTCGTCGTGCTGACCAAGAACAAGCAATGGGCCGAACGCCCGTCGCCGGACGCCAGGATGATGACCACTTTCATCTTCCGCGTCCGCAACGTGCCGGCCGCGCTCTACAAGGCCATGGGCGGCTTCGCCACCAACGGCATCAACATGACCAAGCTCGAGAGCTACCAGCTCGGCGCCTTCACCGCGACGCTGTTCTACGCCGACATCGAGGGCCACCCCGACGATCCGCTGGTCAAGTTGGCGCTCGACGAACTGCGCTTCTTCTCGCGCGAGATGCGCATCCTCGGCGTCTATCCGGCGAGCGCCTCGCGTGAGCAGTGGAAGGTCGCGGATTAGCTGGCTGCACCTGCGAGGTTAGGCGAGACGCTCGTGCTTCGTCATCCACGGGCGAAGCAAGGAGCGAAGCGACGCAGCGCAGACCCGAGGATCCATGCCGCGACTTCAACGCGTTACGACGGTCCTGAATTCTGCTCCGCTGCGCCCCTCGATTGAGGTAACGGCATGGATTCCAGGGTCTGCGCTCCGCTTCGCGTCGCTCCGCCCTGGAATGACGAACCCACGAAGGTCGTCGCCAATCTCAGACGTCGGCGTTCGACCCAATCTCACCCAAAGCCGAGCGGGACATAGTCGATTTCGAGAAATTTCTCGACCTCGGGCACCCAGCGGTCGCGGACGAAGGCGACATGGTCTGGGTGTTCGTTGTACCTGGTGTAGGCGGCCTGGTCGGCGAACTCCATCGAGAAGCCGAACTGATAGTCGTTCTTCGGGCTCACCTGCCGCAACTGCTCGAAATGCGTGACGCCCTTGATCCCGGTGAGGATCTTTTTGGCGTCGTGCAGGAAGCGCTTCGTTTCCAGCGACTGCAAGGGATGCTTCAGCGTGAACACGACGGTGTGACGGATCATTCTTCTGCTCCTATTCGCTGTCGACCCAGGCGCGGATGAGGTGATGCGCGATAGCCCCGTTGGGCGGCGTGATCAAGCCATCGGCATGCGTCCTGTCGAGCATCGAGCGCACCTCGTCGCGGAAGAACCAGCGGCAGTCCTCGAGCTCGTTGAGATCTGCCTGGATATCCTCGTTGAGCGGCTCGCCGAAGCAGCCGATCATCAGCGAATAGGGGAACGGCCAGGGCTGGCTGGCATGGTAGACGACGCGGCCGAGCCGGATCCCGGCCTCTTCCAGCGTCTCGCGGCGCACCGCGGCCTCGATCGTCTCGCCGGGCTCGATGAAGCCGGCAAGGGCCGAATACATGCCCGGCCCGAAATGCCGGCCGCGCCCGAGCAGGCATTTGTCGCGCGTCACCGTCAGCATGATCGCCACCGGGTCGGTGCGCGGGAAATGCTCGGTGCCGCAGGCCGGACAATGGCGCCTGTAGCCGCCGGCGCGCATTTCCGAGCGATTGCCGCATTTCGAGCAGAAGCCATGGCTGGCATGCCAGGCGAGCAGCGCCGCCCCTTGCGCCAGCGCGCCTGCCGCCGCTTCGTCGATCAGCCCCTGCATGTAGACGGAGCGGTAATCGATCGCCTTTACCGTTTCCGGCAGGTTTTCCGGCTCGATGCCCGCAGGCACGGCAAGCACCGGGCCATTTTCGGAAAGGCCGAGCAGCACGCCGCGGTCGAGCGAAGCCTCGAAGGCCTGGCTTTCCGCCGCCTCGAACCATGGGTCGAAGCTGCCGTCGGCGAGCTTCAGATAAAGCCTGCCGCCATGCATCAGCATCAGCCGCGCCGATCGCTCGGCAAGCGCCTTCTCGACTGCGTCGTCGGCGCGGTTTTCCGATTGCCGGTCGATCTGGTTGCCGGCGAAGCCGACGAACTGACTTGGCTCGCGCAAGGGCGCGTCAAACAGGCGGAAGCTCATGGGATTCGGAACCGGGGACTCAAGGGTTGGGAGACTTGGGACTTATAGCGCTGCCTTGATCGTTTCGGCAAACCGTCGGATCTCGGGGCGCTGATAGGGCTCGCGCATGCCGTACCCCCAGACCGGCCCCGGCCAGCCGGGATCGCCTTCGGTGCGGGCGATGACATGGACATGCAGCTGGCGCACGATGTTGCCCAAAGCGCCAGTGTTGATCTTGGTGCAGCCGGTCACGCGCTTCAGCGCCTGCGCCACCATATTGGTCTCGAAGGTCAGCATCGTCTGGTCGAGCGGTGTCAGCTCGTGCAATTCCTCGATCCCCGGCCGCTGCGGCACCAGCACCAGCCACGGCCAGCGGCGATCGTTCATCAGCCGAAGCTCGCAGAGGCCAAGCCACATCAGCTGCTCACTGTCCGCCTCCAATCGGGCGTCCAGCGTGAATCCGGCCTTGAGGCCAGGCAGCATGGGCGTTTCCTTCGCTTTTGTGGTCTTTTCCAAACCGGGGAACGCTAGAGCGGCGGCAAGATGGCTGCAAGCGAATCATTGGCCGCTACTGCGGATTTGAAGGTCGTCTCTGGCGCATGGGCGGGGTGGTCGTTCACCTCCACCCTTGCATTTCGCCGCTGAATTGCCGATATGGAGCGCGGGAGGTTGGTGGTGGACGATCCACTCGCCAACCGGGTCAGGTCCGGAAGGAAGCAGCCCTAACGAGCCCGGAACGGGTCATTGTTCCAGCCTCCCGCCTCTTCGCCTTTCTCCCGCGACATTGACGGCGCCGAGCCGTGCGGGCGAGACTATGGGCAGGAATCGGCCGCCTGCAGTCCTTGGAGCTTTTGACGGCGAATGAGCGAAGCCGGAAATTTGGGGCCAAAGAATCCGGAGACGGAAAAGGCCGGCGCCTATCGCGTGCTGGCGCGCAAATATCGCCCCTCGAATTTCTCCGAGCTGATCGGCCAGGAGCCGATGGTCCGCACGCTGACCAACGCCTTCGCCACCGGCCGCATCGCCCAGGCCTGGATGCTGACCGGCGTGCGCGGCGTCGGCAAGACGACGACGGCGCGCATCCTGGCGCGGGCGCTCAACTACAAGACCGCCACCGTCGACCAGCCCTCGGTCGATCTGTCCGTGCCCGGCGAGCACTGCCAGGCGATCATGGAAGGCCGCCATGTCGACGTCATCGAGATGGACGCCGCCTCCCACACCGGCATCGACGACATCAGGGACATCATCGACCGTGTCCGCTATGCGCCGGTCTCGGCGCGCTACAAGGTCTACATCATCGACGAAGTGCACATGCTCTCCACCCAGGCCTTCAACGGCCTGTTGAAGACGCTGGAAGAGCCGCCACCGCATGTCAAATTCATCTTCGCCACCACCGAGATCCGCAAGGTGCCGATCACGGTCCTGTCGCGCTGCCAGCGCTTCGATCTGAGGCGCATCGACGCCGGCGCGCTTGTCGCGCATCTTTCCTCGATCGCCGCCAAGGAAGGCATTTCCGTCGACGATGAGGCCCTGG
This sequence comes from Mesorhizobium sp. M1D.F.Ca.ET.231.01.1.1, assembly GCF_003999155.2. Lineage (NCBI taxonomy): Bacteria > Pseudomonadati > Pseudomonadota > Alphaproteobacteria > Hyphomicrobiales > Phyllobacteriaceae > Mesorhizobium > Mesorhizobium sp. M1D.F.Ca.ET.231.01.1.1. The sequence goes on from NZ_RZOZ02000011.1 coordinate 57,095, forward strand.
CGATGATCGCCCGCGCCGCCGAAGGCTCGGCGCGCGATTCGCTCTCCATCCTCGACCAGGCGATCGCCCACGGCAGCGGCGCGGTCAGCGCCGAGGCGGTGCGCGCCATGCTGGGGCTCGCCGACCGCGCCCGCATCATCGACCTGTTCGAGCATGTCATGAAGGGCGATGTGGCGGCGGCCCTGGCCGAATTCCGCGCGCAATACGACACCGGCGCCGATCCGGCCGCAGTGCTCACCGATCTGGCGGAATTCAACCACCTCGTCACCCGGCTGCGCTTCGTGCCTGCCGCCGCAGACGATGCCTCGCTCTCCGAGGACGAGCGCCAGCGCGGCGCCGAATTCGCGAGCGCGCTTTCCGTGCGCGTGCTGTCGCGGACCTGGCAGATGCTGCTCAAGGGCATTCCGGAGGTGCAGTCCTCCAACCGCCCGGTCAGCGCCGGCGAGATGGTGCTGATCCGGCTGGCGCATGCCGCCGACCTGCCGACGCTGGACGAGGCGCTGAAATCGCTGGAAGGCGCCGCGCCTGTGCCAAACGGCGCGCCGCGCGCCAACGGAGCGCCGGCCGGCAATGGCGCCGGCGCGAGCGCCGTGGCGCAGGCCAGGATGCCGGCCTCCACCGGCGGCGCGCAGACCATGCGGCTGGTCGAGGCTGAGCCCGTGCCCGCCGCCTTCGTTCCGGCGCCTGAGCCGGTCGTCGAGACGCCCGCCGTTCCGGTGAAGTCGCTGGCCGATATCGCGGCCCTTGCCGACGCCAACCGCGACATCGCCTTCAAGGTGATTTTGAAGCGCTGCGTGCGGCCGGTGCGTATCGAAGCTGGCCGCATCGACGTCAGCCTGACCGACGATGCGCCCAAGATGCTGCTCAACGACCTGACCGCGAAGCTGCGCGCCTGGACCGGGCGCAACTGGCTGGTCTCGCTGTCGAAGGAAGAGGGCGGCCAGACGCTGGCCGAGATGGAGACGACGAAGCGCGAGAACGCCTTCTCCGATGCCAGGAGCGACCCGACGGTCGCCGCCATCCTCGCCCGCTTCCCGGGCGCCAAGATCATCGACGTGCGCATTCCGGAGGTGCCGGAAGCGGAAGAGGCCGATGCCGACCTGCCGGTCGAGCCGTCGGCCGACGACGAAGAAATCTGAAGAAACAAAAAGGACGTTTGCGATGAAGGATCTTCTCGGCCTGATGGGCAAGGCGAAGGAAATGCAGGCCAAGTTCCAGGCCATGCAGGACGAGATCGCGACGCTCGAAGCCACCGGACAGGCGGGCGGCGGCCTGGTCAGCGTCACCCTGACCGGCAAGTTCGAGATGAAGGCGCTGAAGATCGATCCTTCGCTCCTCAAGGACGACGAGGTCGAGATCCTCGAAGACCTGCTTTTGGCCGCTCACAATGACGCCAAAAATAAGGTCGAGCAGGTCATGCAGGAAAAGACCAAGGCGTTGACGGCGGGCCTGCCTATACCGCCCGGAATGAAATTGCCGTTCTGAGGCGGCTGCCGCCAGTTAATTGATTATGAACGAAAATCGAGCTCGGGCCGCAATATTAACCATTTTGCCGGCGTTGCTCACGGGCTCATTTCGCGACATTCATAAAGTTTTACCCAAGTCCAGAGGTTGCTAACCATCTAGCCATCTTTTTGCCTGAAAGAGTCTCATTCTTGCCACATCTCGGGGCGGGCTGGCATCTGGAAATGAGGCTTTTTTGTTGATCGCGACGCGATGGAAGACGCCGCTGCTGCTTATCGGCATCGCCGCTTCCCCCTTGCTCCTGGCCGGCTGCAGCCAGACCGCTTCGCACGGCATGTCGATGGCGAGCCTGACCGACGCCGTCACGCCGAGCTTCCTCAGCTCGCGCTCCTACAAATACTCGATGAAGGACAAGGAATGCCTGCAAAGGGCGATGTTCTTCGAGTCCAACCGGTCGAGCCGCGACGGCATGATCGCGGTCGGCACCGTCGTCATGAACCGGCTGCGTTCCGGCCAGCACGGCAACACCATTTGCGAGGTCGTCGGCGAGAGGGGTCAGTTCGCTCCTGGCGTGCTGACGCGGCCGATGAATTCGAGGGCGCTGCCCGATGTCGAGGAAGCCGCCGAGGCGGTGCTCAAGGGCGAGCGCAAGTCCAAGCTCAAGAACACGATGTTCTTCCATACCGCCGGCCTGCGCTTCCCCTACAACAACATGCACTACACGATGGTGGCCGGCGGCAACGCCTTCTACGAGAAGCGCGGCCGCAACTGGCAGCCGCTGCCCGATGAGCCCATGGTCGCCATGGCCTCCGGCAAGTCGCAGAAGATCGACCCTGCCGCTCCCGTGCTCGTCGCTTCCGCCGAACCGGTGGTCAAGACCATCGTCCATGCCGATCCGGCCAAGCAGGCAGCGATGACCGCGGCGGTGGCTGCGCCCAGGACCGCGACCGTTCCGGCCGAGCAGACCTATGTGACGGCCTCCATCGCGCCGGCGCAGAAGTCCGGCCGAGTCACGGCGAAGCCGACGGTGGTGGCGATGCAGGAGCCGATGGAAGAGCCGGACGCGTCCCGCTTCGGCGGCACCTTGAAGGGCCGCTACATCACCTCCGTTCCGAGCGCGCCGCAGGAAGCGGCGATGGGGTTCCAGTCGACACCTGAGAACACCGACGCCATCGGCGCGCTGATCGTCAGCCAGAACCGGCCGCTCTGAGCCTACCGGGCCAACCTCTTCAACGACCCGCCATGGCAGCAGGGCGGGTCGTGCGCCATTGCGGGCTGTTCCAAACCGCTCTGAAAAATCCTAAATCAGAGCGATGTCGAAACGAATCGCCGGTCCAGAGATCGAACGCCTGATCCAGCTCCTGGCCAAGGTGCCGGGGCTCGGACCGCGTTCGGCCAGGCGCGCGGCCCTCCATCTGATCAAGAAGAAGGAACAGTTGCTGCAGCCCCTCGCTGCCGCGATGGGCGAGGCGGTCGACAAGGTGCGCATCTGCTCGACCTGCGGCAATGTCGACACCTCCGATCCCTGCATGATTTGCACCGATCCGCGCCGCGACGCCGGCACGCTCATCGTCGTCGAGGACGTTTCCGACCTTTGGGCGCTGGAGCGCGCCGCCGCCATGAACGTGCGCTATCACGTGCTCGGCGGCACGCTGTCGCCGCTCGACGGCATTGGCCCGGAACAGCTCAACATCCGCTCGCTGGTCGACCGTGTCGCCGGCGGCGAGGTGAAGGAGGTGATCCTCGCCGTCAACGCCACGGTCGAGGGCCAGACCACGGCGCATTACCTGACCGACCAGCTCTCGGGCTTCGACGTCAAGGTGACGCGGCTCGCGCATGGCGTGCCGGTCGGCGGCGAACTCGATTATCTCGACGAAGGCACGCTTGCCGCGGCGCTGCGATCGAGGACGGCGTTTTGAGGGATTTGGAGGGGGGTTAGCCTGGATATGACGGCATTCCTTCGCGCCCCCCTCTGTCCTGCCGGACATCTCCCCCACTTGGGGGGAGATCAGATGTCACGCCGACTTTCGCCAATCTTCAACGTCGCAGGAAGAGACGGGGCGCCGAAACAGCCAATCTCCCCCCTTGTGGGGGAGATGTCCGGCAGGACAGAGGGGGGCGCGAAGGAACGCAAACCTCTCAGATTGGCCCTACTTTCCTTCCTCGCAGCGCTTGTCGTCCTCCTCACCACCCCCGCCTCCGCCGCGTCCATCGACAACCAGTTCCAGGCCTGGCTGCAGACGGACCTGTGGCCCGAGGCCAAGGCCAAAGGCATATCGAAAAAGACCTTCGACGCCGCCTTTCTCGGCGTGAAGCCGAATCTGAAATTGCCGGATCTCGTCATGCCCGGCGAGAAGCCGACGACGCCTGGGAAGCAGCACCAGGCGGAGTTCGGCCCGCCGGCCAATTATTTCGCTGAGAAGATCATCCGCCCTGTCACCACCGGCGGACGGTCGCGCGAGAGCGCCAACGCCCGTGTGCTCGGACTGATCGAGAAGCGCTACGGCGTGCCCGGCGACATAGTGCTGGCGATCTGGGGCCGCGAGACCGGCTTCGGCGCCGCCAAGCTGCCTTACGATGCCTTCGAGGTGCTGGGCACCAAGGCGTTCATGTCGACGAAAAAGGATTTCTTCCGCACCGAGGTGCTGGCGGCGCTGGAGATCGTCGAGCGGGGGCTTGCCCCGGTCAACGCGATGAAATCGTCCTGGGCCGGCGCGCTCGGCCAGCCGCAATTCATGCCGACGTCTTTCCTCAAACATGCCGTCGACTTCGACGGCGACGGCCGCCCCGACATCTGGAATTCGACCCCTGACGTGCTCGCCTCGATCGCCAACTATCTCGTCCACTATGGCTGGGTGAGGGGCCGCGGCTGGGGGACCGAGGTGATCGCGCCGGCAAATGTCTCCTGCGCGCTCGAAGGACCCGACCAGGGCAGGAAGATTTCCGACTGGGTGGCGATGGGCATCAGGCGCGCCGACGGCAAGGCGTTCCAGGCCAGCGAACTGAAAGCCGAAGGCTTCTTCCTGATGCCGGCCGGGCGCAGCGGTCCGGCCTTCATCGTCACGCCGAACTTCTATGTGCTGAAGGAATACAACACCAGCGACCTCTACGCGCTGTTCATCGGCCACGCCGCAGACCGCATTGCAAAGGGCGACGGCACCTTCGCCGGCGCCTGGGGGCCGGTCGGCGATCTCCACCGGTCCGATATCGCGGCGTTGCAGCGGGCGCTGGAGGCGAAGGGCTACGATGTCGGCAGCGCCGACGGCTTGCCCGGCTTCAAGACGCGCCGTTCGATCGGCGTCTGGCAGGCGAAGAACGGCAAGGCGGCGACCTGCTTTCCCGACGCGAGCCTGGTTGCGCAGCTGAAATGACGGGCGACTTCCGAGCGTCAAAAGTTTGGCGGATTTTTCCCGATTGGAAGCCTCGATTAGCCGGCGCAAGGGTTGGCCTGTGGCGGCCCATTCTGGCCCAATAGGCTGTTTCGCAAAATGCGCGTTGCCGGTTCGAACGCTGCCGATAGGGTGTTGACCAACTGGACAAAAACCACGACGGTAAGTGGTCCAAGCCGCCGTCGGCTTCGCAAAGAATAATGCGGCCCTGAGCCGGGAACTCAGGTCAACAAAACAGGGAACGATCATTATGATGCTGGAAAAGTTTGCTCTCCGTAGCTTGCTTGCGGGTGTGGCGATGTCTGCGCTGCTGGCAGCGCCCGCCTTCGCGGTCACGCCTGCCGACACGCTGGTCGAAGGCTTCGCCTTCGACGATATCATCACGATGGATCCGGGCGAGGCGTTCGAGCTGTCGACGGCCGAAGTCACCGGCAATACCTACGATCTCCTGGTCCGCCTCGACCTCAGCGACACCTCCAAGGTCAAGGGCGATCTCGCCGAGAGCTGGACTGTTTCCGACGACGGCCTGACCTACACCTTCAAGCTCAAGCCCGGCATGAAGTTCGCTTCCGGCAATCCGATCACCGCGGCCGACGTCGCCTATTCCTTCGAGCGCGCCATCAAGCTCGACAAGAGCCCGGCCTTCATCATCAACCAGTTGGGCATCAGCGGCGACAACGTCACCGAGAAGGCCAAGGCGGTTGACGACACCACCTTCCAGTTCGTCGTCGACAAGGCCTATGCGCCGAGCTTCGTGCTCAACTGCCTGTCGGCCACCGTCGCTTCGGTCGTCGACAGCAAGCTGGTCAAGGAACATGTCGCGGCCGTCACGCCGAGCGCCGACTACAAATGGGACAATGACTTTGGCAACGCCTGGCTGAAGACCGGCTATGCCGGCTCCGGTCAGTACAAGCTGCGCGAATGGCGTGCCAATGAAGTCGTCGTCCTGGAACGCAACGACAGTTATAACGGCGAAAAGGCCAAGCTCGCCCGCGTCATCTACCGCTTCATGAAGGAAAGCTCGGCGCAGCGCCTGGCGCTCGAAGCCGGCGATATCGACGTTGCCCGCAACCTCGAGCCGAACGACCTCGACGCCATCGCCAAGAACGCCGATCTCACCACCACCAGCGCGCCGAAGGGCACGGTCTATTACATCAGCCTCAACCAGAAGAACCCGAACCTCGCCAAGCCGGAGGTTCGCCAGGCGTTCAAATACCTGGTCGACTATGACGCGCTGAGTTCGACGATCCTCAAGGGCATCGGCGAGATCCACCAGTCCTTCCTGCCCAAGGGCGACCTCGGCGCCATCGACGAGAATCCCTTCAAGCTCGACGTCGCCAAGGCGAAGGAACTTCTGGCCAAGGCCGGCCTCGCGGACGGCTTCAAGGTGACCATGGATGTGCGCAGCAAACAGCCTGAGACGGGCATGGCCGAATCGATCCAGCAGACGCTGGGCCAGGTCGGCATCAAGCTGGAGATCATTCCGGGCGACGGCAAGCAGACGCTGACCAAGTATCGCGCCCGCAACCACGACATCTATATCGGCAACTGGGGTCAGGATTATTTCGATCCGAACTCCAATGCCCAGACCTTCGCCTCCAACCCGGACAATTCCGACGCCGCCAAGATCAAGACCCTGGCCTGGCGCAATGCCTGGGACATTCCGGACCTGACCAAGCAGACCGAGGCGGCGCTGCTGGAAAAGGATTCGGCCAAGCGCGCCGACATGTACAAGGATCTGCAGAAGAAGATCCTCGACACCAGCCCCTTCGTCATCATCCACCAGCAGCTCGAAGTGGCCGGCCTGCGCAAGAACCTCAAGGGCTTCGCGCTCGGACCGAGCTTCGACACCAACTTCGTCGGGGCGGTCTCGAAGGAATAGCGTTTTCGGGCGCGCCGCGTGAGCGTAGCTGAGAACCAGGCGGCGGCCGGGCGCGGCAGCGCCCGCGCCGTCGCCATTTTGTCGTCGATCGGCCGCTTCCTGGTCATCGCGGTGACGACCTATCTCGGTCTTCTCGCGGTGACCTTCTTCATCGGCCGCGTCATCCCGATCGATCCGGTGCTGGCCGTGCTCGGCGACCGGGCGCCCACGGCCGTCGTCGAGCGCACGCGCCGCGAGATGGGGCTCGACCTGCCCCTGATCGAACAGTTCTACATCTATGTGAAAAGTGCGCTCAACGGCGATTTCGGCACCTCGGTGCTGACCACCAACCCGGTGATGTCCGACATCCGCCGCGTCTTCCCGGCGACCATCGAGCTCGCCACGCTGGGCACGATCATCGGCGCCGTCATCGGCGTTCCGCTCGGCGTGCTGGCGGCGGTGCGGCGCGGCAGCCTCATCGACCAGATCGTGCGCATCATCGGCCTGATCGGCTATTCCGTGCCGATCTTCTGGCTGGGGCTGCTCGGCCTCGTCCTGTTCTACGCCAAGCTGCAATGGGTCGCCTTCCCGGCGCGGCTCGATGTCGTCTACGAATACACTTTCACGCCGATCACCGGTTTCTACCTGCTCGACGCGGCCATGCAGGGGCAGTGGGACGTCTTCTACGACGCCTGGCGCCACATCATCCTGCCGGCCTCGCTGCTCGGCTATTTCGCGCTTGCCTATATCAGCCGCATGACGCGCTCCTTCATGCTGAACGAGCTGGCGCAGGAATATATCGTCGCCGCGCGCGCCAAGGGCTTGTCGGAGCGCCGCATCATCTGGGGCCACGCGCTGCGCAACGCCGCGGTGCCGATGGTGACGGTCATCGCGCTTTCCTATGCCAGCCTGCTCGAAGGCTCGGTGCTGACCGAAACCGTCTTCTCCTGGCCGGGCATCGGCCTCTACATCACCAATTCGCTGCAGAACGCCGACATGAACGCGGTGCTCGGCGGCACCATCATCATCGGCTCGGTGTTCATCGGCATCAACCTTCTGTCCGACCTGCTCTACCAGCTTCTCGATCCGAGGACGAAGATCCGATGAGCGCAGAGGTCGTCCAGAGCCGGCGCGAGTGGCTGCTCAGCGAGAGGCCGGCTTCGCGCATGCAGGCAAGGCTCGGCCGCGCCTATGTCGCCTGGCGGCGCTTCTCGGCCAATCGGCTGGCCTTCATTGGTTTGCTCATCATCCTCGCCTTGGTGGTGGTTGCCGCCCTTGCCGGCGTGCTGGCGCCATATTCGCCGACCGTGGGTGACCTGAAGAACGCGCGCCTGCTTCCGCCTGGCGCCGCGCATTGGTTCGGCACCGACGACCTCGGCCGCGATATCTACTCGCGCATCGTCTACGGATCGCGCTGGACGCTTTACGTGGTGGTTCTCGTGGCCGTCATCGCCGCCCCCATCGGTCTGCTGGTCGGCACCGTCGCCGGCTATGCCGGCGGCTGGACGGATGCCATCCTGATGCGCATCACCGACATCTTCCTCGCCTTCCCGAAGCTGGTGCTGGCGCTCGCCTTCGTCGCGGCGCTCGGGCCCGGCATCGAGAATGCGGTGCTGGCGATCGCCATCACCTCCTGGCCGCCCTATGCGCGCATCGCCCGCGCCGAGACGCTGACGGTGCGCAACTCCGACTACATCAAGGCGGTGCAACTGATGGGCGCCTCGCCCTTCCGCATCGTGCTGCGCCACATCATGCCACTCTGCATCTCCTCGCTGATCATCCGGGTGACGCTCGACATGGCGGGCATCATCCTCACGGCCGCCGGCCTCGGCTTCCTCGGCCTCGGCGCGCAGCCGCCGCTGCCCGAATGGGGCGCGATGATCGCTTCGGGCCGCCGCTTCATCCTCGACCAGTGGTGGGTAGCGGCGGCACCGGGTGCCGCCATCCTCATCGTCAGCCTCGGCTTCAACCTGCTCGGCGACGGCCTGCGCGACGCGCTCGACCCACGGAGCGGCGACCAGTGAGCAGCGGCAATCCGGACAAGCAGGCAAAAGGCGCGCTGCTCGAAGTCGACGATCTGCGCGTCACCTTCCCGACCCGCACCGGCATCGTGCAGGCGGTGCGCGGCGTCTCGTTCTCGCTTGGCCGCGAGCGGCTGGGCATCGTCGGCGAAAGCGGATCCGGCAAGTCGCAGACCGGCCGCGCCATCATGGGCCTGACCCCGCCGCAGGCCGAGGTGTCGGCGAAGAAGCTCAGCTTCGACGGCATTGATCTGCTTGCCGTTTCGCCGCGCCAACGCCGGGCGCTGCGGGGAAACCGCATCGCCATGATCCTGCAGGATCCGAAATACTCGCTCGACCCGGTGATGACCATCGGCCGCCAGATCGTCGAGACGTTGCGCACGCACGAAAAGGTCTCCAAGGCCGAGGCGCGCGAGCGGGCGCTGGAGATGCTGCGGGCAGTGCAGATCCGCGATCCGGCCCGCGTCTTCGACCTTCACCCGCATGAGGTCTCGGGCGGCATGGGCCAACGCGCCATGATCGCCATGATGCTGATCGCCGGACCGGAGCTGATGATTGCTGACGAGCCGACCTCGGCGCTCGACGTCACCGTGCAGCTCGACGTGCTGAACATCCTCGACAAGCTGGTCGCCGAGCGCGGCATGGGGCTGATCTTCATCTCGCACGATCTGCGGCTCGTCTCCTCCTTCTGCGACCGCGTCGTCGTCATGTATGCCGGCAAGGTGGTCGAGCAGCTCAAGGCCTCCGAGCTGCGCGATGCCCGCCATCCCTACACGCGCGGCCTGCTCAACTGCATGCCGAGGATCGGCTTCGAGCGTCATCCGCTGCCGGTGCTCGACCGCAAGCCGGAGTGGGCGGCATGACGGCGGCGCTTTCCGTGGAAGGGCTGGAGGTGGTCTTCGACCGCTTCCGCGCGCTGAAGGGTGTCGACCTCGAAGTCAGGGAAGGCGAGTCCTACGGGCTGGTCGGCGAAAGCGGCTCCGGCAAGTCGACGTTGCTCAAGGCAATCACCGGGCTGGCGCCCGTCTCTTCCGGCACCATCACCGTCAACGGCAAGGCACTCGGCAAGACCCGCGACAAGGCCTTCTACCGCGACGTGCAGATGGTCTTCCAGGATCCGTACGGCTCGCTGCATCCGCGCCAGACCGTCGATCGTCTGCTGCAGGAGCCTTTGGCCATCCACGGCATCGCCGACGGCGAGAAACGCATCGAGCGCGCGCTTGACGAGGTCGGCCTCGGCAACGGCTTCCGCTTCCGCTACGCGCACCAATTGTCGGGCGGCCAGCGCCAGCGCGTGGCGATTGCCCGCGCGCTGATCCTCGAACCCTCGATCCTTTTGCTCGACGAGCCGACCTCGGCGCTCGACGCGTCCGTGCAGGCGGAGGTGCTGAACCTGCTCGAAGAGCTGCGGCGACGGCGCAAGCTCACCTTCCTGATGGTCAGCCACGACCTCGCCATCATCACCCACATGTGCGAGCGGCTGATGGTGATGCAGAACGGCGAGGCGGTGGAAACGCTGACCGCGAGCCAGCTGATCGGCCATCGCGTCAGCGAGGACTATACGCGCAACTTGCTCAGAGCGAGCGAGGGGTTTGTGAGGGCGTAACGCCTGGTTATCGAAGTCGATTCCTTCGCCCGCCCACTGTCCTGCCGGCCTTCGAATTTCTGCATCGAAGGCAAATGCACGGCCGCCTCAGGTCGCCTCACCCACCGACACTGCTGCGCTGGTGCCAGCCTCGCCCTCCTGCCCCCTGTCCTTCGGCTCCTTGATCCTGAACCACGTCACATAAAGCGCCGGCAGGAACAGCAGCGTGATCGCGGTACCGGCGATGATGCCGCCCATCATGGCGTAGGCCATCGGCCCCCAGAACACCTCGCGCGCGATCGGGATCAGCGCGAGACTCGCAGCGGCCGCCGTCAGCGCGATCGGACGCATGCGGTGCTCGGTCGCTTCGATCACGGCCGCCCAGCGGTCCTTGCCCTCGGCGACGAGGTCTTCGATCTGCACGATCAGGATGACCGAGTTGCGGATCAGGATGCCGATCAGCGCCAGCACGCCGAGGATGGCGACGAAGCCGAGCGGCGCGCCGCTGGGCGCCAGCGCGGCCACCACGCCGATCAAGCCGAGCGGCGCCACCGCCACCACCAGGAACAGGCGCTGGAAGCTCTGCAGTTGCACCATCAGGATCGTCGCCATGACGAACAGCATCAGCGGCACGACAGCCGCAATCGGTCCCTGGCTCTTTGCGCTCTCTTCGACCGAGCCGGCGGTCTGCACCGAATAGCCAGGCGGGAGCTTGGCGATGAAGGTGTCGACCGACGGCCTGAGCTCGTTGACGACGGTCGCCGGCAGCACGTCGCCGACCAGCCCGGCGCGCACGGTGATTGTCGGGGTGCGGTTGCGCCGCCAGACCGTCGGCTGTTCGAGCTCATAGCGGAAGTTGGCGATCGCAGCCAACGGGATCGCCTCGCCGGTGCCGGTCGGCAATTGCATATTCTGCAGCGTCGAGATCGAGCTCCGGTCCGCTTCGCGCGAGCGCGCCACGACATCGATCAGATAGGTCGCGTCGCGCACCTGGGTGATCGTCGCGCCGCCGACCGTGCTGTTCAGCGCGCTGGCGATGTCGGAGGAGGTGATGCCGAGCTGGCGCGCCTTGTCCTGAAGCACGTCGACCCGCAGCACCCTCTGCGGCTCGTTCCAGTCGAAAGTGGGTGGGGCAAGCTTCGGATTGGCCGAGATGATTCCGGAGAATTGCTGCGCCAGCTCGCGCACCGTCTGAATATCGGGACCGCCGACGCGGTACTGCACCGGCCTCCCGACCGGCGGCCCGAGCTCGAGCAGCTTGACGAAGGCGTCGGTGCCGACGAACTCCTCGCGCAGCAGTTTTTCCAGCGCCGGCTTCACCCGGTTGCGCGCCTCGATACTCTTGGTGACGATGACGGTCTGTCCGAAATAGGGATTGGCCGGCTGCACGTCATAGGCAAGCAGGAAGCGCACCGCGCCCTGGCCGATATAGGAACTGAAGTGATCGATATCGGGATTGCCGACCAGCGCGCGCTGCTCGAAGCGCTCCATCTGGTCGCGCGTCTCGGCGATCGACGAGTTTTGCGGCAGGTTCCAGTCGACGACCAGTTCCGGTCTGTCGGACGGCGGGAAGAACTGCTGCTGGACGAGCCCGAAGCCGGCAATGGAGGCCGCGAACAGCAGCACGGTCGCGATGATCGTCAGCCAATGCCGGCGCACCGAGAGGACGAGCACGCGCCGGAACATGGATGTGAACCGCCCCGGCTGGTCGTGGTGCTTGGCCTTCATCGTTGCCGGCAGGAGGGTTACGCCGAGCAGCGGCGCGAACAGCACCGCAACGATCCATGACACCAGGAGCGACACCGCAATGACGACGAACAGCGTGAAGGTGTATTCGCCTGCGGCGCTGTTGTTGAGGCCGATCGGAATGAAGCCGGCAACCGTCACCAGCGTTCCGGTCAGCATCGGAAACGCGGTCGAGATGTAGACATAGGTCGCCGCCTTGCGCAGATTGTCGCCGACCTCCAGCCGCGCCACCATCATCTCCACCGCGATCATGGCGTCGTCGACCAGCAAGCCCAGCGCGATGATCAGCGCGCCGAGCGAAATGCGCTGCAGCGATATGCCGAGATAGGCCATGACGGTGAAGGTGATGGCCAAAACCAGCGGGATCGACAGCGCGACGACGAAACCGGCGCGCATGCCAAGGCTGATGAAGGAAACCGCGAGTACGATCGCCACCGCCTCGAACAGCGCCCGCGTGAACCCGGAGACCGCTTCCTCTACGATCACCGGCTGATCGGCGACCAGATGCACGCCGACGCCGACCGGCAGGTCGGCCAGCACCTTGTTCATCTCCTCGTGCAGCGCCTCGCCGAACTTGAGCAGATTGGCGTTCGGCTTCATGCCGATGGCAAGCCCGATGGCGTCTTGGCCATTGAAGCGAAACAGCGCCGTCGGCGGATCGACATAGCCGCGCGTGATCGTCGCGACATCGCTTAGCCGGAAAAAGCGGTCGTTGACGCGCAGGTTGATGGCGCGCAGGCTGTCCTCGGAGGTGAACTGGCCGCCGACGCGCACACTGATACGCTCGGGACCGGACTGGATCACGCCCGACGGCGTTATGGCGTTCTGCGCTTGCAGGCTGGCGACGATCTGCTGCTGGTTGAGGCCGAGCGCCGCGACCTGGCGGGAAGAGAATTCGAGATAGATCGCCTCGTCCTGGGCGCCGACGAGATCGACCTTGCCGGCGTTCGGCACGGTCAGGATTTTGGTGCGGACATCCTCGACATAGTCGCGCAGCTGGCGTGGCGTCAGCCCGTCGGCGGTGAAGGCGTAGATGTTGCCGAAGACGTCGCCGAAGCGGTCGTTGAAGAACGGTCCCTGCACGCCCTGCGGGAGCTCGGGCCAGATGTCGTTGACCATGTCGCGGACCTGCAGCCAGGTCGGCACGACATCGCGAGCCTTCGTGGTGTCCTTCAGGTTGACGAAGATGACGGTCTTGCCGGCGGTGGTGACGGATTTGGTGTAGTCCAGGCTGTCGAGCTCTTCGAGCTTCTTCTCGATGCGGTCGGTCACCTGGCGCACCGTCTCGTTAACCGAGGCGCCCGGCCAGTTGGCCTGGATCAGCATCGTCTTGATGGTGAAGGCGGGGTCTTCCTCGCGGCCGAGATTTAGGTAGGAGAAGATGCCGGCGACCACGAAGACCAGCATGAAATACCAGACCAGCGAACGGTGGCTGAGCGCCCAGTCGGAGAGGTTGAAGCCCTTCATCAGGCGCCTCCCTCGAGCACCTTGACCTTCTGGCCCTCGCTGAGGCTATGGACGCCGGCGGTGACGACGCGCATGCCGGCCTCCAGGCCGGACGCCACCGTGAAGCTGCCGCCATTCTTCGAGGCGATCTTGACCTCGCGCGCGCTCACGCTGGCGGTCTGCGGATCGACGATCCACACTTTTTCGGCCCCATCCTTTTCGAGCAGTGCCGATATCGGCAGTTCGATCGTCGGCTCCACCTTGGTCATGCGCGTCGCCGTGATCGTCGAGCCAAGCCGGAAGGCCGTGGGCGGGTCTGTCAGCGTCAGCCGCACGCGGCGGGTGCGGGTCGAGCCTTCCGACTGCGGCGCGATCTCGCGCAGCCTGGCCTCGGTCGTGATGCTGGGCAGCGACTGCAGGATGATCTGGAACGGCGTGCCGACGCTGAGATCGCCGGTCAGCTGGTCGGGAATGTCGACCACTGCCTCGCGCGGATCGGTGCGCGCCACGGTGACGACGGTCTGCCCGGGCGAGACGGTTTGGCCGACCTCGGCACCGACCGCCGTGACGACGCCGTCGAAGTCGGAGAACAGCCGGGCATAGCCCAACTGCTCCTGCGACTTGGCTAAAGCCGCATTCGCCCGCTCGACGCCGGCGGCCGCGGCTTGCCGGGCCTGCTGCGCGGCGTCGAAGACGGACTGTGGGGTGTTGGCGGAGGCAAGCAGGGCGCGCTGGCGCTCCTCGCTGGCCGCTGCATTGGCGAATTGCGCCTCGGCGTTCGACAGATCCGCTTTCGATGCCTGGAGGGCGAGCTCAAGCGCCGTCGGATCGAGCGCCGCGATCGTCGTGCCTTTGCTGACCAGGTCGCCGACCTTGACGTCGCGCGACACGACGCGGCCGAGCAGGCGGAAGGCAAGGTCGGCGCTGTATTGCGGTTCGACCGTCCCGGCGAAACCGAAGGTCTCGACGGTCTTTGGTTGGACCACCACCGACAAAACCGGCCGGATGACCTCCGGCGGCTTCTCTTCCGAACGTGAGCAGGCGGCAAGCGCTGTGAGGATCAACAGGGGAGCGATGTGCGGCAACCGGTTCATTGCTTCACTCCCGACACCTCGATCGCCTGTCCGGGACTGAGCAACTGCCCGCCGGCGGTCACGACGCTCTGGCCCGCCTCGAGCCCTTTGTCGACGACGACCACGCCGGAATCGAAGGCGAGCACCTCGACCGGCACTGTCATCACCGCCTTGCTCGACGGATCGACGATCCATACGGCGGGCTTGCCGGCATTGGACGTCAATGCCTGCCACGGCAGCAGGACGGCTTTCACCGGCTTGGCACTGGCCGAGCCGATCACGGCTGCGCCCAGCGGCATGGCGGCGGGCGTGTCGGGTATTCCGACCTTGACCCTGATCGACCCCGAAGCCGGATCGACCGCCGGCGAGATTTCGCGCACCTTTCCCACCGCCCTGATCTGCGGGTCGGAGAGCAGCGTGATCGTCACCGCGGGCCCCGAAGGTGTCCTGGCAACCAGCGTCTCATGCACGTTGAAGACGGCGTCGCGGTCGCCGTCCTCGGCGATGGTGAAGACGGTCTGTGCCGCCTGCACCACCTGGCCGGCTTCCACCTGGCGCGCGGTGATGACGCCTGCAGCACCGGCCTTGAGCTCGGTGTAGGAGAGGTTTTCCTTGGCGTTGGCCAGGGCGCTTTGCGCGGCGTCGACGCTGCCTTGCGCCACTTTCAGCGTCTGGTCGGCGCTGTCGAAGTCTCGCCGGGTGGTGAAACCTTGCGAAAGCAGCGTCTTTTGCCGTTGGTAGGTGGCCGCGGCCTGGGTCAGTTGCGCCTGCGCGGCGTCGAGATCCGCCTGCGCCGAGCGCAGGTCCGATTCCTGCTCTTGCGGATCGATGCGGGCGAGCACGGCGCCCTGGTCGACATGCTGGCCGACATCGACGAGCCGTTCGGCAACGCGGCCGCCGACGCGGAAGGACAGATTGTTGAGCGTGCGGGCCGCGATCACGCCGGTCAGCGAGGTCCGCGGCGCATAGTCGGCAAGCGCGACCGTCTGCGTTGTGACCATGACCGGCAGCTTCTTTTCCGCCGCCTGCTGCTTCTGGCAGCCTGAGGTCAGCAGCGCTGCGCCACAGGCCAGCAGCAACAGGGTGTTTGAACGAGACGGGGGGCTGGGCGGCGAAGACGGCAAGGCGGACGTTGTCGCGTTCCTGCTCATGGTTCCCCTCAGCTCGCGGGAGCCGCTCCTGACGGCGGCACGTCGCGGATAGAATGAGGATAATCGATCAGCGGAAAAAGGAAACCATTTCCGCACGTTCATCGCCGGCTTGGCCAACTTCGATTTCGGCCCGGAGCGGTTCACCGTTTCATGGAAACGGCGAGCCGCTCCATCTTTTTGTTGGACGCAATTCCGCAGGGAAACCGCTTCACACTTTTCCTGGAATTGGCTTTGGGGCAGGCCCAATCGACTGGGCCAATGTGCCGACTTGAGGAAAACCTGAAATAAGGTCAGAAGAGGCTTTGACGACATCAAAACAGAACGGGCGCGCCTGCCCGATGAGGGATGAGATGAAGAATTCAGCCATTTCCGAGCGCAAGAACCAGTCGATCTCGCGCGGCGTCGGCATGACCACCCAGATCTATGCCGATCGCGCCGAAAATACGGAAATCTGGGATGTCGAGGGCCGCCGCTATATCGACTTCTCGTCAGGCATTGCGGTCGTCAACACCGGCCACCGCCATCCGAAGGTGATCGAGGCGGTCAAGGCGCAGCTCGACCGCTTCACCCACACCTGCCACCAGGTCGTGCCCTATGAAAGCTATGTGCGGCTGGCCGAGCGCCTGAACGGCATGCTGCCCGGCAAGTTCGACAAGAAGACCGTCTTCGTCACCACCGGCGCCGAGGCGGTCGAGAACGCGATCAAGATCGCCCGCAACGCGACCGGCCGCCAGGCGGTCATCGCCTTTTCCGGCGGCTTCCATGGCCGCACCTTCATGGGCATGGCGCTGACCGGCAAGGTCGTGCCCTACAAGGTCGGCTTCGGCGCCATGCCGGCCGACGTCTTCCATGCGCCGTTCCCGGTCGCGCTGCATGGCGTTTCGGTCGCGGATTCGCTTGCCGCGTTGGACAAGCTGTTCAAGGCCGACGTCGATCCGGCCCGCGTCGCCGCCATCATCGTCGAGCCGGTGCAGGGCGAAGGCGGCTTCTACGAGGCGCCGCGCGATTTCATGACGGCCCTGCGCAAGATCTGCGACCAGCACGGCATCCTGCTCGTCGCCGACGAGGTGCAGACCGGCTTTGCCCGCACCGGCAAGATGTTCGCGATGGAGCATCATGACGTGGCGCCCGACATCACCACCATGGCCAAGAGCCTCGCCGGCGGCTTCCCTCTGTCGGCCGTCACCGGCCGCGCCGAGATCATGGACGCGCCCGGCCCCGGCGGTCTCGGCGGCACCTATGGCGGCAGCCCGATCGGCGTCGCCGCGGCGCATGCCGTGCTCGATGTCATCGAGGAGGAAAAGCTCTGCGACCGCGCCAATGCGCTGGGCGCCAGGCTGAAGCAGCGCTTGGAATCGATCCGGGAGGATGTGCCGGAGATCGTCGACATCCGCGGCCCGGGCTTCATGAACGCCGTCGAGTTCAACGACGTGAAGAAGGGCCTGCCGTCAGCCGAATTCGCCAACGCGGTGCGGCTGAAGGCGCTCGACAAGGGCCTCATCCTGCTCACCTGCGGCGTCTACGGCAATGTCATCCGCTTCCTGTCGCCGATCACCATCCAGGACGGCGTGATGACCGAGGCGCTCGATATCCTGGAGACTTCGATCCGCGAAGCGCGTTCCGCCTGAAGGGCGATCCCGCATTACTCCTGACGGCTTGCGTCGAGGCGCGAGAACGCGCCGTCAGGAGTTCGGATTCTGTAGCCAGGCCGGAATGTCCATCTTGGCGTGCAGAACCCGCCACACATCGATATGGTCAGCCTGTTCCAAATAGAAGATCAGGTACGGATAGCGCTTGAACTGCAGGCTGCGCAGACCGGGCAACCCAATTTCATAACCATGCCTCAGAGAGCCCGATGCCGGATGACTGGCTATCAGTTCGTAGGCATTTTGAAGATCCTCGACGTAGCCCAACGCCACGTGCGAACCGGCTTCACGTGCATAATAATCAACAGCGTCCTCGATATCCCGCAACGCAAGACTTCGAGGAACAATTGCCTTTGGGATCACTAATTTATTGGCCCTGCGCTCGTTTTCGCAGCGCTGCGAAATAGTCATCGTCAACCGGGGTGCCCGGCGAGGATGACGCGCCCTCGAGGAGCAAACGGCGCAGAAGTTGACGATCCTGATCGTGGCGGATCAGTTCACGCACATACTCGCTGCTCGTGCCATAGCCGCGGTCCATAACTTGCTGATCGACAAAATGCTTCAAGCTTTCTGGCAGTGAGATATTCATGGTGCTCATTCAGGCATCTTATGGCGTATGGCAAAAATTGGCAACTTCTATGCACTGGCCTTGGCCGGCTCCATATCCTGAAACGCGGCAAGCGCCGCCTTCAGCGCATCCGGCCCGGCCGCTGCCGTCTGCGGCGCCGGCGAAAAACCGGCGCCGAGCATCTTGCGGCCAAGCATGTGGTCGGCCGGGCGGTTGACGGATTCGATGCCGAGCAGCCGGTTGCCGGCATAGTGGTAGATCGAGAACTTGTTTTCGGCCGGCTCGCCCAGCACGACATGGTTGTCGCCGCCTTGCGTCAGGCCGACCATCTGCAGCTTCATGTCGCCGATATCCGACCAGAACCATGGCACGGCCGAGAAGGGTTCGGCATGGCCAAGGATGGTGCGCGCGGCGAGCCGCGCCTGGTCGGTGGCGTTCTGCACCGATTCCAGCCGCACGTCGCCGCCGGTAAACCAGTGCCGGTAGGAGGCGGCGTCGCCGACGGCGAGGATTTCGGGGATCGAGCTTTGCATATGCTGGTCGACGCGGATGCCGTTGCCAATCGCAATGCCGGCGGCTTCCGCCAGCTCGACATTGGGCACCACGCCGATGCCGATGACCACCATCTGCGCCGGCAGCCGCTCGCCGCTCGACGTGATCGCGGCCGAGACGCGGCCGCCTTGGCTTTCCAGACGGGAAACCGTGGTGCCGGTCAGGATGCGCACGCCGCTCGCTTCCAAACGCTGACGCACATGGATGGCAATCACCGGCGCAACGGCACGGCCGAGCAGCCGGTCGACGGCCTCGACGACGGTGACTTTGCGGCCGGCGGCCCTCAGCGTCGCCGCGATTTCGAGGCCGATGAAGCCGCCGCCCAGGATGACGACGTCCTCGCTCTGCGCGCTGAGCTCGCGGATCAGCCGCGCATCGGCCAGCGAGCGCAACGACACCACGCCGGCGAGCTCCACGCCCTCGAGCTTCAGCAGGCGCGGCCGCGCGCCGGTCGCGAGCACCAGCCGGTCGAAGGGAATTGCGGCGCCGCCGGAAACGTCGAGCCTGCGCGCCCCACTATCGATCCTGTCGATCCAAACGCCCGGCCGGTAATCGATGGCATTGCCGGAATAGAAGGCTTCGCCGCGCAGCGGCTGCGGCTTGGCCTCGGCATCCTTGATGAAGGTCTTGGACAGCGGCGGCTTGTGGTAGGGCAGTTCGTTCTCGGCGCCGATCAGGATGACCGGTCCGTCATAGCCTTCCTCGCGCAGGCTCGCGGCCGCCTGCACGCCGGCATGACCCGCACCGACAATGACCATCCCGTTCTTCATCGCAACCCTTTTTGCCTTCGAATCTAGGACCTTCCGCCAGGTGGCGATTGTCTGCCGCCGCCGCAAGAGCCCTGGTCCCGGTCGCACCCGGAATGGCCGCCTGTCAATCCGGATGTTCGGCGCCGATACCGGGGTTAAAGTTGATAATTGCAGTTTAGAATAATTCTAAACTATTGTTTCAATTGAATTTTCTCTGCCTCGCCAGTTGACTTCCGGCCTTTCCGCCGCTTTATGGAGGGCCGCGCTCCTGGCGCATTCCTTTGATGTCTGGGCCTTGAACCCTTTCGATTGGAGGCATTTCGGTGTCTTTTGCTGACTGGCCGCGCCGTTGCGCGGCAACTTTGCCTTTCGGCTCATTGGTTCCTGCGCCGGCACCGCGCGCCTGCAGCCGCGCACCTATGTCATTGAATTTCTGAGGAGATGGGATTGATGAAAGCGACTATTTCGCCGCGGATTATTGCCCCACTCTGGGGCAGCAGGCTTGCCGCGATCGGCGCCACCGCGGCGCTCACGGCGGCCGTGTTCGTGCTGCCGGCGAAAGCCGAAACGGACCCGAAGGCGGTGATCAAGACCTATGCCGACATCGCGCTGGCAAAGTATGAGGATTCGCTGACCACCGCGCAGGCGCTCGACAAGGCCGTCGACGCGCTCATCGCCAAGCCTTCGGCCGAGACGCTCAACGCCGCCCGCGAGGCCTGGAAGGCCGCGCGCGTTCCTTACCAGCAGACCGAGGTCTATCGCTTCGGCAACAAGATCGTCGACGACTGGGAAGGCAAGGTGAATTCCTGGCCGCTGGACGAAGGCCTGATCGACTACGTCGCCAAGAGCTACGGCACCGAGTCGGACGAGAACTCGCTCTATACGGCGAACGTCATCGCCAACAAGGAGATCGAGATCAACGGCAAGAAGGTCGACGCCTCGAAGCTGACGCCCGAATTCCTCTCCGGCACGCTGCAGGAAGCCGGCGGCGTCGAGGCCAATGTCGCGACCGGCTATCACGCCATCGAGTTTCTGCTCTGGGGCCAGGACCTGCACGGCACCGGTCCCGGCGCCGGCGAGCGGCCTTACACCGACTACGATCTGAAGAACTGCACCGGCGGCAACTGCGATCGCCGCGCGCAATATCTGAAGTCGGCGAGCGACCTTCTGGTGTCCGACCTGCAGGAGATGGTCAACAACTGGAAGGAAGAGGGCGCGGCGCGCAAGAACCTTGCCGACGGTGAGCCGAACGCCGGCATTTCCACCATCTTCACCGGCATGGGCTCGCTCTCTTACGGCGAACTGGCCGGCGAGCGCATGAAGCTCGGCCTGCTGCTGCACGATCCGGAGGAGGAGCACGACTGCTTCTCCGACAACACCTACAACTCGCATCTCTACGACGCCGTCGGCATCCGCGCCGCCTATCACGCCAGCTACACGCGGCTCGATGGCACCGTGGTTTCCGGCCCGTCGGTGGCGGATATGGTGAAGGCCGCCGACCCGGCGATCGACAAGGAACTGTCGGACAAGCTCGACGTGACGGTCGCCAGGATGGAAGCGATCAAGGCGCGCGCGCTGGCCGGCGAGGCCTATGACCAGCAGATCGCCGAGGGCAACACGGAAGGCAACGCCACCGTGCAGGCGGCAATCGATGCGCTGATCGACCAGACCAAGTCGGTCGAGCGCGCCGTCGGTTCGCTCAAGCTCAACGCCATCGCCTTCGAGGGCTCCGACAGCCTCGACGCGCCGGACAAGGTGTTCAAGTAAGCCAAGGCGTTCAAGTAAGACCCGGGCACGATCCCAAAAAGTGGAAGCCGGTTTTTGGCCAAGATCATGCCCGATTGAGAAACAAGCCAAACGGCGCCGGAGTGGCGCCGTCAGCCAGACCAAGTAAATGCTGATCTGCCATTGCAACATCATCACCGAAAAGGAGATCGAGCAGACGATCATCGGTCTGCTGGATGAAGATCCCTGGCAGCTTATTGTGCCGGCCAAGGTCTATCATGCCATGCGCAAGCGCGGCCGCTGTTGCGGCTGCTTCCCAAATGTGGTGGAAACGATCATTCGGGTCACCGAGAACTACCATGCCCGTTCAGAGGGGAGCGGCGCGGACATCGTTTCACACCTGGACCGCGTGAGAGGCTTGCGGGTCCAATACGGGAGCAGATTCCATGAAAGGCGATCCGCAGATCATCGAGCGGCTTAACGAGGCCCTGTTTCTGGAGCTTGGAGCAGTCAACCAGTACTGGGTCCACTATCGTCTGCTCGAGGACTGGGGCTACACCAAGCTCGCGCAGAAGGAGCGGGCGGAATCGATCGAGGAAATGCATCATGCCGATCGGCTGGTCGCCCGCATCATCTTCCTCGAAGGCCATCCGAACTTGCAATCCGTCGCGCCGCTGCGCATCGGCCAGAACGTGAAGGAAGTGCTCGAATCCGATCTCGCCGGCGAATATGACGCCCGCACGTCCTACAAGCGCTCGCGCGAGATCTGTCAGGACGAGGGCGACTACGTGTCGATGAAGCTCTTCGAGGACCTGCTGGCGGACGAGGAAAGCCATATCGACTTCCTCGAGACGCAACTCGACCTGCTCGCCTCGATCGGCGAGGAAAAGTACGGCCAGCTCAACGCCGACTCGGCCAACGAGGCGGAGTAAGGACATGCGGGAATGCGGCGCCCCATAGATTTTTCGCGCCGCTCGCGGCGGGCCAAAGGTGTTGGCCAGCCGCCTCAGAAGACCCCGCGATACCGGAATTGTCGTGGGGCTTCGCTCTTGCTGGCACTCACATTTTCTGCTTCCGCCATCGCCGGCGAGCCGGGCCCTGTGGGCTTCGCCTCCAGCCGCGCCGATCAGACGTCGAAGGATCAGGCGCGGGTGCTGGCCGTCACCAGGCCGACCACGGACTTTTCCAAGCCCGAGCCGTTCGAGCTGATGCAAGGCGGCGCCGGCACGTCGGAGAAGGACGTCAACCGCGATGCCTTCTCGCAATCCGCCGCCAACATCACCTTCGAGGAAGAAGGCACCTTCAAGCTCGGCAACGCGCTTTTCCGCAAGAATTGGGTGTCGTCGCCGTCGTCGACCCAGGCCTCCGATGGGCTCGGCCCGCTGTTCAACGAACGCGCCTGCCAGAACTGCCATCTGAAGGACGGTCGCGGCCGTCCGCCGGAAGGTGGTATCGGCTCGACGTCGATGTTCCTGCGGCTTGCGCGCGATGCGAGCAGCGAGGAAGAAAAGGCCGCGCTTGCCGACCACAAGGCGCTCAACTTCCCCGATCCGGTCTACGGCTCGCAATTGCAGGAGCTTGCGGTTCCAGGCCTCAAGGGCGAAGGCCGCATGCGTGTCGACTATGCGCAAGAGAAAGTTGTGCTTGCCAGCGGCGCCGTCGTGTCGCTGCGCAAGCCCAGCTACTCGGTCGAGGATCTGGCCTATGGGCCGCTTGATCCGCGCACGACTTTGTCGCCGCGCCTGACGCCGCCGATGATCGGCCTCGGCCTGATTGAGCGGATCGCTCCGGTTGATATCCAATCGCATGCCGATCCGGACGACCGCGACGGCGACGGCATTTCCGGCAGGCCCAACATCGTGCGCGATGAATTGAGCGGCGAGATCACGTTAGGCCGCTTCGGCTGGAAGGCGCAGGCCGCATCGATCCGTCAGCAGACGGCAGATGCCTTTGCCGGCGACATCGGCATCTCGACGCCGGAGGTGCCCAAACATTGGGGCGACTGCACCGACGCGCAAAAGCATTGCCTTGCCATGCCGAATGGCGTTCAGCAGCGCCTGGGCGCGGCGGAAGCGCCGCCCCCGGTCATGGACCTCGTCACCTTCTATTCGCAGAACCTTGCCGTGCCGGCGCGGCGCGATCTCGGCAAGCCGGAGGTCCTTGCCGGCAAGAAGCAATTCTATGAGATGGGCTGCATTTCCTGCCACACGCCGAAATTCGTCACGCTGCGCGGCACGCCCAACAAGGCGCAGGCCTTCCAGCTGATCTGGCCCTATTCCGATTTTCTGCTGCATGACATGGGCGGGGGGCTGGCCGATGGGCAGCGCGTGGGAGAAGCGAGCGGCAGCGAATGGCGCACGCCGCCGCTCTGGGGCATTGGCCTGACCGCGACGGTCAACGGCAACAGCTTCTATCTGCATGACGGCCGCGCGCGCACGCTCGAAGAGGCGATCCTTTGGCATGGCGGCGAGGGCCGGAAGGCGCGCGACCGTTTTGCCGCCGCCGATGCCGCGAACCGCGCCGCGCTGATCAAATTCCTGGAGTCGCTCTGATGTCGAAACGCCTGGCAGCCGCCTTTGCTCTTCCGCTTTTTCTGGCCGCCGCGTGGCCGGCGTCCGCCGCGGTCAAGGCCTCCGATGTCATCGGACGCGCGATCGATGGCTTCGTCCGCCCGGCCTATGCCGGTCTCGACGCTCGTGCCGCGAGCCTGACCAAGGCGATGCGCCGGCTTTGCGCGGCACCGTCCGAGCAAAATCTCGAAGCGGCGCGCACGGATTTTTCCGCCACCGTCGAGACCTGGTCGGTGGCCGAGATCATCGCCTTCGGACCGATCAAGGACAACAACCGGCTGGAGCGCATGCTCTATTGGCCGGACCGTAAGAGCATCGGTCTGAGGCAGGTGCAGGCGACGCTCGCCGCCAAGGATCCCTCCGCCACCGATCCGGCGCAGCTGGCGGGAAAGAGCGTCGCCATGCAGGGGCTCGGCGCGCTGGAATATGTGCTGTTCGGCGATGGCGCCGAGGTGCTTGCCAAGAAGGACGAGCCCTATCGCTGCGCCTATGGCGCGGCGGTGGCCGGCAACATCGAAACGATCGCCGGCGAGGTTCGCGACGCCTGGAACAAGCCCGACGGCTTTGCTTCGCTTTGGGCCAATCCGGGACCGAAGAACCCGCTTTACCGCGACGGCACCGAAGCGGTGACGGAACTGGTCGGCGTTTTCATCAACGAGCTGGAGATGATCCGCGACGTGCGGCTCAAGGGTTTTCTTGGTGCCAAGCCGGACGCCGACAAGCCGAAGCAGGCGATCTACTGGCGCTCGCAGAACACGACGACTTCGCTGGCCGGGAATCTCACCGGCATCGACCAGTTGTTCCAGGCCTCGAAGCTCGGTGACGCGCTGCCCGCCGATGCGCGGTGGATGGCCGAATCCATCCACATTCAGCTCGCCAACGGCGTGGCCACCACAAAGTCCGCCAACGGCCCGATCGACAAGGCGCTCGCCGATCCGGCGCTGCGCGACAAGCTCGAGCATTTCGCGTTGATCACCTCCAGCCTGTCGACCCTGATCGGCACCAGGATGACCGCGGAATTCGGCCTGACCGCCGGCTTTTCCTCGCTTGACGGGGATTGATCGATGGCCTGGAGAGGCACGCAATTCATCGATCGCCGCGATTTTCTGAGGGCCGCGGGTGCCGGCTTCGCCGCCGCCACGGCGCCGCGCGCCTGGGCGGATACGCTTGCCGCGGATGCCGTCTTTGCCACCGCCTTCGTCAAGCGCGACGGCAGCTTCGGCGCCGCCGTGCTCTCCGAGGCCGGCAAGGTTCTGCACACCCTCGATCTGCCCGACCGCGGCCACGACGTCACCTTCGATCCGGTGTCGAAGCGCTCGGTCGTCTTCGCCCGCCAGCCCGGCACCTTCGCCGTCGTCTTCGACCATGCCGGCCGCGAGCACCCATTGACCATCGCCAGCATCGCCGGCCGGCATTTCTTCGGCCATGGCGTGTTCTCGCCCGACGGCGGGCTGCTCTATGCGACCGAGAATGATTTCGACAATGCCGCCGGCGTCGTCGGCGTCTATGACGCGAAGGCGAAATTCAACCGCGTCGGCGAGTTCCCGACCTACGGCATGGGGCCGCACGAGCTGCTGCTGCTCGGCGACGGCCGGACGCTCGCCATCGCCAATGGCGGCATCGAGACGCATCCGGACTTCGGCCGCGCCGAGCTCAACATCGCGACCATGAAGCCGTGCTACACGCTGGTCGACCGCGTCACCGGCGACCTGATCGAAAAGCATGCGCTGCCCCCGGCGCTGCACCAGCTCTCGATCCGCCACATGGACCGCGACCAGGCGGGCACAGTCTGGTTAGGCTGCCAGTATCGCGGACCGGCGACCGACCGTCCGGCGTTGGTCGGCCGCGCCGCGCGCGGCAAGGAGCTGGAACTCTTGGAGATGCCGCAGGACGTGCTCTCGGGCCTCCGCAACTATATCGGCTCGGTCGCCGCCAATCCCGTCGCCGGCACGGTCGCCGTCACCTCGCCCGAGGGAAATTCGCTCGCCGTCATCGACGCCGCCAGCGGACGCGTGGTCGCGACCAGGTCGCTTGTCGAGGTTTGCGGCCTGGCCCCGGACGGCGCCGGCTACATGGCGACGACGGGCGCCGGGGCGATCGTCGGCGGTGCCGGCGCCTCGCATTCCGAGCCCGACTATGTCTGGGACAATCATATGCTGCGCATCGCGGCCGCGGCCTGACGGCCGAAGCAAAGCCGCTTAACATTTATGCCGCCTGGTACTTGCGGCGGCGGGCCACGCCGGGCAGAGGGAAGGTGTTCGTCAACCGGCCCCATGAAGCTGCCAATATGAAGCTGCCCGTATGAAATTGCTTGCCATCGACTGCGCCGCCAGTCTCTGCGCCGCCTGCGTCTATGACGCCGGCGCGGGCATCGAGCTTGGTCGCCATGTGCTCGACCTCGGCAAGGGGCACGCCGAGCATCTGATGGCCGTCATCGAGGCCGCCTTGAAGGCCGGCGGGATCGGTTATCAGGCGCTGGACGCCGTCGCTGTCTCGATCGGCCCAGGCTCCTTCACCGGCCTGCGCGTCGGCGTGTCGACCGCACGCGGCCTGGCGCTGGCCCTGAAAGTCCCGGCCGTCGGGGTGACGACGCTGGAAGCGCTGGCGGCGGAGGCCGCAAATGCCTTTCCCGGGCGCGCCGTGCTTGCCGCGCTCGACGCCGGCCGCGAGGAAATCCATGCCGCTCTTTTCGATCAAGCGTTAGTCTTGACTTACGGTCCATCGGTGGCCACGCTTTCCGATGCGACCGCAATGGCGGTCGATGCGAAAGCGGTCCTTGCCGGCACCGCCGCGCCGCTGATTGCCGCTGCGGCCGGACAGGGTTTCGACATCGGGCCGGCCGTTGCCACGGCGGACATCGCCACCTATGCCCGGCTGGCCGCAGCCAAGGGGGCGGGCGAAAAGCCGAAGCCGCTCTATCTGCGCGGCGCTGACGCCAAGCCGCAGGCCGGCTTCATTCTGCCGAGACAGGGCCATGAAGCCGGAAAGCCGGGTTCTGGAAAAGATCATGGGCCAAAGGGAAGAAAGTCCTGATGCGCATACCTTTCTTTCAGCCGCGCCGCAGGGACTATGCGCTGGAGCCGCTGACGGTTGCCGACAGCGCCGCCATCTCGGTGTTGCATCGCGAGGATTTTGTCCGGCCCTGGACCGATGGTGAGTTTGCGGCGCTGCTCGAGCAGGACACCGTGTTCGGCTACGCCGCGCGCGAGACAGGACAGGGATCGAAACCTCCGGTCGGTTTCGTGCTGGCGCGGCTGGCGGCGGGCGAGGGCGAGATCCTGACCGTTGCCGTGGCCCGCGCGCATCGCCGCCAGGGGCTTGGCTGGCAGTTGATGGATGCGGTGCTGCGCGAACTGCACGCGCAGCGCGCCGAGGCGCTGTTCCTCGAAGTCGACGAGACCAATCAGCCGGCCATCGCGCTCTACCGCAGGCTCGGCTTCCGCCAGGTCGGCCAGCGTCCGAACTACTATCGGTCGACCGAGCACGGCCCGACCGGCGCGCTTGTCATGCGCCGCGATCTTCGCTAGCCAGACGGCGCCACAGGGCGGAAGCGAATGATCAAGAAATTGCGGACTTTCCTGGCGTTCGCCCTTGTCGCCGCCGGCACGCTGCTGCTGGTGCCGCTGCAGCTCCTGTCGATGAAGACCAGGCTCTGGCCGGAGACGGTCGTCCTGAGGATCTGGCACGGCATGATCCTCAAGGCGCTGGGCATTCGCGTGCACGTCAAGGGCGCGCTGTCCAGGGAGCGCCCGTTGCTCATCGCGGCCAACCACATCTCCTGGACCGACATCATGGTGCTCGGCTCCTTTGTCGATGTGAAGTTCATCGCCAGGGCAGACATGGAGGGCTGGCCGCTTATCGGCATGCTGTCCAAGCTGCAGCGCACCGTCTTCATCGAGCGCGAGCGCAAGCGCAGCTCCGGCGACCAGGCGAGCGAGATCGCCAAGCGCATGGCCAAGGGCGATGCGATGGTGCTGTTCGCCGAGGGCTCGACCGGCGACGGCAATCTGGTGCTGCCGTTCAAGAGCACCTTGTTCGGCGCGGCCTCGATGGCGATTTCCGAAGGGGCGGCGGAACAGGTGTTCATCCAGCCGGTGGCGATCGCCTATACGCGGGTGCATGGCGTGCCGATGGGCCGCCGCCACCGCCCGATGGCCGCCTGGATCGGCGACCAGGATCTGATGCCGCATCTGAAGGTGCTGCTGGCTGAAGGCGCGGTCGATGCCGAGGTGCATTTCGGCGATCCGGTGCCGTTCGCCAAGGGTTCGAACCGCAAGGAAACGGCGAGATTGATGGAAGCCAAGGTGCGCGAGATGATGCAGGCCGCGCTCGCCGAACCGCGCCCAAGCCGCTGAATCGGCCAGAATCGTCTGTTTTTTGTCACGGAAAGGCGTTAGAAGCCGGCCGATGGAATTGAACACGATCGAAAGCCACGACATCGGCACGGCCCCCGAGCATGTGGCGAGCCCTGCCCCGGCGGCAAAAAAGGTCTTCGTCAAGACCTATGGCTGCCAGATGAATGTCTACGATTCCCAGCGCATGACCGATGCGCTGGCCGCCGACGGCTATGTCGCGACCGACGCCGTCGAGGACGCCGATCTGGTGCTGCTCAACACCTGCCATATCCGCGAGAAGGCGGCGGAAAAGGTTTATTCCGAGCTTGGCCGCATCCGCGACATGAAGGCCGAGCGCGCCGAGGCCGGGCGCGAGTTGCTGATCGGCGTCGCCGGCTGCGTGGCGCAGGCCGAGGGCGCCGAGATCATCCGCCGTGCGCCAGCGGTCGATCTCGTTATCGGCCCGCAGACCTATCACCGCCTGCCCGATGTGCTGGCGAGGGTCCGCGGCGGTCAGAAGATCGTCGAGACCGACTATGCCATCGAGGACAAGTTCGAGCATCTGCCGCAGCCGAAGCGGGCCGAGTTGGCAAAGCGCGGCGTTACCGCCTTCCTCACCGTGCAGGAAGGCTGCGACAAGTTCTGCACCTTCTGCGTCGTGCCCTATACGCGCGGCTCGGAAGTCTCGCGCCCCGCGGCGCAGATCGTCGCCGAGGCCGGGCGCCTCGCCGAGGCCGGCGTGCGCGAGGTGACGTTGCTCGGCCAGAACGTCAATGCGTGGCACGGCGAGGGCGAAAACGGCGAGGAATGGGGCCTCGGACGCCTGCTTTTCCGCATGGCGGAAATCCCCGGCCTGGCGCGGCTGCGCTATACGACCAGCCATCCGCGCGACATGGATGACGAATTGATCGCCGCGCATCGTGACCTGCCCGCCTTGATGCCCTATCTGCATCTACCAGTGCAGTCTGGCTCCGACCGGATACTGAAGGCGATGAATCGCAGGCATACGGCACGCGACTATCTGACCCTCATCGATCGCATCCGCGCCGCGCGCGGCGACATCGCCATGTCCGGCGACTTCATCGTCGGCTTTCCCGGCGAGACGGAAGCGGATTTCGAGGCGACGCTGAAGCTGGTGCGCGAGGTGAATTACGCCTCGGCCTTCACGTTCAAATATTCGCCGCGTCCCGGCACACCGGGCGCCGAGATGGACGGCCATGTGTCGGAAGCCGTGAAGGACGAGCGGCTGCAGCGCCTGCAGGCGCTGATCAACGAGCAGCAGCGGGCGTTCATCGCCAGCCTGGTCGGCCGCACGGTCGGCACGCTGATCGAGAAGCCCGGCCGGCGTGCCGGTCAGATCGTCGGCCGCTCGCCCTGGCTACAGCCGGTAATTGTTGACGACAAGGCCGGCGGAATCGGTGACATTATCGACGTACGAATCACGAAGACGGGCCCCAACAGCCTGTTCGCCGAGTTGGCCTGATGCATAGCCACAAGCCTCGGCAGATGAGGAGAGACGGTTGAGCGCTGCTGAACTGAAGAATCCGCCCCAGAACCAGGCATCCGGGGCCTCCGACATGGCGCACATCGTACTGACCTTCGACAACAACAAGCTTGCCAGCGCCCTTTACGGCCAGTTCGACGAGAACCTGGCCCGGCTCGAGCAGAAGCTCGGTGTCGACATCCGCTCGCGCGGCAACCAGCTTGCGATCAAAGGCACGGCCTCGGCCGCCGAGCAGGCGCGCCGCGCGCTGGATACACTCTACGGCATTCTGCAGAAAGGCGCAGAGATCGGCCAGTCCGACGTCGACGGCGCGGTGCGCATGGCGATCGCCGCCGACGACCAGCTGACGCTGCCGACCATGGAGCGCAAGGGCAAGGTTTCGGCCGCCCAGATCGCGACGCGCAAGCGCACGATCTATGCCCGCTCGCTCAACCAGGACGCCTATATGCGCGCGCTGGAGCGCTCCGAAATGGTCTTCGGCATCGGCCCGGCCGGCACCGGCAAGACCTATCTGGCGGTGGCGCATGCGGCGATGCTGTTGGAGCGCGGCATGGTCGAGCGCATCGTGCTGTCGCGCCCGGCGGTCGAGGCCGGCGAGCGGCTTGGCTTCCTGCCCGGCGACATGAAGGAGAAGGTCGATCCGTATCTGAGGCCCCTTTACGACGCGCTCTACGACATGATGCCGGCCGACAAGGTCGAGCGGGCGATTGCCGCCGAGGTCATCGAGATCGCGCCTTTGGCCTTCATGCGCGGCCGCACGCTGGCGCATGCGGCGGTGATCCTCGATGAGGCGCAGAACACCACGCCGATGCAGATGAAGATGTTCCTCACCCGTCTCGGCGAGAACTCGCGCATGATCGTCACCGGCGATCCGACCCAGATCGACCTGCCGCCCAACACCAAGTCGGGCCTCGTCGAGGCGCTGCGCATCCTCGACGGCGTGCCGGGCATCGTCACGGTCCGCTTCAACGAGGGCGACGTCGTGCGCCATCCGCTGGTCGCCGAGATCGTCAAGGCCTATGACCGCGACGGCAAGCTGGCCCGAGGGCTCGGCGCCGAAAGCTGATCGAAGGCCAGATGGCTGAAAATCCGGAAACCAGCGGCGAGACGCCGGTCGACATCGATATTTTCGTCGAGGCCGGCGACTGGCCTCCCGAGGCTGCGTTGACGCGCCTCGTCGATCGGGCCGTCGCGGCCGCTTTTGCCGAGACCGGCGCGAAGGGCGCCTCCGAGCTCAGCATCGTTTTTTCCGACGATACCCATATCCAGACCCTCAACGCCGAATGGCGCGGCAAGGACAAACCGACCAACGTCTTGTCTTTCCCGGCTTTTTCCTTCCCGAAAGGCGGCAAGCTGCCGCCGATGCTTGGCGACATCGTGCTGGCATCGGAGACGGTCACGCGCGAGGCCGACCTGGAAGACAAGCCGCTGGCGAACCATATCACCCATCTCGTCATCCATGGCCTGCTGCATCTTCTTGGCCATGATCACGAGACCGACGCCGAGGCCGAGGAGATGGAAGCGATCGAGCGCGCCGCGCTTGCAAGGCTTGCCATTCCCGATCCCTACGCGTAACAAAAAAGACCAATTGACCTGATGGCGATGAACGACAAACCAGAAACTGCCGCCCGTCCGGACGCCGGCAGTGCGGCCAGGCCTTCCGAAAAGTCGGAAGAAGGCTCCAGTCCGAGTATTCCCACCGGCAGCGCAGCCGCTGAGCCTTCGCATGCCGGTCCTTCGCTCTTCGATCGCGTGCTCGGCCTGTTCCGGCACCGCAATGGCACCAACCTGCGCGAGGAGATCGCCGACGCGCTGGCCGAGACGGCCACCGATGCCGAATCCTTCTCGCCCGGCGAACGCGCCATGCTCAACAACATCCTGCGGCTGCGCGAAGTGCGCGTCGAGGACGTCATGGTGCCGCGCGCCGACATCGAAGCGGTCGAGATCACCACCAATCTCGGCGATCTGCTTGGCCTCTTCGAGCAATCGGGCCATTCCCGCATGCCGGTCTACTCCGAAACGCTCGACGATCCGCGCGGCATGGTCCATATCCGCGACGTTCTTGCCCACATCACCAAGCTCGCCCGCGTCAAGAAAGGCCGCGCGAACAGGAAGGCGGCGGCGCCGACCGTTCTCGATCTCACCCAGGTCGACCTCGCGCGCACCATCGGCGATCTCGACCTGATCCGCCCGGTCCTGTTCGTGCCGCCGTCGATGCTTGCCTCCGACCTGATGGGACGCATGCAGACGACGCGCACCCAGATGGCGCTGGTCATCGACGAATATGGCGGCACCGACGGCCTTGCCTCGCTGGAGGACATCGTCGAAATGGTCGTCGGCGACATCGAGGACGAGCACGATGACGACGAGCCGATGATCACCCAGGCCGGCGACGGCGTGTTCGTGGTCGACGGCAAGGCCGAGATCGACGAGGTCGCCAAGATGATCGGCGAGGATTTCGCCGCCGGCGAGCATGGCGAATATGTCGACACGATCGGCGGCATGATCTTCAACACGCTTGGCCGCGTCCCGGCCAGGGGCGAGGTGGTGCAGGCCATACCGGGCTTCGAGTTCCATGTGCTCGACGCCGATCCGCGCCGCGTCAAGCGGGTGCGCATCGTGCAGAGCCCGAAGGGCGAACGGCAGCGCCGCCGCGCGGCGCGCACCGAGCAGGCGTGACAACCACCGCCGCCATGCCGGTCGACGATCCGTTCAAGCATGCGGTCCTCGGATCCGGCGTCTTCTATCGAAATCCACGCGCGGCTCTGGCCTGGCTTCAGGCGGCGTTCGGCTTCAAGCCGAGCATGCTGGTGAGCGACGGCGATGGGCGGCTTGTCCATGCCGAAATGCGGTTCGGCGACGGCTACATCATCATCGATTCCGAATGGGCCGAGCACATTGCGAGCCCCGCCTCGGTCGGCGGCAAGAACACCCAGTCGGTCTACGTCCGTTTGAGGGAAGACCTCGACGCCCACTGTGAGAAAGCGCGCGTCGCGGGGGCCGAAATCGTCGAGGCGCCCATCGATCACTTCTACGGCGAACGGCAATACCGGGCCCGCGATCCCGAAGGCCATGTCTGGACCTTCACGCAGACCGTGCGCGTTGTGCCCAAAGAAGAGGCCGAGCGGATGAGTGGTCTCAGCATCCAAGGGTGGCACCGATAGAAAGACGGTCCTCAAGTCACCGTCATTTGGAGCATCCGGCCCGGCCTGTTAAATCTCTGGCTCCCTGATTCGCGCGACTTGGGAAGCTAGATGCAGCGCTTTGCCGGCCGGATAATTCTGCTGTGGGGATGGCGGCGGTCGCTGGTCGCGTTTGCCGCGGGAGCGCTCGCGGTTCTTGCCCAGGCTCCTTACGATTTCTTCGCGGTCTGCTTCGTCTCGTTTCCGGTGCTTGTCTGGCTGCTCGACGGCGCCACCGGGGAAGCGTCCGACGGCTGGCTCAAGCGCCTGCGGCCGGCCTTCGCCATCGGCTGGTGGTTCGGCTTCGGCTATTTCCTCGCCGGCCTCTGGTGGATCGGCCAGGCGCTTCTGGTCGAAGCCGACAGCTTCGCCTGGGCCTTGCCCTTCGCCGTGGTCGGGATTCCCTTCGCGCTCGCTTTCTTCTACGGCTTTGCGGCGGTCGCGGCGCGGCTTTTCTGG
This sequence comes from Mesorhizobium sp. M1D.F.Ca.ET.231.01.1.1, assembly GCF_003999155.2. Classification (NCBI taxonomy): domain Bacteria; kingdom Pseudomonadati; phylum Pseudomonadota; class Alphaproteobacteria; order Hyphomicrobiales; family Phyllobacteriaceae; genus Mesorhizobium; species Mesorhizobium sp. M1D.F.Ca.ET.231.01.1.1. Next base: position 90,120 of record NZ_RZOZ02000011.1, read on the forward strand.
AGCAGCGACATCGGCCGCATCGCCGCGCTCGCCTTCGGCTTCAGCCTTGCCGAATGGCTGCGCGATTTTCTCTTCACCGGCTTTCCCTGGAATGCCGTCGGCTATGCCGCAATGCCGGTGCCGCTCCTGATGCAGAGCGTGTCGGTGACGGGCATGATCGGCATGAACGCGCTCGCGATCTTCGTCTTTTCCTTGCCGGCGCTTGTCGCCGCGCGCCGGCATCTGAAGCTGGGCCTTGCCTTGTTCGTCATCCTTGTCGCCGCCGATGTCGGCTTCGGCTATTTCAGGCTCGCCGCCCCGGCCGAGCCGGCCGCCCGCGCGATCGACGTTCGCATCGTCCAGCCAGCCGTCGATCTCAGCGAGAAATGGGATGCCTCGGTGCGCGACCGCATCTTCGCCACGCTGATGGGGATATCGGCCAAGGCGCCGGATGAGGGCCATGCCAGGCCGCAACTGATCCTGTGGCCGGAAACGTCGGTGCCGTTCCTGTTCACGGAGCGTCCGGACGCGCTGACGGCCCTTGGCGATATGTTGACCGATGGCCAGATGCTGATCGCCGGCGTGGTGCGCGAGGAGGGCGGCGCGGGGACTGCCGGCAGCCGTTATTACAATTCCGTGGTGGCAATCAACGACAAGGGCGAGATGGTTGATGCCGTCGACAAGGTGCACCTGGTGCCGTTCGGCGAATATCTGCCTTTCGATGGTCTGTTCGAACGTTTCGGCATCGGACAGCTCGTCGCCGGGCCGATGAATTTCGCCGCCGGCAACGAGCGGCACCCGATCGCGGTGCCGAACGGCCTCAGCGCCGCTCCCTTCATCTGCTACGAGGTTATCTTTCCCGACCTTGTAGCGGTTGATGCTGCGTCATCTGAACTTATTGTGAACGTCACGAACGATGCCTGGTTTGGCGATACGCCAGGCCCGTACCAGCACTTCCGGCAGGCGCAGATTCGCGCGGTGGAGAACGGGTTGCCTTTGTTGCGTGCGGCTAACAACGGCATCTCCGCCGTTGTCGATTCGCGGGGGCGCATCGTCGATGCCCTGGCGGTCGACGCGCGCGGCGCCATCGATGCGCATTTGCCGATTTCCGGGCACGCGCTGCTTTCTGCCGACCAGCGGCGCATTAACGGATTGCTGATCATGTTGCTGTTTGCGCTCACGGCCTTCACATTGAATGTAAGGCAGCGGCTACGGGTGAATTGACAGTCGGCACATTAGAAACTCATACTGTAACGCCTAAAATTTTCTCGAAGTCGGTCGGAGGGGTCTGTTGGGGCAGGTGGCTCCGGCTTCGTTTGGGCGGCAAAAATAGAAAAAGCCGGAAAAATTCGGCGAGGAAAAAATGACAGAAGAGAACAAGAAGAAGCCGAATCCGATCGACATCCATGTCGGGAGTCGTATTCGGCTGCGTCGCAATATGCTTGGAATGAGCCAGGAAAAGCTGGGTGAAAATCTCGGCATCACGTTTCAACAGATCCAGAAATACGAAAAGGGGACGAACCGGGTGGGGGCCAGCCGTCTGCAGGCCATCGCATCCATTCTGAGTGTTCCCGTCGCCTTCTTCTTCGAGGACGCCCCGGGTCAGGAGGCCGGGGCCGGCAATCGGGGATTCGCCGAGGATGCCTCGATGGCGTTCGCCATCGAATTCTGCGGCAGCCCGGAAGGGCTTCAGCTCAATCGTGCCTTCGTCAAGATTCCCGACGTCAAGGTGCGGCGCCGGATCATCGATCTTGTGAAGTCCCTTTCGCCGGACGACGCCGAGTGATTCCAGGCTCATGCTGCCGGGGGTGCCTTGCCGCTGGTGGCACAAGCTGATTGTGCCGAAAGTCATGCCAGATCCGTCGCGCCGCTTGACGAGCGGCGCCCGGCACCGCTAACACGTGGCGCGCCAAAATCGGCAGCCTTGCCGATCTTTTTCAAGAGGGGACACCCGTGACGCGGCAGAACTATCTCTTCACCTCGGAATCCGTCTCCGAGGGCCATCCCGACAAAGTCTGTGACCGTATCTCCGACGAGATCGTCGATCTTGTCTATCGCGAAGCCAGGAAGACGGGCATGGACCCGTGGAAGGTGCGCGTTGCCTGCGAGACGCTGGCCACCACCAACCGCGTCGTCATCGCCGGCGAGGTCAGGGTCCCCGAGACGCTGCTGAAGAAGGACAAGGCCGGCAACATCCTCAAGGATGCGGCGGGCCACCCGGTCGTCAATCCGGCCAAGTTCAAGTCGGTCGCCCGCAAGGCCATCCGCGAGATCGGCTACGAGCAGGCAGGCTTCCACTGGAAGACGGCCAAGATCGAGGTGCTGCTGCACGGCCAGTCGCCCGACATCGGCCAGGGCGTCGACAATGCTGCCGACCGCCAGGGCGAGGAAGGTGCCGGCGACCAGGGCATCATGTTCGGCTATGCCTGCCGCGAGACGCCCGACTTGATGCCGGCGCCGATCTATTACAGCCACAAGATCCTCGAATTGCTGGCCGCCGCGCGCCATGAAGGCAATGGCGATGCCGGCAGGCTCGGCCCGGATGCCAAGAGCCAGGTCACCGTGCGCTATGCCGACGGCAAGGCTGCGGAAGTGACGCAGATCGTGCTTTCCACCCAGCACCTCGATTCCAGCTGGGATTCCAAGAAGGTGCGCAAGGTCGTCGAGCCGTACATCCGCGAGGCGCTTGGCGATCTCAAGGTCGCCGAGGACTGCAACTGGTATATCAACCCGACCGGCAAGTTCGTGATCGGCGGTCCCGACGGCGACGCCGGCCTTACCGGCCGCAAGATCATCGTCGACACCTATGGCGGCGCGGCCCCCCATGGCGGCGGCGCCTTCTCCGGCAAGGACACCACCAAGGTCGACCGCTCGGCCGCCTATGCGGCGCGTTATCTCGCCAAGAACGTTGTCGCGGCCAAGCTCGCCGACCGCTGCACCATCCAACTGTCCTACGCTATCGGCGTCGCCCAGCCGCTGTCGGTCTATGTCGACCTGCACGGCACCGGTAGGGTCGACGAGGCCAGGCTCGAGGGAGCTCTGCGTCAGGTGATGGACCTGTCGCCTTCTGGCATCCGCCGTCATCTCGACCTCAACAAGCCGATCTACGCCAAGACCTCGTCTTATGGCCATTTCGGCCGCAAGGCCGGCCGCGACGGTTCCTTCTCCTGGGAGAAGACGGACCTTGCCAAGGCGCTCAAGGACGCGGTCGCCGCCTGACGCCAGTGGACCCGAAGGACCGGCCGAGCCGCGCGACCGAAGCATTTTTCGGCCGCCGGCACGGCAAGACCATTCGTCCGCAGCAGGCCGCGGCGCTGGAAAGCGGCCTGCGCGCCTACAGGCTCGACCTGGCGGCGGAGCCACCGGCGGACCTCGGAACGCTATTCGAGGCAAAGGTCTCAGCCGTTCAGCTCGAGATCGGCTTCGGCGGCGGCGAACATCTGTTGCACCGCGCGACGGAAGCGCCGGCGACGGGCTTCATCGGCGTCGAGCCCTTCGTCAACGGCATGGCCAAGATGATGACCGCGCTCGCCAAGGTGCCGCTCGCCAATCTCAGGGTCTATGACGACGACGCCACGCGCCTGCTCGATTGGCTGCCGCCGGCCTCGCTCGACGGCATCGATCTGCTTTATCCCGATCCATGGCCGAAGAAGAAGCACTGGAAGCGGCGCTTCGTAAGCCCTGCCAACCTCGACCGGTTCGCCCGGGTGCTGAAGGCGGGCGGCAGATTCCGCTTCGCCTCCGACATCGACAGCTATGTGAACTGGACGCTGCTGGCTTGCCGCGCCAATGGCAGCTTCGCCTGGCAGGCCAGCGAGGCCGCCGACTGGCAAACGCCCTATGAGGGCTGGCCCGGCACGCGCTATGAGGCAAAGGCGATCCGCGAGGGACGGCGGCCGGCTTATCTGACCTTTACCCGGACGTAGCTCGAAATCTTTCAAGAGGGCGGCAAGCGCCCTGTTGTCCGCGGCTCAGAACCGACCGATCCTGTCGAAAGCGGTCGGGTCGATGCCGAGCTTCTTCAGGTCGCTGCGGCGCGGCTTGCGGCCGGCTTCGACGGCTCGCGACGCGGCAGCGGCGCTGCCGAATGTCGTCAGAAAATCACCGATTAAGAAAAACAATCCACGGTCCATGACAAATACCTTCGCGCGCCGCCGCGCGCGACCTTCTTTTTTTGCGTTGCAGCATAGATGGGTGCTGGCAAACTGGAATCACAGAGGTGCCGGCGCATGGCCGCCATGCTCGGCACGCAACGCTGCTACCTCCTGCGCGACTTTGCCTGCTGGCATCGTCAGGCTTGAAACGCCGGCCGGGATCGTCTATATCAGCGTCAAATTCTTGGTCGGTATGACGAAGAGTGGGTCCACCCGGTCCCGCTCTTTTTTGTTACCTGCCGGCCGGAGCGACAAAGCGACAGGAAATTTATGACCGCAGCGGCAAACGAAGCCGACGACCGCATCATCCGCGAAAGCGGCATCGATGCGCGCATTGCGCTGATCGTGCAGCCGGTGCTCAAGGCCATCGGTTTCCGCCTCGTGCGGGTGCAGCTGACCGGACAGAACGGGCTGACGCTGCAGATCATGGCCGAGCGCGACGACGGCACCATGACCGTCGAGGACTGCGAGGAGGTCAGCCGCGCCGTGTCGCCGGCGCTCGATGTCGAAGATCCGATCGAAAAGGCGTATCATCTCGAAGTGTCGTCGCCGGGCATCGACCGGCCGCTGGTGCGCAAGTCGGATTTCACCACCTGGACCGGCCATCTGGTCAAGATGGAGACCTCGGTCCTCATCGGCGACCGCAAGCGTTTCAAGGGCAAGATCGCCGAGGCGGCCGCCGACGGCATATTGCTGGAGCGCGACAAGGCGGCCTATGGCGAAGAGCCGACTGTGCGCGTGCCCTATGATGCGATCGCCGAGGCGCGGCTGGTGCTGACCGACGATCTTATCCGCGAGGCCCTGTCGAAGGACAACAGGGCTCGCAAGGACGCAAAAAAACGCCGGGGCGAAGCGGAAGATGCCGCCGGCGAAGGAAACGAAACAGAACAGGAAAGTTGATTGAGTTTTCGGGCCGCGAGCCCGGAGCGAAGTCGGGAGAAAGACAATGGTTGTAAGCGCCAACAGGCTCGAACTGCTGCAGATCGCCGATGCGGTCGCGCGTGAAAAGTCGATCGACAAGTCGATCGTCATCGCCGCCATGGCCGATGCGATCCAGAAGGCGGCGCGTTCGCGTTACGGTCAGGAAACCAATATCCGCGCCGACATCAATCCCAACACGGGAGAGATGAAGCTGCAGCGGCTGATGGAAGTGGTCGAGAAGGTCGACGATTACGCCACGCAGATCGCCCTTTCGACCGCGCGCGAGCGCAACCCCGACGCCCAGCTTGGCGACTTCATCGCCGAACAGCTGCCGCCGATGGATTTCGGCCGCATCGCCGCCCAGTCGGCCAAGCAGGTCATCGTCCAGAAGGTGCGCGAGGCCGAGCGCGATCGTCAGTATGACGAGTACAAGGACCGCATCGGCGAGATCGTCAACGGCACCGTCAAGCGCGTCGAATACGGCAACGTCATCGTCGACCTGGGCCGCGGCGAGGCGATCATCCGCCGCGACGAGCTCATCCCGCGCGAGAACTACAAATATGGCGACCGCGTCCGCGCCTATGTCTATGACGTGCGCCGCGAGCAGCGCGGCCCGCAGATCTTCCTGTCGCGCACACATCCGCAGTTCATGGCCAAGCTCTTCACCATGGAAGTGCCGGAGATCTACGACGGCATCATCGAGATCAAGTCGGTCGCCCGCGACCCGGGCTCGCGTGCCAAGATCGCCGTCATCTCGCGCGATTCTTCCATCGATCCGGTCGGTGCCTGCGTCGGCATGCGCGGCAGCCGCGTCCAGGCGGTCGTCGGCGAGCTGCAGGGCGAGAAGATCGACATCATTCCGTGGTCGCCTTCGGCCGCCTCCTTCATCGTCAACGCGCTGCAGCCGGCCGAGGTCGCCAAGGTGGTGCTCGACGAGGATGCCGAGCGCATCGAGGTGGTGGTGCCGGACGACCAGCTGTCGCTGGCCATCGGCCGCCGCGGCCAGAATGTTCGCCTCGCCTCGCAGCTCACCGGCTGGGACATCGACATCCTGACCGAGCAGGAGGAGAGCGAGCGTCGCCAGAAGGAATTCGTCGAACGTTCGGCGCTGTTCATGGAAGCTCTCGACGTCGACGAGATGGTCGGCCAGGTGCTTGCCTCCGAAGGCTTCACCAGCGTCGAGGAAGTCGCCTATGTCGACTCGGGCGAAATCTCCTCGATCGACGGTTTCGACGAGGACACCGCGTCCGAAATCCAGTCGCGCGCCCGCGAATATCTCGAGAAGATCGAGGCCGAGCACGACGAGAAGCGCAAGGCGCTCGGCGTCGAGGACGAATTGCGCGAGATCCCCGGCATCACCACGGCCATGATGGTGACGCTCGGCGAGGACGGCGTGAAGACGATCGAGGATTTCGCCGGCTATGCCGTCGACGACCTGATCGGCTGGAAGGAACGCAAGGACGGCGAGACCAAGGTGTTTCCGGGCGTGCTCGCCGATCACGGCGTTTCGCGCGCCGAAGCCGAAGAGATGGTGCTGGCGGCTCGCAAGAAGGCCGGCTGGATCTCCGAGGAGGAATCGGCCGCTGAGGAAGAAGCGGCTGCCGGCGAAACCGTCGGTGCGTGAGGTGAACGCGCATCGCAAAGCCCGTGGACGAGATGAACGATCGCACCTGCATCGTTACGCGCAGGCAGGCCGACGCGGATGAGCTGATCCGTTTCGTCGTCGGCCCGGATTCGGCCGTCGTTCCAGACATCAAGAGGAATCTGCCCGGCCGCGGTTGCTGGGTTACCGCCGATCGCCTACATATCGACAAGGCTGCGGCGAAGAATCTGTTTGCCCGGGCCTTCAAGGCGCAGGTCGATGTTCCCGCCGATCTCGGCGGCATGGTCGACGGGCTGCTTTCCAGATCCGCTCTGGGTATGTTGGGTCTTGCTCGCAAGGCCGGAGCGGTCGTTCTCGGCGCCGCAAAGGTGGAGGCCGCCGTGCGCGACGGGCAGGCGCTCCTCGTGCTGCACGCGACCGAGGCCTCGGACGACGGTGTGCGCAAGATCAGTCAGGCGCGGCGGGCAACCGTCCATCTCGGCGGCCCCGCCATCCTTGCCTACAAACTTTTCCCCGAGGCCGAGTTGAGCTTGGCATTGGGGGGTACAAATGTGATACATGCTGCCGTCCTCGCGCAGGACGCGGGAAAGGCGGTTGAGAAGCGCATGGTCGCGCTCGACCGGTATCGGGGCGGAACCCCGGACGATTTGGCAATGCTTGCGGCCGTTGCCGACGAAGATGATGCCGCAGAGGATATGGAATGAACGATACGAAATCGGGCGACGACAAGACGTTGAGCGTTACGCCGAAGAAGACCTTGACGCTGAAGCGTCCCGGCCTGGAGCAGGGCACCGTGCGCCAGAATTTCTCGCACGGACGCACCAAGTCGGTCGTGGTCGAGACCAAGAAGCGCAAGTTCTCGCTGCCCGGCGACAAGCCGGAGCCGGTGGCGCCGTCCGTCTTCGCGCCGAAGCCCGCGGCCGCGGCACCCGCGCCTGCCGTGCAGGAAGCGCCGAAGGCGCCGCCGCCGCCGGAACGCTCGGGCATGGTGCTGAACGAATTGTCGCGCGGCGAGATGGAAGCGCGCCGCAAGGCGCTTGAGGGTTCCAAGGCACGTGAGATCGAGGACCGTCAGCGCGCTCAGGAAGAGAGCAAGCGCCGCGCCGAGGAAGAAGAACGGCGCAAGCGCGAGCGTGAGGAATCCGCGCGCCGCCAGGCCGAGGAAGAAGCGCGCCTCCAGGCCGAGGCCGAGTCCCGCCGCCGCGCCGAGGAAGAGGCCCGCCGCCGCGCGCCGCAGGCCGCGGATACCGCCACGGCCGACGAGGAGGAGGAGGCCAAGCCGAGGCGTACTGGAGTCGGTAGCGGTGCCGGTGCACCCGCCCGCCGCCTCGCCACGCCCGAAGTGGCGCGTCCGGCCAAGCCCACCAAGGGCGAGGAGGACCGCCGCCGCGGCAAGCTGACGCTGAATTCGGCGCTGTCGGATGAGGACGCCCGTGGTCGTTCGCTGTCGTCGATGCGCCGCCGTCAGGAGAAGTTCAAACGCGCGATGCACAACGAGCCGCGCGAGAAAGTCATGCGTGAAGTGATCCTGCCCGAAACCATCACCATCCAGGAACTGGCGCAGCGCATGTCCGAGCGCGCCGTGGACGTTGTCAAGTTCTTCATGAAGCAGGGCCAGATCCTGAAGCCGGGGGACGTCATCGACGCCGACACGGCCGAACTGGTCGCTTCGGAGTTCGGCCATACGGTTCGCCGCGTCGCCGAGTCCGACATCGAGGAAGGCCTGTTCAATATCGCCGACCGTCCGGAAGATCTGGTGTCGCGTCCGCCCGTGGTGACCATCATGGGCCATGTCGACCACGGCAAGACCTCGCTGCTTGACGCCATCCGCAACGCCAATGTCGTCTCCGGCGAGGCCGGCGGCATCACCCAGCACATCGGCGCCTACCAGGTCGAGAAGAACGGCCAGAAGATCACCTTCATCGACACGCCCGGCCACGCCGCCTTCACGGCGATGCGCGCCCGCGGCGCCCAGGTCACCGACATCGCCGTGCTGGTGGTGGCGGCCGACGACAGCGTGATGCCGCAGACGATCGAATCGATCAATCACGCCAAGGCGGCAGGCGTGCCGATCATCGTGGCGATCAACAAGATCGATAAGCGCGACGCCGACCCGCAGAAGGTGCGCGCGGAGCTTCTGCGCCATGAAGTGTTCGTCGAATCGATGGGCGGCGAGGTGCTGGACGTCGAGGTGTCGGCAACCAAGGGCACCAATATCGACAAGCTGCTCGAGGCGATCCTGCTGCAGGCCGAAATCCTCGACCTCAAGGCCAACCCCGACCGTACCGCCGAAGGCGCGGTCATCGAGGCCAAGCTCGACAAGGGTCGTGGTCCTGTCGCCACCGTTCTGGTGCAGACCGGCACGCTGATGCCGGGCGACATCCTGGTGGCCGGCAACGAGTGGGGCCGTGTCCGCGCGCTCGTCAACGATCGTGGCGAGCATGTGCCGGAAGCCTCGCCGGCAACGCCCGTCGAGGTGCTTGGCCTCCAGGGCACGCCGCAGGCGGGCGACCGTTTCGCCGTCGTCAACAACGAGGCCCGAGCCCGCGAGATCACCGAGTACCGCCAGCGCCTGGCGCGCGAGAAGGCGGTGGCCAAGCATGCCGGCCAGCGCGGCTCGCTCGAGCAGATGATGTCGCAGTTGCAGACGAGCGGGCTCAAGGAATTCCCGCTGGTCATCAAGGGCGACGTGCAGGGCTCGATCGAGGCGATCAATGCCGCGCTCGAAAAGCTCGGCAACGACGAGGTGCGGGCGCGGATCGTCCATTCGGGCGCCGGCGGCATCACCGAAAGCGACGTGTCGCTTGCCGAGACCTCGGGTGCTGCGATCATCGGCTTCAACGTCCGCGCCAACGCGCAGGCGCGTACGGCCGCTGCCGCTGCCGGTATCGAGATCCGCTACTACTCGATCATCTACAACCTCGTCGATGACGTGAAGGCGGCGCTTTCCGGCATGCTCTCGCCGGAGCGGCGCGAGACCTTCATCGGCAATGCCGAGATCCTCGAGATCTTCGACATCTCCAAGGTCGGCAAGATCGCCGGCTGCCGCGTCACCGAAGGCAAGGTCGAGCGTGGCGCGGGCGTGCGCCTGATCCGCGACAATGTCGTCGTGCACGAAGGCACGCTGAAGACGCTGAAGCGCTTCAAGGACGAAGTCTCTGAAGTGCCGGGCGGCCAGGAATGCGGCATGGCCTTCCAGAACTACGAGGACATGCGCGTCGGCGACGTCATCGAGTGCTTCCGCGTCGAGATGGTGAGCAGGACGCTCTAAATTCGGATATACTTGCCGGAATGACCCCGGGCGGCGGCCGAAAGGCTGCCGCGCAAAGCCTTATTTCATATTTGAGACATGTGGCGCGGTCCTATCCCGCGCTTCACGATTTCAGGATTGAAGAAAATGTCCCGTTCGACAACATCAGGCCCCTCCCAGCGCATGCTGCGCGTCGGCGAGCAGGTGCGCCATGCCCTGTCCGAAACCCTGCAGCGCGGCGAGATCATCGATCCAGTGATCGAGAACGCGGTCGTCTCGGTCTCCGAGGTGCGCATGTCGCCCGACCTTAAGATCGCCACCGCTTTCGTTTCGCCGCTCGGCGTCGGCGACGCCGATGCCGTGGTCGGCGCCCTCAACAAACACGCGAAATTCGTCCGCGGCCGCGTCTCCGGCGCGCTCAGGCAGATGAAGTACATGCCGGAGATTCGCTTCCGGCTCGACACGTCCTTCGACAATTTCGCCAGGATCAACGAACTGCTGAAATCGCCCGAAGTCGCGCGCGACCTCGACGACCAGGATAACGACAAGGACGAAGAATAAGTGGCGCGTCGCGGCAAGAAGAAGGGCAGGCCGGTTTCCGGCTGGGTGGTGCTGGACAAGCCGGTCGGCATGGGCTCGACCGAAGCGGTCTCCAAGATCAAATGGCTGTTCCAGGCGGAGAAGGCCGGCCACGCGGGCACGCTCGATCCGCTGGCCTCCGGCATGCTGCCGATCGCGCTCGGCGAGGCGACCAAGACCGTGCCTTACGTGCAGGACGGCGCCAAGGTCTACCGCTTCACCGTCGCCTGGGGCGAGGAGCGCTCGACCGACGACCTCGAAGGGCCGGTGACGAACAGCTCCGACCGGCGCCCGGCCGAGGCCGAGGTGAGGGCGCTGCTGCCGGAATACACCGGCATCATCATGCAGACGCCGCCGCAATTCTCGGCCATAAAGATCGCCGGCGAACGCGCCTACGACCTTGCCCGCGACGGCGAGACCGTCGACATTCCCGCCCGCGAGATCGAGATCGGCCGTTTGGACATCGTCCAGCATGGCGCCGATAAGACCGTCTTCGAGGTCGAATGCGGCAAAGGCACCTATGTGCGTTCGCTGGCGCGCGACATGGGCCGCGATCTGGGCTGCTTCGGCCATATCGCCGAACTGCGCCGCGTCGAGGTCGAGCCGTTCACGGCGGACGATTTCGTCACCGTCGCCGAGCTCGAAGCAGCGCGCTTCGGCGGCAGGGCCGATGAGAATTCTGGCGAGGAAGCCGAGGCGCCGGCCGATTTCGGTGCCATCGATCAGCTGCTGGTCGATACCGCCGCGGCGCTCGACTGCCTGCCGCAGGTCGCCGTCAGCGACGACGCGGCGACCAAGATCCGCCTCGGCAACCCCGTCATCATTCGCGGCCGCGATGCACCGGTCGAGGCCGAGGAGGCCTGCGCCACCGCGCGCGGCAAGCTCGTCGCCATCGGCGCCATCGAACAGGGCATGTTCAAGCCCAAGCGGGTCTTTGTCGGCTAAGTCTCCTCTAAAGCCTTGAATCTGCGCTTGGTCCTTTCTGAAAACCGATTCCGGTCGGCGACGTCATGCGTTAGTTTCAGTGGAGACTCAGGCTGACGGGCGCTCGGCGTCGAGGGATACATGGCTGACAGCGACAGAAAACGGGCGCCGTTGAAAACCCGCCGGCCGCCAGTTGGAGCTTCGCCTGGCACCTTGATCGCCGATCCGGCGGCGCGGCGCAGCGAGCTCAGGCTGACGTTGATCTCGCCCGAAAAATTCAAGACCATCGACAATGCCAGCATCGACGAGCTCAACACGCATTGCGACCAGTGGCCGATTGTCTGGCTGGATTGCACCGGACTTGCCAACATCCCGCTGATCGAGGAGATCGGCCGGATTTTCAACCTGCATCCGCTGGCGTTGGAGGATGTCGTCAACACCGGCCAGCGGCCGAAGGTGGATTTCTTCGAGGACCATGCCTTCGTCGCCATGCGCATGATCGACGATGTCACCGCGCACCGCTACGAGCAGATCGCGGTGTTCTTCGGCAAAAGCTTCGTCGTCACCTTCCAGGAGCGCGAAGGCGATCCGTTCGACCCCGTGCGCAAGCGCATCGCGGCGGCCATGCCCAACCGGCTGCGCTCGCGCAGCGCCGACTATCTCGCCTATGCGCTGATCGACGCCATCGTCGACAGCTATTTCCCGCCGATCGAGGCGGCGAGCGAATTGGTCGACGGCATCGAGGACCAGATGCTGAACACGCCGCACAAGCATCAGATGCGGCAGCTGCACGAGTTGCGGCGGGACGCCAATGTGCTGAAGGGAGTGCTGTGGCCGATGCGCGATGCGCTGGCAACGCTGATCCGCAACGACGTTCCCTTTGTGACGGCAGAGACCAAGATCTTCTTCAACGACACGCTCGACCATGCGCTGCGGCTGATCGAGCTGGTCGAGAACCAGCGCGACATGCTGACCGGCCTGATCGAGATGCATCTGTCGCTGACCCAGGCGCGTACCAACGACGTCATCTCCTATCTGACGATCGTCTCGGTGATCTTCATGCCGCTTACCTTCCTTGTCGGTGTCTGGGGCATGAATTTCGAGCCGGAAAGCTCGCCCTGGAACATGCCGGAGCTGAAGGCTTACTACGGCTACCCGGCGGCACTTTTGTTCATGCTGGTCGTCGCTGTCGGGCTCGTCGCCTTCTTCAAATGGAAGAAGTGGCTGTAGCGGGCGGAACCCTCTGTTTTTGCGGCAAGACCTGCGACAAGCCGGCTCGACGATTAGGCTGGCGTTTTGCAGGAAATTGCACTATATGCGCCGCAGCTTCGCGCCCTGACGCGTCGCTTGCACCGGCCCCTGCTGGACGACATCCCGGCTGTGGGCGTCCCGTTTCCTCGAACAGATAAGGAAAAACACGATGTCGATTACTGCCGATCGCAAGAAGGAATTGATGACTGAATTCGCAACCGCCAAGGGCGACACCGGGTCCCCGGAAGTCCAGGTTGCCATCCTTTCCGAGCGCATCAAGAACCTGACGGAGCACTTCAAGGACCACAAGAAGGATAACCATTCCCGCCGTGGTTTGCTTGCTCTCGTTTCCCAGCGCCGCAGCCTGCTTGACTACCTCAAGCGCAAGGATGACGCGCGCTATCAGACGCTGATCGACAAGCTCGGTCTGCGTCGCTGACGAATTGACCGGCGGGCTCTCTGCGGAGAGCCCGCCGGTCGCGCATTGGCACATCGGCTGGTCCGGTGTCTCGATGCTGAGAATGGAGCGCGAAGCGCTCTCGAAATTCGCATTCGCGCAGGGCGCGTTCCGGAAACAGGGATTTTCGGCGTCATGCGCAAGGCCGGCCGACCGGTCGGCCAGACCTGGTTCCGAAAGTGCAGAGGGCCATTCGGAACCGCCCGTGGACGGTCATGGGGCAGGATTGCAGGATGCTCGCTCGGCAATACGCCGGATTATCGAGCTTCCCGTTGTCTTGCCCGTGGCTGCCCGAAGGAAGCCAGGAAAGGGATGCCCCGCGACCGTTGAGACGGCGCGGCCCTTTCCGCATATGAAGGACAAGATATGTTCAATCATCACAAAGTGGAAATCGAATGGGGCGGCCGTCCGCTCATCCTGGAAACCGGCAAGATCGCCCGCCAGGCTGACGGTGCCGTGCTCGCCACCTACGGCGAGACCGTGGTTCTCGCCACCGTCGTTTCGATGAAGGAACCGAAGCCCGGCCTCGATTTCTTCCCGCTCACCGTCAACTACCAGGAAAAGACCTATGCCGCCGGCAAGATCCCCGGCGGCTATTTCAAGCGCGAGGGCCGTCCGAGCGAGAAGGAAACGCTGGTTTCCCGTCTGATCGACCGCCCAATCCGCCCGCTGTTTGCTGACGGCTACAAGAACGATACCCAGATCGTCGTCACCGTCGTCCAGCACGATCTCGAGAACGATCCGGACATCCTGTCGATCGTCGCCACCTCGGCCGCGCTCACGCTCTCCGGCGTGCCGTTCATGGGCCCGATCGGCGGCGCTCGCGTCGGCTATATCAACGGCGAATATGTGCTCAACCCGCATATCGACGAGATGGAGGAATCGAAGCTCGACCTCGTCGTCGCCGGCACCGCCGACGCCGTGCTGATGGTCGAATCCGAGGCCAAGGAGCTCAGCGAGGACCTGATGCTCGGCGCCGTCGTGTTCGGCCACAAGAGCTTCCAGCCGGTGATCGAGGCGATCATCAAGCTGGCCGAGGTCGCCGCCAAGGAGCCGCGCGACTTCACCGCTCCGGACTATTCCGAGCTCGAAGGCGAGATGCTGAAGATCGTCGGCGACGAGCTGCGCGAGGCCTACAAGATCACCGACAAGCAGTCGCGCTACGCCGCCGTCGACGCCGTCAAGGCGAAGGTCAAGGCAGCGTTCGCGCCGGCCGAGGGCGAGGAAGCCAAGTACGCGTCCGAGCAGATCGGCAGCGTCTTCAAGGAGCTCCAGGCCAAGGTGGTGCGGTGGAACATCCTCGACACCGGCTCGCGCATCGACGGCCGTGACCTGAAGACCGTGCGCAAGATCGTCTCCGAGGTCGGCGTCCTGCCGCGTACCCATGGTTCGGCGCTGTTTACCCGCGGCGAGACCCAGGCGCTGGTCGTCGCCACGCTTGGCACCGGCGAGGACGAGCAGTATGTCGACTCGCTGACCGGCATGTACAAGGAGAAGTTCCTCCTCCACTACAACTTCCCGCCCTATTCGGTCGGTGAAACCGGCCGCATGGGCTCGCCCGGCCGTCGCGAGATCGGTCACGGCAAGCTTGCCTGGCGCGCGATCCGCCCGATGCTGCCCTCCGCTGACCAGTTCCCCTATACGCTGCGCGTCGTCTCGGAGATCACCGAGTCCAACGGCTCGTCCTCGATGGCGACCGTCTGCGGCACCTCGCTGGCGCTGATGGATGCCGGCGTGCCGATCGCCAAGCCCGTGGCCGGCATCGCCATGGGCCTGATCAAGGAAGGCGAACGCTTCGCCGTGCTCTCCGACATCCTCGGCGACGAGGATCACCTCGGCGACATGGACTTCAAGGTCGCCGGCACCGCCAATGGCGTCACCTCGCTGCAGATGGACATCAAGATCGATGGCATCACCGAGGAGATCATGGGGATCGCGCTCGGCCAGGCCAAGGACGGCCGCCTGCATATCCTCGGCGAGATGGCGCATGCGCTTTCTTCCTCGCGCGCCGAGCTTGGTGAGTTCGCGCCGCGCATCGAGGTCATGCATATCCCGACCGACAAGATCCGCGACGTCATCGGCTCCGGCGGCAAGGTGATCCGCGAGATCGTCGAGAAGACCGGCGCCAAGATCAACATCGAGGACGACGGCACGGTCAAGATCGCTTCGGCCAACGCCAAGGAGATCGAGGCTGCGAAGAAGTGGATCCACACCATCGTTGCCGAGCCGGAAGTCGGCGAGATCTACGAGGGCACCGTCGTCAAGACGGCCGACTTCGGCGCCTTCGTCAACTTCTTCGGCCCGCGCGACGGCCTCGTCCACATCTCGCAGCTCGCCAATGAGCGCGTCGCCAAGACCTCCGACGTCGTCAAGGAAGGCGACAAGGTCTGGGTCAAGCTGATGGGCTTCGACGAGCGCGGCAAGGTTCGCCTGTCGATGAAGGTCGTCGACCAGGCGACCGGCAAGGAAATCGTTCAGGAGAAGAAGAAGCCGGAAGGCGAGGAAGACGCCGCCTGATCGGCCTGACTGGATAGTTGAACGGGCGCGCCGCGAGGTCGCGCCCGTTTTTGTTTCAAGGGCATGTGAATGGTCGCAGAGCCGCTGAAGACGTTGTTTCATCCCTTCGAGGCCGAGACGCTGCCTCTGCCGGGGCAGGACGCTCGCGTGCTGTTCCTGGGGGCCGAACCCGGTTTCCGCTTACCCGACGGTTTCGATGGCGCGCTGCATCTCGTGCAAGGCTTCCGGCCGCATTTTCGCGCCCTGCAGGCGACAGGCCACAGGGTTACGCCGCGAGCGGAAGCTTCCGGGTTCGATACCGCCCTGGTGCTGGCGGGCCGGCATCGCGGCCAGAACGAGCTGCGCATCGCCGAGGCGATCGAGCGCGTGGCGCCGGGCGGGCTGATCGTCGTCGCCGGCGGCAAGGAGGACGGCATCGACAGCCTGCGCAAGCGCGTCGATGCGCTGGCGCCGCTGGAAGCCCACCTGCCGAAACATCACGGCGTCGCCTTCTGGTTCCGCCAGGCCGGAACGGATGCGGCCCGCGCGCTTCGCGTCGCCAACCCGGATCTGGTCGTTGCGGGCCGCTTCCGCACCGCGCCCGGCATGTTCTCCTTCGATCGCGTCGACGCCGGCTCGAAGCTTCTGCTGGACAGCCTGCCGCGGGGCCTTGCGGGCAACGTCGCCGATTTCTGCGCCGGCTGGGGTTATCTGGCGGCGGAGGTCTCGGCACGCTCGCCGGACCTCGCCGGTCTCGATCTCTACGAGGCGGATTTCGAGGCCCTGGAGGCGGCGAAGGTCAATGTCCGCGCAGCCGGGGCCGCGCCGCGTTTCTTCTGGACCGACCTGGTGTCGGAAACGGTCGAGCGGCGCTATGACGCGATCGTCATGAACCCGCCGTTCCACAGCGGCCGGGCTGCCGAGCCGGGCATCGGCTCAGGCATGATCCGTGCGGCGTCGAAGGCGCTGAAACCAGGTGGGCGCCTGTTCATGGTGGCGAACCGGCAGTTGCCCTACGAACAGGTGCTGGCGGGAGCCTTCTCAAGCCACGCCGAGATCGCGCGCGACGGCATGTTCAAGGTGTTTTCGGCGCGGCGATAAAAGCAATTCCAGGAAAAGTGTGAAGCGGTTTTCCGTCTGGAATTGCGTCAAGGAAGAACACAATTCCAGGAAAAGTGTGAAGCGGTTTTCCGTCCGGAATTGCGTCAAGGAAGAACACAATTCCAGGAAAAGCGTGAAGCGGTTTTCCGTCCGGAATTGCGCAGGATCAAAGGCGGATTACTGCAGGCTGACGATACGTGCGGGCTCCCGCGCGCTGAACGCAGGGCGCGTCTCGCCGAGCTCGACCCTGAGCGGCGCGGGACGCCCGAACAGATAGCCCTGCACCACCTCGCAGCCGGCGGCTCTCAGCAGCGTCGCCTGGTTCTCGGTCTCGACGCCTTCGGCGATGATGCCGACGCCAAGTGCCCGCGACAGCCCGACGATGGTCGAGACCACGGCGCCCGAGCTGGAATCGGTATCTATGCGGCTGACGAAGGAGCGGTCGATCTTCAGCTTGCCGAACGAGAAGTCGATCAGGTAGCTCAGATTCGAATAGCCGGTGCCAAAATCGTCGACGGCGACCGAGATGCCCATCTCGGCGAGCTGCTTGAGGATGACGGCCGCCCGGTCGCGGTCCTGCATCATCGCCGTTTCGGTGACTTCGAGCTCGAGCCGCGACGGCTTGATGCCGGTCGATGCCATGGTCTCGCGCACGATGCCGACGAAGTCCTTGGTCATGAACTGGACCGGCGAGATGTTGACGGCGACGAAGCAATCCTGCGGCAGGTGCTGGGCGTCGCTGCAGGCCTTGCGCAGCACCCACTCGCCGATCGGATTGATCATGCCGGTTTCCTCGGCGATCGGAATGAATTCCATCGGCGGGATCATGCCGCGTTCAGGATGCTTCCACCGGATCAGCGCCTCATAGCCGACGACCCGGCCGCCCTGCAGGTCGAATTGCGGCTGGTAGTGGAGGCTGAAGTCGCCGCGATCGAAGGCGGTTTTCAGCTCGGATTCGATCCATTGCCGGTAGTCCGCCACCCGCCCCATATCGGCGTGGAAGACCGACCAGTTGCCGATGCCGCTTGCGCGCGCATTCTGCAGCGCCAGGTTCGATCGGCGAAGGATCAGCACCGGATCGACGCCGTCCTTCGGCATCGCCACGACACCGACGGACATGCTGACGGACTGCAGGTGCCTCTGGAGTTGATAGGGCTCCATCATCTGGTTGATCAGCTTCTCGAGCAGCCGTTCCAGCGATCCCGTCAATTCGCAGTCCGGCAGCAGCACGGCGAATTCGCCGGCGCCGATGCGCCCGATCACCGCATTCTCCGGCATGCTCTCCTGCAGCCTTCCGGTGAAGGCGCGGACCAGCTCGTCGCCATTGCTGTAGCCGATGGCATCGTTGATCTGCTTGAAGCGGTCGATGTCGATATCGATCAGGTAGACCGGTTCGCCGGTCCTGATCGTTTCCGACGCCGCCGCGGCGATCTTGCCGACCATGGCCGGGCGCGACAGCAGCCCCGTCAGCTTGTCGAAATGCGTTTCCTTGAAGACGTATTCGGCCGATTCATCGACGCCCGCGAAGAACGAGAGCGCGGCGCCGCCGGCGGAAAGGGCGCAGAGCGCCGCGATGATTGCCGCCATCGTCTCCGCCGTCATGCCGGCCAGGCCGTCGCCGAAGCCGAACTGCAATCCCCAGAGTCCGAGGATGAAACTGCCCACGGCCGAGCTGGCGATGGTGATCAGCCGGAACAGCGGTGTTCGCTTCGGGTTGCTGACTGCAGACATGCAAGGTCCCCAAACTACGGGACCTTCTAGCGGATGCCTCCTTAAAATGAGTTTCCGCCAATGCCTCCAATTTTACCGGAAGGTATTTTTTTCGTTAGCGAATTATTCGCGGGCGCCGTCGTTCTGCTTCAACTCCTCGAGCGTCGGCATGGAGACGATGTGGTAGCCGGAATCGACATAGTGGATTTCGCCGGTGACCCCCGAAGACAGATCGGACAGCAGGTAGAGCGCCGAGCCGCCGACCTCGTCGATGGTCACGGTGCGCCTGAGCGGCGAGTTGCGCTGCTGATAGGAGAACATGTGGCGCGCGTCCGAAACGCCGGAGCCGGCGAGCGTCCGCACCGGTCCCGCCGAGATGCCGTTCACCCGGATGCCGCGCGGACCGTAGTCATTGGCGAGATAGCGCACGCTCGCCTCGAGCCCGGCCTTGGCGACGCCCATGACGTTGTAGTTCGGCATGACCCGAACCGACCCGGCATAGGTCAGCGTGATCATCGAGCCGCCATTCGTCATCAGCGCCGCGGCATTGCGGGCGATCTCGGTGAAGGAATAGCAGGAGATCACCATGGTGCGGACGAAGTTGTCGCGGCTGGTGTCGGCGTAGAGGCCCTTGAGCTCGTTCTTGTCGGAGAAGCCGATGGCGTGGACGATGAAATCCAGTCCGCCCCAGGCCTCGCCGAGCGTCTCGAAGGTCGCGGTGACGGAGGCGCTGTCCTCGACGTCGCAAGGCACGATCAGCGAGGCGCCGACCTTCTCGGCCAGCGGCTTGACCCGCCGCCCGAAAGCGTCGCCCTGATAGGTGAAGGCGAGCTCCGCCCCGTGTTCGGACAATTTCCTGGCGATGCCCCAAGCGATCGAATGATCGTTGGCGACCCCCATGACAAGCCCGCGCTTGCCCTTCATCAACCCTTCCATAAAAGGCAATCCTTATGCGGAATAGCGCTGGAAAATCAGCGTTGCGTTGGTGCCACCGAAACCGAAGGAATTGGACAGAACGGTGTCGATCTTGGCGTTCTCGATGCGCTTGCGCACGATCGGCATGCCCTCGAATTCCGGATCGAGCTCCTCGATATGGGCGCTCTCGCCGATGAAGCCGCCCTGCATCATCAGGATCGAGTAGATCGATTCCTGGACGCCGGCGGCGCCGAGCGAATGGCCGGTCAGCGACTTGGTCGAGGTGATGTAGGGCATCTTGTCGCCGAACACCTCGCGGATGGCGCCCATTTCCTTGGAATCGCCGACCGGCGTCGAGGTGCCGTGGGTGTTGATGTAGTCGACCGGTGTCGAGACGGTTGCAAGCGCCTGCCGCATGCAGCGGACGGCGCCTTCGCCCGAGGGCGCCACCATGTCGTAGCCATCGGAGGTCGCGCCGTAGCCGACGATCTCGGCATAGATCTTGGCGCCGCGCGCCTTGGCATGCTCCAGCTCTTCCAGCACCAGCACGCCAGCGCCGCCGGCGATGACGAAACCGTCGCGGTTGACGTCATACGCGCGCGATGCGGCCGATGCCTTGTCGTTGAATTTCGACGACATGGCGCCCATGGCGTCGAACAGGTCCGACATCGTCCAGTCGAGATCCTCGTGGCCGCCGGCGAACATCATGTCCTGCTTGCCCCACTGGATCAGCTCATAGGCATTGCCGATGCAGTGCGCCGAGGTCGAGCAGGCCGACGAGATCGAGTAGTTGACGCCGTGGATCTTGAACCAGGTGGCCAACGTGGCCGAAGCGGTCGACGACATCGCCTTCGGCACCGCGAACGGACCGATGCGCTTCGGGCTGCTGTTCTTGAGTGTGATTTCCGCCGCCTCGACAATCGTCCTGGTCGACGGTCCGCCGGAGCCCATGACGATGCCGGTGCGCTCGTTGGTGATGTCGCCCTCGCCCAGACCGGCGTCCGCGATCGCCTGATCCATGGCGACATGGTTCCATGCGGCGCCCTGGCTCAGGAAACGCATGGCACGGCGGTCGATCATCGCTGACGGGTCGAGCGTCGGCGCGCCCCACACCTGGCAGCGGAAGCCGTGCTCGGCGAAGGAATTGGAAAAGCTGATGCCGGACTTGGCATCGTAAAGCGAGGACTGCACCTCATTGGCGTTGTTGCCGATCGACGACACAATGCCGAGGCCTGTCACTACGACCCGTCTCATTCGCAACTCCTTCCGGCGTAGTTTGGCAAAAACCTAATCGGTTTTCGCGCTCGATCATACGCAAAATAACTGCCGCGGCGTCCTTGCGCATCCGTCTGACACGCGAGGCCCCGTGGCGAAAACGATCAGGCGGCGGACTGCTTGGACAGGCCGACCTTCAGATCCGTTGCCGCGTATATGGGTTCGCCATCCGCCTTGAGCCAGCCATCGGCGATGCCGAGCACGAGGCGGCCGCGCATCACCCGCTTGAAGTCGACGCCATATTCGACCTTCTTGACCGACGGCGTCACCATGCCCTTGAATTTCACCTCGCCGGTCGACAGCGCCATGCCCTTGCCGGGCTCGCCCAACCAGCCGAGATAGAAGCCGGTCAATTGCCACATGGCGTCGAGGCCGAGGCAGCCCGGCATAATCGGATTGCCGATGAAATGGCAGGCGAAGAACCAGAGATCCGGCTTGATGTCGAACTCGGCACGGATGAAACCCTTGTCGAAAGCGCCGCCGGTCTCGCTGATCTCGGTGATGCGGTCGAACATCAGCATCGGCGGGTAGGGCAGCTGGGCGTTTCCCGGTCCGAACAGCTCGCCGCGGGCGCAGGCAAGCAGTTCCTCGTAGTCGTAGCTGGACTTTTGACCCGCCATTAATTCCGTCCCCGTTTTCCTTCCGGGCGGCAGGGCGCCCTTGTCGTTGGTTTCCTAACACACTCTGTTTGCGGCCGGAAACCGGCGTTTGCGCTTAACCCGTGCGCCTTCCTGGGTCAATGCGCGCTATTGATCGCATTTGGGCGACAGAATATATGTC
This sequence comes from Mesorhizobium sp. M1D.F.Ca.ET.231.01.1.1, assembly GCF_003999155.2. NCBI lineage: Bacteria > Pseudomonadati > Pseudomonadota > Alphaproteobacteria > Hyphomicrobiales > Phyllobacteriaceae > Mesorhizobium > Mesorhizobium sp. M1D.F.Ca.ET.231.01.1.1. The sequence goes on from NZ_RZOZ02000011.1 coordinate 111,515, forward strand.
GGGTGATGTCCAGTTATAGGCATTGACGTCTTTTTGCCATTCTGGACCGGTCTATGGGGCTGGCTGAACGCTTCGACGGGATAGATGGACTCGGGCTGCCGGAAGGAAAATGTCGCTGTGGACAAGCGGGTTCGCGAAGCCGGCCTGAGGCCGACGCGCCAGCGCATCGCGCTGGCCGATCTGCTTTTCGCCAAGGGTGATCGCCACCTCTCGGCCGAGGAACTGCACGAAGAGGCGATCGCCGCCGGCGTGCCGGTTTCGCTGGCGACCGTCTACAACGCGCTGCATCAGTTCACCCAGGCCGGCCTGCTGCGCATCCTTGCGGTCGAAGGGTCCAAGACCTATTTCGACACCAACACTTCCGATCACCACCATTTCTATGTCGAGGGCGAGAACCGCATCTTCGACATCGCCAGCGGCCCGGTGAGCGTCTCCAACCTGCCGCAACCTCCGGAAGGCATGGAGATCGCCAATGTCGACATCGTTGTCAGGCTGCGCCCCAAGCGCCGCGATTGATCGATGGCGATGAGGCCTGTCGATCTGGCGGTCCGGTTGGAATGGGTCGCCGCCGCCGTGGTGGCCATCGTCCTCTACGAAATGACCGGCATATCCTGGTGGCTGTTTGCGCTCCTCATCCTGGCGCCGGACCTGTCGATGCTGGGCTACCTCGCCGGGCCGCGTATCGGCGCGATGGCCTACAACGCGCTGCACGTCCTGTTCGCCCCGCTCGTCCTGGCGCTCGCCGGCGTCCTGCTTGCCGCCCCAATCACGACAGCGGTGGCGCTGATCTGGATCGCCCACATCGCCATCGACCGCGCACTTGGCTACGGACTGAAACTGTCAACCGGCTTTCAGGATACGCATCTCGGGCGGATCGGCCGCGACCGGGCCACGATCAGTTCTTGACCTTCTCGCCCGGATAGGCGCCCCAGACCTGCGACTGGGCTATCCAGCCGCTATGGCCGTCGAAGGTCATCTCGCACCACTGGCCGTCGCACTTCTTGATCGAGCCCATGACCCCAGGCTCGAGGATGGCGACCACGCCGGCGTCCTTGTCGGGATCGTAGAGCAGATTGATTCGGCCGCCCTTGCCGCGCTGCCAGGGGGCGACGATCACGGTGCGGCGGCCCGAAAGCAGCGACTGGTTGATCCAGCCCTCGGAGCCGTCGGCGTCGCGGACGCGGCGCCAGGTGTCGAACTCCTGGATGATCTCCATCGGCAGCCCGGCCTTCATGTACATCCAGTCGACGGAATAGTTGGCGCCCGGGCCGACGCGTGAATTGACGCGGCCCGATTTCAGGCTGACGAAACGCGGCAGCGGCAGGCCGCTCGGGCCCAGGACCACGGTTTGGGCGGGCGCCGCCGCGCTTTGCGCGGATGCCTGCGGCACGCAAAGCAAAGCCCCGAGGACGGCCGCGCTGAAAGCCAGGCGAAGCGACGCGAAACCAGACACCTTTGTTCCTTTCGGCGCCGGTCCGTAGGGATGAGCGCCCCTTTTTCTTTGTCTTCGGCGGCACCGCTTGTTACAGGAGTGGGCTGATGCCGCGATCGGCTACAAGTGTCGCCGGTCTTGGTTAAAGAGGTCTCAACGAGATCGGTTTCGAGAGCATGATCCCGAAAAGTGGGAACCGGTTTTCGGAAACGATCATGCTCCAAAAAAGAGTAGGATCAGGATGGCGATTCAACGAAACGTCATCCCGATCTAGGAAGCTTCGGGGATAAAATGGCAGGCAAAAAACGGCCCCTCGTCGTCATCACGCGCAAGCTGCCCGATCCGGTCGAAACTCGCATGCGCGAGCTGTTCGACGCGCGCCTCAATGTCGAGGACCGGCCCATGACCCAGCCGGAGCTGGTCGCGGCCGTCAAGGAAGCCGACGTGCTGGTCCCGACCATCACCGACCACATCGATGCGGCGCTGATCGCCCAGGCCGGCGAGAACCTGAAGCTGATCGCCAATTTCGGCAACGGCGTCGACAAGATCGATGTCGCCGCGGCGGCCAAGAAAGGCATCACCGTCACCAACACGCCGAACGTGCTCACCGAAGACACCGCCGACATGACCATGGCGCTGATGCTTGCCGTGCCGCGCAGGCTCGCCGAAGGCGCCAACGTGCTCACCGGCGAGAAGAAATGGGCCGGCTGGTCGCCCACCTGGATGCTCGGCCGCCGCATCTGGGGCAAGCGGCTTGGCATCGTCGGCATGGGCCGTATCGGCACGGCGGTCGCCAGGCGCGCCAAGGCATTCGGCCTGTCCATCCACTACCACAACCGCCACCGCGTGCTGCCGGCGGTCGAGGACGAATTGGAAGCGACCTATTGGGAGAGCCTCGACCAGATGCTTGCCCGCATGGACATCATTTCGGTCAATTGTCCGTCGACGCCGGCGACCTTCCATCTCCTGTCCGCCCGGCGCCTGGCGCTGATGCAGCCGGCGGCCTACATCGTCAATACCGCGCGCGGCGACATCATCGACGAGGAATCGATGATCAAGCTTATCCAGGACGGCAAGATCGCCGGCGCCGGGCTCGACGTCTACGAGCATGAGCCGGCGCTGAACAGCAAGCTGTTGAAGCTTGCCCACAAAGGCAAGGTCGTGCTTCTGCCGCATATGGGCTCGGCGACGCTCGAAGGCCGCATCGACATGGGCGAGAAGGTGATCATCAACATCCGCGCCTTCTTCGACGGCCATCGGCCGCCGGACCGCGTGCTGCCGCTCAGGACCTGAAACACAGCGATTGTTCAGGCGGCGACGCCGACGGCGCCGTCGGCGGCAACTTTGACGATACTGCCGCGGTAGGCGTCGAACGCGCCATGGGCGAGCCTTACCGCCACCGGCGTTTCCCAGCCCATTTCCCGGGCGACGATCAGGCCGAGCAAAAGAATGGCGTCCGGTTCGCGCAGCACCAGGGCGGCCGGCGCGCGGCCGTTGTGGACTAGCTCCATCAGCACGGCGGAAGCCGACGACGAACCGATCGTGCCCGGCAGGAACAGCACCCGGCCGGAAATGATCTCGCCATGCTGAGGATGGCGCACATCGGCGATGCGCCCGGTCTCCGGGTCGACGCCGCCCCAGAAGCTGATCGGCGCCGTCAGCACCAGCGCGTCGCCTTCGCCGGCCTTGCCCGGCACCAGGATCTCGGCGGCGCTCATGCGGCGATATCCGTGAATGTCGGCTTGCCGGTTGCGGCGCTTTCGACGCAGTCGGCGAGCGAAGCGTAGAGCACCGCGTAGCCGGTGTTGCCGGGCGCGTAATGCGCGAACTTGCCCGAATTGGTCATCAGCACGCCGCCTGCCAGCTCCGGCATGATCGGCGTGACCACCACGCAGGTGTCTGCGACGATGACAACGCCGCTTGCTTCGAGCCGCTTCCGCCGGCCGTCGCGTTCCAGTGAGGAAAGCACGTGCCGGCCAGTGCAGGCATAGACCGGCACGCCAAGCCGTCTTCCGGCGATCAGCCGCTCCAGCATGTCGAACTCGGCATCGGAGAGATGCGGGCTGCCGATGGCCACGGCGTCGATGGCCTCTGGCGTTGACACCGTCGACAGGCCGGCGCGGGCCTTCGCCGCCATCTCAGGTGTGACGCGGATAACCGCCTCAGGTTCCGACCCGGCCAGAACGGTTTCGACATCAGGCGCCTCGGGCGTCACTCCGGCGATATGGAACAGGCCGACCGCGCCGGATGAAGCGGCCGCGGCGCCGAAAGCCTTCAGCGCGTCCTCGCCGGGGTGATTGGCGATGCCGGTGACGACGCCGATCGCATGGCCGACCTCACGGCCATAGAGGCTACCCAGCACCGGCCAGGCGATCTCTGAGGCGAGGAAGGATGGAGACAGAGCCGAGACGTCGAACACCAGCCGCGCCCGGCGGTTCTCGGGCCGATGCAGGCCATAGTCCGGCGCGCGTCCGGTGATGGCGCAGGCAATGTCGAGGAAGTCGCCATAACGGTTGGTGCGTGCGCCCAGCACCGAACTGCAGAACACCACGGCATTGGATTCGCCCCAGGCGACATCGCTGCCTTGGGCCGGCCTGTGCCCGGCCTGATAGGGCGCGCAGGTCCAGCTCTGCTCGCAGCCGAGCTTGCGATAAGCCTCCATCATCCGCCGCGCCATGCCGCGCTGCGGCTCTTGCAGGCGAATGCGCGAGCAGCCCGTCAGGTCGAGCGCCCCGACATTGAGCGTCGAGCGGACCGCCACCTTGGCGCCGCCCTCGACCAGCCGTTCGGCGAACAGCGTGCCGGAATCGCCGTGGTAAAGCGCGCCGTCGATATGCGCCGAAGCGATTCCGATCAGCTGCGGCGCCCCGAGCAGGCGCGCGCTTTCGGCGACGATGCGCATCGCCATCCCGGCGCCGTCCTCGCCGGCGGCGATTGCCTGTTCCTGGGGTTTGAGCACGAGGCTCAAGACAGCACCTTGCGCATGGTGATCGAGGTCGGCCGGTTATAGCCTTCGTGCGCCGTGCGCCCGGTCTCGCGAAAGCCGAGCCGGGCGAACGTCGCGTGGTTTGCGGCGAGCTCGATGCGCGTCTGCAGCTCGACGGCATGCCTGCCGCGCCGGCGGGCAAAGTCCTCCACGGCCCGCATCAGCCGTGCGCCTATGCCTCGCCCCTGAAGGCCGGGCTCGACGGCAAGCTTGCCGACATAGAGATCCTCCGCCCTTTCCAGCGCGAACACGCAACCGACGATTCGGCCGTTCTCCACGGCCAGGAAGGCCTTCTCCAGCGCCGCCTTATCCCGGAGGCCTTCCGGCGTCAGCAGATGCGCCGAGGACGGCGGGTCGATGACGCCGTCCATATAGGCGAAGGCGCGCCGGATCAGCGCATGCACTTCCTCCCACCGTGCGAAGTCCGGCGGGAGCTCGGTGACAAGAGGAGTGGCCGGCTGGTCCATGCGCTTAGACTGCCCTCGATCAGACTGCCTTGTAGCGGACGGTGTCGAAGCGGGCGGTGAGCCCGTCGTAGAGCAGCAGCCGGCCGACCAGCGGCTCGCCGATGCCGGCAATCAGTTTGATCGCCTCCATCGCCTCAAGGGTGCCGACGACGCCCGTCAGCGCGCCGACGACGCCTGCCACGGCGCAGGAGGGCACCAGCCCTTCGGGCGGCGCTTCCGGGAAAAGGTCGCGGTAGCCTGGATTGCGCTTGCCGTCGGCGCCCGTTTCGAACGGCTTCAGCACCGTCACAGAGCCGTCGAAGCGGCCGACGGCGGCGGTGACCAGAGGCTTTTGTTCCTGGGCGCAGGCATCGGCCAGCGCATAGCGTGTCTCGAAATTGTCGGAGCCGTCGACGACGACATCGTAGCCGGCGACGAGGGCAGGGGCGTTTTCCGCCGTCAGCCTGAGGCGATGCAGTTCCACCCTGACATTGGGGTTGATGCGCATGATCGCGGCCGAGGCGCTGTCGGTCTTCGCCATGCCGATCGTGTCTGTCCCATGGATCACCTGCCGCTGCAGGTTGGACAGCGAGACATCATCGTCGTCGACGATGCCGAGCGTGCCGACGCCGGCCGCGGCAAGATACTCGAGCACCGGCGCCCCCAGTCCGCCCGCGCCGATCACCAGCACCCGCGCCCGCTTCAGCTTCTGCTGGCCGGGGCCGCCGATTTCCGGCAGCACGATGTGGCGGGCATAGCGTTCGAGCTCTTCGTCGGTCAGCGCGGTATTGGTCATGGCGGGACCTTATAGCTGGTGCAAAGCCTTGTCACATGCAAGGCACAGCTTCGTCATGTACGGGCAAGGCGAAGCCTTGTCCCGCAGGGTACGGGCAAGGTGTAGCCTTGTCCCGCGGGGCACGGGCAAGGCGAAGCCTTGTCCCGAAGGGTACGGGCAAGGCGAAGCCTTGTCTCGCGGGGCACGGGCAAGGCGAAGCCTTGTCCCGCGGGGTACGGGCAAGGCGTAGCCTTGTCCCGAAGGGCGACGCCCGTTGGTTTCCTCACGAGATCAGCCTGTCGTTCCAACACTGCCGTGGTCGACCGTCAGGAATTGCGCCCGCCCGGCAAGGCTGGAAAACAGCGCCGCATCCGTGCCGGTCATGAAGGCCTGGCAGTTCAGCTCTTCGAGGATGGAAAACAGTGCCGCGCGCCGGCCGCTGTCGAGATGCGCGGCGATCTCGTCGAGCAGGAGGATCGGCGTCAGGCCCGACATCTCGCCGGTCAGCCTCGCATGCGACAGCACGATGCCGACCAGCAGCGCTTTCTGCTCGCCGGTCGAGCACAACTCCGCCGGCATCGACTTCGGCCGGTGACGAACCACAAGGTCCGACCGGTGCGGACCGTCGAGCGTGCGGCCTGCGGCGCGGTCACGCTCGCGGCCGTTGGCGAGCGCGGCGCGGAACCGTTCCTCGACGTCGACGGCCGGCGCGACGGCGATCTCGCCCTCCAATTCGCCGGAAAGGCTTATGTCGGCCTGCGGAAACGGGCCGCTGCCGGGCAGCTTGTCGATCATGGCCGCAAGCAGCCGCACCAGTTCCGCCCGCGCCGCCGCGATCGCCACCCCGGTTTCGGCCATCTGCGTCTCGATCGCGTCGAACCAGCCGCTGTCGCGAGAACCTTCCGTAAGCAAACGGTTACGTCCGCGCATCGCCTTTTCATAGTCCAGCGCCCGCTGGCCATGGCTGGGATCGATCGCCAGCACGAGCCGGTCGACGAAGCGACGCCGATCGGCGGCCGGTCCCTGAAACAGCCCGTCCATCGCCGGCGTCAGCCACACGACCCGCAGCCATTCCAGCATGTCCTCGGCCGACTTCGCCGGCGCACCGTTGATGCGAACGCGCCTGCCGCCTTCCCCGTCGCCGCCGGAAATGCCGGTGCCGATCTCGACCTGGCCTTCCGGGCCTTCGATGCGGGCGTGCAAGGCAAAGCCGCCGTCGCCGCCCTCGCGCGCCACGTCGGCATAGGGCGCGCGGCGCAGCCCGCGTCCCGGCGTCAGCAGCGAGATGGCTTCGAGCAAATTGGTCTTGCCGGCGCCGTTGTCGCCCGACAGCACCAAGGCGCCGGGGCCAAGCTCGAGCGAAAGCCCCGCATAGTTGCGGAAATTGGTAAGCGTTAACTTACTTATGTAGCTTTGCTGCCGGAGCTGCTTGTTATCCTCGGTCACGGTAACATGTGGGCTCGTTCAAAAAGCCTACACCCGCATCGGCATCAGCACGTAGAGCGCGGTCTCGTCGGCCATGTCGTGGATCAGCGTCGGGGATCCGGCATCCGCCAGCATGAACTTCGCCTCCGAGCCGGTGAGCTGGGCCGCGACATCGAGCAGATATTTGGCGTTGAAGCCGATCTCGATCGGATCGGACGAGTAATCGGCCGCCAGTTCCTCGGTGGCGCTGCCCGAGTCCGGATTGTTGACGGCGAGCGTGAGCTGGCCGTCATTGATCGACAGCTTCACGGCCCGGCCGCGCTCGGACGAAATGGTCGAGACGCGGTCGACGGCGGCGGCGAAGCTCTGGCGGTCGATGATCAGCTTCTTGTCGTTGCCGGTCGGAATGACCCGCTGATAGTCCGGGAATGTGCCGTCGATCAGCTTCGAGGTCAGGATGACGCTGCCGATGGTGAAGCGGATCTTGGTGTCCGACAGCTCCGTCGTCACCGCCACATCCGGGTCGTCGACCAGCTTCTGCAGCTCGCTCACCGTCTTGCGCGGGATGATGATGCCGGGCATGCCTTCCGAGCCTGCCGGCGCGTCGATCTCGGCGCGCGCCAGGCGGTGCCCGTCGGTCGCGACCGAACGCAGCTTCAGCTTGCCGCCCGCCTCATGCGTGTGCAGGAAGATGCCGTTGAGATAGTAGCGCGTCTCCTCGGTCGAGATGGCGAACTGCGTCTTCTCGATCAGCCCTTTGAGCGCCACCGAATCGAGCCGGAAGATGTGCGAGAAGGAGCCGGCCGAAAGCTCCGGGAAATCCGACTGCGGCAGGCACTGCAGGCGGAAGCTGGAGCGGCCGGACGTGACGGTCATCGCATTGCCGTCCTCGTCGGTCTTCAGCATCACCTCGGCGCCGTCGGCGAGCTTGCGCACGATGTCGTAAAGCAGATGCGCCGGAACCGTCGTCGCGCCGCCGCGCTCGACCTTGGCGGGCGTCGCCTCCGTCACTTCGAGGTCGAGGTCGGTCGCTTTCATTTCCAGGCTCGCGCCATCGGCGCTGAGCAGCACATTCGACAGGATCGGTATGGTGTTGCGCCGCTCCACCACGCGATGGACGTGGTTGAGGGACTTCAGGAGATTGGACCGTTCCAGGATAACACGCATGACCAAACAGGCTCGCTTCAATGAATGGGCGGGTCACCAGGGGGCGGCGTCCCGCGAAAGCTCCGAAAAGCTCAGAATCTATGTAAGCTGACAGTAAAAACCCTGCAAACGCAAGCCCGCGACACCGGTTCCGGCCGGTTGCGCGGGCTTTCTGGGGATAAAGCCGGCGAAGCGCGCCGCCTTATGCATGTCGCCAAAAAGTGCGCGGCGGTTTTGGGAAAACGACATGCATGAAAACAAGAACTTAAAGCGCGTCGCTCGGAGCCGTTTCGACGCGACGCGCTTTAGCGTTTTCGGACCGCTCAGGCCTGCTCGTTGATCAGCCTTCTGAGCAGTTCGAGTTCCTGCGCCAGCGTGTTGTCGGCACCGGAAAGGTCCTCGATCTTGCGCACGGCATGCAGCACCGTCGTGTGGTCGCGGCCGCCGAAACGCCGCCCGATCTCCGGCAGCGAGCGCGGCGTCATCACTTTCGACAGATACATCGCCACCTGCCGCGGCTTGACGATCGTGCGCGTGCGCCGGTTGGAGAGCAGCTCCGTCTTCGACACGTTGTAGTGTCGCGCCACGATGCGCTGGATGTCCTCGATGCGCACTCGCTTCGGCTCGCCCGAGCGGTAGATGTGGCCGAGGATCTCGTCGATGCGGTCGATGGTGATCTGCGGCTCGAAGGACTGGCGGAACAAAAGCTGGTTGAAGGCGCCTTCGAGCTCGCGCCCGCTGCCCGTCACCGTGCGGGCGACGTGGTCGAGGATCTCGTCCGAGATATCGAGCGAGGCATCGTCGACCTTGGCCGTGGCGAGGCGCAGCTTCAGCATGCCGAGGCGCATGGCGAAATCCGGCGCCGACATTTCGAGCGCCACGCCGCCATTGAGGCGCGAACGCACGCGCGGCTCCAGCGATTCCAGTTCCGACGGCGGCCGGTCGGCGGCGACCACCACCTGCTTGGCGCTGTCGAGCAGCATGTTGATGAGATGGCAGAACTCGTGCTGGATCGACTTGCCCTGCAGGAACTGCATGTCGTCGATGATCAGAAGATCGATGTCGCGCAACTGCTCCTTGAGGGTGAGCGCGTTGTTGTCGCGGATCGCGGTGGCGAAACGCCACATGAAATATTCCGCCGTCAGATAGACCACGCGCGATTTCGGGTTGTGCCGCAGCGATTCGGCGGCGATCGCCTGCAAAAGGTGCGTCTTGCCCAATCCGACGGTCGCATGAAGGAAGAGCGGGTTGAAGCGCACCGCGCTCGACTGCGATTCCGCCACCGCCTTGGCCGCGGCGAAGGCCACCCGGTTCGAGGGCCCTTCGATGAATGAAGTGAAGGTGTAGCGCGGGTCGAGCGGCGACCCCAGCACATTGTGGCGGAACTCGGTCTCCGCCGGCACGCCCTGGCGGGGCGCCGGCGCCCGTTCCACCCGGCCTGCGCTTGCGGTTCCGGCGGCAAGCGCGGTCTGCGCCTGCTTGGTCATCTTGCGCGCCGGCGCGATCTCCGGCTCGACGTTGTTGCGGCCCTGTCGCGTGGCGGTCCGCACGACGATCTCGATCTTGAGAAGGTCGGGATCCTCATGCCTCCACAGCTCGGCGATAAGATCGAGATAGTGGCCGTTGATCCACGAGCGCAGGAACGCCGTCGGCACGGAGATGCGGACAATGCCGCGCGACGCCTCGGCAACCTTCATGCGGCCAAACCAGCTCGAATAGACCTCGGCTCCCAGGCGCGCCTTCAACTGAGCCTTGACCCGCTCGAACTTCTGTTCAGCGTCGCTGGATGCCGCCATGCCGTCCCCTCCGACGATAGTTGCTGGGAATGGGAGTTCGCCCGCTATCTCCCGTTCGATGCCGCTCTGCATGATCAAGTTCCTTGTCGCTCGTACCCTTTTTCCGCCGGGGGTGCGCCTCCTGCACCCTGGACCCGGCGAGTTTCGCTGCGCCGTCGCCGCCGCCGGCGATATCGTCGCAACGTTGCGCAAGGGACCGATACCGGCTCTTGCGAGCCGGCCTGAACATGCCAGGGCAATACAACATCGTCCGGCGAAAACGCCGGCACAACGTCAACCTGCAATGTACAATTACGCCAGTCCCCTACCCGCACCGAAGAGACAAACCAAGCCGCACGCGGAATTGCTCCGCGTCATGAATTCCGCCATTTTTTGCTGGCCGATTCAGGCTGGGTCAGGGGCTAAAGCCCGTCCCTTCGATGTATGGACATTACCGAAATCGCTGTGGATAGGGCAAGGCCACGTCTAACCGATTTTTAACGAATCTGGTTACCGGAGACGTGTTCGGATGAGGTGCCGTCAGGGCATGTTTTGACAAAGCCATTGTGATTCAAACCCTTTTCCGGCGAATATGAAAAAGGCCGGCCGACAGGAAATTTTCTGAAATAATTCTCTTGACAGCTACTTGTCCCCCGCCGCTCCTCCGCGAGTTGAACAAGCTGTGGATGACCGTCTGTAAGTTTTTGAAAAATATAAGGAATTTGTGACAGGCTAATCTATGGCCATGCCCGCATCCGCCGGTCACCGACATCAGTGATTATGTATATGCCGGCAAAACATTCGCAACTTTGAAATTCGGCCCGAGCGTCGTTATGCGAGCGTTCTTTTTAAGTACTTGCCGGCAAACGAAAAAACCCGGCCTGTGCGGCCGGGTTCAAGGATAACGGTCCTAAAGGCAAGTCGGATCAGGCCGACAGCACCTTGACCCGCTGGGCCAGCCGCGAAACCTTGCGGGAAGCCGTGTTCTTGTGAATGACACCCTTGGTTGCGGCGCGCATCAATTCCGGCTCCGCGGCCTTGAACGCTTCCAGCGCCGCGGCCTTGTCGCCGGCGGCGAGCGCCTCTTCGACCTGGCGGACATAGGTGCGGACGCGCGACCGGCGGTTCTTGTTGATCGCCGCGCGGCGGGCGATCTTGCGCGTTGCCTTTTTGGCCGAAGACGTATTGGCCATGATGCCTCTCTTCTGATCTGGTGGACGCCAGCGGGGTGCCGCAGGGCGCAAAAAACAAACGGGCAGCCACGGGGCCGCCTCGGTTGGTGCGGCTTATAGTTCAGCTTTTCCGGCGCGTCAACGCTGCTTCGCGGTCTTTTTGGGACTTGAAGCCGCGCCCTAGCGGTTGGTGAAATTCGGCTTCCGCTTCTCGACGAAGGCGGCCATGCCTTCCTTCTGGTCGTCGAGCGCAAACAGCGAATGGAACAGCCGGCGCTCGAAGCGCAGTCCTTCGGCAAGCGTCGTCTCATAGGCCCGGTTGACGGCTTCCTTGGCCATCATCACCGACGGCATGGAAAACTCGGCGATCTTCGCCGCCGCCTGCAGCGCCTCCTCGACCAGTTCGCCGGCCGGCACCAAGCGCGACACCAGTCCGCAGCGCTCGGCTTCGGCGGCGTCCATCATCCGCCCGGTCAGGCACATGTCCATCGCCTTCGACTTGCCGACGAAACGGGTCAATCGCTGCGATCCGCCCATGCCCGGCATGACGCCGAGCGTGATTTCCGGCTGGCCGAATTTCGCGTCGTCGGCGGCGATGATGAAATCGCACATCATGGCCAGCTCGCAGCCGCCGCCAAGCGCATAGCCGGCGACCGCCGCGATGATCGGCTTGCGCTCGCGCGTCAATTCCTCCCAGCCGACGAAGAAGTCCTGGGTATAGGCGTCGACGAAGGAGATATCCTGCATTTCCTTGATGTCGGCGCCGGCCGCGAAGGCCTTTTCCGAGCCTGTAAGGACAATGGCGCCGATGCCGGCATCGGCGCCGAACGCGTCCACCGCCGCCACCACGTCCCTCAGCACTTGCGAATTCAGCGCATTGAGCGCCTTCGGCCGGTTCAGCGTGATCAGCCCGACCTTGCCGCGTGTTTCCGCGAGAATGGTTTCATAGGTCATGGCATCGTCTCCTCGCTTCGGTTTGAGGAGACCGGTCTAGCTCACCGCTGACAGGTCCGGCAATAGAAGGTCGAGCGGCCGCTCTGCACGGTTCGCTCGATGTGGCCGCTGCAGCCCGGTTTCGGACACGGCTCGCCTTCGCGGTCGTAGACGGCGAAGGAATGCTGGAAGTAGCCGAGCGATCCGTCCGCCTGGACATAGTCGCGCAGCGAGGATCCGCCGGCGGCGATCGCATCGGCGATGACCGAGCGGATCGCCTCGGCCAGGCGTTCGCATTGCTGTTTCGCTTTCTTGCCGGAGCCGGCGATGGTGCCGGCTTGGCGCAGCGGCGACAGGCCGGCGCGCCACAGCGCCTCCGACACATATATATTGCCGAGCCCGGCGATCAGCCGCTGATCGAGCAGCGCCGCCTTCAGCGGCGACCTGCGGCCTTTGAGCAGCGCGGCGAGCAGGGGGCCGTCGAGCGCGTTGCCGGTCGGCTCGATGCCTAGCCCCGCCAGCATCGGGTGCGTGTCCGGCGCTCCTTCGGCAAACAGCATGAAGCCGAAGCGGCGCGGGTCGTTGAAAATGACGCGGGAGCGCTCGCCCTTCGGCGAGGCGACGTCGAACACGACGTGGTCGTGCGCCGCGCTCTTCGAGCGCTCGTGATGGAAGGTGCCGGGGATGTCGCTGCTCCCGGCGGCTTCGACGCGGAACGATCCCGACATGCCGAGATGGCAGATCAGCACCGGACCGTCTTCGATGTGCATCGTCAGATATTTGGCGCGTCGGCCAAGCGCCGTCACGGTCTTGCCGGTAAGCCGCTCCGAAAAGCGTTCGGGAAAGGGGAAGCGAAGGTCGGGCCTGCGCGCCTCGACGTTGACGAGCCGCGCCCCTTCCAGGACCGGCTGCAGCCCGCGCCGCACCGTTTCGACTTCAGGCAGTTCTGGCATGGCCGCCTATCGTTGCAAGGAAGGACGTCCCGTGGCGGCCGGGCGCAAGGCCGAGGTGGTCCGCGACGGTTTCGCCGATATCGGCGAAGGTCGGCCTGAGCCCGATGTCGCCGCCCTTCAGTCCCGGCCCGATGCCGATCACCGGAACGCGTTCCCGCGTATGGTCCGTGCCGCGCCAGGTCGGGTCGTTGCCGTGATCGGCGGTGAGGATGAGCAGGTCGCCCGGCCTGATGCGCGACAGCGCTTCGGGCAGCCGGCGGTCAAAGGACTCGAGCGCTCCGGCATAGCCGGCGACATCGCGCCGGTGGCCGAACTCGGTGTCGAAATCGACGAAATTGGCAAAGACCAGGTCGCCTTCGCCGGCGTCTTCCATGGCGCCCAGCGCCTTGTCGAACATCGCCATGTTGCCGCCCGCCTTGCGCACCTCCGAGATGCCGCGATGGGCGAAGATGTCGCCGATCTTGCCGACGGCGATGACCTTGCTGCCGCGTTCCGTCAGCCGGTCGAGCAAGGTCGGTTCCGGCGGCGGCACGGCGTAGTCGCGGCGGTTGTGGGTGCGCTGGAAGGTGGCTTTCGTCTCGCCGACGAAGGGCCGCGCGATCACCCGTCCGATCTTGAGCGGATCGACCAGCCGGCGCACCGTCAGGCAAAGCTCATACAGTCTTTCGAGGCCGAAATGCGTCTCGTGCGCGGCGATCTGCAGTACGGAGTCCACCGAGGTGTAGCAGATCGGCTTGCCGGTGCGGATGTGCTCCTCGCCGAAACGCTCGATGATCTCAGTTCCGGGCGCATGGCAATCTCCAAGGATGCCCGGCACCTTGCCTTCGCGGATGATCGCGCCGGTCAGCTCGGCCGGGAAGGCCGGCACGGTGTCGGGAAAGTAGCCCCAGTCGAAGCGCACGGGCAGGCCGGCAATCTCCCAGTGGCCCGACGGTGTGTCCTTGCCGCTCGAGACCTCCTGGGCAGCGCCATAAAAAGAAGCGGCAAAGAGCGGCGTGTCGACGTCGAAATGGAAGTCCGTCGCGGTTTTTGCCGCACGGCCAAGCCCGAGCGCGGTCATGTTCGGCACAGCGAGCGGGCCGCTGCGCAAGCCTTCACGGTCCGCGCGGCCCTCGGCGCTAGCCTGCGCGATATGCCCGAACGTGTCGGCGCCGGCGTCGCCGTAGCGCTCGGCATCGGCCGCTCCGCCTATGCCGAAAGAATCGAGAACGAATAAGAAAGCCCGAGCCATAGATGCCGTCGTTGCCAGTCCAGGCAGCCAGACATAAGGTTCCATGACGGCATTGGCAAATCGGAAACCGAACCGAAACGGCACGGCGCCATAGTGGTGCGATCGGGCGCAGTGTCGGCGGGAGCGCGGCAAGAGATGGGCAAGGGCGCGGGATTCGCGGCAGGCCAGGCTTTGGGGATGTGCGCGGCGGCTCTCGCGCTGCTCTCCTCGGCATCGCCGGCGCGCGCCGACTGGCGTGACGACATCGGCACCTTTCGCATCGGCATCGTCGCCGAGCCTGGAGGCGGCAACTCGGTGCCCGGTCTGGCCCGCCTGACGGATGCCTACACGAATGCTCTCGGCATGAAGGTCGAGATCGTGGTTGCCCGCGATTATGCGGCGTTGATCGAGGCGCAGGCGAGCGGCCGCGTCCAGTATGCGATCTATTCGGCGCTTGCTTATGCCGCGGCGTCCGAGCGCTGCGGTTGTGTCGAGCCGCTGGTGGCGCCGGTCGATGCGGACGGGGCCATCGGTATCCGTTCCGTGCTGGTGACCCGCGACGACAAGGTGCCGGACCTCGCAGCGATCACCTCGCATCGGATTGCGATCGCGCCGCCGGACAATGTCGCCGGTTCTCTGCTGCCGCTGACCGCCTTGGGCGGCGAACGCGTGAAGATCGCCGAGGATTCACCCTTCCTGACACGCGCGCCGTCGGCAACTGCGGCCGAGACGATGCTCGGCGAAGGCCAAGCCGACGGCCTGTTCGGCTGGGAACCCGTCGGCGCCGATGGCCAGCCCACCGATACGGGCGGCACGATCGTGCGGCTCGAGGCCGGCGGCGTTCCGAAGACGTCGCTTCGGGTGTTATGGACCTCGGCTCCGCTGCGATACGGGCCTCATGCCGTGCGCAGCGATCTCGATCTCGAGGCGAAGCGCCGGCTGGCCGTCTTCCTGACCAATCTCAAGTCGCTGACCCCGGACGTCTACGATCTTCTGGAATCGACCCATGCCGGCGGCTTCGAACTGGCCGTAGCAAAGGACTACGCAACGGCGCTGGCCATCGTGCGGCGGGAAGCGGGCGGGCGGGATTGAAGCATGTCTCCCGAAAGTGGGAACCGGTTTCGGGATAAAGACATGCGTAGAACCAACAGTCCAAGCGCGTGGAGCAAAGCTGAAAGGTCGCGACGCGCCTTGCTCCCTCAGCAGTCGCTGCAGGGGACCGAGGGACCGCGCCGCGGCCTCAGATAATATGTTTCGCCCATCGGTATTTTGTTGAAGGCCGAGGTCAGTCCAAGCGCCTTCGAACCGCTGGCCGACCAGGCGATCATCGCCTCATAGCCGAGGTCGCTTTCCACGCGAACAAGGAAGGTGTTGCGGATATTCAGGGTCGCCGGAACGGTGGTGATGCTGTCCTTCAGCGCGTCGGCGCTATAGGTGGTGCCAACAAGCTTGCGCGACCATGCCACCTTCACCTTGGGCGATGCCTCGTCGGTGATCTGGATGCCGGTGATGATGATCGTCGGCGTGGAGCGGTTGTAGGGCTGTAGCGTCGAGGTGCCGATCTTCATGATCGCATCGAGATCGGCTGTCTTGACGCTCGGCTGCTGCGTGACGAGATCCGCCACCATGCTGCCGATGCGGCTGACCTTCTTGCTGGTCTCGATCGCCTGCGAGGCTTCCATCGTGATGAAGTACATGATGAGCAGCACCGGCACGATGAACGCGAACTCGATTGCCGCGACGCCGCGGCGATCGCGGCAAAACCGCGCCGCCTTGGCCAGAATGGCCGAAATTCCCGGGTGTGCCCCCGCACGGTACATATCCTTCCCCCACGCCGCCGTAGTCTTGGCCGGCCGCAACCTTGAAGCATGTCTCCCGAAAGTGGATCCGGTTTGGGATAAAGACATGCTTAAATCAAAAAGCTAAAGCAGGTCGCATCACGCGACCTGCTTTAGTCGTCGAATGGTTCGTTCTGCCAGGTCACCGATGCGAAGTGCAGCGTCTTGCCGCCATTCAGATTGGCCATTTGTTTGGCCAGGAAATCGGTGATTACCGGCCATTTGTAGAAAACCCGCAGCATGTTCTTCGATTCCGCCAGGCCCGGCGACACCGTGAACGCCGTCGAGCTCGTGCCTGTCAGCACGATTTCGCCGCTTTGGATTTTGAAGCCCGCCGCCGCGGCGTCGGCGAAGGTCGGATATTCGCGCAGGTCCACCAGCAGGGTGGCGTTTGACCCGGACCCGGGGCAATTCGTGGCGACCATGATCGCCAGCCTGTCGCAGATCAGCTTCTTGATCGAGGCGTCGGTGACGTCGGCCTTCTTCAGTTGACCGGTCCTGAGCTGGCGCGCGATATCGTCGGTGGCATTAGCCATCACTTCCTGGCCGGCGAACGATATGCAGCTTTCCAGGATGGCGAAAACGAGCAGGGCGAACGGTATGGCCAGCATCGCGAATTCCAGCGCAGTGCTGCCGCGCCTGTCGCTGAAGAAGCCATGACGGGGCTTTGCCCGCGCCTTGCCGTCCATGCCACCCTCGGATGCCGGATCCATGCTCATGTCCGTTCCTGCCGATCCCTTGCAAAGTCGGGCGGCAACATAGCGAAAACCCATTGAGGTCGGGTTTGGATGAGCGTTAAATTCGCCGGACGACTTTTAACCCGCCATTAACGTCGCGGGCGCTTGCCGACGCCAGCTTCAGCGGCTTGCGTTCATTTCGGTTTCGGAGGTTCTCTCCGCTTCGCTCTTGTACGAGCTTTCGCAATAGGGCGTGCACGACATGGTCTGGACGTCGGCGCGCCGGTAGATGCGCACCGAAGACGCAGCTTGCCGGACCACCGTCACCTGCTCATCGACGATCGGGCTGCCATCGGAATCGAGCACGACCAGATTGGTAACGCCGAAACCCTTGCCGGTGAGAACGACCGTCGAGGCATCCTGGACGGCGGCGTCGGCGATTGCCGGATTGCCGATGACGATCGTGTCGGCGGCGCGCGACAACTTGACGATCTTTGCCTGGTTCATGGTGACCTCGATGCCGGCACCGGCGCTGGCGGGCATGGCGAAGGCGGCAACGGCCAGCAGCGCGACGACTGGAAAAGGCGATCTCGACAAGGTCATGGAAGCGCTCCGGAGCGGCAGACTGTTCAACGGAACATGAACGAAATTGGTGAACCGACGGTTAAATGCCGCGCTGCCACGGCAAGCATGGCCGCCTCGAGGGTTAAGAACCTGAAGCATGCGCTGTTTTAGCAAAATCGCGGGTTGGCCGGATCTCCGCGCTTTTCCTGCCCGCCGAACCGTCATTGGGCGTTTAGGCCACGGTTAACCAAGCAACGGGTTCGCAACCGGAAAGGAATCGGTAAGGGTATTTATTAAGCCGATTGAAAGGGCTTCTCCCTAGATTTGCAGCATCCGATCAACCGCCAAGAGAAGTTGACGGAAGTGCTGTAACACGTGGAGTAGGAGCTCTCGAATGTCTAACCTCATCGCACGTTTCGTGAAGGACGAATCCGGCGCGACCGCCATCGAATACGGTCTGATCGCCGCTCTCATCGCGCTCGCCATCATGGTCGGCGCCAGCCAGCTCGGCACCGCCCTGAACAGCAAGTTCGTGGCGATCGCCAGCGCCGTCAAGACCGGCAAGGCCCCGTGATAGGCTGCGCAAGCCAGCTGTTGCTTTGAAGTGGAAGGGTCGCCCATGGGCGGCCCTTCTTTCATGCGGTCGGGTGATTTCGACGATCCGGCCTCATCAATCGTTAATTCCAGCATGCCTAGACTGCAGCTGGTCAATTGCGCCATAGGCACCGCGCCATGCTTGAAGCCGCGATCTTCGTCGTCTTTCCTTTCTGCATGCTGTTCGCGGCGATCTCGGACACGCTGTCGATGACGATCGCCAACCGCGTGCCGGTGCTGCTGGTCGCGACGTTCGCCCTGGTGGCTCCGTTGACCGGGATGGACTGGGCAACCTATGGCGGGCATTTCGCGGCCGGTGCCCTGGTGCTGGCGGCGACCTTCGGCCTGTTCGCGCTCGGCGGCATGGGCGGCGGCGATGCCAAGCTCCTGGCGGCAACCGCGGTATGGATGGGGCTCAACATCAATCTCGTCGGCTACCTGGTAACCTCGACGTTGATCGGCGGTCTGTTGACGATTGCCATTCTGGCCTACCGGAAATCGCCATTTGCGGTCTACACCGGCCACAATCGTTTTCTGCGCCATTTCGCCGACGAGAACGGAGGCATTCCTTACGGCGTCGCGCTTGGTCTCGGCGGCCTCATCACCTTTCCGGATTCTCCGCTGATGATCTGGGCGCTGGACAGGCTCACCGCCTAAACGCATGTCGCCCAAGAGTGCGCGGCGGTTTTGAGGGAAACGGCATGCGTCAAACAAAGACTTAAAGCATGTCGCCTGAATCCGCTTCGTCGCGACGCGCTTTAGGCAACATCGCCATTTTCAGATCGGTCTGTGCGCTTGGGGGTGGCTTTACGCCCCTATCCCGAAACCGGTTCCCTTTCGGAATCATTCGTTTTCTTTGACAAGAGGGTTTCTCGCGGCGCCTGGCCGCCTTTTTCGTTAATGCATGTCGCCCAAGAGTGCGCAGCGGTTTTGGGACAACGACATGCATCAAAACAACGACTTAAGGCCTGTCGCCCGACGCCGTTTCAGCGCGACGCACTTTAACGGCAAGCGGTTCCGTCTAATTTGAGTAAACCTTAAATTAATCACGATCGTAAGCATTGCATTAACCTTGTTTTGACGATTGCGGCTGCAAAGTCCGCCCTGGCTAAGGTGGTTTGCCTTGAGGCGAAGGGTTCGGACGAATGCCAGCATCCCGACTGATTATTCTGGGCGTGGCTGTGGCCGCGGCGGGTGGCGCGGGTTATGTCGCTAAGAACATGGTGGCGGCGCCGCCTGCTCAGGTCGTCGTCGACGCTCCCAAAGAGCCGGCGATCGCGCTGCAGGACGTGCTGGTACTTTCCGGCGATGTCGCCATGGGCAGCCAGCTCGGCGACAAGATCAGCTGGGAGCAGTGGCCGGCCAGCGGCGTCAACGCCAATTTCATCACCCGTGCGGTCGAACCGGACGCGGTCGAAAAGCTCAAGGGCTCGGTGGCGCGTGTGGCCATGTATACCGGTGAGCCGCTGCGGCGCTCCAAGCTGGTCGGCGAGGGGCAGAGCTTCATGTCGTCGATCCTGCCGTCCGGCATGCGCGCCGTCGCCACCGCCATATCGGCCGACACATCGGCGGGTGGCTTCATCCTGCCCAATGACTTCGTCGACGTCATCATGACCCGGCGCGCCGACGCCAGCAACGGCGGCAGCGGCTTCAACACCGAGACCATCCTCAAGAACATCCGCGTCCTGGCCATCGACCAGACCATCCAGGAGGACGAGGAAGGCAAGAAGACCAGGGTCGGCCAGACCGCGACGCTGGAACTGACGCCGCAGCAGGCGGAGATCATCACGGTGGCGCAGCAGATGGCGGACCGCCTGACCCTGGCGCTGCGTCCGATCACCGACACCAATGAGAAGAACCTGGGCGAGGCCGACTATCTGGTGAACGGCAACGGCCGGCGCGGCACGGTGCGGTTGATCAAGTCGGGCGAAGTTTCCGAAGTGGGAGCAAGGAAATGAGGCTAAGCGGTAAACTGCCCGTCGTCGCGGCGGTGGCAATCGGCCTGTTCCTGATCGGCACCGATGCGCCCGGCCTCGTCGAGGCCAAGGCGGCGAACAGGGCGGCCGGCGTGACCGCCTCGGTTGCCTCGCAGCGCGTCAAGCTCGGCCTCAACAAGTCGGTAGTCATCGACCTGCCGAGCGACGCCTACGACATCCTCGTCGCCAATCCGGCGGTCGCCGACGCGGTGACGCGCACGGCGCGCCGCATCTATCTGTTCGGCAAGGCGGTCGGCGAAACCAACATCTTCGTCTTCGGCCCCAACGGCGAGCAGATCGCCAGTCTCGACCTGGCGGTTGAACGCGATGTCGCCGGGCTGGAGGACTACCTCAAGCGCTTCCTGCCGTCGTCGCAGATCAAGGTCGAGCTGCTCAACGACAACGTGATTCTCACCGGCGATGTGGACACGCCGCTCGACGCCAAGCGCGCCGTCGACCTGGCCACCATCTTCGTCTCCGGCGGCGAAGCGACAACCGGCCAATATTCGCAGACAGCGGCCGGCGGCTCGGCCAATGGCGGCGTCGACATCAACAATCCCGACGCCGAACGCAGGGTCTCCAAGATCGTCAATCTGCTGCAGATCATCGGTGACGATCAGGTGACGCTGAAGGTGACGGTGGCCGAAGTCAGCCGTTCGGTGATGAAGCAGCTCGGCGTCAACATGGTCGGCAACGGCGGCAGCAACGGCATTTCCTGGGGCGCGCTCAGCGACAATTTCACCGGCCTCGGCAAGCAACTGTCCAACTCGGGCTTCAATGTCGGGACGTCCTCGATCCAGGCCTACATCAATGCCATGGAATCGGCCGGCGTCATGAAGACGCTGGCAGAACCGACGCTCACCGCTGTGTCCGGCGAGAAGGCGACCTTCAAGGTCGGCGGCGAATACAACATGGTGAACAGCGTTTCCGCCAATGTCTCCAATGACAACCAGACAGGTCTGAAGACCTATTCGATCGAGAAGATCGAATACGGCATCGGACTGGAATTCCAGCCGGTGGTGCTGTCGCCGGGCCGCATCAGCCTGAAGGTGCGGACCGCCGTTTCCGAGCCGACAACCGAGGGATCGGTTTCGCTTTCCGATGGCGGGAGAAGTCCCGGCATGAACGCCTTGTCGCTGCGCAAGCGCCTGGCCGATACGACGGTGGAACTGCCTTCCGGCGGCTCGATGATGATCGCGGGCCTCGTGCGCGACGACGTCAGGCAGGCCGTCAACGGACTGCCCGGGCTGACCAAGATCCCTGTGCTCGGCGCGCTCTTCCGCAGCCGCGACTTCGTGCGCAACGAGAGCGAGCTTGTCATCATCATCACGCCCTATCTGGCGCGGCCCGTGGCGCGCAACGAATTGGCCAAGCCTGACGACAATTTCAACGCGCCGAGCGATGGCGCCGGCATGTTCCTCGGTCGCGTCAATCGCGTCTACGGTACCATGCAGACCGACAGGCCACCTGGCCGTTACCACGGCGTGGTCGGCTTCATCTACAAGTGAGCGGGAAAGCGGACATGTCCAAGTCAGCATCAAGGGCCATGACGATCGCGGCGGCAAAATCCGGCGGAGGACGTTTCCGCGGGTCGTCTGCGGTCCTGGCAATCGCTCTTGCGGCGTCGCTCGCCGGATGCGCCAACTTCCATCGCGACAGCGTGACGGTGGGCGCCATTCCGGACGACTACCGCACCAATCATCCGATCGTCATCGCCGAGAAGAACCAGAAGATAGACCTTCCGGTCGGCGCCGGCGATCGCGGCATGACCGCCTCGCAGCGCGACACTCTGCTCGGCTTCCTCGACGGCTACGACAGGAGCGCCGCTCCGGCGCTGACGATCGCGGCCCCGGTCGGCTCCGCGAACCAGGCGGCCGCCCAGGCCGCCAGCCGCGATTTCGCCAGGCTTGCCATCGCGGCCGGCGTCAAGCGCAACCGGATCGTCATGACGTCTTACCAGTCGGCCGTGCCTGAAGCTTCGGCCCCGGTCCGCGTCGCCTTCGTCGCCGTGAAGGCCCAGACCGACAAATGCGGGCGCTGGCCGGAAGACCTGCTGCAGACATCAGAAAACAGGCACTACGCCGATTTCGGATGCTCCTATCAGAACAACCTTGCTGCCCAGATGGCCAATCCCAACGATCTGCTCGGGCCGCGCAAGCAGTCCGATATCGACGCCGAAAACCGCGGCAACGTGATCGATATCTATCGCGCCCGAGGCGTTTCGGACGAGTTCCTCGGCAATTCGGAAGTGACTTACTGAGCCGCGCCGGATGACGGAAAGAACATGACGATGAGCAATCTCGCCTACGACACGCCCACGGATACCGGCGATCTCTCGCAACAGGACGTTGCCGCCATGCAGGCGCTGCGCCCGGTGCCGCGCATCTCGATCCAGGCTTTCTGCGAGACCGAGGGCGTCGCCAACCCCATCGAGCGCGCCGGCGAGGACCGCCGCATGGCCAAGGCCCATCTCAAGGTCCATATGGGCGGCATCGCCACCGCGATCGAATTCTACCGGTCGGCGCCGACACCCAACCTGATCCTGCTGGAATCGCGCAGCGAGCCTAAACAGCTGCTGGAGCAGCTCGGTCAGCTCGCGGAATATTGTGACCCGACCTCGAAGGTCGTGGTCATCGGCCACTACAACGATGTCGGCCTCTACCGCGAGCTCATCCGTTCGGGCATTTCCGAATATGTCATCGCGCCGGTCTCGATGACCGATATCGTCAGTGTCGTGTCGTCGATCTTCGTCGATCCCGAGTCCGATCCGATAGGCCGCTCCATCGCTTTCATCGGCGCCAAGGGCGGTGTCGGGTCCTCGACGATCGCACACAACGTCGCCTGGGCGATGTCGTCCTTGTTCAAGTCCGAAGTCGTCGTTGCCGATCTCGATCTCGCTTTCGGCACCGCCAACATCAACTTCGACCAGGACCCCGCGCAGGGCATCGCCGAGGCGGTGTTTTCGCCCGAGCGCGTCGACGAGGTCTATCTCGACCGGCTGCTCGCGCAGTGCGCCGAGCATCTGTCGCTGCTGGCGGCGCCTTCCACGCTCGAGCGCGTCTATGATTTCGATCCGGACGCCTTCTCCCAGGTCATCGAAACGGCCCAGCGCAGCGCGCCCCTGCTCGTGCTCGACATTCCCCACGTCTGGAGCGGTTGGACCAAGAGCACGCTGATCAAGGCCGACGAGATCGTCATCACGGCCACGCCCGAACTCGCCAATCTGCGCAACACCAAGAATATGGTGGACATGCTGAAGCGGCTGCGTCCGAACGACCCGCCGCCGAAGCTGATCATCAACCAGGCCGGCGTTCCGAAACGGCCGGAGATCGCGGCATCGGATTTTTCCGAACCGCTCGGCATCACGCCCATGGCGGTGATCAATTTCGAGCCGCTGCTGTTCGGCAACGCGGCCAACAACGGCCGCATGCTTGGCGAGATGGACGCCAAGAGCCCGGTCGTCGGCACGATCAACGAAATCGCGCATGTGCTGACCGGGCGCAGCGAAATCAAGACGAAGAAGAAGGCAGGCCTGGGCTCCATCCTCGGCAAGCTTTCGCGCAACAGGAAGTGACGCTCGCGGAGCGGCATCGGGTAGTCGATCATGTTTGGTAAAAGAGGCACAGACGACGGCAGCCGGGCAGCTCCCGAATTCCGCCCGCCGGCACCTCCTCCGGCCGCGCCCGCTCCGGCCGGGACGATGGCGCTCGACCGGCAGGCCGCGCCCGCGCCGAGCACGCCCGCCGCGCCGCCCGTTCGGCGTCCGGTCGAGGCGCCGCCGATGGCGCCCGAGCCGCCGAGAAGGGCCCAGCGCGAGCGGAGCGAAACCTACTACGACACCAAGAGCCAGGTGTTTTCGGCGCTGATCGACACGATCGATCTGTCGCAACTCGCCAAGCTCGATCCGGAAAGCGCGCGCGAGGAAATCCGCGACATCGTCAACGACATCATCGCGATCAAAAATTTCGTGATGTCGATCTCCGAGCAGGAAGAGCTGCTCGAGGACATCTGCAACGACGTGCTCGGCTACGGGCCGCTGGAGCCGCTGCTCGCGCGCGACGACATCGCCGACATCATGGTCAACGGTTCCAAGAACGTCTACATCGAGGTCAACGGCAAGGTCGAAACGACCAGCATCCGCTTCCGCGACAACCAGCAGCTGCTCAACATCTGCCAGCGCATCGTCAGCCAGGTCGGCCGCCGCGTCGATGAATCGAGCCCGATCTGCGACGCGCGTCTTCCCGACGGCTCGCGCGTCAACGTGATCGCGCCGCCGCTCTCGCTCGATGGCACCGCGCTCACCATCCGCAAGTTCAAGAAGGACAAGCTGACGCTCGACCAGCTGGTCAAGTTCGGCGCCATCTCGCCGCAAGGCGCGGAAATCCTGAAGATCATCGGCCGCGTCCGCTGCAATGTCGTCATCTCGGGCGGCACGGGCTCGGGCAAGACGACGCTGCTCAATTGCCTGACCAACTATATCGATCGCGAGGAGCGGGTCATCACCTGCGAGGACTCGGCCGAGTTGCAGCTGCAGCAGCCGCACGTGGTCCGTCTCGAAACCAGGCCGCCCAATCTCGAAGGCGAGGGTGAGGTGACCATGCGCGACCTCGTCAAGAACTGCCTGCGCATGCGGCCCGAACGGATCATCGTCGGCGAGGTGCGCGGACCGGAAGTGTTCGACCTTCTGCAGGCGATGAACACCGGCCATGACGGCTCGATGGGAACGATCCACTCCAACAGCCCGCGCGAATGTCTGAACCGTATTGAATCGATGATCGCCATGGGCGGCTATTCGCTGCCGCAGAGGACGGTGCGCGAGATCGTCGTCGGCTCGGTCGACGTGATCATCCAGGCGGCTCGTCTGCGCGACGGCTCGCGCCGCATCACCCACATCACCGAGGTGATCGGCATGGAAGGCGACGTCATCATCACCCAGGATCTCGTCCTCTATAACATCAAGGGCGAAGACGCGAGCGGCCGTCTGATCGGCGAGCATGTTTCCACCGGCATCGGCCGGCCGCATTTCTGGGATCGCGCCCGCTACTATGGCGAGGAGCAGCGCCTCGCCAACGCGCTCGAAGCCATGGAGAAACGCGCTGACTGATGCATCTGGAGGTGTAGGGGCCCCGGTCGATGTTCGGAATTGACACCACGGTTCTGGCTTTCGTCGTGCTTGCGGGCTTAAGCGCCGGCGCGATAGCCTATGCTTTCCTGTTCAAGCGCATCGACAACGAAAAGCAGGCCGGCAAGCGGCTTGAAACGATCAAGACGGCCGAGACCGACCGGTCGGTGGTGAAGGCCACGCGCGACCGCGCCGCGGAAGCGGTCAGGCGGCGCAAGACGCTTCAGGATTCGCTCAAGCAGCTCGACGAGAAGCAGAAGACCAACGACCGCAACGTCAAGAAGCCGCCGCTGAAGGCTCAGCTCCGCCAGGCCGGCATGACGGTTTCCATCGAGCGCTTCTACATCTACTCGGTGATCTGCGGCATCGTTCTGACCTTCCTCGCCTATTTTGCCGGCGCGCCGTTGCTGGTCCTGCCCGGCGCTCTCCTGGCCGGGGCCCTCGGCCTGCCGCGCTGGTTCGTATCGTTTCGCCGCACGCGTCGGGTGAAGGCTTTCCTGGAGGAGTTCCCGAATGCCCTCGACATCATCGTGCGCGCGGTCAAGTCCGGCCTGCCGCTGAACGATGCGATCCGACTGATCGCCAACGAATCTCCCGAGCCGGTCCGCTCCGAGTTCCGCCGCATCGTCGATTCCCAGCAGATGGGCATGTCGATCCCCGACGCGACGCTGCGCATGTCCGAGACCATGCCGTGCACCGAGGCCGGCTTCTTCGGCATCGTCATCCAGATCCAGTCGCAGGCCGGCGGCAATCTCTCCGAGGCGCTGGGCAATCTTTCGCGCGTGCTGCGCGACCGCAAGAAGATGAAGGCCAAGGTGCAGGCCCTGTCGATGGAAGCGAAGGCATCCGCCGTCATCATCGGCGCCTTGCCGTTCGTCGTCGCCTTTCTCGTCTATCTTACAAGCCCGAACTACATCATGCCGCTGTTCACGACCAGCGTCGGCAATCTGATCCTCGGCTGCTCCGGCGTCTGGATGTCGATCGGCATCGTGGTGATGCGCAAGATGATGAATTTCGAAGTGTAGGGACGCGGACCCAATGACTGACCAGGTCGTCAAGACGCTAACCGATCCTTCCTTTCTTATCGCGCTGCTGGTCGGCATCGCGGTTTTTGCCACTGTCTTCACGCTCCTGCCGGCGCTTGGCGGCAATCAGCTCAAGTCGCGCATGAAAACCGTGGCGCTCGAGCGTGACGAACTGCGCGCCAGGCAGCGTCAGCGGCTCGCCAACGAAGCCGACCGCCGCCGCAAGGGTCTGCGCGAGGAGCAGTCGATCGGCATGCGCAACATCGTCGAGCGGCTGGACCTCAAGCGCGCGCTTGCCGATGAAGGCACGCTGCAGAAGCTCAAGGTGGCGGGCTTCCGCGGCCAGAATCCGCTGACGCGCTTCCTGTTCTTCCGCCTGATCCTGCCCTTCATCGGTTTCGCGCTCGCGGCGGTCTACCTGTTCGTTCTGGGCGGCCTGGCGCAGCAGCCGGCCTTCATCAAGCTGTTCGTCTGCATTGTTGTCGCCTATGGCGGCTTCTACGCGCCGATCCTCTACGTCAACAACCGCGCGACCAAGCGCAAGCAGTCGATCCAGCTGGCATGGCCGGACGCGCTCGACCTGATGCTGATCTGCGTGGAATCCGGCATGTCGGTGGAAGCAGCGCTTCGCAAGGTCGCCGACGAGATCGGCGCCCAGTCCGTCGCGCTCGCCGAGGAATTCGTGCTTACCAATGCCGAGCTGTCCTATCTGCAGGACCGCAAGGTCGCCTATGAGAACCTGGCAAGCCGCACCGGCCTGGAATCGGTGAAGTCGGTGTCCCAGGCCCTGGTACAGGCGGAACGCTACGGCACGCCGGTGGCGCATGCGCTGCGCGTGCTCGCGTCGGAAAGCCGTGACATGCGCATGAACGCGGCCGAGAAGAAGGCCGCGGCGCTGCCGCCTAAGCTCACCGTGCCGATGATCCTTTTCTTCCTGCCGGTCCTGTTCGCCATCATTCTGGGACCGGCCGGCATCCAGGTCAGCCAGCGCGGCATCTTCGGCGACCAGCACAACTCCAGCAGCCAGTAGAAATCCCGAACGAATGTGGAAAGGCCGCGCGGTCGATGCCGCGCGGCCTCTTGTCTTCGATCTGCGCGATCCCGGCGCAATGCCCGATCAGTTCGTCGCGACCTTCGCCTTGTCCTTGTCCTGATCCTTGAGCTGGCTCCAGGCATTCTGCTGGGCAAGCATCTGGCGCAGATAGGCGACGTTGGCCTGCGCCTGCTCCGGCGAAAGCTCCTGCGAGGCGATCTTTTCGGCCTCGTCGAAGCGGCCCTGCAGACCGACGACCAGCGCCAGGTTCTGCCGCACGCGGCTGTCGGCGTTCGGCTGCTGCGCGGCCGAGCGCATATAGGTCTCGGCGGTCCGCAGATCCCCCTCCAGCACATAGGACATGCCGAGATTGGAAAGGATGGAAGGTTCGTTCGGCTTGAGCTCGAGCGCCTTTCGGTAGTCCTGACGCGCCTCGTCCCGCTGTCCCATCTGGTCGAGGATGGCAGCTTCCGCCGATACCAGGCGCCAGTCCGGATATTCCGGCGTCTGCGCGCGGCGCACCGCATCGAGCGCTTGCTCGAACTGCCCGTTCGCGGCTAGCGCCTTGCCGTAGGCGGCGAGCACGTCGCGGTCCTTGGCATAGGCGATGGCGAGCTTGCGCATCACCGCCAGCGACTGGTCTGCGTCGCCATCCATCTGCAGCGCCGCGGCGTAATTGGTGGCGATGCGTTTGTCGTTCGGGTTCCTGGCGTAGGATTCGCCGAGCCTGGTCGTGGCGCTGTGCAGTTCTCCGGCCGACATCGTTTCCAGCGGCCGGTTGTCGGAGCGGGAAATGGAGCCCGTCGTGAACTTGCTGGTGCTGCCGCAGCCCGCTACGCTGGCCGCCAGCGCGGCCATGAATGCCGTGGTGATCAGACGCTTGCTCGTGAAGGTCAATGCTTTGATCGGCATCGCGCCGTCTCTCCATTCCTGCGCGGCCATTAGGCTGGCCGTCTTCCCTCTCCCAGAAATATTCTGTTAACCCTAACGGATCGTTAAAAAGCCCGACTCGCCGTGCCTGCCGGAGACCATCGAATGCCTGTCGAACTCGTTGACCACAAACCGGAAACCGCCTTGCCAGTTTATCTGGTGGGAAAGGACGGCCTCGACGCCTCGTTCCTTCCGCCCTCGGTCATTGCCTGGGCACGGGCCAATGGCTTTTCCGGCGAGGCGGGCCGCACGCTCGTTCTGCCGGGCGAGGGTGGCGCTCTCGCCGGCGCGCTGTTCGGCACCGGCGACGGCGACAGCCAGCTTGCCGTCGGCGCCCTGGCGAGATCGCTGCCCGAGGGCGAATGGCATTTCGCCCAGGATTTGCCAGCGCCTGATCTTGCGGCGCTGGCCCTCGTCCTCGGTGGCTACGTCTTCACCCGCTACGGCAAGAAGCCCGGCAAGGTGTTGCGCTTCGCGCTGCCGCCGGGCGCCGACAGTGCGCGTGTGGGCCGCATCGCCGAAGGCATCTTCCTGACGCGCGACCTCGTCAACACGCCGACCAGCGACATGGGGCCGGGTGAGCTGGAGGAGGCCGTAGAGGTGCTGGCCGCCGGCCACGGCGCCGAAATCACCGTCGTCAAGGGCGACGACCTCCTGGCGCGGAATTTCCCGATGATCCATGCCGTCGGCCGCGCCTCCACCGGCGCGCCGCGGCTGATCGACATGACATGGGGCCCGAGCGACGCGCCGAAGGTGACGCTGGTCGGCAAGGGTGTCTGCTTCGACACCGGCGGTCTCGACATCAAGCCGTCGTCGGGCATGCTGTTGATGAAGAAGGACATGGGCGGCGCTGCCAACGTGCTGGGTCTGGCCTCGATCATCATGGCGGCGAAACTGAATGTGCGGTTGCGGGTGCTGATCCCCGCGGTCGAGAATTCCATCGCCGGCAACGCCTTCCGGCCGGGCGATGTGCTGAGAAGCCGCAAGGGCATCACGGTCGAGATCGGCAACACCGACGCCGAGGGCAGGCTGGTCCTCGCCGACGCCCTGGCGCTCGCCGACGAGGAAAGGCCGGCGCTGCTCATCGACATGGCGACGCTGACCGGAGCCGCCCGCGTCGCGCTCGGCCCCGATCTGCCGCCATTCTACACCGGCGATGAGGCGCTGGCGGCCGACCTGGCTGCGGCTTCGCTCGCTGTCGAGGATCCGTTGTGGCGCATGCCCTTGTGGCGTCCCTATGATGCAAAGCTCTCGTCCAGGGTCGCCGACGTCAACAACGTCACCACGGACGGCTTTGCCGGATCGATTACCGCGGCTCTGTTCCTCAAGCGCTTCGTCGAGAAGACGCCCAGCTGGGCGCATTTCGACATTTTTGCCTGGAATCCCAACGATCGCCCGCACGGTCTGACCGGCGGCGAAGCGCAAGGCATTCGCGCCCTGGAACGGATCATTTCGAGCCGGTTCGGATAAAGCAATTTCGTCCGGAATTGCCTAAAACAAATAGGCGGGGAAAAGCCGGCAAATGCCGGGCACTGAAACGGAAGCGAAACGAATTGCCGCCATACTGGGCGGATGTCGATCTCGATGCGCCCGAGCCAGGCCTTGCGACTGTGGCAGCAGGTGTTGCTGTCGCAGGTGCGCGAGGGCGCGCCCGACCTCACCATGCGCCAGACGGCGATCCTGCTCACCATCTACCTCGACCCGCCGCCGCATACGGTGCGGGGGCTGGCCGCCAGGCTCAACGTCACCAAGCCGGTCATCACCCGGGCGCTCGACACGATGGGCGCGCTGAAGCTCGTGTCGCGCCACCGCGACGAGCTCGACAAGCGCAACGTGCTGATCCGGCGCACGGTCGAAGGCGCGCTCTTTGTCGAGCGCTTCGGCGATGGTATCGTCGACCGGGCGCACGAACTGCCCATCTGAGCATGATCCCGAAAAGTGGGAACCGGTTTTCGGATAAGATCATGCTCCAACAAAGAATTAGATATTCGATTTGACTGGATTGCCGATTTGACCGCCAGGGATGCCCGCCTTCACGCCTTCCGTTCCGACCTTGCCGATGCCAGGCTGAAAGGAGAGGTCGCCGCCGACCGCTTCGTCGCTGGCCGCCGGGCGAGGATCACCGCCGCCGTCGCCGACCTGCGCAAGGCGCCGCGCCCCGATGCCGGGGTCAACACCCAGGCGCTCTTCGGCGACGACGTGCTGGTCTTCGAGGACGCGGAAGGCTGGGCCTGGGTGCAGGCCGAGCGCGACGGCTATGTCGGCTATGTCGCCGACAATGTGCTTGGCCCACGTGAGCAGGCGCCCACCCACATCGTCTGCGTGCCGCGCACCTTCCTCTATCCGGGGCCCGACCTGCGCTTTCCGATAGGCGGGCAATTGTCGATGGGCTCGACGGTGACGGTGACGGGCTCGGCCGAAACGCGCGGCACGCATTATGCGCTGCTGCCTTCCGGCCAGGCGGTCATCGCCCGCCATCTCAGACCGATCGCGGAGTTGGCCGACGACTACGTCACAGTCGCCGAAAGCTTCCTCGGCACGCCCTATCTGTGGGGCGGCGTCTCCGGCTTCGGCATCGACTGCTCCGGCCTCGTGCAGCTGGCAATGCGCATGACTGGCAGGGACGTGCTGCGCGACACCGATATGCAGGCGGCGTCGATCGGCACGCCGATCGAGCCGGGCCCCGATTTCTCCGGACTTCAGCGCGGCGACCTCGTCTTCTGGAAGGGCCATGTCGCCATCATGACCGATGCGAAGGACATGATCCACGCCAACGGCCACACCATGCTGGTCTCGCGCGAAGGGATGAAGGAGGCGGTCGAGCGCATCGCCTATCTCTACGGTGGCCCGACAGGGTTCCGGAGGCCGTAGCGCAGACTCCCCTTCTCCCCTTGTGGAGGAGGTGGTCGAGCGAAGCTCGGCCGGATGAGGGGTGTTGGACGGATCGCGGCCTCGACACGTAAGTGCGTAGAATTTTTCCATTTTTGCAGCGTCTCACTCCGCTGGAACACCCTCATCCGTCTCGGCGCTATCGCGCCGATCCACCTTCTCCCGCAAGGGGAGAAGGGAAGAACGATCCCCTTTTGTTCCGATTCTCCTTGGCGAGCGCGCGTCGTCGCGCTACCTCTGGCGCGTGACAGAGCAGCCGCGCCTTGCCGAACAGAATGCCGCCGTCCTCCTGCCCGAGCCATTCGTCAAATGGTTTGCCGCAAAAGGCTGGTCACCGCGTGTCCATCAGCTCGAGCTGCTGGCGAAGGCTGAGGCCGGACAATCGGTGCTGCTGATCGCGCCGACCGGCGCCGGCAAGACCCTTGCCGGCTTCCTGCCGTCGCTCACCGAGCTCGCGAAACGTTCGCGCCGCAAGCCCGGCGAAGCGCATCGCGGCATCCACACTCTCTACATCTCGCCGCTCAAGGCTTTGGCCGTCGACATCGAGCGCAATCTCGGCAAGCCGGTGGCGGAGATCGGATTGCCGGTCACCATCGAGACCCGCACCGGCGACACGCCTTCGCACAAGCGTCAGCGGCAGAAGCTGGTGCCGCCCGACATCCTGCTCACCACGCCCGAGCAACTCGCGCTGCTGATCGCCTCGAACGACGCGAGGCGCTTCTTCGAGGACCTGCGCTATGTCGTGCTCGACGAGTTGCATTCGCTTGTCACCTCCAAGCGCGGGCATCTTCTGGCGCTCGGCCTGGCGCGGCTGCGCGCCTTCGTTCCCGAATTGCAGACCATCGGCCTGTCGGCAACCGTCGCCGAGCCGGACGAATTGCGCCGCTGGCTGGTCGCGCAGAATCCACCCAAAAATTCAAAGAATCCCGACATGGCCGGGCTGATCACGGTTGCCGGCGGCGCCAAGCCCGACATCTCGATCCTCGACTCGCGCGAGCGTGTGCCGTGGTCGGGCCATTCGGCCCGCTACGCCATCCCCGAGATCTATGAAGCGATCAAGGAGCACCGCACGACGCTGCTCTTCGTCAACACCCGCAGCCAGGCCGAGCTATTGTTCCAGGAGCTCTGGCGGGCCAACGAGGACTCTTTGCCGATCGCGCTGCATCACGGCTCGCTCGATGTCGGCCAGCGCCGCCGCGTCGAGAAGGCGATGGCCGACAATGCGTTGCGCGCCATCGTGGCCACTTCCACCCTCGATCTCGGTATCGACTGGGGCGACGTCGACCTGGTCGTGCATGTCGGCGCCCCGAAGGGCGCCAGCCGGTTGGCGCAGCGCATCGGCCGCGCCAACCACCGCATGGACGAGCCGTCGAAGGCGATCCTGATCCCGGCCAACCGTTTCGAGGTGCTGGAATGCCGCGCCGCGCTCGACGCCAACTATCTCGGCGCGCAGGACACGCCGCCGCTGGTCAAGGGGGCGCTCGACGTGCTGTCGCAGCATGTGTTGGGCGTCGCTTGCGGCGGACCGTTCGACGCCGACCTTCTGTTCGAGGAGGTGCGCGGCGCCGCCCCCTATGCAGCGCTGGAGCGCGAGACCTTCGACCGCGTCATCGACTTCGTCGCCACCGGCGGCTACGCACTGAAGAACTACGAGCGCTATGCCCGCATCCGCCGCAATAAGGACGGGCTGTGGCGCGTCTCGCATCCGAGAGTCGCGCAGCAATACCGGCTGAATGTCGGCACCATCGTCGAGATGCCGGAGCTCAACATCCGCTATGTCCGGCAAAGCCGCGGCATGGCCGGACGCGGCGGGCCTGTGCTCGGCAAGATCGAGGAATATTTCGCCGAGACGCTGCGTCCCGGCGACAATTTCCTCTTCGCCGGCAAGGTGCTGCGCTTCGAAGGCATCCGCGAGAACGAATGCGTCGTCTCCAACGGCGCCGGCGCCAACATCATCGTGCCGTCCTATGCCGGCGGCAAGTTCCCGCTTTCGACCTATCTCGCCGAGCAGGTGCGCGGCATGCTGGCCGACAGCGACCGCTGGAAGATCTTGCCCGAACAGGTCGCCGACTGGCTGCGGCTGCAGAAGGAGAAGTCGGTTCTGCCGAAGCGCGGCGACTTGCTGGTCGAGACATTTCCGCGTGGCAACCGTCATTACATGGTCGCCTATCCCTTCGAGGGCCGGCTGGCGCACCAGACGCTCGGCATGCTTTTGACGCGCCGGCTGGAGCGCGCGCATGCCAGGCCGCTCGGTTTCGTCGCCACCGACTATTCGCTCGCCGTCTGGGCGCTGGACGACATGGCGGCACTGTTCAAGGCGAGGAAGCCGTCGCTGGCCGCACTCTTCGACGAGGACATGCTGGGCGACGATCTCGAAGCCTGGCTGAACGACAGCTGGATGCTGAAGCGCACCTTTCGCACCTGCGCCGTCATCGCCGGGCTGATCGAGAAACGCTACCCCGGCCAGGAGAAGAGCGGGCGCCAGGTGACCGTCTCGGCCGACCTGATCTACGACGTGCTGCGCAGCCATGAGCCGGACCATATCCTGCTGCAGGCGACGCGCACCGACGCCTCTGCCGGATTGCTCGATGTCAGCAGACTTGGCGAGATGCTCTCGCGCGTGCGCGGTCGAATCATGCATAAGCATCTCGACCAGATCTCGCCGCTGGCGGTGCCGGTGATGCTGGAGATCGGCAAGGAATCGGTCAATGGCGGCGCCAACGACACGCTCTTGATGGAAGCCGCCGATCTGGTCGAAGAGGCGATGGGCCGAAGGTAGAAGCAATTCCGGAAAAGTGCGTGGCGGTTTTCCGTCCGGAATTGCGTAAAAGACATGGGAACGGAGAGGGGATGAATTTTTCGCTGTCGCGCGCAACGCTGATCGCCGAGGCCGATTTGATCGGCATCGCCGATGAACGCGCGGTTTGCGACCGGCGCGGCGTGCTCTACTTCCCCGATCTGCGGCTGCTCGCCGTCTCCGACCTGCATCTCGAAAAGGGCTCGTCCTTCGCCAAACGCGGCGCGCTGATCCCGCCCTACGACACCGGCGCCACCTTGCTGCGGCTGCAGGCAGTGATCGCCGACTATCAGCCGCGGATCGTCGTCAGCCTTGGCGATTCCTTCCACGATGGCGGCGGCGCCGAGCGCATGCATCTGAGCTTCCGCGAGCGGCTGGAGGCGATGATGGCCGGCCGCGACTGGTTCTGGGTCGCCGGCAACCACGATCCGGAGGCGCCCGCCGACCTGCCGGGCGAAACGGTGAAGGAACTCGCCATCGGCTCGCTGGTGTTCCGTCACGAGCCGTCGAAGCTGCGGATCGAAGGCGAGATCGCAGGTCATCTTCATCCCTGCGCACGCATCGTCCAGCGCGGCCGCTCGGTCCGGCGACGCTGCTTCGCCGGCGACGGCGGCCGCATGATCATGCCGGCCTTCGGCGCCTATACCGGCTCGCTCAACGTGCTCGACCGCGCCTATGCCGGTCTGTTCCGCCTGGAAACGCTGATGGCCTATATGCTGGGCGCCGAGCGGATTTTCGCCATTTCCGGCTCGATGCTGCGGCCGGGCTGAGATCGTCACTATATCTGGGATGGAACTCAAGTCTTCTTAAGCGCAGCTCCGATGCGATCAAGCACCTCTTCTGCGCCATGGTATCCCTGGCCTGCCGAGCGCTTTAGCCATTGGACGGCAAGCTCAGCATTCACGTCAACGCCAACGCCTTTGAGATACATCAGGCCCAAGTTGAATTGGGCCTTGCCATTGTTCAGTTGCGCAGCCTTTTCGTACCAATAGAAGGCTAACTTCGGGTTTTTATCTACAACCTCACCGGTCAGATAAGCAGCAGCCAGATTGATCTGTGCGTCAACGTTACCTTTCTCCGCTGCTTTGGTAAACCAAAGGACCGCATCGGAACCACTTTTGGGTACTCCTTTTCCGACGAGGTACACATATCCAAGATATTGCTGAGCTTCGGACAAACCTTGGATCGCGGCCCTGCGCCATAGCTTCGCCGCTTTGGCATCGTCGAGCGGAACGCCCTTACCCCAGGAATACAAAAGTCCGAGATTCAACTCGGCTACCGCCAGGTCCTGATCCCCCGCCTTGCTCCACCATTCGGCAGCCTTGAAATAATCCAGTGGAACGCCAAGTCCCCTGGAATACAGAAATCCGACGTTAAATTGGGCAATAGCATCGCCCGTTTGGGCGAGGGCCGTCCACTCTTTGTAGGCTTCTGTATAGTTCTTCGCTTTAAAGGCGGCTTCGGCTTCGAACGCGCCCGCCATTAAACTCTGAGGTGCGAAGACAAATACACAGACAACGAAAATCCCTCGCGTGAGGTCAGTCGGAAGGTACTTAGCAGTGAGGTTCATCGCCTTGATCGACCAGTAGCGAGCCGGAACATGATGGGGCATTGAGTTCACCACGCACCGTAATAATGGATCTTACGGCCGTCTAGAAGCTTAGCAGAAGTTAATTTCAGGTGCTTATCGTCCGTAATAGAGCGTGACCGTGTGCTTCGCTTCGGCGAAGAACAGCCAACGCTCGACCAGCATGCCGGCGAATTGCAGTAGTGCTGCCAGGACGGACGCGACGGCGCCCAAAGGCCATGGCAGGAGGAACACGACCGCAAGGAGAAGGGCAGGTGATGCGAAGGCCAGAACCTGGCTGATCCGTCTCAGCTTCGCGCCGTGCTTGCGCGCGATGCGAAAACCCATCTCCTTGAGCAGGTAGTTTTCTTCCGTATGCGGCCATTCGATCGACCGCACCGTGCCGCCGGCCAGGCCCGTCGCCGTGTTGGCGGTGGTCGGGATTTCCAGCCGGTCGTTGTAGCGCCAGGTCGCGAGTTTCCAGCCCCAGCCGGCGAGCGTGGCTAGCAATGCGCCGGCAAGCACCGCCGTCGATCCGTCGCCAAACCCTTGCAGCAGAGCGTTGAGCAACACGCCACCCGTCATGCTGGCAAAGATAAGATAAGCCGGCAAAGTATAGCGGCTGTGCCACTGCGCGATCGGCTTCAGCGAGGCGTAGATCATGCCTGTCGCGCAGACCGTCGCCACCGCACCGGCCGCAGCCAGCAGCCCGGCGGCGGCCACCCAGCCGCCGCCGCGGCCAAGCACCGCCCAGCCGATGCCGAACAGCCCGGCCGGAATGAAGGTCGCGACCGAGGCCACGCCCTCGCGCGACAGCCAGGAGCTGCGCCATTGCGAGAAGGCGCGCCGGGCGCGCTCAGGCCGGCCGAGATGGCCGGTCGAGGACAATAGGCCCGCGATGATCAGCCCGAGCGCCAGCGTCATGCCGACAACGCCAACCCGGAAATCGGCCGGGACGAAACCCAACCCGCCAAGCAGGCCGAGCAGCGCCAGCAGGCCGTAGCCGGCGCCGGTGGCGGTGGTGAAGAAGACGACCGAGAAGGCGGGGTGCATGATGGCTCGGGCTAGGTCGAAAGCATGCGGTCGATCCAGCCGAGGAAGCCGCCTTCGGCCTTGATAGGCTCCAGCGCCGGCGCGTCCACCTTTGCCGAGCGCCCGGTATGGGCGCGCGGCGGCAGGTACTTGTTGGTCGGCTTGTAGCCGAGCTCCGGCATAAGGTCGACGCCACCCCGCTCCGCCACAAGCCGCGAAATGGCGGAAGCTGGATCGCCGAGGTCGCCGAAATGCCGGGCGCTGGTCGGGCAGGCGGCGACGCAAGCCGGCACGCGGTCTTCTTCGGCCAGATTGTCGTTGTAGATGCGGTCGACGCAGAGCGTGCATTTCTTCATCACGCCGACGTCAGTGTCGAACTCGCGCGCGCCATAGGGGCAGGCCCAGCTGCACAGCTTGCAGCCGATGCATTTGTCCTCGTCGACCAGCACGATGCCGTCCGAGGCGCGCTTGTAGGAGGCGCCGGTCGGGCAGACGGTGACGCAGGCCGGCTGCTCGCAATGCAGGCAGGAGCGCGGAAAGTTGACCGTGCGGCCGCCCATCTCCGTCATGTGCTCGTAAGCGTGCACGCGGTTGAACCAGACGCCGTCGACATGCCCGCCATAGGGATCGGTGTCGGTCAGCGGCGCCATGTGGCCGCCGGTGTTCCATTCCTTGCAGGCGGTCACGCAGGCCTGGCAGCCGACGCAGGTGTCGAGGTCGATGACGAGGCCAAGCTTTTTCTCGGTCTGGCCGGGAAGGCAGGTCATTCGGCGGCCTCCCTCTTGATGCGGAATTCGGCACCGAAACGAAGCACATCCACAGCGGGCTCGTACTGTGGTGGCTGCCGGAAGCGTTCGAATTGCGGCTCGGTGAAGCCGGCCTCCTCTGCTGCGCATTTGACGATGCGCACCCGAACATCGAACCACGCCGCCTGGCCGGTGACGGGATCGGAATTCGAATAGCGCTTGCCGCTGGCGTCGGCCGCGGTCTGGTCGCCGATGACGTGGTTGAGCAGGAAGCCGCGATTGCTCTCGGCCGCATCGTCCTTCAGGCCCCAGCTGCCACGTCGCTTGCCGATGGCGTTCCAGGTCCAGACCGTGTCCAGGTTCACGCCGTCGATCAGCTTGATCTGTCCCTTCACCCTGCCGTTGACGCTTTCGATCCACACCCAGTCGTCATCGGCAAGGCCGAGCTTGCCTGCCGTCTTCCGGTGCACGAACAGTCGGTTCTGGCTGGTGATCTGCCTCAGCCAGGCATTCTGCGAGCCCCAGGAATGGTACATATGCATCGGCCGCTGCGTCAGCGCATGCAGCGGATATTTTTCGAGCTCGACGGCATCGTCCTCGAAGGGCGCGTACCAGAATGGCAGCGGGTCCATATAGGCCTCGATGCGACCGCGCTCGGCCTCCGGCGGTTGGGCCTTGCCATGGCCCCGCGCTGCGAGGCGAAAGCGCTGCATCGGCTCCGAGTAAAGTTGGAACACGATCGGCTCGGCCTTGCCGATGAAGCCCATCTCGACCGCGAAGTCGAGATAGGCGCGGTTGCCCATCTTGTAGTAGCGCTGGTCGGCGGAAAAATCGTGGTGCCAGAAGCCGCCATTGTCGATGTAGCGCTGCAACTGGTCGGGATTGACCTCGCCCTTGCCGATCGCCTCGCCGTTCCTGCCGCGCCAGCCGGCGAGCGGACCGATGCCCGGCGTGCGCTCATGATTGACGATGTAGTCGGCATAGTCGCGGTATTTCGCCGAGCCGTCCTCGGTGACGAAGGCCGGCAGGCCGAGCCGCGCCCCAAGCTCGATCAGCACCGACTGGAACGGCCGCACGTCGCGGTCCGGCTGCACGACCGGATGGCGTATGGCGTCGCCCGGACCGTCGGCGTGGCTGATCGGCCGGTCGAGCAGGCTGATGCAGTCGTGCCGCTCGAGATAGGTGGTGTCGGGCAGCACCAGGTCGGCAAACGCCACCGTCTCGGAATAATAGGCGTCGGAATAGATGATGAAGGGGATTTTGTAATTCCCGGCCCCGTCCCGGTCGGTCAGCATGGCAATGGTCTCGACGGTGTTCATCGAGGAATTCCACGCCATGTTCGACATGTACATCATCAGCGTGTCGATCGGATAAGGATCGCCGGCCCAGGCGTTGCGGATGACCGAGTGCATCAGCCCGTGCGCAGCCAAAGGCGCTTCCCAGGAATAGGCCTTGTCGATGCGGATCGAAGTTCCGGCCTCGTCGACGAGCAGATCGTCGGGCCCTGAGACGAATCCGAGCGGCATGCCGTCCAGCGGCGTCATCGGCTGCACGTTCTTGCCCGCTGGCTTCGGCCCCGGCGGCGCGCAGCGGGGGTAGGGCGGCTTGAAGCGGAAGCCGCCGGGCACGTCCACGGTGCCAAGCAGGACCTGCAGCAGGTGGATGGCGCGGCAGGTTTGAAAACCGTTGGTATGGGCCGAGATGCCGCGCATGGCATGCATCGAAATCGGCCGCCCCTTGATCGTCTCGTGCCGGCGGCCCGCCCAGTCGATCCAGGCGACCGGCAGTTCGATCGTCCGCTCGAAGGCGACATGCGCCAGCTCCGCCGCGATGCGGCGGATCGTATCGGCGCTGACGCCGCAGCGCTCCGCCACGGCGTCCGGTGAATAGCCCGCATCGAGGTAGCGGTCGGCGATGAGCTGGAATACCGGCACGCAGCGCCGGCCATTGACCATGTGGCTGCCGGTCGGCGCCGGCTTTGCTTCGGGATCGGCTGCGTTGACAACGGCTTTTGCCACCCTGTCCCAAGCGAGCAGGTTGCCGGCATCGTCGCGCGCGAACAGTCCGTCATCGGCGGACCCGGGCGCCTGTACGACCAGTACCGGCGCGTTGGTGTAGCGCAGCAGGTAGTCGAGATCGACGCGGCCGGCCTTCAGCAGTTCATGGACGAGCGCCAGCACGAACAATCCGTCCGTGCCCGGCCGGATGCCGATCCAATCGTCGGCGATCGCGTTGTAGCCGGTGCGGCACGGGTTGATCGACACCACCTTGGCGCCGCGCGCCTTGAGCTTGCCGAGGCCGATCTTGATCGGGTTGGAATCATGGTCCTCGGCGACGCCGAACAACATGAAGTATTTGGTGTTGTCCCAGTCGGGCTCGCCGAACTCCCAGAACGAGCCGCCGATGGTGTAGAGGCCGCCGGCCGCCATGTTGACCGAGCAGAAGCCGCCATGGGCAGCAAAGTTCGGCGTGCCGAACTGCCTCGCCCACCAGCCGGTCAGCGATTGCGACTGGTCGCGCCCGGTGAAGAAGGCGAGTTTCTTCGGATCGGTCCGGCGGATCGCCGACAGCCGCTCGGTGGCTATGGTGAGCGCTTCGTCCCACTCGATCTCGCGGAATTC
Source organism: Mesorhizobium sp. M1D.F.Ca.ET.231.01.1.1 (assembly GCF_003999155.2). Lineage (NCBI taxonomy): Bacteria > Pseudomonadati > Pseudomonadota > Alphaproteobacteria > Hyphomicrobiales > Phyllobacteriaceae > Mesorhizobium > Mesorhizobium sp. M1D.F.Ca.ET.231.01.1.1. The sequence goes on from NZ_RZOZ02000011.1 coordinate 151,179, forward strand.
GCCGGAGCCGCGCGGCCCGCTGCGCAGCAGGGGTTTCCTCAGCCGCGCCGGGCTGTAATGCTGCATGATGCCGGCACTGCCCTTGCCACAGATGACGCCGCGGTTGACCGGATGATCCTTGTTGCCGTTGATGTAGCGCACCTGGCCGTCCTTGATGTGGACGTCGATGCCGCAGCGGCAGGCGCACATATAGCAGGTGGTCTTGGCGATCCGGTCCGAGACGCTCGGCGAGGTGTCGACGCCGTCGCCCTCGTCGGGCGCCTGGCTGTCGGCCAGCGGCCGCTGGGATGGGGCTGAATTGGCGCCGCGCGGCGCAGCTGAGCTCATGATCCGCTAACGCTCTTGCCGCTCACTATCTTGGCCTTCGTCTTTGGCCCTGGGCCGCGCATATAGTGGAGCTCGGGATGATAACGCTCGCCGGCCAACTGCCGCCTCAGTCGGCGGCCCCAATGCGCGAAAAGGAATTGAAGCGCCCGATCATTTCCAACCTTGGCGGCGGAACAGCCAAATTTTTCCAAGCCCAGGCAGAAAGTTAGAACAAAGCAATTGATCCGTCTAACAAGAAGCTCTTGTAATTCCGATCGATTTTGCTTCTTAGTTGGCCATGACCCTCGATCAGTTGCGCATATTCGTCGCGGTCGCCGAGCACGGCCATATGACCAAGGCGGCCGAGCTGCTCGGCATCTCGCAGTCGGCGGCTTCGGCTGCCATCCGCGCGCTCGAAAGCCAGCATGGCGTGCGTCTCTTCAACCGCGTCGGCCGCAACATCGAGCTGGCGCAGACCGGCCACCGTTTCCTGCCCGAAGCCAAGGCGGTGCTGGAGCGGGCCGCCGCCGCCCACAACGTGTTGGAGCATGTCTCGCAGACCGTCACCGGCAGCCTGTCGATATCGGCCAGCCAGACGATCGCCAGCTATTGGCTGCCGCGGCGCCTGGCTTCGTTCCATGAAGCCTATCCGGCGGTGCGCTTGAGCGCCACCATCGGCAACACCAGGCAGGTCGAGGCCAATGTGCTGGACGGCCGGGCCGATTTCGGACTGGTCGAAGGCCGCACCGAGTCCGACATCCTGCGGCGCGCCACGGTCGACGAGGACCACCTGATGCTTGTGGTGGCGCGCTCGCATCCCGAAATTCCGACGACGCCGGCTGGAAACCTCGATATCCGGGCATTGCGCTGGATCATCAGGGAAGGCGGGTCGGGCACGCGCGAGGCGCTGGAGGATTTCGCGCGCAGCGAAGGCGTCTCGCCGGCGGAGCTGCAGATTTTCCTGGTCCTGCCCAGCAACGAGGCGGTGCGTCAGGCGGTGGAGGCCGGCGCCGGCGCGACCATCATTTCGGAGCTGGTCGTCGCACGCTCGCTGGCCGAGGGCAGCCTCAGGTCCGTGCCCGTCGAATTGCCGAAGCGCGATTTCGCCATGATCACGCACCGCGACCGGCAGGCGAGCCTCGCGCAGATGGCGCTCAAGGCGCATCTGGGTGGAAAGGTCGGCTGATCTCAGGGCGCAGCCGGATTGCGTTGTTGCAGATCATCGCGAACGCCCGCGATTGGCCGAAGCCGGCGAACTTCGTCATCCACAGGCGGAGCGACGTGAAGCGGAGCGCAGACCCGAGGATCCATGCCGTTACCCCGGCCGGGGGGGCGCAGCGGAGCAGAATTCTGCATCGTAGCAACGCTTCAAAGTCACGGAATGGATCCTCGGGTCTGCGCCGCGTCGCTTCGCTCCTTGCTCCGCCCGTGGATGACGAAGTGACTGGCGTCTTCGCCAATCTCCGTCGGTCACGCAAACTTACGCCGCGCATGCAGCGCGAGCCCAAGCCCCACCGAGCCGAACATGTCGCCTTCGATGACCGAGGCCTGCGGCACCAGTGAGAGGATCCGCCGCTTTGCCAGCGGGATCGCCGTCGAGCCGCCGGTGAGGAACACGGCGGTGATGGCGCAGGCGGCAACACCGGCGTCGGCGATCGTCCGCCTGACCGTCGCGGTCACCCGTTCGATGTCCGCGCCGATCGTTTCCTCGAGGCCCGCGCGCGTGATCCCGGCCGCGAAGCGTGCGCCGGGCAGCGACACCTTGACGTCGGCCGAAGACTGGTCGGTGAGCGCGATCTTGGCCCGCTCGACCAGGCCGGCCATCGCATGCCCGTAACGATGCTCGACGATGTGGATGAAGCGGTCGACGAGGTCGGCGCGCTCGGCCTCGAAGCGGATCTGCTTGAGGTCCGACATCGCCTTGGCGGTGTAGACGAGGTTGATGCGCTGCCAGGTCGCCAGGTCGACGAAATAGCTTGCCGGCAGATTGCGCTTGCCGTCCTTGGTCGGCGTCAGATAGCCGAGCTCGGGCATGACATGGGCGATGCTCAGCAGCCGGTCGAAATCCGTGCCGCCGATATGGATGCCGCGATTGGCGAGGATGTCGCCCTTGCGGTCGTCCGAGCGGGCGCGCTCCGGGGACACGCGCACGACCGAAAAGTCGGAAGTGCCGCCGCCCATGTCGACGATCAGCGCAAGCTCTTCCTGCGCGACGTTCTGTTCGTAGTCGAGCGCTGCCGCGATCGGCTCGAACTGGAAGGCGATATGCTTGAAGCCCTGCGCGTGCGCCGCCGTTTCGAGCTCGCCCTGCGCCTTCGCGTCGGCTTCGGCATCGTCGTCGACGAACTGCACCGGGCGGCCGAGCACGACGCGCTCGACCGGGCCGCCGGCATCCTCCTCCAGCCGCTTCTTCAAATGACCGATGAAGAACCCGATGATGTCGGTAAAGCCGATCAGGCGTGCCTTGATGCGCGTCTTCTCGCTGGCGAGCGAGCTGCCGAGCACGCTCTTCAGCGAGCGCATCAGCCGGCCCTCGACGCTGTCGGTGTAGTCGGCGATCGCGCGCCGGCCGAAATAGGTATGGCCGTCCTCGAAGTTGAAGAAGACGGCGCTCGGCAAAGTGGGCTGCTCGCCCTCAAGCGCCACCAGTCGAGCGCGCCCGTCGCGGATCACGCCCACCGTGGAATTGGACGTGCCGAAATCGATGCCGCCGAATGCCGATTGCATCGCAGCCTCCTGTCATTGCGCCGCGGCACCGGATTGCCGGCGTCGGAAAAACGCGCCGTCGTCCGGATGGCCGGACCGCTCTGCCGAAATTGAATGTGCGTTGGTTGCCCGTCGGGCGGGAGGCGGCGGTCTAGCGCAAGATTGCGAAGAGGGGAACCCTCTTTCACGGGAAAATGGGTCTTCCCATTTTCCCGTGAAACCTCAATCCTTGCGGAAGACGATGCGTCCGAGCCAGCCGGTGAGCATGGCGAGCGACACGGCGAACACGCCGTAGAGGAAGGAATAGTCGTGCGCGACGCGGAAGATCGACTGCTCGAAACCGGACTTGCGGATTTCGAGCTGGGCAGAGCTTTCCTTGACGAACATGCCGCTCTTGAACAGGAAGGCGCGCGCCTTGTGGGTGCCGACCGGGATGTTGGGCGCGAGCCGGACGGTGGCGCGAAAAAGGTTCTGCGACAGGAACTGCACGCCGCCGACATTTTCGCTGTACAGGCCGGTCGCCGCCTTGCGCGAGCGAAGCGCCGAGGTGAATTCCTCTATCGTCGCCGGGCTGTCGCTGGGCTCGGCCGGCTGCATGTAGAGGTTTGAAGCGCCGAGCGACAGTTGCTTGTAGCTGTTCGGCTCGGTGATGTCCTGCAGCGGGCGGGTGGTCGCGACCGAATAGGACACCGGCACGTTCTCGAACGTTTCCGATTCCAGATTGACCCAGACGCCGAGCACCCTGTCCTTGCGGCGCACGACGACGGGGCGGGCGGGACCCTCGAGCACGACGATGACATCGTAGCGTCCCTGGCGCGCGATCAGCGGATCGGGATTTTCCAGCGAGCCGAAAATGGTGAGGTCGGCGCCGGAAAATCCGGCAGTGATCGAAATGGCGTCGGTGGACAGGCCGATCTGGATGCTTTCGGCTGCCGGCGTCTGTGCCGCCGCCGGCAGTGCCGCGGAAGCAAGCAACAGGAAGGAGGCGGCTGCGAACGCTCTCAATCCCGCCATCAGGTCAGGCCCGCGAGCGAATAGCGATTGGGCGGGGTGACAAAAAGGTCGATGGCGAGGCGGATGGCGACGGCGAGCACCAGCAGCGCAAGCAGGGCCCGCAACTGCTCGCCGCGCAGCCTCTGGCCGGCCTTGGCGCCGTATTGCGCGCCGGCGACGCCGCCCGCCATCAACAGGAAGGCGAGGATCACGTCGACGGTCTGGTTGGTCGTTGCATGCACCAGGGTGGTGTAGGCCGAGGTGAAGATGATCTGGAACAGCGAGGTGCCGATAACGACATTGGTCGGCACCTTGAGCAGGTAGATCAGCGCCGGCACCATGATGAAGCCGCCGCCGACGCCCATGATCGAGGACAGGAAGCCGATGGCAGCGCCCAGCCCAAGCACCGGGATGACGCTGACGAACAGTTTCGAGGCGCGGAAGCGCATCTTGAACGGCAGCCGGTGGATCCAGTTGTGCTGGCCGGATTTCTTCAGCACCGGTGCCGCGCCGCTGCGGCTGGCGCGCAGCGCGTTCACGCTCTCGACCAGCATCAGCCCGCCGACGGTGCCGAGCAGCGCGACGTAGAGCAGCGAGATGAAGAGGTCCAGCTGGCCGAGCCGGCGCAGCAGCGCGAAGACATAGATGCCGGCGCTCGAGCCGACGATGCCGCCGGCCAGAAGCACGCCGCCAAGCTTGAAGTCGAGCGTGCCGCGCTTGAAGTGCGACAGCGCGCCGGAGAAGGAGGAGGCGATGACCTGGTTGGCCCCGGTGGCCACCGCGATTGCCGGCGGGATGTTGTAGAAGATCAACAGCGGCGTGATCAGGAAGCCGCCGCCGACCCCGAACATGCCCGACAGGAAACCCACCGCCGCGCCCATCGCCAGCAGCACGAAGACGTTGACGGAAATTTCCGCGATCGGGAGATAGATGCCCACCCGTCTGTCTCGATCAGTTTGCCTATCGGCGAACGCCGCCGTCCCCAGCAGTTTCGCACTGAAAAAGCAGTTTCACACCGAAAAGCCAATTTTTTCTTGCGCCAGCGCGGCGGCGAGGGTCAACCCCCGCCGCCGCGCCGAAACAAAAATCATCTCAATCAGTTAACAGGCAAATCTGTGGCAAGCCGTCGCGGAAGCGACGCGCCTGCCGTTATTTGTGCGCCAGCAGCGCCTTGACGAGCGGCGCGTCGATCTCGCCGGTCGGCTTCATCTTGTTGTCGGTCTGGAAGGCCATGATGGCGGTCTTGGTCTTGTCGCCCATCACGCCATCGGCGCCGCCGGCGTCATAGCCGTTCTTGTTGAGGATCAGCTGGATGTTCTTCACCGCCTTCTTCATGTCGATGCTGGCGGTGGTCTGCGGCGTGCTGTCCTGCCAGGATTCCGGGACATCGGCAGAGTTGGCGGTCGCGTGGAGCGGCTTTGGCTTCCACAGTTCCGTGGCGGCGCGGGCGCGCTCGAGCTGCTCGGGCCTCAGCGCATTGGCGATCTCGTCGCGCTTGGCCGCGGCGTCCTTGTCGCCGGTCTTGGCGACAAGGGCGAACCATTTGTAGGAGTCCTCCAGGTTCTGCTTCATGCCGACGCCCTTGGCCGAAAGGATGCCGAGATTGAACTGGCTGTCCTTGACGCCGAGGTCGGCCGCCTCCTGGAACCAGTGCGCCGCCGATTCATTGTCGGTCACGCCGTCCGCCGCCATGGCGAACAGCACCGCCAGATTGTGCATGGCGCTGGCGTTGCCCTGTTCCGCCGCGAGTTGGTAGTAGGTCTTGGCCTTCTTGATGTCACGCGCGACGCCAATGCCCTTCTCGTAAAAATTGCCTATGCGGTATTCGGCCGGCGCGAAGCCCAGTTCGGCGGACTTCTCGTACCATTTGGCCGCCGCCGCCATGTCTTCCTTGACGCCGCGCGATTCCGCGTAGCGCGAGCCGATCTCGAACAGCGCCTTGGCATCGCCGCCGGCGGCTGCGTCGCGCAGCGCCACCGGGCCGATGTCGGTCGGGATATCGATCTTGGCGACCGAATTCGCGGGCTGGCCACCTGCCGGCGGGACGGTGCCCGTGGTGTCGGCGGACGTGGCAGCCGGCGTGCTGGCCGAAGAAGCGCCGGCGGCCGGAGTGCTGGCCGCTGGTGCGCTGGTCATGGGCTGCGCATCCGCATCCGTGTCCATCGCCGGTGCGTTCGCGGCCGCAGCGGCCGGTTCGGATGGTGTGAGCGAGGCTTGTGGCGCCGGCGCAGGCTGGGACGGCGCGGCGAGCGCCATCGGAGCAGGCGCCGGTTCGGCCGGCGCCGCGGCGACCGGCGCCTCGGGACCGGCGGGCTGAGCGGCGGCCTGTGGCGCCGGATCGTCCTTCAACGGTTCGGCCTGCCTGACGACCCGCTCCGGCGCGCTCTCGGGCTTCGCGATGTCCGCGTCGGCCTTGGGAGCGCCGGCGGTGTCGAGCGATGCCGTGTCGACCGTCGGCGTGGAGACGATTGGCGCCACGTCGTTGCTGGCGACCGGCGCCGGATCGGAGAAGAAGGCCTTGCCGAGCTGCAGGCCGGCCAGCGCCATCATGATCGCGGCGGCCGCCATCAGGATGGGCTTGCGCCGCGCCTTGAGCAGGTCGCCGATTCTGAGCGCCTTCACCGGACCGGTCATGGTCGACTGCCGCTTCAGCGCATCGGCTTCCGCCGCTGCGGCCTGGGCCGCGCGGCGGGCGGCCGCGATGAAATCGGATTTGGCGGCGTCCGTCTCGCTGCGCTTGGCCGGCTGGGCGCCGCGTTCGTCGCGCACCCGCTTCATGATGGCGTTGAGGTCCGGCGCGCCGGAGCCCGGCTCCAGCGGCCGGTTGGCCGCTCTGGGGTCGAGCGGTTCGTCGATATCGACGGTCGGAACGTCGCCGGCCGGCGCCGAGCCTGCGAGCGGCGGCGTGTCCTCGTTCTTCTTGCCCTTGAAGGCGCGCGCCAGCCCGCTGAACATCGACTTCTTGCGGCCGGTCTTCTCGGCCTTCTCGCCAATCGCGTCCGATCCGAGCGCGGCCATGGCGGCCGCCGCCGCGGCCTCGGCGGGCGTGCGGGAGGCAGGTTCGCCATGCGTGACAGCTTCGCCACGCGCGACAGGTTCGCCCCGTGCAGCCGGCTCGTTGCGCAGGATGGAAGCGGCCTGCGCGTCGAGATCGGCCATGGCTCCGGTCAGCGGCAGCGGTTGGTCGATATCCATCGACGGCGCATCCTGCACCGCGATCTTGCCGGCGCGGGCGGCTCGTCTGGCGCCCGGCTGCGGGTCGACCAGTTCGCTGACCGCTTCGCTGGGCTCGTCGGCCTCAAGGGAGCCAAGCCGGTCGACGATCTTGAGCAGCGTGTCGTGGATCGCCTCGAAGGTTCGCGAATTGCGCTCGTCGGAACGGCGGGTGAGCGCTTCGAGCGTCTTCAGGTCCTGCGCGAGGCCGCCGACTGCGGCCGCGTTGGAAGCGGCCGTGCCGGAGCTCGACTCGGCCAGCGACCGCACGGCGTTCTCCGCCGCTTCGCGCGCGACGCTGAGGATGGAATCGCGCGTGCCGACCAGCGACTTCTCGATCTCGTTGAGGCGCGGGCTGATGTCCTCGAAATCGGGCAGCGGCATGCTCGGCTTCGACAGGTGCGCCGAAAGGGCGGTCACCTGCGACTCCAGGCTGCGGATCAGCGCCGGATCGATGCCGGCAACCTGCGCCGCGGACGATTCCAGCCGGCTGGAAATATCCTCGAGCCGGCTTTCCAGGCCGCGGATCGCCATCTCGTTGGCGGGATCGGGCACGCGCGTCTCGATGCGCTTGGCGAGGGCGGTGAAGCGAGCGTCGATCGCCTCCATAATGCCGGCGCCGTCGTCCTGTCGCATGCGCTGGTCGAGCCTGTCGGCGACTTCGTCCAGCCGCCGCTCGAGGTCGCGGAACAGCATGTTGCCCTGCTCGATCGCATCGCCCTGGCGGCGCTCGAGCAGGCTGGACAGCGCGTCGAAGCGTTGCTCCAGGCCCTGGAAGATATGGTCGGCGTCGGGCATTGCCGGCGCGCGGTCTATTCTGTCGGTGATCAGGGCGATCTGATTGCCCAGACGCTCCATCGCCTGCTCCGGCAAGTTGGTGCGTCCCGCGAGTTCGTCCACCCGGGTGGACAGAAGGTTGAGGCGTTCGATGACCTCGGCGCCGGGGCGCGACTGCGCGACCTCCTCGATCTGCTGCGCCAGCGAGGCGATCCGATTCTCGATGCGGCCGAACGTTTCCGGATCGAAGGCATTGGCCTGGGCGGCCACGGTCGAGGCGACGATGGCGCGCGAGATCTCGTCCAGCCGCTCGTCGATCATGGCAAGCGTCTCGCCGCCGCGCATCGTCTGCTGGCTGGCGAAACGGTCGACCGCGCCGGCCAGGGTGCGCACTTTTTCCTCCAGCGAGGCGAGCGACAGCGACTGCGGCAGGTTGTTGACCGCGCTGCTGATCTGTTCGAGCCGGTCGGTGAGCATCGAAAGGCTGGGACCTTCGGCGCGCTGGCGCTGGTCGGCGTCGACGCGATCCTCGAAGGCGCTCCAGCGGCGGTCGAAATCGTCCCAGCGGCGATCGACGGCCCGCACGCTTTGGTCGACGGCCTGCACGCTTTCCTCGCGTGCCAGCGTGTCGAGCGCCGCCTTGACCTGTTCCAGCTCCAGCCGCAGCAGGTTGACGCTGCGGTCGTCGCTCTTCTCGGCAAGCGTGTGGATGGCGCCGGAAAGGCGTTCGAACTCGAGGCCGAGCTCGGCGCTGCTCTTGTCGGCGGGGGCGCCATGCCGGCTAGCCGCCTGCATGGCGCGATCGATATCGTGGCGCAGCGCGTCGAATTCGCGCTGCAGGCCGGCGGTCATCTGATGGCGCAACTCCTCGCGCAGTCCGCGCAATTCGACGGCGATCTTGCCCACCATCGCGACGCCGTCCTCCTGTCCGCGCACCCGGTCGATGTCGCGGGCGATGGCCTGGTAGTTGGGGCCGAGGTCGGAAGCGGCGGGCGCCGGATTTTGCGGCCCCCGGTTCTGCTCCCTCTGCGTGGTGTAGGGGTCTTCGTACCAGCGGGGCGATCCGTAAGGTTGCGCGGCGCCATAGCGTGGCTCGGCGGCCGGTCCCCGCGGATCGGGGCGCTCGGGCGTGTCGGCGCGGGTCCGCTCCAGCCGCTGCTCCAGCGTTTCGAGCGAGCGGTTCAGCTCCTCCAGCGAGGTGTGCGGTCGGCGTTGCCTGCCGGTGTTGAGTGTATCGAGATAGGACCGCTTGCTGTTCATCGATGCGCCCGTGTTCAGAATGCCCGGCCGTGGCCGGTTTCCCAAAGTCCTGCCGGGAACGAAGGCGTCCGCTCGGTTTTGCTGCGGAGGAAGACGGGCTTCCCGGGTTTTTCACCCACGCTTCGAAAAACCGTGAAAAATTCGCTACAGGATAAACACGGGTGACCGACATGCGCACATTTCGCCCAACGTGGTAAACAACGCGTTAACCAAGCTTAAGAAGTTGAAACTTTGTCGATGGACGGATGCTTGCGCCACAAGGCCGGCCGGTCACGATCTCACCCGTGCCGGGCCGCCGTCAGATTGCGCGTTTAGGATGGCTTAAGCGTCATTTTTTCCGGATGTGGACGATCCTGGCACCATGCCGTAATTTCGGCCTGGGTGTGATTCCACGGCGGCGGGGAACGGGCAAATGTCCGACATTGCCATGCCTTTGAGGCAGTCCAACCGGGCTTGGCTTCGCGGAGCCCGGTTCGATCTTTCGTTTATCCTGGGCATTCCCGCCGTCGCCTTCCTGACGGGCGCGGTCATTCTCTGGCAGCCGCAACTCTTCACGCCGATCCTGCTCTTCGACCTCTGGTTTCTTGGCTATCACCACGTCATCGCGACCTACACGCGCCTTTGCTTCGATCGAAAGAGCTTCTCGGAGCACTGGCCGCTGCTTGTTGTGCTGCTTCCGGCGGTCGCCGTCGGCACGCTGGCGATCGTCTATTTCGTCGGTCTCTGGACCGTCGTATCGGTCTATTTCTACTGGCAGTGGTTCCACTACACCAGGCAGAGCTGGGGAATTTCCCGGGCCTACCGGGGCAAGGAAAGAAACGCCCTCTATGAGGACGGCTGGCTCGACCAGGCTATTTTCTATGCCGTGCCGGTTCTCGGAATCCTGTTCAGGTCGTACCAGGATACGGGCCTGTTTATCGGAATGGAGTTGCGTGTCGTGCCGGTGCCGGCCGCCATGCTTGGTGTCGCTGCCATCGCGACAGCGATATTGCTGGCGATCTGGGTTTGGCGTCGCTTCCAGGCCGCGCGTCAAGGCCGCCTGGCGCTTGTCCATACGATGTACATGCTGACCCACTTCTTGATCTTTGCCGTCGCTTATCTGGTCATTCGGGACATCACCGTAGGCTGGCTGGTGATCAACATGTGGCACAACGCCCAGTACGTGCTCTTCGTCTGGATGTTCAATTCGCGCAGGTTCAAGGACGGCATCGACCCCGATGCACGTTTTCTTTCCTATATCAGCCAGCCGCAACGCCTCTGGCTCTATCTTGCGACATGCATCCTGATCACGGGCGTCATCTACTGGGCAATCCTGGGAACGCTAGAGGCATTTTTCTTCGCCGGGCTGCCCACGACAATCGTCCTCTACCAGATCGTGAACTTCCATCACTACGTCGTCGATTCTCGAATCTGGAAGGTGCGCAGGGAGCCGATCCGCAGGACGCTTGGATTGCAGGCGTAGCGCCCATGGCCGCCGTCGCTTTCGGCCGGAACAATCCCTGGCTCGACCTGGTTCGATCCGCCGCGATTTTGCTCGTCATGCTGCGCCATGGCGAGCGAGCGCTCCATCTCGCCGCCGGTGATGCCGATCTTGGCGCCTTGCAAACCATCTTCCTGAACGGCTGGGTCGGGGTCGACCTGTTCTTCGTGCTTTCGGGTTATCTGATCGCCCGCCACCTGCTGCGCGCCGGGGTGGGCTCCCCCGATTTCCGGATTGGACGCTATCTGGCAATGCGCGCGCTGCGCATCGTGCCCGCCTATTTCGCCGTGCTTGCGCTGGTCGTGGCCGGAGCCTTTCCCCTCTTCGGCGTGGCGCCCGAGCGGCTTGCCTTGCGCGTCGTCTACCACTTGGTCTTCCTGCAGGACTATCTGCCGTCCGACATCGACGTCGTCTTCTGGTCGTTGGGCGTCGAGGAGAAGTTCTATCTCCTGGCTCCGCTGCTGATCTTTCTCCTGCTGCGCTGCAGGGCCGGCTGGCTCCAGGCGGTCCTCTTGCTGCTGTGTTTTGCGTTCCCCGTCGCGTTTCGGACGGTGACCTATCTCAATCTTCACGAGACGCTGGACTATCTCCAGTTCTGGCCGATCTTCCGGAGCCCGTTTCATATGACCCTGGAGGGCCTGGTGAATGGCGTCGGCATCGCGCTGGCGCAGCAACGCGGTCTCATCGTCCCGTCTCGCCGAAGCGGAATCTGCCTGTTGGGTGGAGGCGCCGTTGTTTTCTGCGTCTGGTTCGCAAGCGGCGATTTCATGTCGTCGATTGACTTTTTCGATGCCAGCCTTGAGCCGGCGCTGATCGCCGTCCTTGCCGGCGTCTTGGTAGCCGGCGCGGTGCAGCTTGTCGGCACGCCTTTGCCGTTCACGCCGTTTTTCCACCTTCTATCTCGGCTGAGCTATAGCCTTTATCTGGTCCACTACCCGTTGCTCCCCTTGGTCCTGGCCCTTGCCCTCCCGCATGGATCGGTGTCTTTCTGGGCGGCTTACTTCTTCGCAAGCGCCGCCGCTGCTAGTGTCCTTCATCTGGCAATCGAGAAGCCGTTCCTGCGCTGGAAGGACCGGCTCGCCCGCAAGGATGGCCGGATGGTTCAGCCCGGCATTGCCGTCGCATAAGGCGGCGCTCGGCTCGCCAGCGCCACCGCTTTGATCTCCCCGAGAGCTCGGGTGCGTCATAAAGTTCCGCTCCGACAACGCCCTTGCGTCAAGTGCCGGCTGTCGCTATAGAATTGACGTAAACGTAAAAGGTGCGAAGCCGTGCCTCTTGCGATTGATTTGTCGAAACCACGATTGGAAGCACGCCCCCGCTTCCACTCAGGCGACGCTTGGTCCGAGACCGCGACGCCACCAGGGGAAAGCCAGTGACCATGAAACTCGTTTCGCCCGGCGAAGCCGCGGCCAATAGCAATGACATACCGGCCGAGGCCGGCGAGGAACTCGCCCGCATCGGCGAGATGGCCAAGAAATATGGCGTGACCTTGCGCACGTTGCGTTTCTATGAGGACAAGGGTCTCCTCAATCCCAAGCGCGACGGCTCGACTCGTCTCTACACGCGCCGCGACAAGGCCCGGCTGAAGCTGATCCTGCTCGGCCGCAAGGTCGGGTTCTCGCTGCGCGACGTCAAGCAGATGATGGATCTCTATGATCCGACCGGCTCCAACACCAAGCAGTTGCGGCTGGCGCTCGACAAGTCGGAGAAGCAGCTTGCCCGCCTGCAGAAGCAGCGGGCGCTGATCGAGGACGCTATCAACGAGCTGAGCAATTCGATGACGGTCGTCCGCCGGATGCTGACCGAGCGGGCCGCTCTGCAGGCAAGCGCTGCCGGCTGATCGTTCCCGCCCCTCGAAAACAAGCAAAAAAGCCGCGTGGCCATGGCCGCGCGGCTTTTTTTTGTCGTCTTCCATCCCGAGCAACCAAAAATTTTCTGGCTGCGACGAAGTTGACGTTTACGCAAACGTCAATATTTGCTATCGGGACATCGACATTGGCTCGGCCCGCTATCCGAACCTGGATTCGGGAACTTGCTGGCTGGCCAGGACCGCAAGGGTGGAGGAAGGCATGACGATCTACAGGGCGCCCGTCCAGGACACGCTGTTCGTGCTCAACGACGTGCTCGGCTATCAGCGCTATTCCAATCTTCCAGGCTTCTCGGACGCCACGCCCGACGTCCTGGAGGCGATCCTCGCCGAAGGCGCCAAGCTTGCCGAAAACGTCATGCATCCGCTGAACCGTGTCGGCGACATGGAAGGCTGTTTGCGTCATGACGACGGATCGGTGACCACGCCCAAGGGCTTCAAGGATGCCTTCGACCAGTATCGCGAAGGCGGCTGGATGGGGCTGGCCGCGCCCGCCGAGTTCGGCGGCCAGGGCCTGCCCTACACCGTCCACACCGCAGTCTCCGAATACATGGTCTCCGCCAACATGGCGCTGATGATGTATCCCGGCCTGACGCAAGGCGCGATCGCGGCGATCGTCACCCACGGCAGCGACGAGCAGAAGGCCACCTGGCTGCCCGGGCTGATCGAAGGCACTTGGACCGGCACCATGAACCTCACCGAGCCGCATTGCGGCACCGACCTCGGCCTGCTGCGCACCAAGGCGGTGCCGAACGGCGACGGCTCCTACAGGATTTCCGGCCAGAAGATATTCATCTCCGCCGGCGAGCACGACATGGCGGACAACATTGTCCATCTGGTGCTGGCCCGCGTCGAGGGCGCGCCGGAGGGCGTCAAGGGCATCTCGCTGTTCATCGTGCCGAAGTTCAAGCTCGACGCCTCGGGCAATCCCGGCCAGCGCAACTCGCTCTCCTGCGGCTCGATCGAGGAGAAGATGGGCATCCACGGCAACTCGACCTGCGTCATGAACTATGACGAGGCCGAGGGCACGCTGCTCGGCGAGTTGAACGGCGGCCTGAAAGCCATGTTCACTATGATGAACGAGGCCCGCCTTGGGGTCGGCCTGCAGGGACTGTCGGTGTCGGAGATCGCCTATCAGAACGCCGTCTCCTACGCCAAGGATCGCCTCCAGGGCCGGTCGCTGTCGGGCATCAAGGCGCCGGACAAGAAGGCCGACCCGATCATCGTTCATCCCGACATCCGCCGCTCGCTGATGACCATGCGGGCGTTCAACGAGGGCGGCCGCGCGCTGGCGCTGTGGACGGCGATCAAGTCCGACGTCGCGCACCGCGCCGGCGACGACAAGGATCGCCAGGCGGCCGACGACTACACCGGCCTGATGACGCCGGTGGTCAAGGGCGTGCTCACCGACAAGGGCTTCGACCACGCTGTGATGGCGCAGCAGGTGTTCGGCGGGCACGGCTACATCGAAGAGCATGGCATGAGCCAGTTCGTGCGCGATGCCCGCATCGCCATGATCTACGAGGGCGCCAACGGCATCCAGGCGCTCGACCTCGTCGGCCGCAAGCTGGCGCAGAACGGCGGCCGCGCCGTGCAGGCCTTCTTCAAGGAAGTCGGCGAGTTCTGCGAGGAGAACCGGGCCGATGAGAAGATGGCGCCCTTCACCAAGGCGCTGAAGAAGGGCCTCAACGATTTGCAGGCCGCCACCATGTGGCTGCTGCAGAACGGCATGGCCAAGCCCGACAATGCCGGTGCTGCCTCGACCGACTACATGCATCTTTTCGGCCTGGTGGCGCTTGGCTATATGTGGGGCCAGATGGCCAAGGCCGCCCAAACGAAGCTCGCCGAAGGCGCCAATGGCGCCGCCTCGTTCTACGACAACAAGCTGGTGACGGCGCGCTTCTTCATGGAGCGGATCATGCCGGAGACGGCGACACGGCTTGCCCGCATTTCCAGTGGCGCGGACACGCTAATGGCGCTGCCGGCGGAAGCGTTCTAGGTTTGGCGGGCCGGCGAAGCCGGCCCACAATTGTTGGAACGCGGAGGAAATCGTGGCGACAAATCCAGCCGAAATTCTTGGCTTGCCGAAGCCCGCCTGGGCGGCGGACGAGGTCGGCATGCTCTACGACATGGCGCAGCGCTTCATGTCGGAGGAGATCGCGCCGCGTTACGACGAGTTCGAGAAGAACGAGATGTTCGACCGCGAGAGCTGGCTGAAGGCGGGCGCCGCCGGCCTGCTCTGCGCCTCGATGCCGGAAAAATATGGCGGCTCGGGCGGCACCTTCGCGCATGAGAGCGCCATCATCGAGGCGATCGGCCATGTCGGCGTCGACGGTTTCGGCATCGGCCTGCACAATTCGATCGTCGCCCCTTATATCCTGCATTACGGCTCCGAAGAGCAGAAACAGAAGTGGCTGCCGAAGCTGGCGACCGGCGAGCTGATCGGAGCCATCGCCATGACCGAGCCTGGCGCGGGCTCCGACCTGCAGGGCGTCAAGACCCGCGCCGAGAAGGACGGCAACCACTACAAGATCAGCGGCTCCAAGACCTTCATCACCAACGGCCAGCTCGCCAACCTGATCATCGTCGTCACCAAGACCGATCCGGAAAAGGGCGCCAAGGGCACCTCGCTGATCGTTGTCGAGACCGACGAGGTCGAAGGGTTTCAGCGCGGCCGCAACCTCGACAAGATCGGGCTGAAGGCCAACGACACGTCCGAGCTGTTCTTCAACGACGTGCGCGTGCCGACCTCGAACCTGCTGGGCCATGAGGAAGGCAAGGGCTTCGTCCAGCTTATGCAGCAGTTGCCGCAGGAGCGGCTGCAGATCGGCACCGGCGCGATCGCCATGGTCGAGCGGGCGCTGGCGCTCACCATCGACTACGTCAAGGAGCGCAAGGCCTTCGGCAAGGCGATCATCGATTTTCAGAACACCCAGTTCAAGCTGGCGGAGCTGAAGACCGAAGCAACGATCGGCCGCGTCTTCTATAACGATTGCGTCGCCCGCCACATCGATGGCGGCCTCGATCCGGTGACGGCCTCGATGGCCAAGTACTGGCTGTCCGATCTGCAGGGCAAAGTCGTCGACGAATGCCTTCAACTGCATGGCGGCTATGGCTACATGAATGAGTATCCGATCGCCCGCATGTACCGCGACGCCCGCGTCCAGCGCATCTACGGCGGCACCAACGAGATCATGAAATTGCTGATCGGGCGCTCTCTCTGAGCGCCGCGACCGGCAAACCCAAGGAGCAGAAAAATGGCCGAAGCTTACGTCTACGACGCCGTGCGCACGCCGCGCGGCAGGGGCAAGAAGGATGGCTCGCTGCATGAGGTGCCGGCGGTGCGGCTCGCGGCAAGGACGCTTGAGGCGCTGCGCGACCGCAACGGGTTCGACACCGGCAACGTCGACGACATCATCTTCGGCTGCGTCGATCCGGTCGGCGAGGCGGGCTCGGTCATTCCGCGCGCCGCCGCCTTCGAGGCCGGCTACGACACTAAGGCGCCCGGCATGCAGATCTCGCGCTTCTGCGCCTCGGGCCTCGACGCCATCAATTTCGGCGCCGCCAAGATCGCGCAAGGGGCGGACGAGATCGTCATTGCCGGCGGCGTCGAATCCATGTCGCGCGTCGGCATGGGCATGTCCGGCGGCGCCTGGTTCATGGATCCGTCCGTCGGCCTTCCCGGCTGGTTCGTGCCGCAGGGCATCTCGGCCGACCTGATCGCCACCAAATACGGCTTCAGCCGCGACGACGTCGACGCCTATGCTGTGGAAAGCCAGAAGCGCGCGGCAAAATCCTGGGCCGAGGGGCGCTTCAAGAATTCGGTGATCCCGATCAAGGACCAGAACGGCCTCACCATCCTCGACCATGACGAGCACATGCGGCCTTCGACCGACATGCAGTCGCTGGCCTCGCTCAATCCGTCCTTCGTCATGCCTGGCGAAATGGGCGGCTTCGACGCCGTCGCCGTGCAAAAGCATCCGGAAGTCGAGGAGGTCAATCACGTCCACCATGCCGGCAACTCCTCCGGCATCGTCGACGGCGCCGCCGCCGTGCTGCTCGGCTCGAAGAAGGCCGGGAAAACCATCGGCATCAAACCCCGCGCGCGCATCCGCGCCTTCGCCAATATCGGCTCCGAGCCGGTGCTGATGCTGACCGGCCCGGTCGACGTCACCGAGAAGCTGTTGAAGCGCGCCAAGATGAAGCTGTCGGATATCGACCTGTTCGAGCTCAACGAGGCCTTCGCGTCCGTCGTGCTGCGCTACATGCAGGCGTTCGACATCCCGCACGACAAGATCAACGTCAACGGCGGCGCCATCGCCATGGGACACCCGCTCGGCGCGACCGGCGCGATGATCCTCGGCACGGTGCTCGACGAGTTGGAGCGCCGCGACCTCAACACCGCGCTGGTCACGCTCTGCATCGGCGCCGGCATGGGCACCGCCACCATCATCGAACGCGTCTGAAGGGGAGAGAAAAAGATGAGCTACACCAACTTCACCCTCGACATCGACGCCGACGGCATCGCGCTGATCACCTGGGACATGCCGGGACGCTCGATGAACGTCTTCACCGAGGAGGCGATGCGCGAGCTCAATGCCATCGTCGACAAGGTCGCCGGCGACGCCGCCGTCAAGGGCGCGGTCATCACCTCCGGCAAGGACAGCTTCTCCGGCGGCGCCGACATCACCATGCTGCAGAAGATGCTCGCCACCTTCGCCGTCGACAAGGAGAAGGACCTCGACAAGGCGACCAAGGCGCTGTTCGACAATGCCGGCTACATGACCGGCCTGTTCCGCAAGATCGAGACGTCCGGCAAGCCGTGGGTATCGGCGATCAACGGCACCTGCATGGGCGGCGCCTTCGAGATGTCGCTCGCCTGCCATGGCCGCGTCGCGGCCGATTCCGACAAGGTGAAGATGGCGCTTCCCGAGGTGAAGATTGGCATCTTCCCGGGCGCCGGCGGCACCCAGCGCGTGCCGCGGCTGACCGACCAGCAGCAGGCGCTGCAGATGCTGACCACCGGCCAGAATCTCACGCCGCAGAAAGCGAAGTCGATGGGCCTGATCCACGAGATCGCCGAGCCGAAGAAGCTTGTCGAGACCGCCAAGGCGATGATCAAAAACGGCCTGAGGCCGGTGGCGCCCTGGGACGAGAAAGGCTTCAAGCTGCCCGGCGGTCCGATCTATTCGGCGGCCGGCGCCAATCTCTGGCCGCCGGCCATCGCCATCCTGCGCCGCGAGACCTACGGCAATTACCCGGCCGCGGCCGCGATCCTGAAATGCGTCTATGAAGGCCTGCTGGTGCCCTTCGACACGGCGCTCAGGATCGAGCAGCGCTACTTCACCGAGATCATGCAGACCAAGCAAGCGGCGGCGATGATCCGCTCGTTATTCGTGTCGCTGCAGGAACTGAACAAGGGCGCGCGCCGTCCGGCCGGCGTGCCGGACACCAAGTTCAAGAAGATCGGCATCCTCGGCGCCGGCTTCATGGGCGCCGGCATTGCCTATGTCACGGCCAAGGCCGGCATTCCGGTCGTGCTGCTCGACCGCGACATGGAGTCGGCCGAGAAGGGCAAGGCGCATTCCGACAGCCTGATGGCGGATCAGGTCAAGAAGGGTCGCGCCAAGCCCGAGGAGAAGGACAGTCTCCTGTCGCTGATCACGCCGACGGCCGACTATGCCGACCTCGCCGGATGCGACCTCGTCGTCGAGGCGGTCTTTGAGGATTCGGCCGTCAAGAAGCTCGCCACCGAGAAGGCGGAGGCGGTGCTGAAGTCGTCGGCGATCTTCGCCTCGAACACCTCGACCATACCGATCACCTCGCTGGCCAAGAACTCGACGCGGCCGAAGAATTTCGTCGGCATCCACTTCTTCTCGCCGGTCGACAAGATGATGCTGGTCGAGATCATCCTGGGCAAGAAGACAGGCGACAAGGCGCTCGCGGTCGCCATCGATTTCGTGCGCGCCATCAAGAAGACGCCGATCGTCGTCAACGACACGCGCGGCTTCTACGTCAACCGCTGCGTGCTGCGCTATATGTCGGAAGCCTACAAGATGCTGATCGAAGGCGTGCCGGCGGCGATGATCGAGAACGCCGCCAAGGCCGCCGGCATGCCGGTCGGCCCGCTGGCGCTGACCGACGAGACGGCGATCGATCTTGCCCAGAAGATCATGAAGCAGACCATCAGGGATCTCGGCGAGAAGGCCGTCGATCCGAAGCAGATGGCGCTGATCAACACCATGGTCGACACGCATGGCCGCTTCGGCCGCAAGAATGGCAAGGGCTTCTATGACTACCCCGCCAAGCCGGCGAAGAAGAAGCTGTGGCCGGGCCTCAAGGACCTCTATCCGCAGCTCCGGCCGGAGAAGGTCGACTATGAGGAACTGAAGGAGCGCCTGCTGGTCACCATCGCGCTTGAGGCGGTCCGCGTGATGGAAGAGGGGATCGTCACCGATCCGCGCGAGGCCGATGTCGGCTCGATCCTGGCCTTCGGCTTCGCTCCCTTCACCGGCGGCGCGCTGTCCTACATCGACGGCATCGGCGCCAAGCGTTTCGCCAAGATCGCCAAGGGCCTGCAGAAGAAATACGGCGCCGAATTCAAGGCGCCCAAGCTTCTGCTCGACATGGCCGAGAAAGGCGAGACCTTCTACCAGCGCTTCGACCCCTACCAGAAGGGCGAGGTCAGGAAGGCCGCCTGAGGCCCGGTCGTGTATGTCTGGGGGCGCCTCGCGCGCATGACGGCCACGGCGCGAAGCCGTGGCCCTTACGTGGTCGGCGAGCAAAGCCGGCTGGCCTTCCGCTGCCTGCCGACCGACATCGACTTCAACGGCCATCTCAACAACGCGCGCTACATGATGCTGGCCGACCTCGGCCGCATCGACGTCTTTCTGCGCATCGGCCTCGTCGCTTTGGCGCGCAGGAACGGCTGGGCGCCGATGATCGGCGGACTCCAGGTGGCTTATGCACGCGAGATCAGGCTGTGGCGCCGCTTCGAGGTTATGTCGTCGATCGAGACCTGGGAAGGCACATCGGTCATCGGCAGGCACCGTTTCGTCCTGGACAATGGCGAAACGGCGGCGCTGATCAAGACCACCGGCGGCGTCTATGACCGTCGTGGCCGCCGCTTTCTCGAGATCGACGAGGTCGCCGCCGCGCTTGGCCGTTCCGCCGCGCCGCGCCCACCCACCGAGGCGGAGCGGATGTTCATGGCGTCTCACCAGACACTGCGACGCTTGGCCAAGGGCCCGCCCTAGAACGCGTCGCGTGCTGAAA
Source organism: Mesorhizobium sp. M1D.F.Ca.ET.231.01.1.1 (assembly GCF_003999155.2). Classification (NCBI taxonomy): domain Bacteria; kingdom Pseudomonadati; phylum Pseudomonadota; class Alphaproteobacteria; order Hyphomicrobiales; family Phyllobacteriaceae; genus Mesorhizobium; species Mesorhizobium sp. M1D.F.Ca.ET.231.01.1.1. Next base: position 171,056 of record NZ_RZOZ02000011.1, read on the forward strand.
ACCGCTGCGGATTTTCCTGGAATGCTCCGGCGGTCGTCGGCGGGAAGAGAAGATTCAATGCGCAACCCCTCTTCAGCCGACCTTAAGCAAATCCGGCTAAGGCTAGGGCAATTCCAGGAAAACCGCGTAGCGGTCTTCCGTCCGGAATTGCGCAAAAACAAATGCTTGGAGCGGATCAGCGATTTTGTGAAAAGCTGAACCGCTCTGACTGCCGGACCGGGCTCGCGCAAACGGGTCGCGCCCGCTCTCCGGCACGGAGCGGAGACAGGGGCGTGGGCGACATAGTCCATTACATCAATGCTGTTTTCGACGCCTGGCGCGGCCAGGTGAATGACCCCGGCAAGCAGTGCGTTTTTGCATTTCTGCTCCTGCTTCTGGCCCTCGACATCGCCCGCAACGGCTGGCGGCTCTCCTGGTCGCGCCGCGCCGTCGAAAGCGGCGCGGCGACGCTGGCTATTTTCCACATCAACATCGTGCTTGTCCCCGCAGTCTGGCTGTTGTCGGAACAGATCAAGGCATTTTACGGCCTGCTCGGCATCCCGAGTGTGCCGAGCACGATCTGGGCTGGTCTGCCGGTCTGGATGCTCGGCCTCCTCGCCATACTGGCGCATGACTTCGCCAACTACTGGAACCATCGCGTCATGCACATGAAATGGCTCTGGCCGGTGCACGCGATCCACCATTCCGATCCAGTGGTCAACGGGTTGACGATGTACCGCGTCCACGCGCTCGAGATGCTGGTCATGTGGGGTTCCTACACGATCCTGCTGACCTGGCTTGGATTGCCCGCCGACGCCATGGGCATCGGCGCGGTGATCCTCGTGCTTCACAACGTCTATGTCCATGTCGACGTCGACTGGGGCCATGGCCCGCTGCGGATGCTCATCGCCTCGCCGCGCTTCCATCGCTGGCACCATGCCAACGAGCCGGCCGCATACGGCAAAAACCTCGCCAACGTGTTCCCGTTCTTCGACTGGATATTCGGCACCTATCGTGTGCCGGGGCCGTGCGCTGTCGCCATGGGAGCGGACGGGATACCGTCCAACGACGTTGTGCGGCTGACGTTGTGGCCGCTGCTGGAATGGGCGCGGATGGCGGGCCAGCGGCTGAAAGTGCTGCGCGGCTCGATCGGCGGGTTGGCGCGCGACACCAGCCTGGCCGAGGTCGGCACGCTCGACACCAACGCCGACTGACACGGAAAGCGCCATTGGCCGGCTCGCAGGCGGCCTGCGCTTGCGTAGGGCGGGTATCGAGGCTCTCGTCGACTTTCTCTTCAATCCGCTGTTCGCGCCGATGGACAATCGGACGGTCGCGCGCTAGACAACGCTGAGGCATTTTTTCCTGTTTCGAAGGAGAGCGGACTTGCTCTCACACGATCGCGTCTGGGCCGCAATCGACGCTCTTGCCGAGCGCTATTCGCTGTCTGCTTCCGGTCTCGCCAGGCGCGCGGGCCTCGATTCGACCGCCTTCAACAAGTCCAAGCGCCTGTCCTCCGACGGCCGGCCGCGCTGGCCCTCGACCGAATCGCTGGCCAAGATCATGGAGGCCACCGGCGCCTCGCTGCAGGAATTCACCGTGCTGGTCGAAGGCCACGGCGGCACCGCGGCGGCGCAGCCGCGCATGGCCGTTCCGCTGCTTGGCTTTGCCCAGGCCGGCGCCGGCGGCTTCTTCGACGATGCCGGCTATCCCTCGGGGCAGGGCTGGGATCTGGTCGAGCTTCCGACGCGGGCGGCGGAAACCTCCTATGCGCTGAAAATCCAGGGCGATTCCATGCTGCCGCTCTACCGCAACGGCGACGTGCTGATCGTCGAGCCCGGCGCGCCGACGCGCAAGGGCGACCGCGTCGTCGTCAAGACTGTTGCCGGCGAGGTTATGGCCAAGGTGCTCGATCGCCAGACCGCGAAGTCGATCGTGCTGGTCTCGCTCAATCCCGCTCACCCGGACCGCGACATCCCGATGCGCGAGGTCGAATGGGTGGCGCGGATCGTCTGGGCAAGCCAGTAGGTCCGGCCTGGTGCGGATTCTCCATCTTGGCCTTGCGCTTCTCGCGGTTCCGGCGATGGCGGCGCTGGTCGTCGCCGGAGGCCGTTCGCTGAAGGGCAGCGAAAGCGTCGTCGCGGTCGATCGGATCGATCCGGCCGATGCGCTTCCCAGGCAAGGCACCGATGCGGCGCCCGAGGAGCCTGCGACCTCCGCCATCCCGCAGCCGGCTGCTCCCGAGCCGCCGAAACCGGTGGCCCATTCGCGGGCGATCGATCCGGAGATCGTGGCGCCGCCCGAGCTTTCCGAGGAGCAGTTGGAGCGGGTCGAGCCGCGCGCGCCGCTCAGCGATCTGGCACTGGCCGGCCCGCCCAAGCCGCGCAAATCGAAGATGCCGGACGGCCGGGACGGCACCAAGCTGTTCCAACCCGTCGCTTCCGCCGCCGGCGTCATTGAGGCGAAAGGCTATTCTGTCACCGTTTCGGGTATCGAGGTGGTGAAGGACGACGAGACCTGCAGCGATGAAGGCAAATCCTGGGCCTGCGGCGCCCGGGCCCGGACCGCATTTCGAGCCTTCCTGCGCGGCCGGACGGTTGCCTGCGCGCTGCCTCCGCAAGGTGAGCGGGGCATCAATTCCACCGAGTGCTGGGTCGGCAACAAGGATGTCGGCGAGTGGCTGGTCGAGAATGGCTGGGCGCGCGCCGCGCAAGGCGGCCCCTATGTCGAGGCGAGCGACAAGGCGCGTGCGGCCCGGAAGGGCATCTTCGGCGCGGCGCCGAACCTTGGCGGCTTGCCCGCATTGCCGTCCGCTGCCGGCCCTGCGCCCGCCGCGCCGGCTTCGATCCTGCCTTCGGAAGACAGCGCCGTTACGCCGCCAACTGACCAGCCAGCGCCCGCCCAATGAGCGCGCGCGTCTCGGCGATGCCGTAAAGCGCCGCGAAGGAGCCGAAACGCGGTCCGCGCTCCTGTCCGATCAGCACCTGGTAAATCATCTGGAAGAAGGCGACCGACACGCCGGGGCCGCCTTCCGGACTCTGCTTGGAATGGTCCTGATAGCGCTCGATCCGCCGCGCGACGTTGAGCGCCGCGTTCTGGATCGCCTCGCCGTCGGCGCCTTGCGGCAGGGCACCGAGCGCTTGCGAGAGCTTCGCCAGCGCCTCGCGCTCCACCTCGTCGGCGGCGCGATAGACCTTGGTGGGCTTCACGAAATCGTCGAAATAGCGGATCGCGTAGCCGGTCAGACGGTCGAGCTCGGGATGCGTCTGCGGCGTCACGCCGGGCGCATGACGCGAGATGAAGCCCCACAGCACCGCCTTATCATGCGCGTTGGAAGCGCTCACCAGATTGAGCAGCAACGCGAACGGCACCGGCAGGTCGATGGCCGGCGGATTGCCGTCATGCATGTGCCAGACCGGGTTGCCGAGCCGCTCCTTCCAGTCCTGCCGGGGATAGGCGGAGAGGAAAGCATAGTATTCGTCGACCGCCTTCGGGATGACGTCGAAATAGAGCTTCTTGGCCTGCCGCGGCCGCTGGTACATGTAGAGGCCGAGGCTCTCGGTCGGCGCATAGGTCAGCCACTCGTCGATGGTGAGGCCGTTGCCCTTCGACTTCGAGATCTTCTGGCCGTTCTCGTCGAGGAACAGTTCGTAGACGAAATGCTCCGGCGCGCGGCCACCGAGGATGTTGCAGATGCGGTCGTAGATCGCCGCGTTGGTCTGGTGGTCCTTGCCGAACATCTCGAAATCGACGCCGAGCGCTGCCCAGCGCATGCCGAAATCCGGCTTCCACTGCAGCTTCACCTTGCCGCCGGTGACGGGCAGCGTGGTCTCGGTGCCTTCGTCGTCGAAGGTGATGGTGCCGGCCTTGGCGTCGACATGCTTCATCGGCACGTAGAGCACGCGGCCGCTCTTCGGCGAGATCGGCAGGAACGGACTGTAGGTCGCCTGGCGCTCTTCGCCCAGCGTCGGCAGCATCACCGCCATGATCTCGTCATAGCGCTCGGCGGCGCGCAGCAGCACTTCGTCGAAGCGGCCGGACTTGTAGTACTGGGTCGCGCTGGCGAACTCGTAGTCGAAGCCGAACGTGTCAAGGAAGCGGCACAGCATCGCGTTGTTGTGGTCGGCAAAGCTCGCATAGTCGCCGCCGAAGGGATTGGGCACCGCCGTGAGCGGCTTGTGCAGGTAGGGTTCGAGCGCCGCGCGATCCGGCACGTTGTCGGGGATCTTGCGCATGCCGTCCATGTCGTCGGAAAAACACAACAGCTTGGTCTTGACCTTGTCCCCGGTCAGCACCCGGAACGCGTGGCGCACCATGGTGGTGCGCGCCACCTCGCCGAAGGTGCCGATATGCGGCAGGCCGGACGGGCCGTAGCCGGTCTCGAACAGGACGGTCTCGGGAAAATCCTTGTTCTTATAGCGGGCAATGATCTTCTTGGCTTCCTCGAACGGCCATGCCTTGCTTTCGGCGGCCGCCGCAAGCATCTCGGGATTGAGATCGATAATGTTTGATCCCGTCATGTCAAAGTTCCAGTCATGTGCCGGCTTTCGCCGCGATAAGATTTTTCAACCGGTCTCTAGGCGCGACTGGCCGGAGCGTCAACGATTTGCGGCGGTTTTCCTTGCGGCGCGACAATGGCGCTCCTACGTTGGAGCTCGATGCATCAAGGAGTTTTGAATGCCTTCGCTGACGCCGCATGAAGCCCTGATCTACCTGATGGTCATCACCTCGGCTTCCGACCGCGACATGACCGATGTCGAGCTGGCGCGTATCGGCGACGTCGTCCGCTCCTGGCCGGTGTTCGTCGATTTCAACCAGGACAGGCTGGTGGCGGTGTCGCAGGAATGCCAGAAGGCGCTGCATGACAGGGACGGACTGGAAGGCGTCCTCGCGCATGTCGCGGCGGCGCTGCCGGAGCGGTTGCGCGACACGGCCTACGCGGCAGCCTTCGAGGTTGCGGCCGTCGATCTCGAAATGCGCATGGAGGAGGTGCGGGTACTGCAACTCATCCGCCTCAAGCTCGATCTGGATACGTTGACCGTTGCCGCGATCGCGCGTGCGGCCAAGGCGCGCCTGCGCACGCTGACGTGATTCTCGACAGCCCTCAGAAAAAACTCACCGGGAAGTAGCGCAGGTAGAACTCGGCAAAGGTTCCCTTGATCGAGATCTCCTGCAGCGCATAGTCGAAGGCCGCCGCCAGCGCCCGATCGCCCGCCCTGGTCGCGATCGCCATGCCCGAGCCCAGATATTCCGGCGCCAGGTACGGGCCGCCGGCAAAGCGGCAGCAGCCGGCCGCATTCGAACCGCCGAGCCAGAAGGCAAAGCGCATGCCGTCGCCGAAGGCGGCATCGATCTTGCCGGCCTTGAGATCGGCGTAGAGGTCTTCCGTCTTGTCGAATGGCACGACCTGCACCGTGCTGAAATAGTCGCGCAGCATCTTCTCATGCGCCGAGCCGGCGATGACGCCCACCCTTTTGCTGCGCAGCTTGTCGAGGATCGGCTCGGTGAAGGACTTGGCCTTCAGCATGATGAAGCGCGCCGGGAACTGCAGATAGGAACGCGAGAAGGCGTATTTCTCGCGGCTTTCCGGCGTCGTCGCGATGCCGGCGATGATCGCCTCGCCTTCGCCTTTCTGCAGCGCGTCGTCGAGCTCGTTCCATGGCAGCGCCTGGATCTGGCATTTCTCGACGATGCCGAGTTCGGCGCAGATCGCCCGCGCCAGGTCGATATGGAAACCCGACAGCCGGCCCGAGCCGTCGAGGAAGTTGAAGGGCGGAAAATCGGTGGTGGTGAGGAATCTCAGCCTCGGCAGCGCGGAAAGATCGGGCTTCGGCAGCCGCTCCTTGGCATCCCACAGCACCGGAACCTGCGGCTCCGCGGCCTGAGTCGCGCCTGCAAATGGCAGCGCCTCGATCAGCGCCGGCATCAGGGCCATGAATATCCACCGGAAAGTCACGATAAGGTTCCGCCCAGTCATGTTCTTGGCTTTTCGTATGAAAATGAAGCGGGCACAATTGTTTTTGATTTCAAACGGACGAATTAGGCGTATGGTTTAGCATGTTTGCAAGTGGCAGCGCGCGCAGGGCTCGGGGGAGATAACCGGCGTCACGAAGCAGCTTGCAATCCGGGGTTGATGGCGAAGGGTGGTTCGGGCATCTACCATTGGCAAACGAAGCAGAAGCAACATGGGGTAGATGTTGCGATGAGCATGTTCGATAGAACTCTGGAATACATAGACCAACTGCAGCATGCCAATACGGCGGCGGCGGTGTGCGAGCGGTTGCTCGGCGTCACCTCGAATTTCGGGCTGACGGCGCTGATGGCCGGGACCGTCCCGCAACCCGGCACGCCGCGAGGCCAGCAGAAGGACCATGTCCTGCTCTGCGACTGGCCGGTCGAATGGCTGGAGCGCTACGTGGCGCGCAACTATGTCGACCATGACCCGGTCGTCAGCCACATGAAGCAGTTGCAGGCCCCGTTCCAGTGGCGCGAGGCCTCGCAGGCCATTGTCATCGACAAAAGCAGCGACGAGGTCATGGGCGATGCCCGCGAGTTCAAGCTGCGCGATGGGCTCGCCTTCCCGCTGGTCACGCTCGACGGCCAGATCGTCATGGTCTCGCTGGGCGGCGAGGCCGTGGAGCTCTCGGAGGCCGAGTTCGGGATGGTCTCGCTGGCGTCCACCTACGCCGTCGGCCGCGCCATGCAGCTTCACACGATGGCTGGCAAGGTCATCGATCACATTGAATTGACGCCGCGCGAGCGCGAATGCCTGCAATGGGCGGCTGTTGGCAAGTCCGAGTGGGAGATTTCGCAGATACTCGGCATCTCGGAGCACACTTCCGAGAAACATCTGCTCAACGCCAAGAGCAAGCTGGGCGCCGCCAACCGTGTGCAGGCGGTCGCCGAGGCGATCAGGCGCGGTTATATCAGCTAGGTCGGGCGTTCCGGCCTGGAAATTCTGCCCGTGGATCGCCGCATTTCCGGGAAATCCGGCCGTATCTTCGTCTTGAGGGTGCGAGACGGCTAATGCTTTCTTAACGCCAAAAGCAAACTGAGCCTCGCCACCGTGTGCAGGCAGTCGCAGAGGCGATTAGGCGTGGCTATATTAGCGAGGTCGGCCGTGCTGGCCTAGAATTCTTGCCTACGCGATCGCGTAATATTTTCGGGAGGGCCCGGCCGTATCTTCCTCTTAAGCCCAGGAGACGGCTAATGCTTTTTTCCCTCACAACCCAGGAATTGATGGAACGTCCAGACCTTTGGGAGGCCGTCCACCGCCTGCGTCACCGGATCTTCGTCGAGGAGATGGGGTGGGCCGATCTCGACCGCCCGGACGGCCTCGAGATCGACCAGTTCGACCATGACGAGGCCGAACACCACCTGGTGATCCGCAACGGCGAGCTTGCCGGCTACCAGCGCATGTTGCCGACGACCCGGCCACACCTTCTGACCGACGTGCTGTCGGATCTATGCGAGGGGAATTCCCCCTCAGGGCCAAATGTCTGGGAGCTGACCCGCTATGCGGTGGCGCCGGGCTTTCGTGACGGCAAGCGCGGCGTTTCGACGGTCGGCACCGAGCTCATCGCCGGTTTCGTCGAATGGGGCCTCAAGCGCAACGTCAACCAGGTCATCATCGAGTTCGAACCGATGTGGGTGCTGCGGGCGTTGCAGCTGCACTTCCTGGCCAAGCCGCTCGGTTACCAGCGCACCTATGGCAACCAGCAGGTCGTGGCGACGCTGCTCACCTTCACCGAGCATACGCTCGATGTGGTGCGTCAGCGCCGCAACCATTTCCTGCCGGTGCTCAACCGGGGCTATCCCGGCCAGCTCGGCCTCAGGCAGGCTTCGTGATGGAGGCGGTCATGAGCTTCCATCCCGAACCGGAACTGCGCGGCCACACGCTGGTCGTCACGGTCTCCTCGCACGACGGCAGGCCTGTGCTGGACAGGCACGCCTATGCGAGCCTCGCCAGGACCTTCCACGAGGCCGCCGTCAATGACGACGTCCGCGTGATCGTGCTGCGCGGCCTCGCCGGCTGCTTCTGCCTCGGCGGCGACTTCTCGGAGTTCCTCGACGCCACCAAGCACCAGCAGCTGATCGCCGCCGTCACCGACATGTTCCGCATGCTTGCGACCTTCCCCAAGCCGGTCCTTGCCTGCGTGGACGGGGATGCCGTCGGCGTCGGCTGCACCATTCTGTTCCACTGCGACATGGTGATCGCTTCCAGGGGGAGCACCTTCAGGGTGCCGTTCGTCGATTTCGGTCTCGTGCCGGACGCCGCGACCAGCATCCTGGCGCCGCAGAAGCTCGGCTATGCCGGCGCCTTCCGCTTCTTCTGCCTCGGCGACACGCTGGGCGTCGACGACGCCAAGGCGCTCGGCCTGGTCGGCGAGATCGTGGAAGGCAGCGCCGAGGAAATGGCTTTGGCGCGGGCGAGGCAGCTCGCCAAGAAGCCGGTTGCCGCGCTGCTTCAGACGCGCGGCCTGCTCAAGGGCGATACGGACGTTCTGTGCGACCGCATCGACCATGAGATATCGCTGTTCCAGCAGGCGCTTCAAGACGACGCCACGCTGAAGCGGCTGCAGCGGATCGCCCGCCTGGCCGCCTGATTCCTGCATAAAACCTCAGCGCCGCGCACCGACAGTGCGCGGCGCTGTAATGTCGGGCGCCCGATCGGCGGGGCGTCGGGGAAAGTCACTTCTCCAGGAACGACGGCCCTTCGCCGATGATCTTCTTGTCATGTTTGCCGATGGCGTCGAGATCGCGCCCGTCGTAAGGCAGCGACAACAGGATCCGCTGCATGACGGCAAGCCGCGCGCGGCGCTTGTCGTTGGCGCGCACGATGATCCAGGGCGCGAATTCCTTGTGAGTGCGCTCGACCATCACGTCGCGCGCCTTGGTGTAGTCGTCCCACTTGTTGATGCCGGCGATGTCGATCGGCGAGAACTTCCAGTTCTTCAGCGGCGACCAGCGCCGGTCGTGGAACCGTTCGAGCTGCGTCTCGCGGCCGATGTTCAACCAGAATTTGAAGAAATGGATTCCCTCGTTGCAGATCATGCGCTCGAAATGCGGCGTCTCGTCGAGGAATTTCTCATGCTGCTCCGGCGTGCAGAAACCCATGACCGGCTCGACGCCGGCGCGGTTGTACCAGGAGCGGTCGAAGGTGACGAGCTCGCCAGAGGTCGGGAAATGGTCGACATAGCGCTGATAATACCATTGCCCGGTTTCCGTCGGCGTCGGCTTGGTCAGCGCCACGTTGCGCGCTGTGCGCGGGTTCATATATTGCCGCAGCACGAAGATCGTGCCGCCCTTGCCGGCCGCGTCGCGTCCTTCGAAGAGCGCCATCACCCGCTTGCCGGTCGCCTGCAGCCAGGCCTGCGCCTTGACCAGCTCGATCTGCAGTTCCTCGAGCTCCCTGTCGTAGTCCTCGCTCTTCATCTTCTTGTCGTAAGGATATCCGCCGGCGGCCAGCTTGTTGTCCTCGATCCAGTCCGGAAGCACCGGGTTGTCGATGTCGAACTCGCGTTCCTTGCCGCCGATCCTGATCTTGATCGGTCCCGCGGCAGGCGCCGCTTCGGCTTTTTCCTTGGCATTTTTCATCGAGGCGAACCTTTCCAGCTTGCGGACTCGTGCTATGGGAGCCTGTAAGGCGTCGCGTCCGTCTGGACGCGAGGGCGTCGTAGCATGTTGATTTTGCGCATGAACATTCCGGAAAATCGATTCTGATTTTTGTGGGGTGTCATGCGCCGGTCCGGTCGGGTGAATTTCACCGCGGAGATACGGGGCAGCGCGTGGTCGATAAGGGCGAGGACCAGGAAGGCGCAACGCAAGCGACCGTAGCCGGGCTGCGGCGCAGCCCTTGGTTGCTGGCCGCGGCTGTCGTCGCGGTCCTCGCTGTCTACGCTTTCGGCGGCCTGTCGATCTATGTGCCGCTGCTGGCCCTGGCGTTGCTGGCCGCCGCCGCGATGCTGCCCGCCGACGTCGAGCGACAGTCCGCCGACGATGCGGCGGCGATCGAGGCCGGCGGCCTGCAGCGGCTGTCTGGCGAGTATCTGGCCGCCGCCGTTGCCGATCCGCTGATCATCTTCGACCGGACGGCAGCCATCGTCCATGCCAACGCGGCCGCTTTTGCCGCCTTCGGCGGACTGGCGCCCGGCATGTCGCTGTCGCTCAAGTTCCGCGCTCCGGAAATGCAGGCCTTGCTCGACGGCATCGTCTCGGGGGCCGTGGCGTCCGATGTCGTCGAGTATACGGAAAAGCTGCCGGTCGAGCGCACATACCGGGTGAGCGCGTCATCGGTCGGCCATGCCACCGGTCTCTATGTGCTGGTATTCAAGGATCAGAGCGAGGCACGCCGCATCGACCGCATGCGCGCCGACTTCATCGCCAATGCCAGCCACGAGTTGCGCACCCCGCTCGCCTCCATCGCCGGCTTCATCGAGACCTTGCGCGGCCCGGCGCGCGGCGATCCGGCGGCACGCGACCAGTTTCTGCAGATCATGCAGAACCAGACGGGCCGCATGGCGCGCCTGATCGACGATCTGTTGTCGCTGTCGCGGCTGGAGATGAAGCCCTATCTGCGGCCGGGAACCGAGGTCGATCTTCACCAGACCATCGACAGCGTCATCGATTCCCTCGGGCCGCTGGCCAGCGAGAACGGCGTCGTCATCGAACGGGATTTCATCGATGGCCCGCTTTCCGTGCCCGGCGACCGCGACGAGCTCTTCCAGGTTTTCGAGAATCTCCTGGAGAATGCCTGCAAATACGGCCAGTCAGGCGGGCGCGTCACCGTGTCCATCGCAGGCAGCGAAGACGGCCAGGAAGCGGGCATCGACGTCACCATAAGAGACTATGGCCCCGGCATAGCCGAGGAGCACATTCCCCGCATCACGGAGCGCTTCTACCGCGTCGATGTCGAAAACAGCCGGACCCAGAAAGGCACCGGCCTTGGCCTTTCCATCGTCAAGCATATATTGACTCGTCATAATGCAAGGCTGTCGATCAAGTCGGAAGTCGGCAAGGGCGCGGCGTTCACGGTTCATTTGCCGACTAGCTGACTCCTGTATTGGTTGCCAACCGGCAATTTCTTCTTTCTGTCATCCGGTTCGCGTATCAGCGACAGATTGAGGGAACGCACCAGCCGGCAAAAACCGGGAAGGCATAACCATGCAGTCCGTCCATACTATGAGTGCCTATGACGAAGAACTGAAATTCCTGTCGAAGCGCATCGCCGCCATGGGCGGGCACGCCGAGCGCATGGTCGAGCAGGCGGTGGCGGCCCTCGTGAACGCCGATCCGGGCCTGGCGCAGAAGGTCATCCAGGACGATCTTGTCCTCGACGAGGGCCAGCGCGAGATCGACGACAAGGCGATCGTCATCATCGCCAGGCGCCAGCCGATGGCGACGGATCTGCGCGAGATCGTCGGCGCCATCCGCATCTCGGCCGATATCGAGCGCGTCGGCGATCTCGGCAAGAACGTCGCCAAGCGCGTCGCGGCGGTCATCGACGGCCGCCAGCCGAGCAGCCTGTTCCGCGGCCTCGAGGCGCTGGCCAATCTGGCGCTGACGCAGCTCAAGGAAGTGCTCGACGTCTACGCCTCGCGCTCGGTCGAGAAGATCGGCTTCGTGCGCGACCGCGACGACCAGATCGACGCCATGTATACCTCGCTGTTTCGCGAGCTCCTGACCTATATGATGGAAGATCCGCGCAACATCACGCCCTGCACCCATCTTCTCTTCTGCGCCAAGAACATCGAGCGGATCGGCGACCACGCCACCAACATCGCCGAAACCATCTATTACATCGTCACCGGCGACCAGATGCCGGCCGACCGGCCGAAGGGCGACAAGACCGACCAGGTGGTGTTTCCTGGCCCCGTATCGGCCAAATGACCCGATATCGGCCCGATATCGGCTAAGTGAACGGGGGCCCCCTCGAACGGCTTTCTAATTTAGGCTAAGCTCCTCCAGGTGCAGCGATTTTGTCAGTCGCTGTCTCGGGAGGTTTGCGATGGAACAAGTTCGAAACCTGACCCCGGCCCCGCAGCCGACATCCGGCATCATTGCGTCCAGCGTCTATTCCGCCGGCAAGCGCGTGGCCGACATTGCGATCGAAGAGGCAGGTGTGTGGGCGACAAAGCCCGGCCATGTCGTCTGGATCGGGCTGCTCGAGCCGGACCGCAACCTGCTGCTCAGGGTGCAGTCGCAATTTCACCTGCATGACCTGGCGATCGAGGACGCCGAGCATCCGCATCAGCGGCCGAAGATCGAACAATATGGCGATGCCTTGTTCATCGTCGCCCGCACGGCGCAACTGATCGATGGCCGCGTCACGTTCGGCGAGACGCATCTCTTCGTCGGCAGCGGCTATATCGTCAGCGTCAGGCATGGCCCCTCGACTTCCTACGCCGCGGTGCGCCAACACTGGGAAAGCTGCCCGTCCTCGCTCGCCAAGGGCGAGGATTTCGTCCTCTATGCCATTCTCGACTTCATCGTCGACAACTACATGCCCGTGCTCGAGCAGATCGAGGACGAGGTCGAGCAGATCGAGGACAAGGTGCTGCTGAAGCCGATGACCGGCGCCGACATCGAACGGCTCTATATGCTGCGCCGTGATCTGCTCAGGCTGCGCAACGCGGCGCTGCCTTTGGTCGAGGTCTGCCGCCGCCTGACCAGCGCCGAGCTGCCGCAGATCCATGCCGCCATGCATCCGCTGTTCCGCGACGTGACCGACCACATCCGCACCGTGCAGGAAAAGATCGACAGCCTGCGCGAGGTCCTGGCCTTCGCCTTCGAGGCCAGCCTTCTGGTCGGACAGAGCCAGGAAACGGCGATCTCGAAAAAACTCGCCTCCTGGGCCGCCATCCTGGCGGTGCCGACAGCCTTCGCCGGCATTTACGGCATGAATTTCAACGACATGCCGGAACTGCATATGGAGTATGGCTACCCGACCGTGCTGGTTGCGATCGCGCTGATCTGCTCGTTCTTGTACTGGCGGTTCCGGAAGAATGGTTGGTTGTGAAAAGTGAATAGCGAATAGGGAGTAGCCAATAGGGACAAGAGAAGCTTGCGCCCCACTCGGGATGCCAGCACCCTTCTATTCGCTATTCGCTATTCGCTATTCGCTATTCGCTATTCGCTATTCGCTATTCGCTATTCGCTATTCGCTCAGCGGCTTCTGCGCCGCTCCGCCGCCGGCTGGAACGCGACACGAGAGTGATATTTGCAGTACGGCCCGGTCTCGCCCGCGTCGTTGCCGCAGAAGCTGAAGTCTTCCGACAGCGGATCGCCGTTCGGCCACTTGCAGGTGCGCTCGGTCAGCTCGACGAGCTGCAGGTTGCGCGAAATCGGCACCACGACGTTCTCGACCGGGCGGATATAATGGCGCGCCACCGGCTCCGCGTCGAACTGCACCTGCAGCGCGGTCGCGCCGATGGTAGCCGTCACATGACGCGCAGCACTTGCGGCGCGGGCGACCGATTTCTGCATCGAGGCCCCTTGCGTCGCCTTCTTCTGCCGCGCGGGTGCCGTGGTCGCGCGGCCGCGGCCCGACAGTTTCAGGCGATGCACCTTGCCGATGACGGCGTTGCGGCTCACGCCGCCGAGCTGCGCGGCGATCTGGCTGGCGCTGAGGCCCTCCGACCACAATTTCCTGAGAAGTTCGACCCGCTCGTCAGTCCAGTTCATGAGACCGCGCTCCTGCTGAGGCGTACGGCAGCCAGAATCCTTTCCCGCCCCGGCTCCCGCCGGGCAAACAACACCACATGTACCGGGTGATTAGATCCGCCGCACGAAATCTAGTTATTTCTCGACTACAATTACCTTATGCGCTGACTCGGTGACAAGAGTCCCCAGGGCAACACGATTCGGTTTTTTCGGTTTTCCCCAACTTGCCTGACCGCTCATGAGCCGGCGTGCCGCTGGAGCCTTGCCGTGCGCTACTGCGCGACGTTTTCGTTGACTTCATGGCCGAAAAACATGATAAGCCGCAAAGGCCGCCGCATTGGCGGCTTTTTTGATTTCCGGTTCCGGAGACGCATATAATGAGCGGTTCGGCGCTTTACGAGACCTTTGCTCGCGCACCCCTGGCCTTCGACCGCGGGGAGGGGACTTGGCTGGTCACCAACAAGGGCGAGCGATATCTCGATTTCGCCGGCGGCATCGCCGTGAATTCGCTTGGCCACAGCCATCCGCATCTGGTCGCCGCTCTCACCGGGCAGGCCGCCAAGCTCTGGCACGTCTCCAATCTCTACGAGATCCCCGAGCAGCGCCGGCTGGGCGAGCGGCTGGTCGAAGCGACCTTCGCCGACAAGGTGTTCTTCACCAATTCGGGCGCCGAGGCGCTGGAATGCGCGATCAAGACGGCGCGGCGCTACCAGTTCGTCAAGGGCCATCCGGAGCGTTTCCGCATCATCACCTTCGAAGGCGCCTTCCATGGCCGCACGCTGGCGACGATCGCCGCCGGCGGCCAGTACAAATATCTCGAGGGTTTCGGTCCGAAGGTCGAGGGCTTCGACCAGGTCGCGTTCGACGACATCGACGCCGCCGAGAAGGCGATCACGCCGGAAACCGCGGCCATACTGATCGAGCCAGTGCAGGGCGAGGGCGGCATTCGCCCGGTGCCGACGCAGTCGTTGAAGCGCCTGCGGCAGCTCTGCGACCAGCACGGCCTGCTTCTGATCTTCGACGAGGTCCAGTGCGGCATCGGCCGCACCGGCAAGCTGTTCGCGCATGAGTGGGCGGGCGTCGCGCCCGACCTGATGGCGATCGCCAAGGGCATAGGCGGCGGCTTCCCGATGGGCGCCTGCCTGGCCACCGACGAGGCCGCGACCGGCATGACGGCCGGCGTGCACGGCACCACTTTCGGCGGCAATCCGCTGGCGATGGCCGTCGGCAATGCCGTGCTCGACGTGGTGCTGGCCGAGGGTTTCCTCGAGGACGTGCAGCGCAAGGCGCTGCTGCTCAAGCAGGGCCTGGTCGCGGTCGTCGACGAATATCCCGAGATCATCGACGGCATACGGGGCACCGGCCTGATGCTTGGCCTGAAATGCGCCATGCCCAACACCAAGGTGAACATGGCGCTGCGCGACCAGCACCTGCTTGCCGTGCCGGCCGGCGACAACGTCATCCGCCTCTTGCCGCCGCTCACCGTTACCGACGAGGAGATCGGCGAGGCCCTGAAGCGCATCCGCGCCGGCGCCAAGGGCCTGACCGATGCGATTGCGGCCGAAGCCGCGAAGTAATTCTGGAATTTGCCGATGAGCGTTCGCCACTTCACCGACCTGTCCGCCGTTTCCGCGGGCGACCTGCGCATCATGCTGGACGATGCGGTGGCGCGAAAGACCAGGCTCAAGGCCGGCGAGCGTTCGAAGCCGCTCGAAGGCAAGGTCCTGGCGATGATCTTCGACAAGCCGTCGACGCGCACGCGCGTTTCCTTCGACGTCGGCATGCGCCAGCTCGGCGGCGAGACCATCATGCTGACGGGCACCGAGATGCAGCTCGGCCGTTCCGAAACCATCGCCGACACGGCGAAGGTGCTGTCGCGCTATGTCGATGCCATCATGATCCGCACCACTTCGCATGACCGGCTGCTGGAGTTGACCCAGAATGCCACCGTGCCGGTGATCAACGGGCTGACCGACGATACCCATCCCTGCCAGTTGATGGCGGATATCATGACCTACGAGGAGCACCGCGGCCCGGTGGCCGGCAAGACCTTCGCCTGGACCGGCGACGGCAACAATGTGCTGCATTCGCTCCTGGAAGCTTCGGCGCGGTTCCGCTTCAATCTCAATGTCGCGGTGCCCGAAGGCAGCGAGCCTTTCGAGAAATATGTCGACTGGTCGAAGGCCAATGGCGGCAAGGTCAGGTTTGCCCGCACGGCCGAGGAGGCCGTCGACCAGGCGGATTGCGTCGTGACCGACAGCTGGGTGTCGATGGGCCAGGAACATCGCGCCCGCGGCCACAACGTCTTCCTGCCCTACCAGGTCAATGCCGCGCTGATGGCCAGGGCGAAGTCCGATGCGCTGTTCATGCACTGCCTGCCGGCGCATCGCGGCGAGGAGGTCACCGACGAGGTCATCGACGGGCCGCATTCGGTGGTGTTCGACGAGGCCGAGAACCGGCTGCACGCCCAGAAGGCGGTGCTGGCCTGGTGCCTGGGCGCTTGATCGGGCCCGGCTTGAACCAGGTTGTCTTGATCCAGGATTACGCGATGCCTATTTGCGGGCCATCACGTAAATCGAACGCGCTTCGACGCATGCCGCCCGGAAAGCGGCATGGACGCGCCCTGGAGCTTTGTCATGCTGGAAACCCGTCCATTGGCTGAACATCAACCCAAACTCGGTGAATTCGGCTTCGCCGGCGACGATCATGTCGTGCCTTACGAAGTGGCGCCGCTCGACGTGCGCGGCCGCACCGTGCAGCTCGGGCCAATGCTCGACGCTATTCTCAGCCGCCACGATTATCCCGAACCGGTCGCACGGCTGCTGGCGGAAGCCTGCGTGCTCACCGTGCTGCTCGGCACGTCGCTGAAGTTCGAGGGCAAGTTCATCCTGCAGACCCGCACCGACGGTCCGGTCGATATGCTGGTGGCCGATTTCACCACGCCGCATGCGCTGCGCGCCTATGCGCGCTTCGACGCCGACCGGCTGCAGGCGCTGATCGCCGCCGGCGAAACCTCGCAGCAGGCGTTGCTCGGCAACGGCGTCCTGGCTTTGACCATCGACCAGGGCGCGCATACGCAGCGCTATCAGGGCATCGTCCAGCTCGATGGCACCACGCTGGAGGATGCCGCGCGCACCTATTTCCGCCAGTCGGAGCAGATTCCAACCGAGATCAAGATGTCGGTCGCCAAGCTGGTGACGCCCGGCCCGGCCGGCGCGCGCGAGCAGTGGCGCGCCGGCGGCATCCTGGCGCAGTTTCTGCCGCAGGCGCCCGAGCGTATGCGTATTCCCGACATTTCGGGCGGCGACGGCGACGACCGCGAGGTGACCGACCATCCGGCCGATAATTCCTGGCAGGAGTTGCTGGCGCTGCTCGGCACCATCGAGCCGACGGAACTGATCGACCCGACGGTGGGCGCCGAGCGGCTGCTTTACCGGCTGTTCCACGAGCATGGCGTGCGCGTTTTCCGCAGCGTGCCGGTGGACGACCAGTGCTCCTGTTCGCGCGAGAAGATCCGCGGCCTCCTCGAAGGCTTCTCGGCCGAGGAGATCAAGGACTCGACCGAGGACGGCGGCATCCATGTCGCCTGCGAATTCTGCTCGACGCAGTACGACTTCGACCCGGCGGAGTTCGCGGGCGAGTGAAATGCCCTTCCTTCTCCCCGTTCCACGGGGAGAAGGTGCCCGAAGGGCGGATGAGGGGCAGCGCCGGCGTTGGCCATGCAAGCGCCCTCGCTTTGTGCGAAAGAAAATCTCAAACCTGGCGCCGCCCCTCATTGCCCTGCCGGGCATTTCTCCCCGTAAACGGTCCGTAAACGGGGAGAAAGAGGCTGCCGCGTAGGATTTCGCCCTTAGTTCACCGTGCGCCTCGTCCCCGGCATGTCGAGGGAGAAGGCGGGGATGGCGACGTCGAACGTCTCGCCGCGCCCATTGCGCATCGTGTAGTGGCCGACCATGATGCCGGACGGCGTCGAGAGCGGGCATCCCGACGTGTACTGGTAGCTGTCGCCGGGATTGAGCTCCGGCTGGTCGCCGACGACGCCCGCGCCGCGCACTTCCTCGACGCGTCCGCGTCCGTCGGTGATGTGCCAGTAGCGCGACAGAAGCTGCACGAACTCGTCCGAACGGTTGTCGATCGTCACCTGGTAGCCCCAAACATAGCGGTTCTCGGACGGGTCCGAACGGTCCTCCAGGTAGAACGGCCTGACCTGCACTTCGATGTTGCGCGTGACGGCGCGATACATGTGCCACTCCGGTTGCCGCCGCTGGGAGCATTTGTCGCGCTTCGCGGTTGTTACGCTAGCGCCGTCCATCCTGCCGGCTTTCCACCGCACGTGCCGACAAACAATGTCATTTAAGTGACACATGACAATGTTGGTGTGCACAAACCGTGTGGGCGACTCGGGCGCTCCGTCGACTGATGAAACGCCGCGGGCGGCCTTTCCGGAGTGACCAGATCTCGATGGAACTGACTCTCGCAGCCGCCTTTGCCTCGTCAGCCCTTGTTCTTTCCAACTTCGCCAGCATTCTGTTCGCTTCCTCGCGGCTGAAGGCGCGTCGCGTCATACCTGCGTCCTCCGGCAACCAGCCGCCGGTCTCCATCGTCGTTCCGTCGCGGGGCGTCGAGCCGTTCACCGGGGAGACGCTCGACCGCGCCTTCTCGCTCGACTGGCCCCGCTATGAGCTGATCTTCTGCGTCGCCCATGCCAACGATCCCGTGGTCGGACTGATCAATGCCGCGATCGCGCGCTTCCCCAAGGTTCCGGCGAGGCTGCTCGTCGGCGATGACAGGATCAGCGCCAATCCCAAGCTCAACAACTGCGTCAAGGGCTGGCAGGCGGCCCGGCACGATTGGGTGATCCTTGCCGATTCCAACGTGTTGATGCCCAAGGACTATGTCCAGCATCTGATGGCGGCCTGGCGGCCGGACACCGGTCTCGTCTGCTCGACACCGGTCGGCTCGCGGCCGGACGGTTTTTGGGCCGAAGTCGAATGCGCCTTCCTCAACACGCTGCAGGCGCGCTGGCAATATGCCGGCGAGGCGCTCGGCCTTGGCTTCGCCCAGGGCAAGAGCATGCTGTGGAACAAGCCGATGCTCGATGCCCATGGCGGCATCCAGGCTTTGGCCGCCGAGATCGCCGAGGATGCGGCGGCGACCAAGCTGGTCAACGGCCTGGGCCTACGGGTCAATCTCGTGGCCTCGCCCTTCGAGCAGCCGCTCGGCCAGCGCACGCTCGCCGAGATCTGGTCGCGCCAGGCGCGCTGGGCTCGGCTGCGCCGCGTCACCTTCCCATTGTTCTTCGCGCCCGAGATCCTGACCGGGATGGTCGTGCCGCTCAATTTCGCGCTGATCGCGGCGGCAGGTGCCGGCGCCAGCCTGCCTACGACCGCGCTTTGCGTGCTGGCGATCGCTTATGTGCCGGAATGCCTGCTTGCCTGGTCCAAGGGCTGGTACCTGTCGCCGCGCAGCGTGACCGCAATGATCGTTCGCGATGCGATGCTCCCCACCATCTGGGCGCGCGGCTGGCTGGGCGGTGTCGTCGAATGGCGCGGCAACGCCATGACGATCCGCACCGGGGAGATGACCGAACTCGAAGAGATTGCCTGAGCCGGCTGCGGCTCAAGGCCGCTCTTTGCTGCCGCTACTTCGCCGCCTTTAGCGCCTCTTCGATGTCGGCCAGCAGATCGTCGGTGTCCTCAAGCCCCACGGACAGACGCAGCGTGCCAGGCCCGATGCCGAGTTCGGCGCGCGCCTCGTCGCTCAGGTTCTTGTGCGTCGTGGTCGCCGGATGGGTGATCAGGCTCTTGGCGTCGCCGAGATTGTTGGAGATCAGCACGATGTCGAGCGCGTTCTGGAAGGCGAACGCCGCCTGCTTGCCGCCCTTGACGTCGAGGCAGATCAGCGTCGAGCCGCCAGACATCTGCTTCCTGACGACATCCGCCTGCGGATGGTCGGCGCGGCCCGGATAGATGACGCGGGCGATCTCCGGCCTGTCGGCCAGGAAGTCGGCGATCTTGCCGGCGCTTTCCGTCTGCTGGCGCACCCGCAGCGGCAGCGTCTCCAGGCCCTTGAGCAGCGTCCAGGCGTTGAAGGGCGACAGGCTCGGGCCGGTGTGGCGGAAATAGTCGTGCAGGTTCTCGTCGATCCATTTCTTGTCCGACAGGATGACGCCGCCGAGGCAGCGGCCCTGTCCGTCGATATGCTTGGTCGCCGAATAGACAACGATATGGGCGCCGAGCTGCAAGGGCTTCTGCTGCAGCGGCGTGGCGAAGACATTGTCGACGATCACGCGCGCGCCGATCGAGTTGGCTAAAGCGGCGACGGCGGCGATGTCGACCACTTCCAGCGTCGGGTTGGTCGGGCTCTCCAGGAAGAACAGCTTGGTGTTCGGTCTGACCGCCTTTTCCCAATTGGCGATGTCGGTGCCGTCGATCAGCGTCGCCTGGATGCCGTAGCGCGGCGCCAGCGTCTCGACCACCCAACGGCAGGAGCCGAACAGCGCCCGCGCGGCAACGATATGGTCGCCGGCCTTGACGCTGCACAGAAGCGCTGCGCTGACCGCCGCCATGCCGGAAGCGGTGGCGCGGGCATCTTCGGCGCCTTCCAGCGCGCACATGCGCTTTTCGAACATGTCCACGGTCGGATTGGCGTAGCGCGAATAGATGAAGCCCGGCTCCTCGCCCTTGAAACGGGCTTCCGCGGCTTGCGCCGTCTCATAGACATAGCCCTGGGTGAGGTACATTGCCTCGGCGGTCTCGCCGAAGCCGGAACGCAGCGTCCCGCCATGCACGAGTGCCGTCTGAGGTTTCCAGTTGCGCGTCTTCGTCATCGCCCTAATTCCACTCGCAAAGAACATCCAAACACAAAAAAACCGGCCGCGATGTCGCAACCGGTCCATACGGCCTTGCGGCCAGCGGTCCTTTAGCGACTTGTTTAACGTGGCTGCAAGCCGACCGGCCAAATCACCACGGGATAACGACCCTTTAGACCCGCACCGCGCTTGCGTCAATTGCCGGCTTGATTAAGAGGTTTGTACCAGTTGGAACGGAGCCAGCCTTTGCGGCAGACAGGCATTCTTCCGGATCAGGACATCGCGGCGCTGTTTGAGGCGGGCGCGCTGAAGTCGCCGCGCGTGCTCGATACCAATCAGATTCAGCCGGCCAGCCTCGATCTGAGGCTGGGCGACAAGGCTTTCCGCGTGCGCGCCTCCTTCCTGCCCGGTCCCGATCACCTGGTGGCCGACAAGCTCGACCGGCTGAAGTTGCACGAGATCAATCTCGCCGAGGGCGCGGTGTTGGAGACGGGCTGCGTCTATATCGTGCCGCTGCTGGAAAGCCTGGCGCTGCCTTCAAACGTGTCGGCTTCGGCCAATCCGAAGAGCTCGACCGGACGGCTGGACATTTTCACGCGCGTCATGACCGACCGCGGCCACGAGTTCGACAAGATCGCGGCCGGCTATCATGGTCCGCTCTATCTCGAAGTCAGCCCGCGCACCTTCCCGATCGTCGTGCGCGCCGGCTCGCGCCTGTCGCAGATACGCTTCCGCACCGGCAATGCGCTTTTGTCGGAGCGCGAATTGCGCGATCTCCACCATGCCGAGATGCTGGTCGCCACCGAGCCACCCAACATCTCCGGCGGCGGGATAGCACTGTCGATCGATCTCGACGGCGACAAGGACGGCCTGGTCGGCTATCGCGGCAAGCACCACACCGGCCTCGTCGACGTCGACAAGCGCGCCGCGCAGGATGTCGTCGACTTCTGGGAGCCTCTCTACAAGAGCGGCGCCGGCGAATTGGTGCTCGATCCGGACGAGTTCTACATCCTGGTCTCGCGCGAAGCCGTGCATGTGCCGCCGCTCTATGCCGCCGAGATGACGCCGTTCGACCCGCTGGTCGGCGAGTTCCGCGTCCACTATGCCGGCTTCTTCGATCCCGGTTTCGGCCACTCCGCCGCTGGCGGCAGCGGCAGCCGGGCGGTGCTCGAGGTGCGCAGCCATGAGGTGCCCTTCATCCTCGACCACGGCCAGATCGTCGGACGCCTTGTCTACGAGCATATGCTCAAGCGCCCGCAGGCGCTCTATGGCAGCGACCTCGGCTCGAACTACCAGGCGCAGGGGCTTAAGCTCTCTAAGCATTTCCGCGCCGCGCGCTGACAGTTCACGTCAGACACCGCTTGCCCGGCTGGGCGCGCCATGCTTGGCTGCGCCTCACCAATCTAGACGCCTGACTGAGGGAGACAAAAAATGCAGATAACCAGATGGATCGTATCGGCGACAGTCGCCGCCATGTTGGCGCTTGGCGCCGGTTCCGCGATCGCGGCGGAAAAGATCAAGATCGGCACCGAGGGCGCCTATCCGCCCTTCAACACCATAACGCCGGACGGCAAGGTTGAGGGCTTCGACATCGACATCGCCAATGCGCTTTGCGCCCAGATGAAGGTCGAGTGCGAGATCGTCACCCAGGATTGGGACGGCATCATTCCGGCCCTCCAGGCCAAGAAGTTCGACGCCATCATCGCCTCGATGAGCATCACCGAGGAGCGCAAGAAG
This sequence comes from Mesorhizobium sp. M1D.F.Ca.ET.231.01.1.1, assembly GCF_003999155.2. NCBI lineage: Bacteria > Pseudomonadati > Pseudomonadota > Alphaproteobacteria > Hyphomicrobiales > Phyllobacteriaceae > Mesorhizobium > Mesorhizobium sp. M1D.F.Ca.ET.231.01.1.1. Next base: position 193,242 of record NZ_RZOZ02000011.1, read on the forward strand.
CAGGTCGCCTTCACCCACAAATACTATACGACGCCGCTTGCGCTGGTGGCGCTCAAGGACAGCGACATCGCCTCCACCGAGCCGGCGGCGCTCGCCGGCAAGACCGTCGGCGCCCAGGCCTCGACCACCCAGGCCGACTATGCCCAGGACAAATATGGCAAGGCCGGCGCCGAGGCGAAGCTTTATCCGACCCAGGAAGAGGCGATCACCGATCTCCAGAACGGCCGGCTCGACGCCGTCATTTCGGACAAGTTCGTGCTGGTCGACTGGCTGAAGAAGGCGAGCGACGGCTGCTGCAAGCTGGTCGGCGACGTCAAGGGCACCGAGACTGAGGCCGGCATCGCCGTGCGCCTGGAGGACACCGCGCTGCGCGACAAGCTGAACGCGGCCATCGATGCCATCGTTGCCGACGGCACCTACAAGAAGATCCAGGCGAAATATTTCGACTTCGATATTTATTGAGGTTGAAGCTGCCAATCTCCCCCCTTGTGGGGGAGATGCCCGGCAGGGCAGAGGGGGGCGCGAAGGATCGCCAACCTCTACTGTAGCCAAGAAGACAGTCCGCAGGCAGAGCCGGCTGGATTGCGAACGCTGGCGGGACAGCGCCCCCCTCTGGCCTGCCGGCCATCTCCCCCACGAGGGGGGAGATCACGCTTTCACCTCAAAGCGCCTTCACGGCCACTTTCACCGGCTTTTCGATCTCCAGCGGATTGCGCAGCGGCAGGCCGAAATCCTTGGCCTCGATCTCGAACACGTCGCCGGCCTCGGTCTTGATGCCGTCGGCGAAGGAGAGCGTCGCGGTGCCGAACATGTGCACATGCACGTCGCCGGGCTGGCGGAACGCCGAATATTTGAAGTGGTGATGCTCGAGATTGGCGATGGTGTGCGACATGTTCGCCTCGCCCGACAGGAACGGCTTTTCCCAAAGCACCTTGCCGTCGCGCCAGATGCGCGATGAGCCCCTGATGTCGGCGGGCAGGTCGCCGATCAGGATCTCCGGCCCGAACGACGCGTTGCGCAGCTTGGAGTGGGCGAGGAACAGGTAGTTGACCCGCTCGGTCACGTGGTCCGAAAACTCGTTGGACAGCGTGAAGCCGACACGGAACGGCGCGCCGTCGTCGCCGATCACATAGATGCCGGCGATCTCCGGCTCCTCGCCGGCGTCCTGCGCGAAGGCGGGCGACATCAGCGCAGCACCCGGCGCCACCGCCATGGTGCCGTTGCCCTTGTAGAACCACTCCGGTTGCACGCCGATCTGGCCCTTTGGTGGCTTGCCGCCTTCCAGCCCCATGCGAAACATCTTCATGGAATCGGTGAGCTGCTCTTCGCCGTCGCTGAGCTTCTTGTGCATGGAATCGCGCGTCGCGGCCGAGCCGAGATGGGTCAAGCCCGTGCCGGTGAGGTGCAAATGCGCCGGGTCCGGATGGTTGATCGGCGACACCAGCCGCCCCTTCTTGTAGGCGGCATCGAGATCGACCGTCTCGCCGTAGCCCTTGCGCTCGATCAGGGCTTCGAGACCGATACCCGTGCGGGCGGCCTCCATCGCCAGCGAATAGACGCTGCGCGCGCCGTTGATGATCCGGGTCTTGCCGCCGCTGCGGGCAACGACCCGGATCGTCTCGGCGTCGTCGAGGATCTGGGAAATCAGCATGATGAAACCCTCTCTCTTTTGCCTTGGCCCGGCTGCCGGCGGCAAACCCTGACCGCGCGGCCCGGAACCGATCCGTGCCACGGTTGAAACTCCTGCGCCGGATTGCGCTCGCGGGCCTGGTCCTTTCGGGACTTCTTCGCGCCGACGGGTTGCCGGCAGCTCCGCGATCTAGAACCCGTATGCCTCCTTAGTCCTTGTCTTCAGCCGTTAAGCCTTGTTCTTGTTGTAGACGTCGAAGATGACCGCGCCGAGCAGCACCAGGCCCTTGACCACCTGCTGCCAGTCGACATTGACGCCCATGATCGACATGCCGTTGTTCATGACACCCATGATGAAGCCGCCGACCACGGCGCCGATGACCTGTCCGACGCCGCCCATCGCCGAGGCGCCGCCGATGAAGACGGCGGCGATCACGTCGAGCTCGCTGCCGAGGCCGGCCGCCGGCACCGCCTGGCCGAGGCGGGCCGCGATGATCAGGCCGCCGAGCGCCGACAGCACGCCCATGTTGATGAAGACGAGCAGCGTCAGCCTTTCGGTATTGATGCCGGACAGCTGCGCCGCCTTGGCGTTGCCGCCCATCGCATAGATGCGGCGGCCGATCGTCATGCGCTTGGTGACGAAAACGAACAGCGAGATCAGCACGCCCATCACCAGAAGCACCACCGGCAGGCCCCGGTAGCTGGCGAACTGGAACACCAGGAACAGCGCCAATGCGCTGCCCACCAGCGTCTTGACGACGAAAAGCGGGAAGGGCTCGGCCTCATAGCCATGCCGCTCGCGCTTGCGGCGGGCCCTTAGCCCGAAATAGGCATAGGCAAGCACGGCGACCAGGCCGAGCACGATCGTCGTCATGTGCAGCGTCAGCCCGCTGCCGACGATGGTCTTGCCGGCGGCGTTCACCGTCGGCGGGATCAGCGTCAGCGGGCCGATGACGTCCGGGATGAAGCCGGAGCTCAGCGCCTTGAAGCTGTCGGGAAGCGGGCCGACCGAGGAGCCGCCGCCAAGCAGGGCCTGGCAGATGCCGCGGAAGATCAGCATGCCCGCCAGCGTCACGATGAAGCTCGGTATCCGGTGGTAGGCGATCCAGTAGCCTTGCGCGGCGCCGATAAGGGCGCCGACGATCAGGCACACGATCGAGACCACGAGCGGATTGCTGAATATCCCAAGCGGCCAGATGACCATCATCATCGCCGCAAGAGCGCCGATGAAGCCTGCGACCGATCCCACGCTGAGATCGATATAGCCGGCGACGATCACCAGAAGCATGCCGAGCGCCATCACGATGATGAACGAGTTCTGCTGCACCAGGTTCGAGAGGTTGACCGGTTTGAACAGCGTTCCCGACGTCGTGTACTGGAAGAACAGCATGATGACGATCAGCGCGATGATCAGGCCGTATTCGCGCAGATTTGTCGTCAGCGCCGAAACGGCGATGCGCGGACCATGCTTGACGTCCTCGGCGGCGCCGCTTTGCGGCGCGGGAGCGCTTTCTGTGCTCATGATGCTTTTTTTCCTTCTCCCCGAACGATGGCGCGCATGATTTTTTCCTGGCTGGCATCGCTTGCCGCCATTTCGCCGACGATACGCCCTTCGTTCATGACATAGATGCGGTCGGTGATGCCGAGCAGTTCCGGCATTTCCGACGAGATGACGATGATCGCTTTGCCTTCGGCGGCGAGGCGGGCGATGATCGTGTAGATTTCGTACTTGGCGCCGACGTCAATACCGCGCGTCGGCTCGTCCAGGATCAGCACTTCGGGATCGGCGAACAGCCATTTCGACAGCACCACCTTCTGCTGGTTGCCGCCCGAGAGATTGCCGGTCAGCTGATAGACGCTGGAGGCGCGGATGTTGGTCTTCTTGCGGTAGTCGTTGGCGACGCTCATCTCGCGCATGTCGTCGATGACGCCGCGGCTGGAGACGCCTCCCAAATTGGCTAAAGTCACATTGTGCTTGATGTGGTCGATGAGGTTGAGGCCGTAGGTCTTGCGGTCCTCGGTGACATAGGCGATGCGGTTTTGCACCGCCTTGCTCACCGACGAAAGGTCGATCGGCTTGCCTTCGAGCAAAACCTCGCCGGTGATGTGCCGGCCGTAGGAGCGGCCGAACAGGCTCATCGCGAATTCGGTGCGGCCGGCGCCCATCAGCCCCGCGATGCCGACCACCTCGCCCTTGCGCACGTTGAGGTTGACGTTCTTGATCACCTGCCGCTCGGCGTGGATCGGGTGGTAGACCGACCAGTCCTTGACCTCGAAGACGACCTCGCCGATCTGCGGCTCGCGCGGCGGATAACGGTCGTCCAGCGAGCGGCCGACCATCGAGGTGATGATGCGGTCCTCGCTGATGTCTTTCCTGGGCAGGGTCTCGATGGTGCGCCCGTCGCGGATCACCGTCACCTTGTCGGCGACGCGGTTCACCTCGTTGAGCTTGTGCGAGATCAGGATCGAGGTCATGCCCTGGCGCTTGAACTCGAGCAGCAGATCGAGCAGCGCCTGGCTGTCCTTTTCGCTGAGCGAGGCGGTCGGCTCGTCGAGGATCAGGAGCTTGACTTCCTTGCTCAGCGCCTTGGCGATCTCGACCAGCTGCTGCTTGCCGACGCCGATATTGGTGATCAGTGTCTTGGGGTCTTCCTTCAGGCCGACTTTCTGGAGCAGGGCGCCGGTGCGCTTCTCGTTGGCGTTCCAGTCGATGACGCCATAGGTGGCGTGCTCGTTGCCGAGGAAGATGTTTTCCGCGATCGACAGCATCGGCACCAGGGCAAGCTCCTGGTGGATGATGACGATGCCGATATGCTCGCTGTCATGGATGCCCTTGAAATGGCATTCCTGGCCGCGAAAGACGATCTGGCCTTCATAGGTACCGGACGGATAGACGCCCGACAGCACTTTCATGAGCGTCGATTTGCCGGCGCCGTTCTCGCCGACGATGGCGTGGATCTCGCCTTCCTCGACGCTGAGGTTGACGTTCGACAGCGCCTTCACGCCGGGGAACGTCTTGGTGATGTCGCGCATCTCCAAAATCGTCGAGGTCATCAGGAATTCCGCTCCCTGGGCGCATGTTTTCCGTTTCGGGAAAGTGTCATGCGCGAAATCAACATACTACAGCTTCTATGTGCGTGACGGCGCATGGCGCTGCAGAAGCCGGCAAAAACAATACCGGGGTCGCATCTGAACGAAAAGGGGCCCTGCGTGGCGCAGGACCCCTCGTTTTCCAAGCCGGATTACTTCAGCTCGTCGGCCTTGATGTAGCCGGAGTCGACGACCTGCGCCTGGTAGTTCGACTTGTCGACCTCATGCGGCGTCAAAAGGATCGAGGGAACGACCTTGACGTCGTTGTTGTAGGTCTTCTCGTCGAGCCCGTCGGGCTTGCCGCCGGAGAGCACCTTGTCGACCAGCTGCACGGTGGCCTTGGCCAGCTCGCGGGTGTCCTTGAACACCGTCGAATACTGCTCGCCCGAGATGATCAGCTTGACCGAGGCGGTCTCGGCATCCTGGCCGGTCACGATCGGCCAGGGCTGGGCATCGGTGCCGTAGCCGACGGCGCGCAGCGAGGCGGTGATGCCGCGCGACAGGCCGTCATAAGGCGACAGAACGCCATCGACGCGGCTGCCGTCCGAGTAGTTGGCCGAGAGCAGGTTGTCCATGCGAGCCTGCGCCGTGGCGGCCAGCCAGCGCAGCGTGCCGACCTTGTCCATGCCGGTCTGGCCGGACTTGATCTTGATCGAGCCGTCGTCGATCAGCGGCTGCAGGACCGACATCGCGCCGTTGTAGAAGAAGAAGGCGTTGTTGTCGTCGGGCGAGCCGCCGAACAGTTCGACGTTCCACGGCTTGGTGTTCGGGAAGCGCTCCTTGAGGCCCTTGACCAGGGAATTCGCCTGGATCACGCCGACGCCGAAATTGTCGAAGGTGGTGTAGTAGTCGACATTCGGGGTCTTCTTGATCAGACGGTCATAGGCGACGGTGACGACGCCGGCATCGTTGGCCTTCTGCAGCGCGTCGGCCATCGTGGTGCCGTCGATCGAGGCGATGATCAGCGCCTTCGGGCCCTTGGTGATTTCGTTTTCCAACTGGCTGAGCTGGTTCGGGATGTCGTCCTGCGCGTACTGCAGGTCGACGGTGTAGCCGAGCGCCTCGAGCTGGGACTTGACGGCGTCGCCGTCATTGATCCAGCGCTGCGAGGTCTTGGTCGGCATCAGCACGCCGACGAGACCCTTGTCGGCTGCGTGCGCCGAATAGGTCGTGGCGGCAATGCCAAGGGCCGCGATGGCGGCCAGCGTCTTGATGATCTTCACATTACTCTCCCTGGTTGATGGACGCGACACCTCGGGGCTTCGCGGGCCGCGCAGTCGAGCAGGAGCGCAAGCGCGCCTCTGTCGGCTTTATCGATCTCCGGTATCCTCCCAATCGGCTCCGCGACGCAGTTTCAATCGATACGATCTTGCTCGTTGCCGATCGTTGCGCCTCGGAACGCGCGAAGGGTGGGTTCCTTTGACATAACTGTCAAATGCGATCTTTGTTGGTTGCTATACCGAAACTGGTATGGTTTAGCATGCGGCAGAGAACTGGCGGAGAGGCTGGGAAATCATGGCGGCGTTGCGCGATCCTGGTGCGATTCCAGTAAGTTACGAAAAACTCCCCGGCGACGGGGAAACACTCCTGCGCAGCGGTTTGAGCTTGCGCCATATGCGCATGATCGCCGCCCTCGACGATCACGGACGGGTGAGCGCCGCCGCCCAGGTCATGAACATCTCCCAGCCGGCCGCCTCGCGCATGATCGCCGAGATGGAGGCGGTGCTCGACGTGAAATTGTGCGAGCGGCTGCCGCGCGGCATCACGCTCACCCCTTACGGACAGGCGCTCGCCAGGCGCGCCCGCTCGATCCTGCTCGAGATGCGCGAAGCCGACCGCGAGATTTCCGAACTCAAGGCGGGCAAGGGCGGCTCGGTGTTCCTCGGCGCCGTGACCGCGCCGGCGATCGAGCTAGCCGTGCCGGCGATTCGCGAGATCCGCCGCATCTACCCGCGCATCGAGATCACCATGCAGGTCGAGACCTCGAACGTGCTCGCCCGCGAGCTGATAGCCTCCCGCCACGACTTCATCATCGCCCGCATTCCCGACGACCTCAATCCGCGGCTGTTCGAATCGCGCGTCATCGGCATCGAGAAGGCCTGCCTGATCGTGCGCCGCGGCCATCCGCTTGCCAGCGGCAGGATGGTCGGCTTGGAGGAGACGGCGGCCTATGACTGGGTCTTCCAGTCCGGGGGCTCGCCGCTGCGCCAGGCGATGGAAAGCAATTTCCTGAACCGCGACATCCCGCTTCCCGACCGTATCCTCAACACCTCTTCGCTGCTCTTGACGCTGGTGATGGTGGCGCAATCCGACGCCATCGCCCCCGTTTCTGTCCAGGTCGCCAAGTTCATCCAGAGCGCCGACGGGCTGGCGGGAGCGATTGACGTGGTGCAGACCGAATTCGACATCGAGGTCAGGCCTTACAGCCTGATCACGGTCAAGAACCGCGTGCTTTCGCCCGCCGCCAAGATGCTGCACGACTTCATACTGCGCGAAGTGGGGTAATGGAACGAGAATGCTACCTGTGCGTTCAACCGGATCGGCGGCTCGCCGGAGCCTGTTGCGGGTGAGGGAACGGCCGCCGATGCTCAAATAGCTCGGGAGGTCTCGATGGAACGTCGGTTGTTTCTGACTGGGATGCTTGGCGTTGCGGGGGCAGCGGCGCTTGCAAGCCTGGCCGGACCGGGCAAGGCGGTTGCCGGCGCCCCCAAGGGCAACGGAATTCTCGATGAGTTGGACAAGCCGGATCCGGCCATCTACGATGAGGATGACCAGGAAGATCTGCTGCAGCCGGTTCAGTACTATTATCGCCGCCGTCGTTACTACCGCGATCGTTACTACCGCGATCGCTATTACCGCCGTCGCCGCCGCCGGCGGGTTTGGAGAAGGGTCTGCCGCCGCTACTGGCGCTATGGTCGGCGTCATGTCCGCTGCTGGCGCCGCCGCGTCTGGATCGGCTTCTGGCTCTGAGGCGATATCCGTCGACAACCTGCGCTCACCGGGCGGATGCCGGATTTGGGTCTTGCACAGATATGCAAGGCCCTTTGTCCTCTGGTTGTTGAAGGATTGGAGGTAGAGGACGGGACTGCAGCGTAGACTTGTGCCGGCATAGCCCGGCAACAAGTCGTGTGGCATTATCCCTTTTTGCTCGGCCCATCACGTCATTGCTGCCAGGCACGGGCTATCATGAGCGCCAGTTGTTCGCTTCCAGTCATCCGGGGGATTCACCATCACCATATCCTTGCGTGCCCTGCTGCGATACTGGCGCGCCGCTCTTCTTGACGGCATCCGGCATGTCGATCCCGAGTCCCTGGCACTCCATCCGTGCCCGCGCGCCGAACTGGCTGCAGGTCGGCTTGGACCGGAAACGCTTGAGGCAGTGTGGCGGGACGCGGAGGCCGGCCTTTCCACCAGGGAACGGGAGGAACTGACTTCCATCGAAGTGCTCGTGGCCTTGCTGGTGCTTGAGCCGGAGCGCGAGCATTCGGCCGCCTTCATGGCCGCGAAGCGGACTCGGGTGCCATTGTGGCTGTGCGTCAATGTCGACCGGGATGGCGTGCTGTCTCTTCCCGGCGAGCAGACGGATCCGATCATCGCGGACCGGGCCGTGCTCGCGCCGCTGGCGTCCGGAACGCAGACATTCTCCTCGGTTGCGGCGGAAGACGAATACCGCAGCCGCAATCCTCTCCCGCCGAAAGATGCCGGCTGGCCGGAGTTCTGGACCTATGTCGCCGAGATGTTCTCCAGCCTTTTCGGCGGCGATCCCGGCAATTGGGTGCCGGCGCGGCATGTGGACCTGGGCGCGTTCGTCGCCCATGGTTCCGCGCCTCCCGATACGAGCGGGCCAATCCGAAACGTTTACGAGTTTCTGATCAACCGCAGGGACGATGACGCTCCGCCATTGCTTGCCCGCCTCGCGGCACCGCAGCCAGCACGCGACGTCACCGCCACCGTCGGGGGCGACGATGCGGCGGCGCGCCGGCATCTCGGACAGATGGGCGGCTGCTTCCCCCTCAATCGCAGCCAGCGCCAGTCGCTTGGCGCCGCGCTGGCGGCCGTCGACGGCGAGATCGTGGCGGTCAACGGTCCGCCCGGCACCGGAAAGACCACCTTCATCCAGAGCCTCGTCGCGTCCTTGTGGGTGGAGCGCGCGCTGGAACGCAACGGCGAGCCGCCCGTCATCCTGGCCAGCTCCACCAACAACAGGGCCATCACCAACATTCTCGACACATTCGCGCGCGCGACGCTGCCGAAGACGCATCCGCTGGCCGGATTGCCGCTGGCCGAGCGTTGGTTGCCGGACTTCGGCCAGTACGGACTCTACCTGCCCTCGATCTCGGAGGCCGAGAAAGGCATCAAGGACGAGCTTGCCTTCGCGTGGTGCAAGACGCATGGGCAGCCTTGGAAGGGGCTGCCGGGGCGCATGGAGAATGCAGCCTATGTCAATCGCGCGATGTCTTATTGGCAATCCCGGTTCGCCCTCTGGTCGGGGCGCCAGCCTGCCGACATGGCGCAGGCGGTCGAAACCCTGCGAGCAGCCCTGTCGGCCAAGGTCGAAGCTCTGAGGGCCGCATGCGGCCGGCATCGCGACCTTCTCGCCCTTTCGTCCGGCGGCGCGCTGCCGACCCGGCACGACATCGAGCGGCTGCAGGCAGAAGCCGCCAGGGAGCGGGAAGGGCTGCAGGATTTCAAGCGTCACAGCCATGAGGCCCTGCGGCTGATTCAGGGTTCTCTCATCGAGTCGCTCCTGTCCTGGCTGCCGCCGGTGAAGAGGCGGCTATGGGCGCGCGCGCACTCCTTCCTGGACTTCAAGGGATTGGCCGATCCGGCCTGGAAGTGGGAGACGGTTCTGAACGCACCGGCCTTGCGCCGTTGGCTGGATGACGCGGCCAGGGCGCGTGAAGCTGCCATCGCCGCCAGGGAGGACATTGTCGCCGGCTGGGAGGGATGGATGGCCTCGTTGAAGTCCCTTCTGCCGGCCACCGCCCTCGACGAGATCGCCGAGGTGCCGGAGCGCGCCGAGGCCGGGCTCGATACGATTGTCCGTCCCGAACTGTTCCATCTCGCCGCCCGCTACTGGGAGGGCCGCTGGCTGATCGAAACGGCGGAGGCGCTCGCCCGCAACGACAAGACCTTCACCGGCCGCAGCCGGGACATGTGCGAGCGGCGCTGGCGGCGGTTCGCCAAGCTGACGCCCTGCCTGGTGTCGACCGCTTACACCGCGCCGCGTCTGTTAGACTACTTCGATGGCGCCAACCAGCCGCTGATCGGCTTCATCGACCTGCTGATCGTCGACGAGGCGGGGCAAGTGTCGCCGCAGGTCGGCGGCGCGTTGTTCGCCTTTGCCCGCAGGGCGTTGGTAGTGGGGGACACGCAGCAGCTCGAACCCGTCTGGAGCATCGATACGGATACCGATTTCGGCAATCTGGCCAAGTGGGGCTTGGACAAGGAGAAGCCCCTGCTGGAGCACGGCGGCATGCTGGCCTCGGAAGGTTCCGTGATGGCGATGGCGCAAGCGGCAACAGCCTTCGCCGCACCGCCGCACCGGGGACTCTTCCTCGAGGAACATTGGCGGTGTCGCGCCGCCGTCATCGCCTACTGCAACGAGCTTGCCTATCGCGGCGCCCTCAAGCCGATGCGTCCCGACGGCGACTACCCCTTGCCTCCGCTGGGCTACGCCCATGTGCCCGGCAGCGCCGCGCGCGCAGGCCTGAGCTGGACCAACGCCGACGAGGCGGGCGTCATCGCCGACTGGCTGGGCCACCGGAGGGCAGAACTCCTCAGCCATCACCGAGCCAAGAAGCTGGGCGACATAGTCGCCATCGTGACGCCCTTCCGCGCCCAGATCGCGATGTTACGCCGAGAGCTGAAGAATGCAGGCCTTGGCGACGAGAACATCACCGTGGGCACTGTCCACGCGTTGCAAGGCGCGGAAAAAGACGTGATCCTGTTCTCGCCGGTCTACAGCGCCGGCCATTCCGCCGGCATGTTCTTCGACCGCGGCGTTTCGATGCTCAACGTCGCCGTATCCCGCGCGAAAGAAAGCTTCCTGGTCTTCGGCGACATCAGGCTGTTTCGGCCGGAACAGCGGGCGCTGCCGTCCGGCCTGCTTGGGGCCTACCTCTTCGCCGCCCCGGAGAACGAGATCACCGATATCGAGCCCGTCAGCCCGATCGTGCAGAAGGAAGGGCGCTCGGAGCTGGAACGTCTCAACGACCTCGAAGCCCATCGCGATGTGCTGCGCCGGGCCATCGGCGAAGCCAACGAACGCGTCCTTGTCGTGTCGCCCTACCTGTCGGACAAGGCTATCGAGGCGGACGACCTGGCATCCCTGCTGCTATCGCGTCGAGGCGGCCCCCGCATCGTCGTCGCCTATGATCACTATCTCAACTGCGGCGATGATCGCCGTCTGTTGCCCAGGACCGTCATGGCAATCGACATCCTGCGCGCGAGCGGAGCCGATGTGTGGGCCCTGAACGGCGCCCACAACAAGACCTTGACGGTCGATGAAAGCTGGATCGTCGAGGGTTCCTTCAACTGGCTGTCTGCTCGTCGCGATCGCAACAGTGATTTCCAGCGGCACGAGGTCTCGTTCCTCTATCGCGGCAAGGATGCCGCGATCCATGTGGGCAACGCCTGGAAGGAAGTCGAGGCCCTTCGCGAGAAGCCCGAGCGCGAGGGATCGCGGGAACAGACGAATGCTTGGAGCGGGTAGCGGGAATCGAACCCGCGCGTTCAGCTTGGGAAGCTGACAGGCTACCATTACATCATACCCGCGCAGCAGCCTCGTTACCATGATGGCCGGGCCTCTAGCAATCGGCAAAGCTGCATCGGCGCCGCGCTGCTTGATGCTGAACAATCGAGTGCGTATTTCTGAAGTCGCGCTGCCGAATCGGGCAGCTTGAACCGGAGAACGGCCTTGTCCGCACTGACACGCTTCCTCGGCGATACGCCACTCAGGGTGCTCGTGAAGCTGCTGGTGGTTTCCTTCCTCGTCGGCCTCGTCATGCACGCCTTCGGCTGGAGCCCGATGGATGTGCTCTATGGCATCCGCCAGTTCTTCGTCGATCTGTGGAACCTCGGCTTCCATGCCATCGACCGCTTCCTGGGCTATATCCTGCTTGGTGCCGCGATCGTCGTGCCGGCCTTCATCCTGCTCAGGATCGCCAGCTACAGGAAGTAGCCTGGCGAGCGTCAGGCATAGGCGGCTGCGACCTCGAACAGAATGGCGTGGCGTGCGGCCAATGCCGGCACGTCGGTCGAATAGCCGCCGCCGATGACGCCGCACAGCGGAATGCCGGCCATGCGGAAATGGCTGATGACCATCGTCTCGCGGCTGCGCAGGCCGTCGTCGGAGAGCGCCAGCCGACCAAGCCTGTCGCCGGCGTGGACATCCACGCCGGCATTGTAGAAGACGATGTCCCAGCGCCGTATTGCGCAAAGCTCCGGAAGAATGGCGCGGAGGCGATCGAGATAGGCGGCGTCGCCGGTGCCGTCGGGCAGCGCGATGTCGAGGTCGGAAGCGATCTTGCGCAGCGGATAGTTGCGCTCGCCATGCATGGAGAAGGTGAAGGCGCGGGGCTCATCCTTCAGTATGTCCGCCGTGCCGTCGCCCTGGTGCACGTCGAGATCGACGACCAGGACGTTTTCGACTGCGCGCTCGTCAAGCAGCGCCAGCGAGGCGACGGCCACGTCGTTGAAGGTGCAGAAGCCGGCGCCTTGCGCGCGCCGGGCATGATGGCTGCCGCCGGCGGCGTTGCAGGCAATGCCGTGCCTCAGCGCCAGCCGCGCCGCCAGCACCGAGCCCGCGGTGGCAAGCTGGGCCCTCAGCGACACGCGCCGGCCGACCGGGAAACCGATCTCACGCTCGATTTTTTCAGGCACCTCGCAGGCCAGCACCTGGTCGACATAGTCGGCCGCATGCGCAAGTTTGAGCCACACAGCCGGAGCCGGTTCCGGCATCGAAAGCGCTTCCGAAACGGTCAGGCCACGGCTGCGCAAGGCCTCCATAAGCAATGGATATTTGCTCATCGGAAAGCGGTGGTTGACGGCGAAGCCGGCGTCGTAGTCGGGGTGGTGGACGATCTGCAAAGCCATGATGGGGCGGCCTGCGCCAGAGCTGGAATTCGGTTGGCCGCCACGGGTTGGCGATTGCGCGGCACCGGCAAACTGGGGCACATCGGCTCTTCGATCAAGCCGCAATGAACAAGGCAGCAATCCTTGGACAAGGGTGCGACCCACATCAACGCCAGGTCCTTCATCGTCACCAACCGCTCGGTGCTGGCGATTGCCGTGCCGATGACGCTTGCCTATCTGACGACGCCGCTGCTCGGCATCGTCGACACCGCGGTGGTCGGGCAGTTCGGCGATGCTGCCCTGCTCGGCGGCCTGGCCGCCGGAGCGCTGGTGTTCGACGTCGTCTTCACCACCTTCAACTTCCTGCGCTCCGGCACCACCGGCCTCGTCGCCCAGGCTTTCGGGCGCGGCGATCCGCTGGAGGAACAGGCCGTCCTCTGGCGTGCCGTGCTGATCGCGCTCGTCGCCGGCGTCGTGTTTGCGGCATTGGCGCCATTGGTTGCCCTAGCCGGACAATGGTTCATGGGCGCCGAGCCGCGCGTTAGTGAGGCGATGGGCACTTATATCCGCATCCGGCTGCTGGCGGCGCCCTTCTCGCTCATCAACTACGCCATTCTGGGCTACGTGCTGGGCCGCGGCGAGGGCGGGCTCGGGCTGATGCTGCAAGCCGTCCTCAACGGCATCAACATTCTGCTCTGTTTCCTGCTCGGCCTCGAGCTCGGCTGGGGCGTGGCCGGCGTCGCCTGGGCGACCGTCACCGGCGAATTCCTGGCGATGCTGCTCGGCCTTGCCGTCGTGCTCAGCCGCTTCCGCAAGCTGGAGCGGCCGTCGCGCCGGCGTATCCTCGACCTGCCGGCCTATCGGCACATGCTGTCGCTCAACCGCGACATCATGATCCGGTCCTTCTCGCTGCTTGCCGCTTTCGCGCTGTTCACCAGGCAGGGCGCGCAGTTCGGCACGGTGACGCTCGCCGCCAACGCCGTGCTGATGAATTTCTTTCTCGTCGCCGGCTATTTCCTCGACGGCTTCGCCACCGCCGCCGAGCAACTCACCGGCCGCGCGATTGGCGCGCAGGCGGCCACCCCCTTCCGCCAGGCCGTGCGGCTGACGCTGATCTGGGGCTTCGGCCTTGCCGGCATTGCGACCCTGGTGCTGCTCACGGCCGGCGCCAATCTGGTGGCGCTGGTGACGACCTCGGCGGATGTGCGCCATGCCGCCGACACCTATCTGCCCTGGGCCGCCTTCACGGCGCTGAGCGGCGTGCTCGCCTTCCAGATGGACGGCGTCTTCATCGGCGCCACTTGGTCGCGCGATATGCGCAACATGATGCTGCTGTCGTTCCTCGCCTTCAGCGCCGCTTTGATCACGCTGGCGCCGGCCTTCGGCAACAGCGGCCTGTGGGCAGCACTTCACGTCTTCCTGCTGGTGCGGGGTTTGAGCCTGCTCGCGGTGCTGAGGCTCGGGTGCGGACGGCTTTTTAGCGCTTTCGTCGCGGACAGGGGGCCGGCGTTGCCTCTCAGTTCCAGAGGTCGGTCGACAGGTACTTCAGTCCGGAGTCGCAAATGACGACGGCTATCGTCTTGCCTGATTGATCGCCGTCTAGAAGGCGCAATGCTGCGGCCACATTCGCTCCGGAGGAGAAGCCGCCGAAGATGCCTTCGCTGCGCGCGAGCAGGCGCGTGGCCTCACGTGCTCACCGCCGGAAACCTGAAGATAGCCATCGACCGGCACGTTGCGCAGGAACGCCAGATCCGGCATGGCATAGCCGCCGCCTTGAATGGGATGTTCGGATTGGGTGATGGGTTCTCCCGCGATGGCGGCGGCGCCCCTGGGCTCGACGATGAAGCACTTGATCAGGAAATTGCGTTCCTTGAGCGCCCTCGCTATCCCCGCATAGGTTCCGCCCGAGCCGACGAAGTCGACGAATGCGTCGACGGTGCCATGGCTGGCGTCCCAGATTTCCGGTCCGGTCCCGTGATAATGCGCAAGCCAGTTCCCGTCGCGGTGGAACTGATCGCCGCGAAATGCGCCTCGTTCCGTCGTCACCGCCCTGGCGGTCTGCTCGACGAGCGCCAGATCGCCACCCGACACCTGCCCCGGCACCGACCCCGGCAGTTGGTCCACGAGAATCACTTCCGCGCCGAGCGCCGTCATCATTCGCGCGCGCTCTTCAGAGTTGCCCTTCGACATCACCGCGACGAATGGGTAGCCCCTGACCGCACAGACGATCGCGAGGCCCGTGCCCATGTTTCCGGAGGTAAGCTCGACCACCGTTTGTCCCGGTTTGATGGCTCCGGATCTTTCGGCTTCCTCGATTATTCCAAGCGCCGCGCGATCCTTCTTCGAAAAGCCCGGGTTGAGATACTCCAGCTTGGCGAGGATTTCGCCCTTGATGCCCGCCCGCGCCGTCAGCCTGTCGAGCCGGACCAATGGAGTTCCGCCGATCGAATCCACGACGGAGTTCAGAACCTCGGCCATTGTCTGTCTCCCCGGTTTCGTGGGGCTGGTTTCGTGTGGGCCCGTCAGAGTCGTTTGTACCATTCTGCGCAGGTGGTGTCGCGCAGGTCTCCGATGGATTTGAGTCGTTCCCGATCCGCGAACCGCGCCATCCCGGCAACGATGCGTCCAGGCAGCGCCGGTCCCGTATAGATCATGCCGGTGTAGAGCTGGACGAGATCGGCGCCGGCGCGGATCTTTTCCAGCGCGGTTTCCGCCGAGTCCACTCCCCCGACCCCGATGATCGCCATTTTGGGGCCGAGCAGCTTGCGCATGCGGGCGAGCACCGCCGTCGAGCGCTCGAAAAGCGGCTTGCCCGACAGCCCGCCGGCTTCGCCCGCCAAGCTTGCGCTGCGCAACCCGGCCCGCGACAGCGTGGTGTTGGAAACGATGATCCCGTCGATCTTCTTCTCGGCAACTTCGGCGGCAATGTCTTCCAGTTCCGCCTCGACGAGGTCCGGCGCGATCTTGAGGAAGACGGGCGGTTGCGCCGACGCCTTCGCGCGCGCCGCCATCACGCGCGACAGAAGCTCGGCGAGATGCTCGCGCGCCTGCATGTTGCGCAGGCCCGGCGTGTTGGGCGATGAGATGTTGACGGTGAGATAGCTGGCGTGAGGCGCGAAGCGGGCGACGCCGCGCTCATAGTCGCCGACGCGGTCGGCGCTGTCCTTGTTGGCGCCGATGTTGACGCCGACAATGCCGTCACGTCCCTTGCGCGCGGCGAGGCGCCTTTCGGCGGCTGCGTGTCCTTCATTGTTGAAACCGAGGCGGTTGATCACCGCATTGTCCGCGGTCAAGCGAAAGATACGCGGTTTTGGATTGCCCGCCTGCGGCAGCGGCGTGATCGTGCCGACCTCGGCGAAGCCGAAGCCGAGCTTGAGCAGCGCATCCGGCACTTCGGCATTCTTGTCGTAACCGGCCGCCATGCCGAGCGGGTTCGGGAAATCGAGGCCGCAAAGGCTGACCTTGAGCCGCGCGTCGCGGGGGGCGGGCGAGGCGACCGGCAGGCCGCAGCGCAGCGCCGCTATGGAAAGGCCGTGCGCGGTTTCCGGATCGAGGGAGAAAAGCAGTTTCTGGCCGATCCGGTCGAGCACGCTCATTCGCCCTCCAGTTTCGGAAATCGATGCGAGCCATCCGCGCCGAGCGGCAGTGGCCACACAGAGACGACCGCATCGAGGTCGAGCGCGGCGTAGAGATGCGGGAACAAGGCGCCGCCGCGCGAGACTTCGTATCTCAGCGCATCGCCCAGCTTTGCTTCGTCGATCGCGATCAGAATGAGGTCCGTCTGCCCGGCGAAATGCCTGGCCGCCGTCTCGCGCACTTGCGCAGCGGTGGAGAAGTGGATGAAGCCGTCGGCGATGTCGACCGGCGCTCCGGTGAAACGGCCGCTCCGCTCCGCTTCGCGCCACATGGCTTCAGGCGCGATCTTGTAGATAATCTGAGACATTGTCGCGCTATAGTCTGAACGAACCATGGGGGAAAGGGTGCCCGCGAACTCTTCCCCATTTCAGGCGCAAACCTGTGATATTCTTGGCTCAACGGCTCATGGAGGATAAACAACATGCGTCTGCAGCACATCCTGATCCCGGCGGCGCTCTGCTCGCTGGTCGCCGCATCGGCCTATTCCGAGGAGACCGATCGCTATCGGCTCGAAAAATCGGCCAACGGCTATGTGCGCATGGACACCCAGACCGGCGCGATGTCGATCTGCGAGGAGCGCTCCGGCCAGCTCGTCTGCAAGATGGCGGCCGACGAGCGTGCGGCCTTCCAGGACGAGATCGACCGGCTGCAGGGTTCGGTGAAGGCGCTGGATGAGCGCGTCGCCAAGCTTGAGGATTCGCTCTCCGCCCGGCTGGAATCCCAACTGCCCAGCGAGGAGGATTTCAACAAGACGATGAGCTACATGGAGCGCTTCTTCCGCAGCTTCATGGACATCGTCAAGGATATGGACAAGGAAAACGGCGGCGGCGGCGTGAAGCCTGACCCGCAAAAGACGTGAGCCACGAGCATTGCAGCAAAGCGCGAAGCGGTTTTCCCTCCGAAATTGGTTAAAACAGGGAGCAAGAGCGGTCTTTGCCGCTTGAAAACGCGCCGCGCCGCCGCATAATCGTCCCGATCCCGCAAGAAGCAGACAAATCAGCGATGGGATCGGGGAGGAATATTTGCCGTCGGGCCACACCTTCGTCATTGCCGACGACCATCCGCTTTTTCGCGGTGCGCTGAAGGAGGCGCTTGCCGGCATCGGCGACGTCGCCGCCATCTATGAGGCCGGCGATTTCGAAGGCGCCAAGGCGCTGGTCATGGCCAATGAGGATATCGACATGGTGCTGCTCGACCTGTCGATGCCCGGCGCCAGTGGCCTGTCGGGCCTGATCTCGCTGCGCGGCATCCACCAATCGGTGCCGCTGGTGGTGGTGTCGGCGCATGATGATCTCGTCACCATCCGCCGCGCGCTCGATCTCGGCGCTTCCGGCTTCATCTCCAAATCGGCAAGCATGGAGGAAATTCGCGCCGCCGTGCAGGCCGTGCTTGCCGGCGATATCGCAGCACCTGCCGGCATCGAGCTCGGCGTCGAGCGCGATCCGGAAATCTCGGACCTGATCAAGCGGCTGCAGGCGCTGACCCCGCAGCAGACGCGGGTGCTCGGCATGCTGGCCGAAGGGTTGCTCAACAAGCAGATCGCCTATGAGCTCGGCGTCTCCGAGGCCACCATCAAGGCGCATGTCTCGGCCATATTGCAAAAGCTCGGCGTTGACAGCCGCACGCAGGCGGTCATCCAGCTTTCCAAGATCGGCGGCGACCCGCTGCAGCCGGTCGCCTGATCGCCGCCCTGCTGTTTCAAGAGTATTCCTCCATCGCCGGGCCTGTCGACCAGGCCGCGGGTGTCTCCGGCCTGGCGACCTCTGCATCGAAGCACGCCTCCGCTGTGGCCGGGCCGGAAACCTGACGCGCCCTGCCGATCGCCACGCCCAGTCCGACAGACGCGATGGCCACCAGCGGAATGCCGGCGGCCCAGGGCAGCCGGGGCGCGAGCGCATAGAGCGCGGTGCCGATCGAAGGTCCGAGCGAATCCTTGAGATCCACCGCCACCGACGAAGCCGCCATATAGGAGGCGCGCCGCGCCGCGGGCGCGAGTGCGTTGGCGGCGGTCGGCACCAGCGGCCGACCAGCATCTGCGCCATCGAGCACAGGCTGACCGCGGCAATCAGCGAGAGGGTTGCCGGCGAGGCCATGAGCAGGACAAAGGCGGCGATGGTCGAGAGGCCTGCGCCGGCCGTCAGCCAAAGCGCCGATCGCGCCTCGGCAAAACGGCTCACCAGCATCTGCAAGCCCACGGTCAAAGCAGCCGCATAGGCAAACAGCGCGCCGACGCCGGATGGGGAAAGCGTGCCGGCGTCCCGCGCGTAGAGTGGGATGACGGCCTCGATCCAGTTGCCGGAAATCTCGAACAGCACGACCCAGAGGAGCAGCTTCGCCAGGCGGCCGTCGCACAAGGCCGGCAGCAGCGCCGACAGGCCTTCCTCCTCTTCCTCCTCCTCCTGCCGGTCGCCGGCGCGTCCGCTGCCGATCGTCTCGCCAAGCGCCGCCAGCATCACGACACCGCCCAGAATCAGCATGCCGCCGGCGGCGAGAAACACGGTGCTGAGCGACAGCAGCGCAAGCAGCGCGCCGCAGGCCGGTCCGAGGATCTGCCCCGCGCTCGAGCTGACGCGCGCCATGCCGAACCAGCGCGGATGCGCTGACGGCTCGGTCACATCGGCGATCGCGGTGAGGATGGTCGGATGGAGCACCGACTCGCACATGCCGGTCACAATGAGCACGATCGCGGTGGCCGCAACGCCGTGGAGGAAGAACAGGGCGAGGAAGCCGCACCCCACACCGAGCGACGACAGGATCAGCACCGGCCGCCGGCCAACCCGATCGGCAATGCCGCCGATCAGCGGCGCTGCGATCAGTTCGCCGCCGGCATAGCAGCCGAACAGCAGCCCGATCGCGCCGATGGGAATGTCCGCTTCGCTGCTTGCCCAGAGCGGAAAGAACGGCACCAGCGCGCCGTCGGCAAAGCCTGCGCAGAAGAACAGGAAGAGGCCGAGCAGCGCCGGGCGCGGCAGTCCGAGCCAGGAGGATGAAATTGTGGTCATGATGTCACCTACGCGTCAGAGGCCCGGGGCTCGGGGCCCAAGGGCCGGGATCGCGCGTTGGCTGACGTGAACGCCTACGGCCGTTCGAAGAGCGGCGTGAGTTGTTGATCTGCTTGCTTTGTGCGGTTCAGCCGAGCCGCATCGACAGTTCCACGTCGTCGCCGAACGGCGTCGACATGTAGCCTGATGCCGGCGAGCGCACCCGCCCCAGATATTCCGGAGAGAAGTCGGCATTGTCGGCGATGACCAGCGCGCCGGGCCTGAGCCGGCTCTCGACCAGGCTGAGGATCTCCGGATAGAGCGCCTTGGCGCCGTCGAGCAGCAGGAGGTCTATGCGGTCGGGCAGGTCCTTGCCCAGCGTCTCCAGCGCATCGCCCTCGCGGATATCGACCAGGTCGAGAAGGCCGCCTTCGGCGAGATTGGCCTTGGCGCGCACCACCTTGGAGGGCTCGAACTCGGTCGTGATCAGGCGGCCGCCGCCATTGTCCCTGAGCGCCGCGGCAAGATAGAGCGTAGAGATGCCGAACGAGGTGCCGAACTCGACGATGATGCGCGCGCCCGTGCTGCGCGCCAGCATGTAGAGCAGCGTGCCGGTCTCGGGCGAGATTGCCAGCCAGAGATCCTTCAGGTTGCCGTAGAAATCGAGATACTCGGTCTTGCTGCCGAGCAGGCGTGCCCGTTCCTCGCCCGAGTACCGGGCTATCGCCGGGCTGGTCGCCGTGGCGGCTTCCTCGAACAAGCGGGTGAGCAGGGGCGCGAGCGGGGTTCCGGTCAGGGTGGTCATGATTGGCTCCGGTAGGGTGTCTTCTTGTGTCGCCTCGAAAAATACGAATAATCCTTCAGGTTTCCAATTCGCATTCCCGAGCGCTGCCATGATCCAACGCCCAAGCCCTTCAATTTCCACCCGAAAACAGCCCAAACAGGCGCGCGCGACGGAGCTCGTGGCGGCGATTTTGCAGGCGGCTGCTCAGGTTTTGGCGAGCGAAGGGGCGCGGCGTTTCACCACAACGCGCGTCGCCGAGAAGGCGGGTGTCAGCGTCGGCTCGCTCTATCAATATTTCCCGAACAAGGCGGCGCTTCTGTTCCGGCTGCAGAGTGATGAATGGCGCCAGACGACCGACCTCTTATGCGGCATTCTCGAGGACGTCGGAAAACCGCCGCTCGAACGGCTGCGCACGCTGGTGCATGCCTTCATCCGCTCCGAATGCGAGGAGGCGGCGGTGCGTGGCGCGCTGAACGACGACGCCCCCTCTTTATCGGGACGCGCCGGAGGCCCAGGAGGCAAGGGCCATGGCAAACCGCACCGTCGAGGTTTTCATGCGGGAGACGCTGCCAGAAGCTTCCGATCCTGTCCGCGCCCTCGCCGGAAAGCTGATCATGAAGACGCTCAGCGCGGTCGGAGCGGATTTTTCGACAAACCCGCGCACGTCGGCCGAGATCGAAACCTATTCCGACGCCCTCGCCGGCATGTTTTGCGCCTATCTCGGAAGCCTGGGACACCAGGGGTAGGCAGAAAGAGGATCACTCCGCCGCCTGCGCCAGCGCCCTGACGCGCGCCATCATCGAACGCAGCACGGCCGGCTTCAGCGGCTTGTTGACCACTGGAACGTCGAGCTGGCTTGCCGCGGCTCGTACTTCGCTGGAACGGTCGGCGGTGACCAATACGCATGGCAGGTCCTGGCCGTAAGCGGCGCGCAGCCTGTGGATCGCGTCGAGCCCGGTGCTGCCGTCGATATGGTAGTCGGCAAGCACCACATCCGGCCTCACCGCGCCCGGCCGCAACAAATCGCCCGATCCCGAGGCGGTCTCGACGCTACAGCCCCAGCCTTCGAGCAGCAGCCGCATGCCGTCCAGGATGCGCGCGTCGTTGTCGATGCACAGCACGTTGAGTCCGGCAAGTGAGGATGCCGCGCGCGCGGGCGCCTTGCCGACTTCGCGCGGCTGCGGCGCGACCGCCGCGACCGGCAGGATGACCGAAAAGCGCGTTCCCTTGCCCGGATCGGAGTAGATGCGGATCTCGAGCCTGAGAACCCTGGCGATGCGGTCGACGATTGAGAGGCCGAGGCCAAGCCCTTCGGCTTCGCGCGCGCCTTCGTCCAGCCGGGTGAATTCGTGGAAGACCGTGTTCAATTTGTCGCCGGCAATGCCGATGCCGGTGTCGATCACCTGGATCTCGGCCAATTCGCCACGCCGCCTGACACCCACCAGTATGCGGCCCTCGCGCGTGTATTTGATCGCGTTGGAGACGAGGTTCTGGATCAGCCGGCGAAGCAGGTTGCGGTCGGTCATGACGCCGAGCGACGACGGCATGATTTTCAGGCCGAGCTTCTTTTCGGCGGCGAGCGGACGAAAATCGTTGCCGATCTGGCCAAGCAGCCCGCCGAGGCTGAAGGTGGTGTCCTCGGGCTTCAGCGCGCCGGCGTCGAGCCGTGAGATGTCGAGCACTGCGCCGAGGATGGTCTCGACCGACTCCAGCGAGGATTCGATGTTGACGGCGGCCTTGCCGGCTCGACCCTTGCCGGCCTTTTCGATCAGCGACGAGCAATAGAGCCGTGCGGCGTTGAGCGGCTGCAGGATGTCATGGCCGGCGGCGGCGAGGAAGCGCGTCTTGCTGAGGTTGGCTTCCTCGGCCAGCATCTGTGCCTGCGCCAGCTCCTCGTTGACGCGGGTGAGCTCGGCGGTGCGGCTCCGGACCCGCTGCTCCAGCGATTCATTGGCCCGCTTCAGCGCCAGGTCCTGCTCGACGCGGCCGGAAATGTCGGCGTAGGTGGCGACGATGCCGCCGTCCGGCATCGGGTTGGAGCGCAGCTCCAGGATACGGCCGCTGGTCCTGAGCTCCATCTGCCAGGGACCCGCGAAGCTGGTCAGCCGGTTGAGCATCGTCACCCGCTGGTCGGTTGGGATATCGCCGCGCTCGGCCAGGTGGCGCAGAATCTGGTCGAGCGAGACGCCGACCTGGCCCATATCGTCCGGCAGATCGAACAGCGCCCGGTATTGCCGGTTCCAGCAAATCAGCCGGAAATCGCGGTCGAAGACGGTAATGCCCTGTTCCATCTGGTCGAGCGCGATCTGCAGCAGGTCGCGATTGTGCTGCAGCGCCTCGGTGGCGTCGTCGAGCAGCCGGAAGGCATCCTTGGAATCGCGGTCGTTGCGGCGGAAGAGCAGCGACAGGATCAGCCGGGCCGACGAAGAGCCGACGGCGCTCGCCAGCAATTGCTCCGAGAAGCGGATGACGTCCATGCTGGCCTGTTCCTTGCCGTGCAGGGAGACATTCGCGTTCTTCTCGAAGGACTGGAAGGAACGCTCGGTGCGCTCGACGCCGAGATAGCGGGAAATCGTGTCCTTGAGGTCGTTGACGGTGACGGCGGTGCGGAAGCGGCGCAGGCTTGGCATCGGGCCGGCCTCGCGCGGCACGAAGATCGCCGCCTGGATGCGCTCCAGCGGCACTGACGCTCGGGACAGCGATCCAAGCACGAAGAACAGCGTGTTGACCGACAGGCTCCACAGCACGCCGTGGTTCAGCGGCTCGCCGACGGTGCCGAACAGCGCCTGCGGCCGCAGCGCCTCGAAGCCGAACAGGCCGTGGACGACAAAGTCGGAGCCGGGACCGACGAGCGAGGGAAGCAGCAGCGTATAACCCCAGACCGCGATGCCGGCGACCATGCCGAGCGCTGCGCCCCGGCCATTGGCGCGGCGCCAGATCAGGCCGCCGATCAGCGCTGGCGCGAATTGAGCGATCGCGGCAAACGACATCAGGCCGATCGAGGACAGCCGCGCGCTGTTGGTGCTCTCGCGGTAATAGAGGAAGGCGATGAACAGCATGATGAAGATCGACGCCCGCCTGACGTTCAGGATCAGCGTCGACCAGTCCTCATTCTGCGAAGAGGCGGTCTTGAGCAGCCGGCGCACGAACAGCGGGATGACGAGGTCGTTGGAGATCATGATCGACAGCGCCACGCTCTCGACGATGACCATGGCGGTCGCCGCCGACAGTCCGCCGATGAAGGCGGCCATGGCCAGCACGTCGTGGCCGCTGAACAGCGGCAGCGACAGCACGTAAAGATCGCTGCTGGTGCGTGTGCCGACAAGCGACAGGCCGGCAAAGGCGATCGGCAGCACGAACAGGTTGATCGCCATGAGATAGAGCGGGAACACCCAGGTCGCGGTGCGCAGTTCCGCCTCGCTGCGGTTCTCGACAACGGTCACATAGAACTGGCGCGGCAGCATCAAGATGGCAAAGCCGCTAAGACAGGTCAGCACCAGCCAGGTGGCCAGAGAGGTGCTGTAGCCCATCGCCTGCCGCGCCTGCGCACTGTCGGCCAGCCTGCTGAACATGTCGGCCGGGCCGCCGAAAATCAAAAAGGTCACCATCAGGCCGATGGCGAGGAAAGCCGCGAGCTTGACCACCGTCTCCACCGCGACCGCCAGCACCAGCCCGTCCTGGTGCTCGGTGGCGTCGGCGTGGCGGGTGCCGAACAGCACGGCAAACAGCGCCAGCAGCATCGCCACCACCAGCGAGATGTCGCTGACAAACGGGTCGAAGGAGGGCGGCGAGCCGGTATAGTGCTCGATCATCAGGCTGACCGAGCCGGAGATCGCCTTCAGCTGCAGCGCGATATAGGGCACGGCGCCGATGGTGGCGATCAGCGTCGCGATCGCCGCGACGGTAAAACTCTTGCCGTAGCGGGCGCCGAGGAAGTCGGCGATCGAGGTGATCTTCTCGCTTTTGGCCAGCCGCACGATGCGGTTGAGCAGCGGGAAGCCGAACACGAAGACCAGCACCGGGCCGGTGTAGATGCCGAGGAATTCGAGGCCCCGCTCGGAGGAAAGCCCGACCGAGCCGAAGAAGGTCCAGGAGGTGCAGTAGATGGCGAGGCTGAGCGCATAGATGAAGGGCCGCGCCCGGCCGAGCCCGGCAGCCACCGAGCGCCGGTCGCCGACGCTGGCAATGGCAAAAAGCAGCGTCACATAGGCGATCGCGATGATGACGACGAACCAGCCCTGCACGGTTCGAACTTCCTCCCTGATCGGTCTCCCATCCGGTCCGTTCAAGCAATTCCACGAAAAGTGTGTCGCCTTTTTTCCGTGCGGAATTGCGTAAGAACAAATACTTAGAACGATCCGGCGTTTCCATCAAACGCTGGATCGCTTTAGACGCAACCACAGCTTAAAGCCCAAGTCCACCGCGGCTTTCGGCGCATATTCAACTGGTGACGCGACCTGTGACACAAAGCGGTGGCTTCGCCCTATTTCCGGTTTTGCAACCGGGGGTTTTTGTTATGCTAAGCGCGGGCTGGCGCCGAGTGGAAGCTGGGGACGGCAGCGTGGCCACGGCAAGGAGGGTCGAATGCTGAAAGAATTCCAGGAATTCATTTCCAAGGGCAATGTCATGGACTTGGCCGTCGGTGTCATCATCGGCGCCGCCTTCGGCAAGATCGTCACTTCGCTGGTCGAGGACGTCATCATGCCGATCGTCGGTGCGATCTTCGGCGGGCTGGACTTCAACAACTATTTCTTCGGGCTGTCCTCGAACGTCCATTCGCCCGCGCTGGCCGACGCCAAGAAGGAGGGCGCCGTTTTTGCGTACGGCAGCTTCATCACCGCTGTACTGAACTTCCTGATCCTTGCCTTCATCATCTTCCTGATGGTCAAGGCCGTGAATGGCATGCGCAAGCGGCTCGAGCGCGAAAAGCCCGCGGCACCTGCGGCGCCGCCGCCGGCCGACATCGCGCTTCTGACCGAGATCCGCGACCTGCTCGCCAAGAAGTAATCCGCCGACCGACACGCTGGACCAAAACCCCGGCCGTTCGCGGCCGGGTTTTCTGTTTGCGGCTGTCGTAAAAGACGTTAGCAGTCGTGGAAAACCGGACGGATTCCTGCATGACCCTGATCCAGACCTTGCGCACCGAGGCCCGTGCCGCGCCTGAAAGCGGCATTGTCGCCGTCGTCAACCATGGCCGCTTGCGCGAAGGCTTGATCCCGCTCTGGGCCGGTGAGGGCGACCTGCCGACGCCTGCCTTCATCAGTGACGCCGCCGCCCGCGGGCTCGCCAATGGCGAAACCTTCTATACCTGGCAGAAAGGCATTCCCGAGCTCAGGCAGGCCCTCGCGCGCTACTACGCCAGGCATTTCGGCAAGCATTTCGCCGAAGAGGAATTCATCGTCACGGCCTCCGGCATGCATGCCATCCAATTGGCCATCGACGCGATCGCCGGCAGCGGCGACGAGGTTATCTATCTGTCGCCGGCCTGGCCGAATTTCGCCGCCGCTGCCGGCGTCGCCGGCGCCGTTCCGGTCGCGGTCACGCTCGACCAGTCCGGCAATGGCTGGTCCTGCGACGTCGACAGAATAGCGTCGGCGATCACGCCGCGGACGAAGGCGCTGTTCATCAACACGCCGTCGAATCCGACCGGCTGGACCGCCGACATGGAAACGCTTCAAGCGATCCTCGATTTGGCCCGTGCTCGCAATCTCTGGATCATCGCCGACGAGATCTATTCGCTGTTCCACTACGGCCGCGGCCGCGCGCCGTCCTTTCTCGACGTCGCGACGGCGGAAGACCAGATCCTCTTCGTCAACAGCTTCTCCAAGAACTGGGCGATGACCGGCTGGCGCGTCGGCTGGATCAAGACCCATCCCGCCTTGCAGCAGGTGTTCGAGAACCTGATCCAGTATTCGACCTCGGGCGTCGCCCAGTTCATGCAGCGCGGCGCGGTCGCAGCGCTTGACGAGGGCGACGGCTTCATCGTCGAGCAGGTCGAACGGGCACACGCGGCGCGCGACCTCGTCTGCGATATATTGGGCGCCACCGGCAAGGCGCGCTTCACCGTGCCGCAGGGCGCGTTCTACCTGTTCTTCACCGTCGACGGCATCACCGATTCCCGCACCGCTGTCTTCGACATCGTCGACAACGCCAATGTCGGCCTGGCACCCGGAACGGCCTTCGGCCCCGGCGGCGAGGCCTTCCTCAGACTATGCTTCCACCGCCGCCTCGATCAGCTCGAGGAAGCGGCGCATCGCCTGGCGAAGTGGATTAAGACTGTTTGAGGTTCGCGGGCGGGAAGTGTTTGTTTGCGAACCCTTTTTCTGCACCATTTCGTTCTTCGGCAGACGTAACGGCATGGATCCCAGGGTCTGCGCCGCGTCGCTTCGCTCCTTGCTCCGCCCCAGGATGACGACGGAAGGACGGCCTCGGACAATCTCCAGCGTTTGCGATCATCGGGTCGCACAAACGGACTTCGTCATCCTAGGGCGTAGCAGTCGCGGAGCGACGTCGCGGAGACCCTAGGATCCTGTGTGTTGATTCCCGTGTATGGTTTGAAGTGGGAAGGAGACCGAGTGGATCCTGGTCGTCCTTGCAGACAGGCCGTGGCATGGCCCGGTCCCTTCCCACCGGTGAACCATCAACCTGAA
>NZ_RZOZ02000119.1:0-357 GCF_003999155.2 Mesorhizobium sp. M1D.F.Ca.ET.231.01.1.1
GCATTGTCGAGCAGCAGCGAATTCGGCTCGTGCGCGCGGTAGTAACGGGCGAACCAGATCTTGTACATGCCGTTGTCCAGACACACGATGCCGTCCGCCGGCGTGGTCTCGTACACGTCGTTGACGAGCCGCACCGGGTACATCGGAAAGCGGTCGTCGTGCTGGCCCTTCACCAGATGCGCCTCGAAGTGCTCCTTGATTTCCTTGAAGCGCGTGAAGTCCCAGTGCTCCTGGCGCTCCTTGAGACTTTCCTTCAGTTGCCACACCGCGTTGGCGATGTCGCCGACCACCTCGATCTGCGGAAAATAGACCGTGTCGACCTCCGCGCCGAGAAAGTTGACGTGAATGACCGTTTTC
>NZ_RZOZ02000120.1:0-357 GCF_003999155.2 Mesorhizobium sp. M1D.F.Ca.ET.231.01.1.1
CCCAGATATCACCCGTCCGCGCGATGAAATCCGGGCGTTGGCCGTAGCCCGGCACCGCCTTGAACCAGGCCTTCTGCCGCACCTCGCGCTCGCGCCAGGCGCGCGGCAAGTGGATGTCCTGCTCGGGCAGCGCGACCAGCAGCGCGGCCAGCGTGCCGAAGGTCAGCAGCACGGCCTGGAACACGATGCCCGGGTACTTCATGTTGAACAGCGCCGACACGGCGCCCAGGAACAGGCCTTCGACCAGCGCGTACATCGGCGCGGTCACCGGCGACCATTCCTTCTTGAAGATGGTGATCAGCGCCAGCACCAGGCCGCCGATCGCGCCACCGATGGCGTACAGGCTCGCGCTGCCGG
>NZ_RZOZ02000121.1:0-356 GCF_003999155.2 Mesorhizobium sp. M1D.F.Ca.ET.231.01.1.1
CGGGTTCTGGACCTGGGACATCAAGCGTGACCGCGTCTATGGCGACGCCAATCTTTCAGACTATTTCGGTCTGACCCTCGATGAGTTTTCGCATGGCGCGTCGCTGGAACGATGCATGCAAAGCATCGACCGGGACGACCGTCCACGGGTTCGATTGGCTATCCGCAAGGCGATAGAGCGCAGGTCCAGCTTCCGGGAGGTCTACAGGGTCCGCTCGGAAAAAATGGGGCTGCGCAAGATCCTGGCCGTCGGCCGATGTTACGTCGATGAGGTGGGCGAGGCAGCGCTCTATCCTGGCTGGTTCGTCGATCTGACGAAGGATGCCGCCTGCGAGGAGCAGGCGCTGCGCGAGATCC
>NZ_RZOZ02000122.1:0-355 GCF_003999155.2 Mesorhizobium sp. M1D.F.Ca.ET.231.01.1.1
CGAATTCTACGCCGCCGCGTTGGCGCGCGACGGCCTGCGCCGCAAGATGACGGCGCGGCTGGGACCCGAGGCCGGCGATATCCTCGACGAATTCCTGAGCTTCTGCCTGGCCGAGGAACGCACCGGACTGCCGGGGCTGGAATCCTTCCTGTCGACACTGGAAAATGCCGGCCCCGAGATCAAGCGCGAGATGGACCAGACGCGCGACGAGGTCCGCGTCATGACCGTGCACGCCGCCAAGGGTCTCGAAGCACCGGTCGTCTTCCTCGTCGATGGCGGCTCGGCGCCGTTCAGCGACCAGCATCTGCCGCGGCTGATGCCATTCGAGAGCTCGGGGACGCAATGGAAAGGCAAG
>NZ_RZOZ02000123.1:0-354 GCF_003999155.2 Mesorhizobium sp. M1D.F.Ca.ET.231.01.1.1
ATCAGCATGAACATCGCCATCGGGTGATCGCTGGCGCGCTGGCGCAGCGCCAGCTTCGGCCGGCGGTCATTGCGCTCCGGGCCGTGTGCGCGGCGGCTTGGATCGGCGATGTGGACTTTCGCAAGCATCGGTTGTTCCCTTCGTTATTTTTCTATTTCCCTATGAAACGAACTTAATCGCGCCGCGTAACCGCCGAATGGTTGGGCGCGGTTGCCCGTGTAACAGGATTGAAACAGGGATCGCCTCCGCCCTTGCTTGCCGTCAGCGAACGTTTGGCCGGTTCCGGTTTGCCAAACACATGCGCCTGCCGGATGCGGCGGACTGTGAGCGATCTCACACAGGTGCCTGATCGGC
>NZ_RZOZ02000124.1:0-354 GCF_003999155.2 Mesorhizobium sp. M1D.F.Ca.ET.231.01.1.1
CGAAGCCGCCGCCGGCCTCGGCTGCTCCGTCGCGCAGATCGCCAAGTCGATCCTGTTTCGCCGCCGCGAAGACGACGCGCCCGTGCTGGTGGTCGCGAGCGGCGCCAATCGCGGGGATGAAAAAAAGGTCGCGGCACAGGTGGGCGAAATTGGCCGCGCGGATGCGAAGTTCGTCCGCGAGAAAACCGGCTATGCGATTGGCGGCGTGTGTCCGGTCGGCCATGCGGTCGAACCGGTCACGCTGATCGACGAGGATCTGCTCGCGCTCGACAGCTTGTGGGCCGCGGCAGGCCATCCGCACGCGGTGTTCAATCTGACCGCGCAGGAACTGATCGCGCTGACGGGTGCGCCGGT
>NZ_RZOZ02000125.1:0-353 GCF_003999155.2 Mesorhizobium sp. M1D.F.Ca.ET.231.01.1.1
AAGCGCGCGAAGCACGCCGATATGGGCCCAGCCGCGCGCACAGCCGCCGCCGAGCGCCAACGAGATGCCTGTCTTCATCGGTGGTTTCGGACCGGGCGCGCCGCCGGACGAGGAGGGACCGTTGGCCTCCCGAACGTCAGGTTTGCTGCGCAATGACGCCCATTCGAGCATCACGATCTCCCTTGTCCCATATCCCTTCTACCAAAAGGATATTTGAGAATAGTGAATCTGAGTGGTTTGTGAATATTGAATGGTTCACACCGGCTTCCGATACGTCTTTTCCGCATCGAACAGCGGCTTGCTGCCATCGTCGGCAAGCGTCGCCTTGCCGTCGTTGAATCCCACCGTCCGAT
>NZ_RZOZ02000126.1:0-353 GCF_003999155.2 Mesorhizobium sp. M1D.F.Ca.ET.231.01.1.1
AGGCGCTGCGGCTGATGCTGGCGGAGGCGAGGGCGGTCGGTCTTGAGTATGTCGAGATCACCGCCAAGCCGGGCAACCCCGCCTCGCAGAAGGTGATAAGCGCGAATGGCGGCAGGCTGGTGGGGCGCTTCCTCGAGGATGCCGCCTATGGCGGTGCCGAGAGCTTGAGGTTCCGGATCGATCTTTGATCGGGCCCGGCTCTACTCAGCCGCTGCCGGCAGCGGCGGCGTCGCGCGGCTGCGCCATTCCCACGCCTGCGAGGCGACGGCCACAGTCACGGCCACCAGCATGGCGAGCACGCCTGCCAGGGGCAGGCTGCGATAGCCGTAGCCGGCATTAAGGATCGCCGCGCC
>NZ_RZOZ02000127.1:0-352 GCF_003999155.2 Mesorhizobium sp. M1D.F.Ca.ET.231.01.1.1
CTGGGACGGCCTGACCGCCAGCGCCGATGCACCGACCGCCGCGGCACAAAGGCTGGCGCAGAAGAACCGGCTTGCCGAACTCGATGCCGAAGCGGTGCAGGCGACGCTCGTCCTGCGCCAGGCCGAGGAGGCGCTGGCACAGGCCGAGCAGGCCCTCCGCCAGGCAAGCGAAGCGGAGCGGACCACGCGCCAGGCCGGACGCGAGGCCCAGCATCGGCTGGATGCCGCCCGCAATGCGCTGGCCGAGGCCGAAAAGGCCGGCGGTGAACTGTCGAGCCGCCGTGCCGCGCTGGACGAGGCGCGTGCCCGCATAGTCGACAGCCACGAGGAGACGTCGGCGGCTTTCGTCGAG
>NZ_RZOZ02000128.1:0-352 GCF_003999155.2 Mesorhizobium sp. M1D.F.Ca.ET.231.01.1.1
CTTCTCAACCCAGTCTCGAACGGCCTTTGGAATACCCAAGGACGAAGAGGAAACGCCGATGAGTGTGCCGTCGCATAAGCGAAACACCTTCGTTTTCTCACCGACGGATACTGAGTCAAAACCCAAGGCTCGGCCGTCGCCAGCCATGGTTCCGTTCCTGTAAGCTATTGTTGTCATTGGCACCCTTCTATCGCTACATCAAACTTCAGGACCTTGCGCATGTCCCCTGTGTCAAGGTCACTGACCCACGGCCTATTTGCCTGATACACGATACAGGCTGCGCTCCTTGAGTTCGCGCACGGGTGGCCGTCATCTTGCCGCCTTCGCGCCATGCCTTGACCAGGACTAGTCT
>NZ_RZOZ02000012.1:0-197270 GCF_003999155.2 Mesorhizobium sp. M1D.F.Ca.ET.231.01.1.1
CCTCGCCGGGCTTCGGGTGATGCTGCTTCGGAAAAGGCGGCACCGGATATTTGCGCGCGCCGGCCTGCATGGCGCCCTCCTGCTTTGCCTTTGGCTTGGCACGGTCGATCGCATCGACCTTGCGCTGCACGCTGCGCTGCCGGCTCGCCGTCTTCGCGCTATCGGATTTGGATCGGATATCGGTCGACATCGCCATCTCCTTTTCGAAAGACAACGCATGCCGGGGGAAAAGGTTGGCTTTCGCCGGGGCGAGCTCGGCCGCGTGGCCACGGCGCGCGCTATATCAAAGTTAAATGCGGGCGCTCGCCATAGCTGCTAATCGATCGATGTTTTGGGGGACTCTGTAGGAGGAGAGTTCCATGGTCGTTCGAAATCTGGTCGGCAGGCTTTCGGCTGCATTTGTGCACCAGCGTGCCGCCGCGCCGATCGCCCCTCTTAAGCCGATCCGGGCCTCGCTCGCCGACGTGCCGCTGAGAGTGCGCCCGCGCCCGCCCCACCGTCCGGCGCCTCCCATCCGGCCCGCGAGCAATATGTAACTCGCCCTTGCGTCAGCCCTGGCCGATCGGATGCAACCGGCCGGCCGCATCTTCGTTTATGGCGATCCCAATCGTGGTGGAGGCAAACATGAAATCCATTCGCATGAGCAATCCCATTTTCATCCTGGCGGCGGCACTGACCGCGGTGCCTTTCATCGGCCGCGCCTGGCGCGCGCATGAATGGCTTGGATGGTGACCAAGAAATGAGCCGGTTCCTGCCGCTCGCCATCCGCTTCCACAATGGCGGCTCGATGGTGGTTTGCTCGGTCGCCGACGCAAAGAAGGCGTTGAACGGTACATGGAAGGACAAGCAGGCCCCGGACTATCTCGCGGCGGCGCGGCTGGTTGACGACGCCATGGCCGGTATCTGCCGTCCGGCGGTGGCTTTCGCGGCCTTCAAGAAGGCCGCAGCCGAGCAGGGTCTCCTGAGGGTGAGCGACCGGAGTGCGGCGCTCACCATGCTCGACGCGCTGTGGTCGCGCGATGGCAAGGCCCCACCGGAGTAGAACCTCACCTCGGCTCGTTGGTCATGCTGAGATAGGTCGGGTCGAATTCCGCGATCTCGACGAGACGCGGCCAGTCGACGATCGTGACCGTTTGGCTCACCCAGTTGATCACATTCATGCGCCGCAACGCGCCGATGACCCGGTTCATATGCACGACCGAGAGGCCGAGCACGTCGGCGAGCTCAGCCTGCGACAGCGGCAGATGGAAACTCATGTCGCGGGTCTTCTTCACGACCTGAAGCCTGACCAACAACTCGCAGATGAGATGCGCCAGATGCGAGGTCTTGGAACGGCGCCCCATGGCCACGATCCATTCGCGGTGGATGGCGCCGTCGACAAGCGTATCCAGCCACAAGAGCCTGGTGAGATGCGGCGCCTGCTCGGTGATCGCGCGCAGCTTGCTGTGATCAGCCGCCACCACATGGCAGGGCGAAAGCGCGATGATGCCATGGTCCATGGTCTTCAGGAGAAAGGCATGCAGGTCGACGAAATCGCCGGCCACCTGCAGAGATGTGAACTGCCTGCCGCCATCCTCGAGCACCTTGTAGCGCGCGGCGAGCCCATCGACGATCAACGTGCTGACGCTCGGCCTCGATCCTTCCGGGACAATGTCCTCGCCGGTGAGGAAATACTTCTCGACCGACATTGCGCCGGCCAGCAGTGCCTTTTCCTCGTCCGACAGGGCGTCGTGCTGGCCAAGGTTGAGATAAAGGGAATCCAGCATTCGGATTTCCATCCTCCGTTAGCGAAACCTAACGTTGGAGGACCGGGACTGGTTGCAGGGGAGCAGTCGTGAAATCGGCCGTAGCAGGAGATCGCGACGGCCCGAACTGTTCTCGGGATCAGTCGCCTGGAACCATGATCGAAGCGATGGATTGATCGTCAAGATAGACGGCAAAGGCGGTGCCGATGGAACGCTTCTACTTCGACCTCTACAACACCGAAAGCACCCAGAAGGACGCCGAAGGGCAGCTTTTTCCCGACCGCGAGAGTGCGCGCATGGAAGCACTGCGGATACTGCATGATGTTGTGCGCGACGAGGCGCTGGGCGGGGATCGTCTCAAGATCACCGTCAAAGTCCGGAACCAGAAGAGGGACCAGATATTCGAGGCATCCCTGACGCTCGATTCCGCGTGGAGCTGAACATCGCGAGGCGCGAGCCGAAAGGACGCTTCGGCCGGCGGTCGCGGCAACCATCCCCAGCCTCATCGCGTTCCGCCTGCCGGAGGCAAAGCATGTTCGACGATTTCGAAAGTGCCGAGGTCGACACTGGCGGGGCACGGATATTCATCCGGATCGCCGGCGGCGGCCCCGCGCTGCTTCTGCTGCATGGCTTCCCCGAAACGCATCTGATGTGGCGCGACGTGGGGCCGAAGCTCACTGACCGCTTCCGCGTCGTCTGCGCCGACCTGCGCGGCTACGGGAAAAGCTCCTGCCCGCCGTCCGATCCGGATCATGCGCCATACGCCAAGCGCGCCATGGCTGCCGACCTTGCGGCGCTGATGACGAAGCTCGGCTTTTCCCGATTCATGGTCGCCGGGCACGATCGCGGCGGCCGCGTCGCCTATCGGCTGGCGCTCGACCACTCCGACCGCGTCGACAAGCTAGCCGTGCTCGACATCATACCCACCGCCGATGCGTGGGACTTGGCCGACGCCCGGCTGGCGCTGGGCTATTGGCCATGGTCGCTGCTGGCGCAAGCCGCGCCGCTGCCGGAAGCGATCATGGGAATGGCCGCGGATGCGATCGTCGACAATGCGCTGGCCGGCTGGGGCTCCTCGCCCGCCGCCTTTCCCGCCGAGGTCCGGCAGGCCTATGCCGATGCCTTGCGCGATCCGGCTCATGCGCACGCCATCTGCGAGGAATACCGTGCGGCGGCGACGCTCGACCGCGAGCACGACCATGCGGACCGGGCAGCCGGCCGGCGCATCGGCTGCCCGGTGCTGGCGCTATGGAGCGGCCATGGCGCGCTCGCCGAGTGGTACCTTCAAGAAGGCGGACCGCTGGCACTGTGGCGGAAGTGGGCTGACAATGTCAGCGGTGGGGCGATGCCCGGCGGGCATTTCTTTCCGGAGGAATTTCCGGACGAAACCGTAGCAGCGCTGTGTGATTTTCGCTCGCCGGAGAGGTAGCGGACCGCAAGTGGGTCCTGCCGGCACTTGCCGGTCGCAGCCAGAGGATCAACCGGCAGGCGCAAGCCGGTGCCAGATTTGCTCCTGGCCCCAGATTTTTTGCTCAGGGTCCATTGTGATGAAACATTCTTCCTCCCTTGCCGTTCGAGGTCCAAGGAGAACCGTTATGATTAGGCATAGCGGCGAAGCAAGCTCGAAGAAGAAGGTCGAAATCGCGGTGCTCGTCTCCCAATTGACACAAGCGACCGGGATTTCCAACGCGGAAGCGCGGAAGCTGATCAAGCTGGTCGGCACCGATTGGCCTTCACTGCTGCGACGGGCCGGCTTCCTGAAAGCCCGGTAAGCTGCCGCCTTCCGTTACTAGGTTGGCGACAACCCGGTTAGCGGGCGCCCGGCTGCTATATTCCGTAGACCACCGTGAGATAGATCGCCGGCGCCACGATCAGGCAGAGCGCCATCGCGATCACCACCGCATTGCCTAGGCGCTCGGTGCGCCTGGCAATGTCGCCGACGTCGTCATCGTTGATGAATTGGAGGATCGAGATTTCGGCGAGAGCGTAGAGATGATTGTCGTTTGCGGCGTGGCTTTCAGCATCTCGCGCTTTGGGCTTGGCAGACATAGAGGTCAAATCGTCGTCTCACTTTCGAAACCGGCAACGCGGCTTCCTCATTCCGATGGTTTAGTTTCGGTTCGATGGCCTTGGGTGCCCGCCGTTGCGCGGAATGGCGGACACCCAAATGCCGCCGACGGAGGGGTCCATCGGCGACCGCTCACCAACTCGAAGCTTCCGCTTTGGTTGCCGGCGACGGCCCAATGCGCGGGACGCTCGGACTTCAGTCGCAGGAACGGTTCGGACCGTGGCCCCTCATGGAGCGCTGGACGGCGCGATGGTCGCGGCGCGCGGCCTCCGGGTACGGCGCTCTCCGTGGTTGGAACTTCTTCGCCTCCCCCCGGTTCCTCAGAAACACGCCGCGGCTCGCCGCCGTCCAGGCGGATGTCTCAACGGAGGAACCGATGTCCGTGCACGCCCTTCACCCCGATCGCGTCGACGAGGCACGCACGCATGCCTATTCGACCTTCGCTCCGCTGTTGATCCATTCGCTGACCCAGAGGCTGGCACGCAGCCAGGGCATGAAGGAGTTGGATAAGATCGAAACGTCGCTCGTGCGCCTTATCGAGGAAACCGTCGTCGCCGCGCCCGACGGCGAGGCGATGAAGGAGTTCGCGGTCGAGCTCGTGGTGTCGACGCTGCGCAACGTGCGTGAGCATCCCGACGCCAAGCACGACCTGGAAGAGATCGAGGAGCGCCGCACGGCCGGGCGCTCCGAGAACCCGGAGACGCTGGAAGAGCAGTTGCAGTCCGGTCTGGAGGACAGTTTTCCGGCGAGCGACCCGCCGGCGGTCGTTTCGACCTCCATCACCGGTGGCTCGAAGGACATCGTCGGAACCGACGAGGTGCTGCGTCGCAAGAAGGAGGCGCGCCGCGGGCCGGAGAAGGCCGGCTAGCGCGGCGACAACAAAGGAGGCCTGCGATGAACCAGGCAAACGACAATATCCCGAACCGACCTGGTGCCGGTCATTCGCCGTCCCCCGGCCGGTTGCCGACCAAGGGCGGCGAGGATCCGGATGTGCGGTTCCTGGCGGAAAACAGCGATCTTTCGCCGAAGCAGGCGCGTGAATTGATCCGCGAGCACGGTCATGATCGAGACAAGCTCATGAGGATCGCTCGCACCATGAAGGCCGAGGGCTGAAGCGAGGCAAAAATGAGCAATTCACCGAAGAAAGGGCCACCGGGAACTTCCGATCAGTGGCCGCGCTGGGAAGGCCCAAAAGAGAGCCGGCCACCCGGCTACCTGCCGGCCAAGGACGATCCAGACGAGGATCGCGACGCCGCCGGCGAGAATAACAAGGATCCGGAACGGTCCGACCTGGGCGACGTCGCCAAGAAGAAAGGCACCTAAGACCAATCCCAGGTCTTCACACCTTGAACTTCACTCAGCGCAACAGGAGAAGAAAAATGCCACGCGGAGACAAATCGAAATACACCGACAAGCAGGAGCGCAAGGCCGACCACATCGCCGAAGGCTATGAGAAGCGCGGCGTGTCCGAGAAGGAAGCCGAGCGGCGCGCCTGGGCGACCGTCAACAAGGACGATGCCGGCGGCAAGAAGGAAGGCGGCTCCGGCCGCGGCAAGCACACCGGCAATCCGGCGGCGCATAAGGGCGGGCGGATCGGCGGCAAGGCTTCCGGCGACCGACCGGCCGCGGCGCGTTCGGCTTCGGCCAAGAAGGCGGCGGCGACCCGCAAGCGCAACGAGAGCCACACGCATCACTGAACGGGTTTAGTCTCGGTTTAGTCTCCCCCGTTAAGGCGGAGATGGCCGGCCAGAAGTCGCCTCGCAAAGCGACGTGCGTCGCCCTCGACGTGAGACGCCCTCGGTGACATCCTTCCTTCAAGCGGGGGGATCAGCCTCAGCCGCCGTAGAGCCCGATCTCATCAGGCTGGATCCAAGCGGCCTCGTCCCCGGCGATCTCGCCCAGGTGCTTCTCCGGCGCGGCGTCCAGCGGGTCGCGGTCGCCGCCAGTCGGATCGACGATCGCATTGACCAGCGTATCGAGCGAAATGCCAAGCTGGTCCAAGCCGAGCTGCCTTTCGATCTCGGCAATCGCCGAGGGCGATTGCCGCTTCAATGCCTCGACCGCATTCTTGACGGCCGAACCGTAGGAAAACACGGACTCGTAGTCGGCCTGGTCGAGGCCGAACTCCTTGCCCGCACGCTCCATCAGCCGGACTTTCGTCGCCGTGACGTTGAGGCTGTTCACGCTGAACATGGATTGAGAAATGCCAGCCGGCGCCTGGACCAGCGACGAGCCGGATCCAGCGAGGCTGTCTGTGGCCGATCTGGCCGTCGCCGGCGGGCGCTGCGGCTGCAGGATCGGCAGGGCAGTGTTGTTCAGCACGGATAGCGGAGACATTCTCGGCCCCAACGGTACCAGTCCGTCATGGAAGGGCGCCGGACAGTCGAGCCAAGACATCATGTCTCGAGCAGAATGAAATCGGTTCGGCAAGGTGATAGCCGCTTATATCTCAAGAATCTCCTAGGCTGCTCAACCTGCGCGCGTGACCGGCGGGCGGCTGTGGCGCCGCCGCTCAGTCGTCGCCGCCGTCATGGCTGCCGCTGTCCCCACCGCTCCCGCCGGCCCCGCCATCATGGCTGCCGCCGTCGCCGCCATCGTCGCCGCCGCTGTCGCTATCGTGATCGGCGCTCTGGTGATCACCGTCCTCGTTGTCGCCTTGGTCGTCCTGATGCGAGCCGGAATCGGCGCCCTCGCCTTCATGGCCGGTGTCCTCATTCTCGGCGACGTCGCGGTCGCCGTCATTGCCGGCGGCGGCGCCCTGGTCGTCATCATCCTCGGTCACGGTCACCTGGCCGCCATGGTCCGAGCCTGCGAAGGATGGCTGCGCTGCGAGAATGCCGAGCAGGCCGATCGCGGTTGCCGCCAGCAATGGAAGGGTCTTCATGATCGCTCCGATCTTATCGTCGGTGCGGATCATTGCCTTGCCGGATTACGGCGCCGTTAAGCGGGTGATTGCAATTTTAGCGGCTGCTCATTTTATGCCGCCCATGCGGGCTTGCCGTCTTTCAAGCGGCGCCGCGCCAACGACCGCCCGCGCCACGACCGCCTCGAGCGGCTCCGGCCTGTGCAGGAGATAGCCCTGGCCATGACCGATTCCCATGCCCGTGAGGACCTCCAGCGCGCTGCTTTCCTCGATCTTCTCGGCCACCACGGCGGCCCCCACGCTGCGGGCGATGCCGGCAATCGCCGAGACGATCTCGCGGTCGAAGCGGCTGTCGGCGATGTGCTCGATGAAGGAGCCGTCGATCTTGATGGCGTCGATGGGGAAGCGCCTCAGATATTCGAAGGAGCTCATGCCGGCGCCGAAATCATCGAGGCTGACGCGGCAGCGGCGCTGCCTGGCCCTGCGCACGAATTCTTCCGCCGCGTCGAAATTGGTGACGGCGGCGGTCTCGGTGATCTCGAAGCCGATGCCTGAGGGCGGCGCGCCGCTCTCGGCAATCGCGGCGTCGACGAAATCCCAAAGCTGCGGATCGGAGAGCGTCTGCGCCGACAGGTTGAAGCCGAGCGAGATGGCGCCGGAACGGATCGCCCTGCCGTGCCGCATCAGCGCCGTGCGGATGATCCAGCGGTCGAGCCGGGCGGCGAGCCCGAAACGTTCGGCTACCGGCATGAACTCACCCGGCGGGATCGGCTTGCCGTTGCTCCCCTGGAGCCGCGCCAGCACCTCGACATGGCGGCTCTCTTCCCAGGGCCTGCCGAGGCGATGGATCTCCTGGCCGAACAGCGTCAGCCTGCCGCCGTCCATCGCATCGACCAGATCGGCGGCGAGCCGCGCGGCGTTGAGGCCGCTGGCGCTGGCGGCCGTCTCGGCCGAGAACACGGCGAAGCGGTCGCGCCCGCCGGCCTTGGCGGCGTAGCAGGCATCGTCGGCGCAGGCCAGCGCGTCGGCCACCGCCGTCCTGGAATCGCGCACGAAGGCGATGCCGATGCTGGCGGCCAGCCTGCGGGAGGTGACAGCGGAGCCAAGATCGGCGTCGCGCACGGCGGCGAGCACGGCGTGCGCAAGCCGCTCGGCGCAGGCATCGCCGCAGTTCGGCACCAACAGCGCGAACTCGTCGCCGCCGAGGCGCGCGGCATGCGCCGAGGGCGGCAGGCTGGCGACGATGCCGGCGGCCACGCTCTTCAGCGCGATATCGCCCGCGGCATGGCCGGCATAGTCGTTGAGCGCCTTGAAGTAATCGAGGTCGACATAGAAGACGGCGAGCGGCAGCCGGTTGACGGCGGCGATGCTTTCGGCCAGCAGCCGGTCGAAGGCCGCACGGTTCAACAGCCCGGTGAGCGCATCGTGGCGCGCGGCATGGGCGAGCTCCTCGGCGCGCTTCTTCTCGTCGGTGATGTCGCGCACCGTGCCGAGGATCTGGCCGGCCGAGCCGACGCCGGCGATGAAGCGCACCAGCGACTCGACATGACGGATCTCGCCGTCGCGCCTGATGATGCGGTATTGCGTGGCGGTAACGCTCTCCGAGCCCGGCGGCGGCAGGTGCGCGCGCTCGGTGGCCTCCTTGTCGTCCGGGTGAAGATAGGTGTGCCAGAGGCCGGCCGTCACCTCGTCGGTGTCGCTGACCAACCCGAATATCTCCCTGGTGCGCGCGTCCCAATAACTCTTGTTGGTGCCGATATCGTAATGCCAGATGCCGGTGCCGCTGGCGGCGAGCGCGAGGCGGAAACGCACGTTGATCTGCTCGAGCGCGGCCTCGGCCTCCTTCTGCCTGGTGATGTCGGTCTGCACGCCCATGAGGCGCAGTGGCTTGCCCTCGGCGTCGCGCTCGACGATACCGCCGCGGTCGAGCACCCAGACCCAGTGGCCGTCCTTGTGCTTCAGGCGCAGTTCCGTCTCGATCGATCCGGTGTGGCCGGCGATATGGCGGTCGCCGCTCGCCAGCGCCCGCTCGCGGTCGTCTGGGTGGGTGAGGGTCAGCCAGAGATCGGAGGTGTCGGCGAGCTCGCCCTCGGCATAGCCCAGCATCCTCCACCAGGTCGGCGAATAGTAGCAACCGCCGGTCGCGAGGTTCCAGTCCCAAAGGCCGAGCTGGGCGCGATCGAGCGCCAGCGCCCAAAACCTTCCCTTACGTGTCTTGTCGTCCGCCATGCCCTGGTTTTGCCTTCCCCCGTCCGGGCATAGAGCATGAAACCAGACAAGAAAGGGTTACCGGGTCGGGGCTGCCAATCTCCCCTCGCGGGGGGCAGTGGCCGGCAGGCCACAGGGGGGCCTCGCACCATCGGCCGCCAGCAGAGCAATCACGCCTAAAGGAGCAATCAATTGTCGGGAAGCGGCAACGGCGTGTCACTCAAGGTCCGCAGGTAAGCGATGAGACGCCCTCGGCGACCTCCAACCCGAAGGCGCGCAGCGTCTCCGCGACGAAGCCGGCGGGGCGCTTTTCCTCGAAGCCGAATTCGGGACGGGCGTGGAGACGCGCAGCCACGCCGTCATCTCGCGGTGAAGCGCCTGCTGGTCCATCGTCGTCTTCCCTTCAGGCAGACTGCAACAGCACGTCTTGCGGCGCCATCCCCACCAGCTCGGCATAGCGGCCGGGATCGGTCGCCCCTTCGGAATTGATGATCAGCACGCGGGAATTGGCATCGAGACCGAGCGCCGCGCGCATGCCCTTGTCACTCGCAGCACGGACGAGACCGGCAAGCCCTGCCCCGCCGCTTTCTCCGGAGACGATCGCCGGATCGTTACCCAAGGGTCGCGCCAGCTGATTCATCACCGCGACCGCGTCTTCCTCCTCCACCGTCATGAAGGCATCGCCGACGCGCGCCAGCACGCGCCAGGCGATCAGGGACGGCTCAGCGCATTCCAGCATTGCCATCACCGTCGACTGCCGATGTTCGATCGTCACCGGACGTCCGGCCGCCGCCGAGGCGTAGACGCAAGCCGAGCGCCTCGGCTCGACCACCACGGTCTTCGGCCGCCGCTCGCCGAGCAGAATCGCCATATGGCCAGCAATCGCCGCCGCAAAGCCGCCAACGCCGGCCTGCAGGAAGACGTGCGTGGGCGGTTCGGCCATGCGCCGCAGCGCCTCGCGCACGCTCACCGTATATCCCTGCATGACAAGCCCGGGGATGCGCTCGTAGCCCAGCCAGGACGTGTTGGAGACGATCTTCCAGCCGCGCTCGGCACCAACCCGGGCGACTTCGCGCACCGCATGATCATAGCCGCCCGCTACCTGCACGATCTCGGCGCCGAAGCGGGCGATGGCCGCCACGCGCCCGGCGCTGACCCCGGCATGGACATAGATGACCGAGCGTGCGCCGACGAGGCCGGCCCCCTGCGCCACCGAGCGGCCATGGTTGCCATCGGTGGCGCAGCAGAATGTCATCTGGGCGGCGATGGCGCGCAGCTCGGAACTGTTGATTTCGCCGACATCGACTGCGCGACCGAAACGCTTGCCGGCCTCCTCCAGCACCAGCCGGATGACGGCATTAGGCGCCGCCCAGCGCCTTGATGCTGCCAAGGCCAAGACGCTGGCCCTCATCCTTGACATGCAGTGCTGCGATGCCGAGGTCATCGGCCAGTGCCGGCAAGGCGCACAAAGGTGTTTCGGTATGGTTGCCGCGCGCCTTGAGATAATGCTCGGCCCGGTCGGCGCCTGCCATGCCGAGGGACTCGGCGTCGGCCGCCACCAGCGGCTGGTTGTGTTCGCGGCGCTGGTTGAGCAGCAGCATGCTATTCTTTCTTCGAGGCACTGAACTCTGCTGGCGGGTGCGAATCCGCCGCTTGAGTTGGCTAAGTGATTGAAGTTTGTATCGATCTGATGTCGCCGAATGCGGCGCTGGAGGACCTGAATGCCTCCAAGATGACTATTTCTGGTGGTAATTGGCCGTGGTCGTCTGCATTCCTCCCCACTATCAGTCACGCCGAACAGCAATCAGTTCGCTGGCGGCCGGCAACATTACTCAAGCCAGTTGCTTCGTCAGCGAACCTCCTGCGGCGTCATCCCGACCAGCTCGGCATAGCGGCCGGGGTCTGTCGCGCCTTCGGAATTGACTATGAGCACGCGCGATTGGGCATCGAGGTGAAGCGCCGCCCGTCTTCGCTCATCCCTACCGCCACAGCCACCTCGCATACACTTCCCCGACGATGCCACGCCGGAAGATCAGCACGCAGACCATGAAGATCAAGCCGGTGGCGATGGTCACCGGAAAGCCGGAGGTCGCCAGCGTATTCTCCAGGCCGACGACCAGGCCTGCGCCGACCACCGGGCCGACCATGGTGCCGATGCCGCCGAGCAGCGTCATCAGGATCACTTCGCCAGACATCTGCCAGGTGACATCGGTGAGCGTCGCGAACTGGAAGACGATAGCTTTCAGCGCGCCGGCAAGGCCGGCAAGTGCGGCCGACATGACGAAGGCGGCGAGCTTGTAGCGGCCGACCGAATAGCCGAGCGAAATCGCGCGGTTCTCGTTCTCCCGGATTGAGCGCAGGATCATGCCGAAGGGCGAGTTGACGATGCGCCAGATGGCGAAGACGCCGATCAGGAAGACGGCGAGGACGAAGAAGTACATGTTCATCGGCACGTTCAAATCGATGATTCCAAGAAGCGTGCCACGCGCAACGCCCTGGATGCCGTCCTCGCCTTCGGTGAAGGGCGCCTGGACGCAGAAGAAGTAGAACATCTGCGCCATCGCCAGCGTGATCATCGAGAAATAAATGCCCTGCCGACGAATGGCGAGGAAGCCCACGACAAGCCCCATTGCCGCAGCGCCCACGGTGCCGAGCAGGATGCCGGCCTCGGGCGGCCAGCCCCAGGCCTTCACCGCATAGGCGCAGAAATAGGCGGCGCCACCGAAGAAGGCGGCATGGCCGAAGGAAAGCAGACCGGTGTAGCCGAGGAGCAGGTTGAAGGCGCAGGCGAAGAGCGCGAAGCACAGCATCTTCATCACGAAGATCGGGTAGATGAGGAAGGGCGCCGCGACGAGCGCCGCTATACCCAGCGCGACAAGTCCCCGTTCCAGCCTCACCGAGGCGGCGAGGCGCTCTTCATGAAGGGTTGCCTCGCTCATCTCAGGCGTCCCTTCCGAACAGGCCGGCGGGCCTGAGCAGCAGCACGATCGCCATGATGACGAAGACGACGAGGTTCGAGGCCTCGGGGTAAAAAACCTTGGTCAAGCCCTCGGCGAGGCCCAGCATGTAGCCGGTGACGATGGCGCCGAGGATCGAGCCCATGCCGCCGACCACGACCACCGCAAAGACGACGATAATGAGGTCCGAGCCCATCAGCGGGCTGACCTGATAGACGGGCGCGGCGAGGATGCCGGCCAGTCCTGCAAGTGCTGCGCCAAGTCCATAAGTCAGCGTGAGCAGCAACGGCACGTTGACGCCGAAGGCCTGCACCAGTTCCGGGTTCTCGGTGGCGGCGCGCAGGGAGGAGCCGAGCCTGGTCTTCTCGATCAAGAGCCAGGTGCCGATGCAGACGATGAGCGAGGCCACCACCACCCAGCCGCGATAGTTGGGCAGGAACATGAAGCCGAGATTGGTGCCGCCGGCGAGCAGCGCCGGCACGGCATAGGGATTGCCGGAGACGCCGTAGTAGAAGCGGAACACGCCTTCGATGACGAGCGCGAGACCGAAGGTGAAGAGCAGGCCGTAGAGCGGGTCGAGACGGTAGAGCCGCGACAGCGCCAGACGCTCGACCACGATGCCGAACAGGCCGACGGCCAAAGGCACGATGACAAGCGCCGGCCAGTAGCCGATGCCGAGATGGGTCAGCAGCAGATAGCCGATGAAGGCGCCGAGCATATAGAGCGCGCCATGGGCGAAGTTGATGATGCGCAAGAGTCCGAAGATGACGGCCAGGCCGAGGCTGAGCATGGCGTAGAAGGAGCCGTTGATCAGCCCGACCAGGAGCTGGCCGAGAAGCGCCTGGATGGGAATGCCGAAGATCATGGTCATTTGGCCATCATACCCCCAGCACCTCGTGCAGCTTCTCGGTGTGCGCGGAAAGTTGCCCGACCGGAAAACCCTCCACCACCTTGCCGTGGTCCATCAGATAGAAACGGTCGGCGATACGGGCGGCGAAGCGGAAATTCTGCTCGACCAGAAGGATGGTCATGCCGCGCTTCTTCAGCGTCGCCAGCAATTCGCCGATGCGCTGCACGATGACCGGCGCCAGCCCTTCGGTCGGCTCGTCGAGCAGCAGCATCTCGACGCCGGTTCTGAGTATCCGGGCGATCGCCAGCATCTGCTGCTCGCCGCCGGAAAGTTTCGTGCCCTGGCTGTTGCGGCGCTCCTTGAGGTTCGGGAAGAGCTCGAAGATCTCTTCCACGCTTATGCCGCCCTTGGCCACCACCGGCGGCAGGATGAGGTTCTCATCAACCGTCAACGTAGCGAAGATGCCGCGCTCCTCCGGCACGAAGCCGATGCCTTGGTGGGCGACGCGATGCAGCGGCAGGCGGATCAGGTCCTTGCCGTTGAAGGTGACGCTGCCCGTGCGCTTGCGGATCAGGCCCATGATGGCGCGCAGCGTCGTCGTCTTGCCGACGCCATTGCGGCCGAGCAGCGTGACGGTCTCGCCGCGCAAGACCTCGAGATTGACGCCATGAAGCGCGTGGCCCTCGCCGTACCAGGCATGGAGGTCTCGCACGGCAAGCAGCGGCTCACTCATGCCCGCCCCTCTTCATGCTCGGTCCCCATGTAGGCGACGCGCACGCGCTCGTCCTGGCTGACGGTGGCGTAGTCGCCGGCGGCGAGCACCTGGCCGCGCTGCATGACGGTGATCCAGTCGCACAGATCGGCAACGACAGTGAGGTTGTGCTCGACCATCAGCACGGCGCGGTCCTTCGCCAGCGAGCGGATGATGCCGGAGATCATGCCGACATCCTCATGCCCCATGCCGGCCATCGGCTCGTCGAGCAGAAGCACTTTCGGGTCGAGCGCCAGCGTGGTGGCGATCTCCAGCACGCGCTTCCGGCCATAGGAGAGATCGCCGGCGAGACGATGCGCTACATCGTCGAGGCCGACGATGGCGAGCAGCTCGCGCGCCCTCGGCGTCAGCTCGTCGAGGGCCGAGAGCGAGCGCCAGAACTGGTAGCCCAGCCCGCCAGGGCGCTGCAGCGCGACGCGCACATTGTCGAGGAGGCTGAGGTGCGGAAAGATCGCCGAGATCTGAAAGGAGCGGACCAGGCCCATGCGCGCCACTCTCGCCGGCGGCATGCGGGTGATGTCGGTGCCGAGCAGTTCGATCGCGCCGCTGGTCGGCTGCAGGAATTTTGTCAGCAGGTTGAAGATGGTGGTCTTGCCGGCGCCGTTCGGGCCGATGAGGGCATGGATTTTCGCATGATGGACGTCGAGGTCGACATCCTTCACGGCGACGAAGCCGGCGAAATCGCGCCTGAGGCCGCGGGCGGAAAGCACCACCCGCAGCCCCTGTTCCGTGCCGCCCTGTCGGACGGGGGTGGCGGTTTCGAGCGTCACTTGGTGACGAGCGGACAGCCGCTGTCCTCGGCCTTCATGAAAGCCTTGTCGCCCGGAATTGTCGCCAGGTAATTGTAATAGTCCCAATCCTTCTTCGACTCTTCCGGCTTCTTGACCTGGTAGAGATACATGTCGTGCACCATCGAGCCGTCGGCCTGCACCTTGCCGT
This sequence comes from Mesorhizobium sp. M1D.F.Ca.ET.231.01.1.1, assembly GCF_003999155.2. Taxonomy (NCBI): domain Bacteria; kingdom Pseudomonadati; phylum Pseudomonadota; class Alphaproteobacteria; order Hyphomicrobiales; family Phyllobacteriaceae; genus Mesorhizobium; species Mesorhizobium sp. M1D.F.Ca.ET.231.01.1.1. The sequence goes on from NZ_RZOZ02000012.1 coordinate 14,403, forward strand.
TCACGGTGAAGACGTCGTTGACCGGCATCTCATGCAGTTGCTTGGCCACCGCCTCGGTCTCGTCGGTGCCGGCCTTGTCGATGGCCTTCAGATATTGCGTCACCGCCGAGTAGGTGCCGGCCTGGATCATGTTCGGCATCCGGTTGGTGCGCTTGAAGAATTTTTGCGCGAAATCGCGGCTCACGTCGTCGCGGTCCCAGTAATAGCCTTCGGTCAGCACCACGCCCTGCGCCGCCTGCAGGCCGAGGCCATGCACCTCGGCAAGCGTGAACAGAAGAGCTGCCAGCCGCTGGCCGCCGGCGACGATGCCGAATTCGGCCGCCTGCTTGATCGAGTTGGAGGTGTCGAGGCCGGCATTGGCAAGGCCGATGATCTTGGCGCCGGAGGACTGCGCCTGCAGCAGGAAGGAGGAATAGTCGGTGGAGCCCAGCGGATAGCGCACCTCGCCCAGTACCTTGCCGCCGCTCGATTCGACCAGCTTGGCGGTCTGGTCCTTCAGGGAATAGCCGAAGGCGTAGTCGACGGTGATGAAATACCAGCTGTCGCCGCCCTGCTGCACCAGCGCGCCGCCGGTGCCGACCGCCTGGGAGTGCGTGTCATAGGCCCAGTGGAAGCCATAGGGCGAGCACTGCTTGCCGGTGAGGTCGGTGGAGGCGGCGCCGGTGACGATGTCGATCTTCTTCTTTTCCTTGGAAAGCCCCTGGACGGCGAGCGCTACGGATGATGTCGTGAGCTCCATGATCGCGTCGACCTGCTCAGTATCGTACCACTGGCGCGCGATGTTGGAGGCGATGTCCGGCTTGTTCTGGTGGTCGGCGCTGACGATCTCGATCGGCGCGCCCTGCACCTTGCCGCCGAAATCCTCGACCGCCATCTTGGCGGCCTCGACCGACCATTTGCCGCCGAAATCGGCATAGACGCCCGACTGGTCGTTGAGGATGCCGATCTTGACCTTGCCGTCGGAAATTTCGCCAGCCGCCGCTGGCATTGCGGATGCCGCAATGAGCGCGGCCGAGACGAGATAGGATGCTTTCACTGGTGGTTCCTCCCTTGTGGCCAACCACGTCAAACGCGGCGAGCCTCGCAATGGTTCAACAGTTCCGTCCGATGTCGTGGAAATTCGGGCTCGCGCCCCGATCGCCGTCCCTCCTCTTCCGCCGCATTCCTGGTGCCGGCGGCGAACCTAGCATCACCTTTTGCGGGCCGAGAATGCTATTTTCGTAGCATGGAGGATAGGGCACGCCGGCGCCGCGCCACCTCACCACGGCAGCCGTTTGCCGTCGCGGAAGAAGCCGCCGGTCGGGCCGTCGTCCGGCAAGGTGGCGGCCCACACTATGCCGGCGGCCCCTTGCGCGACGGGGCGTCCGCCGGGGCCGCCCATGTCGGTCGCGACCCAACCGGGACAGATCGAATTGACCAGCACGCCGGTGCTTCGGAGTTCCGCCGCGAGGATGCGCGTCAGCGCGTTGAGCGTCGCCTTGCTGGTCGAATAGGCCGGCGCGCCGGCGCCCATCGAGGCGAGTGAGCCGCCTTCGGAAGAGACGTTGACCAGCCGGCCGTGGCCGGAGGCGCCGAGCAGCGGCGCGAAGGCAACCGCCACGCGCCAGGCGCCGAAGACATTGGTCTCGAAGGCCTCGCGGATCACCGTCCAGTCGGGTCCAAGTGCCCGCGCGGACGGGTCATAGTGGATGGCGGCGTTGTTGACCAAAACGTCGAGCCGGCCGAAGCGGCGCTCGACTTCGGCCGTCGCGTGCGCAGCGGCGTCCGGCGCGGCAACGTCAAGCGCGATGGCCTTCACGCTGCCGCCAAGCGTCCTTGCCGCAGCCTCGCCCTTGGCGAGGTCGCGCACGCCGATGAGCGCCGTGAAGCCGAGCTCCGCGAGCTGGCGGGCCGTCTCCAGGCCGATGCCGCGATTGCCGCCGGTGATCAGCGCCACCTTGCCGTTATGCGTTGTCTTGGCATTCATCGTCTTTCTCGCAGGAGCATTGGTCTTCAGGGCTTGGTGTCTGGCCGCCCGGCGGCTTTGTCGGCACATTCGCACGGTCAGAATTGAATGATTAGATGGAAAGACTTTCAGTCATTGCGCGATCCCTTGCATGAATGGATCATCGCAGTCTGGCGCGCTGCCTGCCATCGCCCCACGGCATCGTCTGGCTCCCACGAAGCGGCTCACGGTTCGCCGCAGCGGCGCCAAGCTCTTCCAGCAGGCGCGTGCTGCGACGCCTCGGCGCGGTCTGCCTCGCCGACTTCGGGCTTCTGCTGGCCGGCGCCAGCTTATAGCTCCGGCCGGCCTATTTCTTGTTCTGCGGATGGATCGTCTCGCCGCGCTTAAGCATCTCGACGAAACTCTCGATCTTCTTCCTGCGCCCCGCCTCGGTCTTCATGTTGTGGATGCGGAAGGCTAGCGCGAAGCGGTTCTGCGCCGAAAGCTCTTCCAGCATCTCCTTTGCTTTCGGCTCGGCGTCGATGGCCGCCTGCAGGTCCGGCGGGATGGTCATATCCCTTGAGCCGCCATAGGCGCGGTCCCAGCGGCCGTCGGCCTTGGCCGCCTCGACTTGGCGCAGGCCATGCTTTGTCATGCGGCCCTGCTCGATCAGGCGGGCAACATTGTCGATGTTGATCCTGCTCCAGATGCTCTTTTTGCCGCGCGGCGTGTAGCGCTGCAGGAAGCTCTTCTCGTCGAGCGACTTGCGCACCGCGTCGATCCAACCGAAGCAGAGAACGACGTCGATCGCCTCCTTCGGCGTGATCGAGGCAAGGCCCGAACCCACCTTGTGGACCCTGATCCAGATCTCGCTTTCGCTGGCGTGGTTGTCGGCCAGCCAGGCGTAGAAGCTTCCCGCATCGGGGAATTCATGAACCTTGTCCGGGTCGACTTTTATGGGAGCCATTGGTGTTCCTCTCGCACGGCGCCAAAGCTGCCGATCTCCCCCCTTGTGGGGGAGATTGACTGAATCACCATCGGACTCCTCGATAGCCCTATCGGTTTCTTCCGTTTTCGTTTCGCCCACTCGCCTGCAACAACAGCGTCCATGCAAGGAAAGGCATGGATATGGACAATCGAAAAATCCTGATCGTCGGCGGCAGCTCGGGCATGGGGCTGGCGCTTGCCAGGCGCTGCCTCGATGAAGGCGCGGCTGTAACTATCGCCGGGCGCGGCGAAGCGAAACTGGGCGCCGCACGGGACGAGCTCGGCCGCCCGGCCGCGCTCGAGACGGCGGTGGTCGACGTCAGCCGCGAGGCCGAGGTCGCCGCGCTGTTCGAGCGTATCGGCCGGCTCGACCATATCGTCAGCACCGCGGCCGACATCGAGGGCGCCTACCGGCTGTTGCCGGAGGTCGAGCTTTCAGCCGCGCAAAGGGTGGTGGAGAGCAAGTTCTACGGGCCGCTGCTCTTAGCCAAGCATGGCGCGCCGAAGCTTTCGGCAACCGGCTCGCTCACCTTCGTCTCCGGCATCGCCGCCTACCGGCCGGCGGCGCGCGGCTCGGTGGTCGCCGCCGTCAACGCCGCGCTCGAAGGGCTGGTGCGGGCCTTGGCCATCGAGCTGGCGCCGATCCGCGTGAACGCGGTGTCGCCCGGCTGGGTCGACACGCCGATCTGGCAGTTCGTTGCCGGCGATGCGAAGAACGAGACGCTCGCCGCCATGGCCAAGCGCCTGCCGGCGGGGCGCGTCGGGCGGCCTGAGGACATTGCCGACGCGATCCGCTTCCTGATCGGCAACGGCTTTACGACGGGAACGACACTGCATGTCGAGGGCGGGCATCGGCTGGCCTGACCGGCGCGAAGCCCGTGTCCGCCGAAGCGAGCAGCGCCTTCAGCGCCGGCGGCTGGACCCGCCCTCGGCGCCAGATCATCACCAGTTGCGCCGAGCGGACAGGACCCGGCCATGCAAGCTCGGCCACCTCGCCGCGATCGATCGCCGTGGTTACCGCAAGCCGCGGCACAATGCCGAAACCCGCGCCGGCCGCCACCAGCCCCGCGATGGCGTCGATGCTGCCGACCTCGGCCGCGAGCTTCGGCCCGTTGAGCCCGGCCTCGGCGAAGGCCCTGTCGACCATGGCGCGGTAGACGCAGCCGGTTTCGGTGGCGACGAAGCGCTTTTCGGCAAGCTCGGCCAGATCGACGTCCGCCCGGTTCTCGCCCGGCGGCGCGATCAGCACCAGCGGCTCGGCCGCGACGATACGCCTGGCGAAGCGGTCATCCGGCGCGCTGGCGCCGGACCTGTCGAAGCAGAAGGCGACGTCGATCTCGCCATCGCCAAGCCTTCGCAGCAATTCACCGCTGCCGGCGATCTTCAGTTTTATGGAGATATCGGGATGAACGGCCTGGAAGTCGGTGAGCCAGCCCGCGAGTCTTACGGAAGCAATCGATTCCAGCGCGCCGATCGATAATGTTGGGGCCGTCTCGCCCTTGCTGGCATCGACGGCGGCTCGCGCATCGTCGGCGAGCGCCAAAAGCCCCTCGGCATAGGGTTTCAGCGCGTCGCCGGCCGGCGTCAGCTCAAGCCCTTGCCGCGAGCGCGTGAACAGGTCGGCGCCAAGCTCGGCCTCCAGCGCCTGGATCTGGTCGCTGACGCTCGACTGCGCGAGATTGACCTCGGCGGCTGCGCGCGTGACGTTGCGCGTGCGCGCGACCGCAAGAAAGGTCTTCAGCAGCCTTGGATGCATGCGGCCCTACTGCAGCTGCGGCTTCTTGAGGAAGGAATTGCGGTCGGCGGATTTTACGCGCAGCCAGGTCTCGCGGCCGTCGCGCACCACGCGCAGCGGAATCTCGGCGCCGGCAGGGTTCTCCCACAACTTGCGATAGAAGTCGGCGAGACCGTCGACCTCGCCGTCGCGCACGTCGGAGATGATGTCGCCCTGGCGCAGGCCAGCCTTGGCCGCCGGGCCGCCCTCGGCGACGCTCATCACCACCACCATGCCGTTCGACTCGGCCGAGAAGGCGCCGAGCCACGGGCGCGGCGGCTTGGCCACCTGGCCGCGCTTCACAAGGTCGTCGAGGATCGGCGTCAGAAGGTCGATCGGCACGATCATGTTGATGTCGGCGATCTCGCCGGCGCGGCTCATCTGCAGGCGCAGCGAGCCTACGCCGAGCAGCTTGCCGTCGCGGTCGAACAGCGCGGCGCCACCCCAGGACGGATGCGCCGGCGCGGTGAAGATCGCCTCGTCGATGAGATATTCCCAATACCCGGCGAATTCCTGCTTGGTGACGATATGCGCATCGACCTGCTGGCCCACGCCGTCGGCAAGCGTCACGGCGTCGCCGATATTGGCCTTCCTGGCGTTGCCGAACTTTACCGCCGGCAGGTTGAGCGGCGACAGCGCCTGCACCAGACCGAAGCCGGTCTCCTGGTCGTAGGCCAGCGCGTGCGCGGCGACCACGCGGCCGTTCTGGTCGGTCAGCCAAACCTCCTCGGCCTCGGTAATCAGATAGCCGATGGTGAGCACCAGCCCATTGTCGCGGATCACCACGCCGCTGCCCTCGCGGCGCGTGCCCAGCGCATTGGCGGTGAAGGCGTCGTCCGGAACCGTGGCGCGCACGGCCACGACGGAGCGCGATACTTTTTCGATGGTCATCGGTCGATCCTGAATTGCGGGTCTTTTTCTATAAGTATGGCCAATGGGACGCGGTGCAAGGGTTCCACCCCTCTCGCGGGAGAAGGGGGGTCCGTGCTGGCCCAGTCACTAGTTCAACGAAAATTGAACTTTTTTCTTTGACGGACGCGTGGTCGCACCTAAGTCTATGCCCAACCAACCCGCATCCGCCCGCAGGAACCCGCAAGATGAACCAGTACACCCCGCCTAAAGTCTGGACCTGGAACAAGCCGAACGGCGGCGCTTTCGCCTCGATCAACCGGCCGGTCGCCGGACCGACACACGAGAAGGAGCTTCCTGTCGGCAAGCATCCGCTGCAGCTCTATTCGCTGGCCACGCCCAACGGCCAGAAGGTCACGATCATGCTGGAGGAGCTTCTGGCGCGCGGCCATAAGGGCGCCGAATACGACGCCTGGCTGATCCGCATCAATGACGGCGACCAGTTCGGCTCAGGCTTCGTCGAGGTCAACCCGAACTCCAAGATCCCGGCGCTGATGGACCGCAGCGAGCCGAACCCGGTGCGGGTGTTCGAATCCGGCTCGATCCTCACCTATCTGGCGGAAAAGTTCGGCGAATTCCTGCCGGCGGAGCGTGCCGCTCGCGCGGAAACCTTCTCCTGGCTGTTCTGGCAGATGGGCTCGGCGCCGTATCTCGGAGGCGGCTTCGGCCATTTCTACGCCTATGCGCCGGAAAAGATCGAATACGCCATCGACCGCTTCGCCATGGAGACCAAGCGGCAGATGGACGTGCTGGACCGGCGACTCGCCGAGAGCGAATACCTTGCCGGGCCCGACTACACCATCGCCGACATGGCGGTCTGGCCCTGGTATGGCGGGCTCGCCAAGGGCCGCAGCTACAATGATGCCGCGCAGTTCCTCTCCGTGCACGAGTACAAGCACGTGCAGCGCTGGGCCGACGCGATCGACGCCAGGCCGGCGGTGAAGCGCGGCCGCATGGTCAACCGCCTCTCCGGCGACCCGGCCTACCAACTGCACGAACGCCACGACGCCAGCGACTTCGAGACGAAGACGCAGGACAAGCTGCAAGCGGCGGAGTGAAGGCAATCTGCCCCGCAAGGGCCGCAAGGTGGGAGATCAGGCGCTCAGCCGCTTTCGCCAACCTCCCACGTCTCGCCTATTCCGCGAACGAAAGCGCGCCCGCCACGCCGAATATCTCGGCGCTCGTCGTGGCGGGAGGTTCGCCGCCCAGTGCCTGATAGAGCTTGGCAAAGCAGGCGAAGCCGACGATGAGCATCCCCAGCGCCAGCAGCCCTGTCGGTCGATCTTTTCATCAGCGCCCCCAGCGCCTTCCCAATCGGGCAGCGGGAAGCGCATCAGCCACCCTAGCCGGGCTTTTTGCCGGGGCTAAGTGCAAGACATCACACGAGGAAAGTTAAATGCGCCTTCGACCGGCGTGTCTTCTCCATCCGGCCGCGGTGGACATTTTCGACTTTACTCGACTGGCGAACCAATATCCGACGCCCGAGACGGCCGCGCCATGTCTTTCGCGCCATAAGTGCCGACCGCGTGAGCAAAAAGCCACACTCCCCAAGAATAAAAAGCTCTACCACCTGCCTTGGTTGACAGGAAACGCGCATGTGACATTATCCAGCGGGGATTTTTAGGAGAGCATTGGCATGAAGAAGATTTATGAGAGGCCTGTCCTCGTCCGCAAAGGCAAGCTTTCGACGATCACCGCGGTTGCGTCGACCGTGATCCCGGGTTGATCCCACACAACCTTATGGGCTTGATCCCGCTGTCCAAGGCACCAGTCTTCCTCACCGATTTGTAGCGCTGTTATTCCGGTGTCGGTGGATAGCCTGACCCATTTGAGGGGGAATCCAACTATGAAGAAGACCTACGAGAAGCCCAGTTTTGTCCGCAAAGGCAAGCTTTCCAGGATCACGGCGGGACCGTCGGCTCCAGTCACAAACGGTTCAACCTGATCCGAAGAGGGATTCAGGGAAACTCAGCCATGAAGAAAACCTATGAGAGGCCGACCCTGCTCAAGAAGGATAGGCTTTCGGCGATCACCGCTAACGGCGCCGCTTCGCCCGTTACGATCTGAGTACCAAAGCGCCCCGCACCGACATTGAGGCGGCGCACCATAGCGCTTGCCTGACCTGTGTCGTTTGCCCCGAAGCTGCCGCGCTTGGCCGGCATGCGTCAGAGCGACAGCACCAGATCATCAAGCACCATCTGCCAGTGATGCTTCGTCGACAGGCGTACACGCGTCACCGCTTTCAGCATCGGCGCGTAGTGAACCGGCGCCAGCGCCGACAGCGCGACCTCGTCGCGCGCGACCAGCTCGTCCCCCAGCCAGCTTTCGACCAGGGCGGTCTCGCCCTGTGAGCGCAGCCACGCGGCAGTCAGCATCACCGAATGGAAGCCGAAGGGCGCCGCGCGGCCGAGCTCGGCCGGATGGCCGCTGCTGGTATAGGCGATGTAGGCGCCCGAGACGTTGCCGTTGACGTAGCCCTGGCTGTTCTTGGTGTGGTCGCGCGACATGGCGTTGAGATTGTACCAGTCCAGCCCGGCATGGCCCGACGGAATCTTGCATAGGCCGCGCGTGGTTACATCGTCGAAGGCGATGGCGCTGAGCGGCGCATCGGGCTCGAGCGCCCCGGGCGCAAGCAAGCCGAGCTCGACCGGATAGGCCGAGAGCGCGAGGCGCCGGTCGAGCCCGCCGCCGGCAATCACGACTTGATCGGCCTCGACGGCGAGAGGGAAATGGAAGGCCTCGCCCGGGCCGAGCGGCCGGCTGTCGAGCAGCCGGCCCTTGCCCATCACCGATAGCGTCGCTGCGGCCGGCGTCCTGCCGCTCACCATGCGCGCGGGCGTGAGCCCGACGGCCTAGGCAGTCCCTCCCCGGCCATGCCCACGAGCGAGCCGCGCGAGTCCATCAAGCGCACCAGCTGGTTCTCGTTAGCGCCGCTAGCGCGCCAGCCCGGCGGCACTGAGACGGAAAAGCGGTAGGTTCCGGGCGTGCGGATCGCAGCGCTGCGCCGCTTCGACGACATCGGGAAATTGGCAAAGCCGGCAGCATTGCTTCGCACCGCGGCAATAAAGCGGCCCTGCTCGTCGAACAGCCGCACCGCGACGCCAGCCATCGGGCGGTCGGTCAGGCCATAGGTTCCGTCGCCGTCGACATCCATGAAGACGAAGGAGGAGAAGTTCAGCTTGCCGGATGTCGGGCCCCACGCGGTGCGCGGCGCATAGTCGCCGGCCGGATTGGGATTGCCGCGAGCCCTGCGGCGCTTGCGCCGCCAGCGCAGGGCGAGCGCGATGAGCGCTACGGCGCCGGCGAGGACAAAGGCGCAGATGAAGAGGACGAGGGCGTTGTCAGCCATGGCGAGGGTCGCGGGCTGTAGGGTTGATGGTCAGCAAAGGCGACGATCCTTGGTTGTTCTGATGCAACCTAGCTTGCTGCAAAGCGGCTGGACAGACAGCACCCTCCTGCTCCCACAAGCGGAGAAGGTCAGGTCGCCAGCTCTACCCACACCGGCGCGTGGTCGCTGGCATTGTCCTGGCCTCGCACATCGCGATCGATGCCGGCCGCCTTCAGCTTTCGCGCCAGCTTCTTCGGCAGCAGGATGTGGTCGAGCCTGAGGCCAGCGTCGCGCGGCCAGCGGTTTCGGCGGTAGTCCCAGAAGGTGTAGAGCTTCTCTTCCTTCGGGAACGTTTTGCGCAGCGCATCCGTCCAGCCCTGCTCGATCAGCGAGGCGAAAGCGGCGCGGCTTTCAGGCTGCACCAGCGCGTTGTCGTCATAGGAGCGGGTTTGGTAGATGTCGCGCGGCTCGGGCACGATGTTGTAGTCGCCGGCAAGCACCACCGGCAGGCCGGTGTCGAGGAGTTGCCCGGCATGCGTGGCGAAGCGCTCGTGCCAGGCGAGCTTGTAATCGAGTTTCGGCCCCGGCTGCGGGTTGCCGTTGGGCGCGTAGAGGCAGGCAATGACGACGCCGTCGACCGCCGCCTCGATGTAGCGCGCCTGGCGGTCGGCATCGTCGCCGGGAAGCGCGTCGCGCGTCAGCACCGGCTCGGCGCCGCGAGCCAGTATGGCAACGCCGTTCCAGGTCGGCTCGCCCTTCCACACCGCGCCGTAACCGGCATTCGCCAGCCTGGTCAGCGGAAACTGGGTGTCGCGCGCCTTGAGCTCCTGCAGGCAGACGACATCAGGCTTGGCGCGGGCAAGCCAGGCCAGAAGGTTTTCCAGCCGGCTGTTGATGTTGTTGATGTTGAAGCTGGCGAGTTTCATTTTTGGATGCCGAAGGCGCCCTCGCTTCGTCATCCTCGGGCTTGACCCGAGGATCCATGCCGTGCCCCTCGCCGTGGAACGCGGCGAGGCAGAATTCTGAACCGTTGCAACGCCTTAGCGTCACGGAATGGATCCTAGGGTCTACGCGCGTCGCTTCGCTCCTTGCTCCGCCCTAGGATGACGAAGTCGATGGCCCTATCCACGCCTTAATCGTATCCGCCACCGTCTTCAGGTGATCCGCCGTCGAAAACCCCGACACCGCCTTGCGCGGTTTCAGGTCGTGGTCGCCATCTTCCAGCCAGACCAGTTGGATGGCGTCGGAGAGGCCGTAGGTCGCGACCTCGTCCTTCGTGCCGAACTCGTCGCGCGTGCCCTGGAAGATCAGCGTCGGCGTCTTGAGGTCGATGAGATGCTTTGTGCGCAATTGCTCCGGCTTGCCCGGCGGATGGAACGGATAACCGAGGCAAACCAGGCCGGCGATCTCGCCTTTTTCAAACATCTCGTCGGCGACCATGGAAGCGACGCGGCCGCCCATCGACTTGCCGCCGATGATGAGCTTGCCGGTCACGCCCCTGGCGCGAAGATCGGCGATCGCCTTCACATATTCCGGGTTCACCGTCTCGGCGCGCGGCGGCGGCTTGCGATGGCCGTAGCGGCGCGCCGCCATGTAGTGGAACTCGAAGCGCGCGACACGGAAGCCGGCCGCGGCGAGCGCCTTGGCCGTGGCGGCCATCGAGGCCGAGTCCATCGGCGCCCCGGCGCCGTGCGCGAGCAGGATGATGACGGGGGCGGTATCGGGGCCGTCGAAGAGGAGGTGGGTCATGGGGCTGTGCTCGGCGCGACGGCGAAGCTGCTGATCTCCCCCCTTGTGGGGGAGATGGCCGGCAGGCCAGAGGGGGGCGCGAAGGAACGCCGACTTCGACTCTTACAAACCGAAAAACTTAGAGGTCGCCGCCGCGAGCCGCTGAGAGGCTGGCGGGACAGCGCCCCCCTCTGTCCTGCCGGACATCTCCCCCACAAGGGGGGAGATTGGCTGTCGCGACGGCCTTCGCCAATCATCGTCATCCCGCTGTCCGCGCCATATGCAGATCCACGAACTGTACGCCCTTCCGCGCCAACCTTGCCCATTCGGACTCAGCGTCGAGCTCAAGATACCGCACCCACAGCCGGCGGGCCTCGGCAAGATTGCCGGCGTCGAATTCCAGCCGGGCGAGGTTGAACACCGGGTCGGCATAGGTCTTGTCGAGCGCGGTCGCCTTCTGCAGATGACGGCGAGCCGAGGCAACCTTGCCCTCGTCGCTCATCAGGCCGGCAAGGTTGAACCAGGCTTCGACGAAGCCGGGATCGAGCTTGATCGCGCGGGCATAGTCGTGCGCGGCTTCCGCCACGCGGCCGGCGCCGCGCAGGCAGTTGGCGCGGTTGAAGGCGGCAATGGCGTCCTTTGGGTCGATCGCGAGGCAGCGCTGGTATAGCGCGGCCGCATCGTCGTGGCGCCCCTCCTCTTCCGCGGCTTCGGCCTCGGCGAAGAGTTCCTCCAGCGTGTCGTCTTCCGAAGACCCGAGGTCGAACAGCAACTGGCCGTCGAGCTCGCTCGTCCCCTCGTCGAGATAGATCGCGTCCGGGCGGCCATGCTGCGAGCCGAGGTTGAGCGACTTGGCGGTGAGCGAGGCGACCGGGCCGGAGCGATGGACGGAGCGGGCGATCGCGCCCCAGGTGGCGCCGCTGGCAATCAACCCGGCGTATTTGCGAGCGAGGATAAGATCGCGGAAGGAATAGGGCTCGCCGTCATGCTCGAAGGCGTCGAACAGCGACAGCATGTCGAGGTCGTCGCCGGCAAGGCGCGACTGGTCGACGAGCGACTGCCTCGACAGCGACGAGGCCTCCGGCGCCTTCATCAGGCCGAGCAGGCGCAAAAAGCCGTTCTCGCTGATCAGCGCACGCCCGGCGTCGCGCTCGGCTTTCACGCGGCGCTCGATCTCGGCGTCGCCGAACTTCGTCAGTCCCGCCTTGGCGAGAAGCGCACGACCGAACACGACATGGGTGGTGCGCCGCGTGACGCCGCGCCTCAGCTCGGCATGGCGGCGCTCGACCTCGCGCGCGGCGAGGCGCAACGGAAAGGCGGCCAGCGCGCCGACGACGCCGAAGACGGCGCCGGGAACGATCACCGGCCCTCCGGTCACTTCTTGCTCTTGCCGACGGCCTTCAACAGGTTCGCCTTCAGCGGGTTCTCAGGCGCGCCGCCGCCGGCGGCCGCCTTTTTGGCGGGTTTCGCGGGCGCTTCCTCGGCCTTGCTCTTCGACTTGGCAGGAGGCTTCGCCTGCTGCGACAGGCTCGCCTTCAGCGCATCCATCAGGTTGATGACGTTGCCGCGCTCGGGTGCGGCCGCGATGATCGGCTTGTGGCCCTTCAGCTTCTCGCGGATCATGGCCATCAGCGCCACTTCATAGCGATCCTCATAGTTCTTCGGGTCGAAATGGGTTTCCTTCTGCTTGATCAGCGCCTGGGCGAGGTCGAGCATTTCCGGGTCCGGCTTGCCGGCCGGGATGTTGCCGAAATATTCAGTCGTGCCGCGCACTTCGTTGGGGTTCCTCAAGGTGCAGACGAACATGCCGTTCTCGCGCGCGCCGATCGTCACCACGCGCTCGCGGCTGGAAAGCACCAGCCGCGCGATGGCGAGCTTGCCGGATTTGCGCATCGCCTCGCGCAGCACCGCAAAGGTCTCCTCCGCCATGGCGCCGTCGGGCGCGAGGTAATAGGGCGAATCCTGGTAGATCACGTCGACTTCGCCCTCGTCGACGAAGGCCTCGATGTTCATCGTGTGGTTGGATTCGATCCTGACCGCATCGAGGTCGGCGTCGTCGATGATGATGTACTGCTTGTCCTCGTATTCGTAGCCGCGCACTAGGTCCGAGCGCTCGACCAGGCCGAGCTCGGGATCGACCGGCTTCATGTTGATGCGGTTATGCGTCTTCTTGTGCAGCTGATTGAACGAGATGCGCTCGCTCGCGCTGGTGGCCGGATAGAGCCGGACCGGACAGCTGACGAGGCTGAGCTTGAGGTAACCTTTCCAACTTGCCCTGGGCGCCATGATGAACTCCTACGCGGCCATGCACTGACATTCTGGCTTGAGCATGATCTTGTCCAAAAACCGGTTCCCACTTTTTGGGATCATGCTCTCTGCAGCGCTTCCCGCTCAAGGACGGTTGGCGCCATGGAAATCCTACACCGACCCCTCATGATACCGGCAAATCCCTAGCGAAGTCTTTTGCGGGGCTGGGCGGGGAGGATAATTCAAATTGTAGGAAGCGTCGATGGAGATGGAACTGAGAGGCTGGCGAGTTGCCGAAAGCCTTTAATGCTTCGTCATCCTAGGGCGGAGCAAGGAGCGAAGCGACGCGCGCAGACCCTAGGATGACGAAGGCGAAGTGGCCGCGCCACCCTTCACCGGCCCCTACCTCCCCTCCATCACCGGCAGATCCCTCGCCGCCTCATCGATCTCGGCCCACGGATCGCCCGAGGTCTCCAGCAATCCTGGCAGCGAGGCGTAGTTCAGATCCTCCGGCGCGTCGATCGTCTCGAGATCGGTCCAGCTCACCGGGGTCGAGGCCGGCAGGTTGGTGCGGGCCCGCAGCGAATAGGGAGCGGCGGAGGTGTGGCCGCGGGCGTTGCGGTGGAAGTCGATGAAGATGCGCTTCTTGCGGTTTTCCTTGCCCATGGTGGTGACAAACGTGTCGGGCGCGGTGGAGGCAAGATAGGTCGAGATGGCGCTCGACGCCTGGTGCAGCTTCTTCCAGTTCTGCTTGCGCGTCACCGGCACGGTGATGTGGATGCCCTTGCCGCCGGAGGTTTTCGCGAAGGGCACTAGGCCCAGGCCTTCCAGGCCGGCCTTGATGTGAACCGCTGCCTCGACCACTTCGCGCCACGAAATCCCCTCGCCCGGGTCGAGGTCGAAGACGATCTGGTCGGGCTTGTCGAGTTTGGTGCGGTGCGTGCCCCAGGTGTGGAACTCGACGACGCCGAACTGCGCCAGCGCCAGATAGCCCTTGGCATCCTCGACCGAGAGATAGGTCTTGGTCTCACCCTCCGAATTGGTCGACTCGAACACCGCCACCGAAGGCGGCATGCCGGTGAAGGCATGCCGCTGGAAGAAGCAGTCCTGCGGCTTGCCGGTCGGGCAGCGCACCAGAGACACCGGGCGGCCGATGATGTGCGGCAGCATGAAATCGCCGACCAGCGCGTAATAGACGGCGATGTCGAGCTTGGTCGGCCCGGTCCTGCCGAACAGGCGGCGGTCCGGATTGGTGACCCAGATGGTGGCGAGGTCGGACTCCGCGATCAGCCGCTTGCGCTTGACCGGCACCGGCGTCGTTAGCCCGCCGACATCGCGCAAGCCGCGAAACACGCCATGGCGGATCGCATTGTCGGCGGTGCGGTTGGAATAGCGGATGCGGGCCGACAGCAGCGGCTTCACCCAATGCATCTCGCGCATGATCTCGCGCGGCGCGCCCTCGGGCGGCGTGGCGCCGGCGGTCAGCCGCTCCAGCCGGGCAAGCAGGTCCGTCGCCATGTCACGGTCGAAGCCGGTGCCGACCTTGCCGCGATAATGCAGTTCGCCGTTCTCGAACTCGGCCATGCCGAGCGCCGCCAGCCCTTCCGCCCGGTCGGAGACGGTGTAGCCGGCGATGACGAAATCTTCGGTCTTCTGCGCCTTCACCTTGGTCCAGCTCTTGGTGCGGCCGCTCTGGTAGATGGCGTCGGCGCGCTTGGAGACGACGCCTTCCAGCCCAAGTTCCGAGGCCTGATCGTAGAGCCCCTGCCCGTCGCCCTCGACATGGTCGCTGAACTGGATGGCGGAGTTGGCGGCCTGGTCGGCGAGCAGCTCGGTAAGCAGCGCCTTACGCTTCTGCAAAGGCACCTTGCGCAAGTCCCAGCCATCCAGATGCAATAGGTCGAAGGCGTAGAAATGCAACTTGGTGCCGGCGCCCTCCGCAAGCGCATCCTGCAGCAGCGCGAAGCGGGAAATGCCCTTGTCGTCGAGCACCATGATCTCGCCGTCGATGATCGCCTGGCTGACCGGCAACCGGGCGAAGGCCTGTGGCAGATCGCCGTAGCGCTTCGTCCAGTCGATGCCGCCGCGGGTGATCAGCCGAACCTCGCCGTCGACGACATGCGCCATGGTGCGGTAGCCGTCGAATTTGATCTCGTGCAGCCAGAGCTCGCCGGTGCGCTCCGCGGGATCGTCGCTACCCGGGGGCTTCGGCACCTGGGCGGCGAGTTGCGGCTCGATGCGGCTTGGCGGCTCGCCCTTCACCGCGCCGGGCAGCGAGCCCGGCTTTGGCGGCAGGCGCCGCGGCTTCTTTTCGGCGATCAGCTGCTCGATGCGGCGACCCGACTTCACGCTTTCCGGACGCGCCTCGAGGATGTCGAGACTGGTGTCGGAGGCGAGGTCGCGCTCCTTGAACAGGAGCCAGTTCTTCTTGTTCTCGTCCTCGCCGGGCTTGGGCTTCAGCCTGGTGAGCATCCAGCCGCCATTGAGCTTCTCGCCGGCCAGCCGGAATTTGAAGGCGCCGGTCCTGAGGCTCTTTTCGACATCCTCCATCGGCGCCCAGGTGCCGGTGTCCCAGACGATCATCGGCCCGCCGCCATACTCGCCCTCGGGAATGACGCCCTCGAAGTCGATATATTCGATCGGATGATCCTCCGTCTCGACGGCGAGGCGCTTGTCGGCCGGGTTGAGCGAGGGCCCGCGCGGCACCGCCCAGCTTTTCAGCACGCCCCCCACCTCTAGGCGCAGGTCGTAATGGTCGGCCGTGGCGTGGTGCTTGTGGACGACGAAGCGGTTGCCGCCGCCGACCGCTGGCCCGCCGGCGGGCTCCGGCGTGCGGCTAAATTCGCGCTTGGCGCGGTAGGTCTTGAGTTTGGCGGGGCCTGGCATGGGTTAGTTGCAGAAGGACGGAATAGAAAAAGGCGAAGGCCGAGTTCCTTCGCGCCCCCCTCTGTCCTGCCGGATATCTCCCCCACTTGGGGGGAAATTGGATGTCGCGCGGGTGTTCGCCAATCGCCGACGTTGCAGGAAAAGCGCCGACGACGAAGCTGCTCTCCCCCCTCCTGGGGGAGATGTCCGGCAGGACAGAGGGGGGCGCTGTCCCGCCAGCCTCTCAGTCGTCATCCTCGAATGCTCAATCGTCGGCAGCCGGCGTCAGTTCCAGCTCGGCTGGCGAAAGCCCTTGCCTCAGCTGCGAAAGCCGGAACTCGTCGACCCAATAGGCCTCGCCGTCGACCAGCACGCGGGCGCTGTAGGTGCCGCCGGAAAAGCTCTGCGCGGTGACATAGACTTTGTGACGGTCGAGCGCCTTCTTCACCGCGGCGCGGCGGGAATTTTCTCTGGCGGCGGGACTGGCCATGGCCTCACTCTGTATACGCTGCCGCTCAAAGGTCGGCGCTTGTAAGGATGGCGGAGAGCGGCGAGTGAGTCAATTTGGCGCAGTTGGCGGCGATCGCCCCTGCAACATCGACAGCTGGCGAAGCATCGCGCTTCGCCAGCCATGGCCACTGCGCTAGTAGTCCATTCCCGCCCCCGGAGGCATCGAGGGGGCGCCCTCCTTCTTCGGCTTTTCCGCCACCATCGCCTCGGTGGTGACCAGAAGCCCGGCGATGGAGGCGGCATCCTGCAGCGCGGTGCGCACCACCTTGGCGGGATCGATGACGCCTTGGCTGTAGAGATCGCCGTAATCGCCGGTCTGGGCGTTCCAGCCGAAAGAGAACTGCCCGTTCTCGCGCAGCCTGCCGACGATGATCGAGCCTTCGGCGCCCGCGTTCTCGGCGATCTGGCGCACCGGTGTTTCCAGCGCGCGGCGCACGATCTCGATACCGGTCTTCTGATCGGGATTGTCGGCGGCGGCAGCGTCGAGAGCCTTTGCGGCTCTCAGCAACGCCACGCCGCCGCCCGGCAGGATGCCTTCCTCGACCGCGGCGCGGGTGGCGTGCAGCGCGTCGTCGACACGATCCTTGCGCTCCCGGACCTCGACCTCGGTCGAGCCGCCGACGCGGATGACTGCGACGCCCCCGGCGAGCTTGGCCAGCCGTTCCTGCAGCTTCTCGCGATCGTAGTCGGAGGTGGTTTCGTCGATCTGCTGCCTGATCTGGGCGACGCGGCCCTGGATCTCCTCCTTCCCGCCGGCGCCGTCGACGATAGTGGTGGCCTCCTTCTCGACAGTGATCCGCCGCGCGCGGCCGAGCATGTCGAGCGCGACATTCTCGAGCTTGATGCCGAGATCCTCGGAGATGACCTGGCCACCGGTGAGGATGGCGATGTCTTCCAGCATGGCCTTGCGGCGGTCGCCGAAGCCCGGAGCCTTGACGGCGGCGACCTTCAGCCCACCGCGCAGCTTGTTGACGACCAGCGTCGCCAGGGCCTCGCCTTCGACATCCTCGGCGATGATCAGAAGCGGCTTCGCCGACTGCACCACCGCCTCCAGGATCGGCAGCAGCGCCTGCAGATTGGACAGCTTCTTCTCGTGGATCAGCAGATAGGGCTCCTCGAGATCGGCGCGCATCTTGTCCTGGTTGGTGATGAAGTAAGGTGAGAGATAGCCACGGTCGAACTGCATGCCCTCGACCACCTCGAGCTCGGTCTCGGCGGTCTTGGCCTCCTCGACCGTGATGACGCCTTCATTGCCGACCTTCTGCATCGCTTCGGCCAGGAAGCGGCCGATCTCGGCGTCGCCATTGGCCGAGATTGTGCCGACTTGGGCGATCTCGTCGTTCTTGGTCACCTTGCGGGCATTGGCCTTGAGATCGGCGACGATCACTTCCACGGCCCTGTCGATGCCGCGCTTCAAATCCATCGGGTTCATGCCGGCGGCAACGGCCTTCGCCCCTTCCCTGACGATCGTCTGGGCGAGGACCGTGGCGGTGGTGGTGCCGTCACCGGCAACGTCGCTGGTCTTCGACGCCACCTCGCGCACCATCTGCGCGCCCATGTTCTCGAACTTGTCCACCAGTTCGATTTCCTTCGCCACGGTCACGCCGTCCTTGGTGATGCGCGGCGCGCCGAACGACTTGTCGATGACGACATTGCGGCCCTTAGGGCCGAGCGTCACCTTCACCGCGTCGGCCAGGATATCGACGCCGCGCAACATCTTGTCGCGGGCCTCGGTGTGGAATTTCACTTCCTTGGCAGCCATGGAACCTCCCTCAGCGAAGCTCTCAAGCCAGGCCTCGCGCGCCTATCGCAACTAGTCTGGCGCGAAGAGGTTTCAAGGGTGGCGGCCGGAAATTTTCGGCATACAGCCCGCTTCAACGCGCTGTAATCATGAGCTTATTCGAGATAGCAGAAGCGGAGACAGCGGCTTTTCTTCTCGCCGCCGGAACCTGTGCAACGCAGCATCGGAACACTTCGCCCCGTCAGTCCGTTCAAAGGAGCCTGGGCCGGCGGCCTTGCCAGGCAGGCGTGCGGGCTGCGGTAGTGGGCCGCGTCACGTTGCGCCGGCGAATGAGGGAGATGGCAATGGTCCACATCCGGGCGATGACGAACGACGATCTGGCGGCTGTCTCGCGACTGCTAGGAGGGTCTTGGCGGCGGACCTATGCGCCGATCCTGGGTGAGGAAAACACGGCCCGGCTCTCCGATGAGAGACATGCACCGGACAGGCTGGCCGAAGAACTCGCCGACGAGAACAAGATGTCGTTCGTCGCCGAGCGAACGGACGGCTCGATCGCCGGCTATGCGATGGCGGCGATGGACGAAAAAGGCGACGTCACGCTCAACCGGCTGCATATTGAGCCGCAGGAGTTCGGCAGCGGCCTCGCCGTCGACCTGCTGCACGCGGTGCTTGCCGCTCATGCCGGCATTCCTTCGATCGCGCTGGAGGTGATCGAGGGCAACGATCGGGCGATCGCCTTCTACCGCAAGCACGGCTTCGAAGTGGCCGAGCGCCGGCCGGCCGCTCATGGCGTCGGCGGCCACGCCTCTCTGATCATGCGCCGGCTGCTGCCGATGGCGTAGACGGCCGGTCAGGCGGCGGTCCGCAGCCGCAGCGTTTGCATCACACTTTCCTCGAACGCGCCGGGCGAGCCCGAGGCTTCGGCCAGTTGCCGCGCATCCCAGGCGCGGCCGATGCGGCCTTCGGCAAGCAGCACGGCGCGGTTGCAGAGCGCCGGCACCGCCTCCACCACATGGGTCGAGACGATGACGGCGTGACGGCCGCTTGCGGCGGCGAAACGATGACGCGCTTCACCTCAAAGGCGGCGACGGGATCGAGGCCGTTGAGCGTCTCGTCGAAGATCAGGAGCGGCGGCGCGCCGAGCAGCGCCGCGACAATGGCGATCTTGGCGCGCGTGCCCAACGAATAATCGGCGATCGGGCGGTCGATCCAGCGACCGAGATCGAGCCGCTGCACGAGGTCGCCATCCGGCAAATGGTCCGGCCCGCAGGCGCGGATCGAGGCGACGAGCTCGACATGTCAGCGGCGCCAGCGGCGGAAGCCGTAGACCGTGTTGCCGTTCGGGCCCGTAAAGCTGCCGACCGAGCGGCCGCCGAACGGCCCGGCCGCCGAGTAGCGTTGGCCCGAAAAGGTCTGCCCGTTCGGCCCGGCGCCAGAATAGCTTCTGGAACAGCGGTCAACAACGCCCGCCTTGCAGGTGGAGCTGGACGTGTAGGTGCCGCCATTGGGACCGGTGCGCGTGGTCGAGCCGGTGTAGACGTTGCCGTCGCGGGTCACGCTGCGGCTGATCTCGCCGCCATGCGCGGTCTTGCGTGTCCATTCCTCGGCGGAGGCCGGCGAGGCGACCGACCAGACGACCATGGCGCCGAGGCAGATGAGCGGAAGCTTGCGTGAAGAGATCATGTCGTGTTCCTGGTTTCGATGAGGGGGTGACGCCGCCCTTCAGTTGGCGCGATCGGCGATCAGCTTGCGCACGGCGGCGATCTCGTCGGCCGAGAGCTTGCCGTCGCCATTCCTGTCGACGAGGTCGAAGAGGGGTGTGCTGGTGCTGAACTCGTCCTGCGAGACCTTGCCGTCGCCGTTCCTGTCCATGCGCCGCCAGCGGTTGCCGAGGCGCGCCTCGGCCGCCAAGGCACGATCGTCTATGGCCTGGCGGGCGGTCTCGATCTCGTTTTCGTCGATGACGCCGTCGCCATTGCGGTCGAGCCTTTTGAACATGCGCTCGCGGGCGGCCATGATCTCGTCCTTGGTGACTGCGCCGTCACCATTGGTGTCGACGTGCTGCAGGAAGCGCTGGGCCCGTGGCGCATCCTGAGCCTGCGCGGACGAGAGCGGCGCAAGCCCGAGAAGCAGGGCCGCAAGGAGGAATGACTGTCTCATGATGGTGGTCCTTTCGTTGGGTCGCAGGGGGCGACTGCAGGCCAATACGCAAGGACCGCCCCGCCCCTACGCCGGCTGCAAAATTTTTTCCGACCGTGCTTTCAAAAAAATCGGCGCGGGTCGCGTAGGCGCCGGCAAGCGGCTGCGTAGAAGGCGGCTGAAGGACAAGTCCGCGGCGGGCTGTCCGACCCAACCGGAGACCGACATGAGAAAGACGATCATCGCCCTTGCCGGCCTGCTCTTGAGCGCGGACAGCGCGCTGGCGGCCGGAGGTGGCAGGGAGCTGTTCCAGCGCATCGACACCAATGGCAACCGCAAGCTCGAGTTCAGCGAGATCCAGGCGATGCGGGCGCAGATGTTCGATCGCATGGACCTGAACCACAACGGCCTGCTCGACGCCGACGAGGTCCGAGCGGCGGTCGAACAGGTCAAGTCGAAGCGCGACCTGCAGACGGCCCGCTTCGCCGGCCTGCAGGACGAGGCAGCCGCATGGACCGCAACGGCGACGGCAGGATCTCGCGCGAGGGAATTCACCACCCTCATTCCGGACCGGCTGCTGCAGGCGGACACCAATGGCGACGGCGCGCTGTCGATGGCCGAAATGCGGGCAATGCGGCCCCAGTGATTCAACCCAGATGTGAATCAACCCAGAAGGAGTAAGCAATGAACCGGACAGTCACCGCTTTTTGCGGCTTCATGCTCGGCGCCGCGGCGCTGGCCGCACCGGCCGAAGCCATGCCGATTGCGCCTGCCGCGGGCTCGCCTTCCGTGACCAGCCAGGCGACGCCGGTCTGGTACCGGCGCGGCTTCTATGCCGTCGGCGGCGTCTACTACTATAACGGCTATCGGGGCTATTGGCGCGTGCGGCCCGGCTACCGCTACTACAACGGCTACTGGTTCCCGGCCGCCGCCTTCGCGGCCGGCGTCGCGGCGGCCACGGTCGCGCCGGCGCCCCTCCCGGCGGCGCGCCTGGCCGCCGCGCATGTGCGCTGGTGCTCGGAGCGCTACGTCTCCTTCCGCGCGTGGGACAACAGCTACCAGCCCTATGAAGGGCCCCGGCAGCAGTGCTGGTCGCCCTATAGCTGAGTTGAGCGGCCGTTCGCCGAGCGCGGCGATCCGGGTGGTTCCGTCAGGGTCCGAGGGAGTGGATCGGCCGGAACCACCCGCCCGCCTTGTGTCCTTCCCAAGACAGACCGCACCATACGATATCGCTTTTGCGTCTCGTTTGACCTGGATCAAGCGCCGCAGAGGCCGACGCTGGACGCGTTCCGTCCCAGCTCTATAATTTAGCCGAGTTGCAAATTCGGCCGGAGCAAGACGCATGAGCCTGGGCAAGCAGAAACTCGGGGGCCAGGGGCTCGTCGTCTCCTCGATCGGCCTCGGCTGCATGGGCATGAGCCAGTCCTACGGGCCGGCGGACGAGGCGGAGTCGATCGCGACGATCCACCGGGCGATCGAGCTCGGCTGCACTTTCCTCGACACGGCCGAGGTGTATGGGCCCTTCCTCAACGAGGAGCTGCTCGGCCGCGCGCTGAGGGGCCGGCGCGATAAAGTGACGATCGCCACCAAGTTCGGCTTCCGCATTGTCGACGGCAAGCAGGACGGGACCGCCCGCGACAGCCGCCCAGAGCATGTCCGCGAGGCGGTGGACGCCTCGCTGCAGCGCCTCGGCACCGACCATATCGACCTCCTCTACCAGCACCGCGTCGACCCGGCCGTGCCGATGGAGGACGTGGCGGGCACGGTCGGCGAGCTGGTGGCGGAAGGCAAGGTGCGCTTCTTCGGCCTATCGGAAGCGGGTATCGCCAATATCCGCCGCGCGCATCAAGTGCATCCCGTCTCGGCGCTACAGAGCGAATATTCGCTGTGGGAGCGCAACCTCGAGCCCGAGATCATCCCGGCGCTTGCCGAGCTCGGCATCGGCCTGGTGCCGTTCGCGCCGCTCGGACGCGGCTTCCTTGCCGGCGACGTGAGGCGCGCGGAAGACTATCCGGAAGGCGATTTCAGGCGCGGCGACCCGCGCTACCAGGGCGAGAATTTCGACTTGAATGTCGCGGCGGCGGCCACAGTGCGCGACATCGCCGCGGCAAAGGGCGTCAAGCCCGGGCAGGTGGCGATCGCCTGGCTGCTCGCCAAGGGGCCGGAATTCGGCATCGACATCGTGCCCATCCCCGGCACCAAGCGGCGGACCTATCTCGAAGAAAATGTCGCGGCGGCCGACATCGAACTCGATGCCACCGAGATGCTCGGGCTAGACATGGCGCTGACGCCCGACAAGGTGTCAGGGCCGAGATATAACGAGCGGACGATGTCGATGGTGGATCGGTAGGCCCTGTCAGCTCCTACTTCTTCTTGCAGTCCGGCAACGCCTCCATCGCCTTCCTGGCCTCCCCTTCGCTGGCGTATTTCTTCTTGCCGAGATCGACGACCAGCGTCCCGTCCGGCTTCTTCGGCACGATCTCGCACTGCTTCGAGACAGCATCCCTGGCGACCCAGTACTCCTCCGCCGCCACGGCGGGCAGACTGACAATGCCGGCGGCGAGGCTGGCGATGGCGATGGGGCGAACCATTCCTGATCTCCATTGTGCTGCGGGAAAGCAGGCCGGCGTCTTGCGCGAACGGCGTCGGCTCACTGCTCTAACCATTTGTTTTTGCGCAATTCCGGCCAGAAAACCGCCACGCGCTTTCCCGAAATTGCTTGAACGGAAACGCCCTGCACGGCCTTCCGTTCCGGCATGTTCCATCGTCGCGCGGCGACGACAGGCAGACTGGAAAATCATCGCGTCCGTCGGCCCTTCGAAAAAGCCTGACGCAGCGCCAAAGCGGGCCTTGACTTCGGCGAACCAATCACCAGATCGATGCTAGCCGATCTCGTGCGCAAGCGCTGGACATACCGGGTGTGTTTGAAGTGCGGCCGACGCCCTGGAGGACCAGTCAGGCCAGGCAGTGCACAGCCTCGAAGCTGTCCGGTGCCCAGGCACCTGCATCGCCTCACGCAACCGAGAAAGGAGACATTGAAATGGCAATTCGTGATCTCATTCCTTGGGCCAGGGAAGGAAATCAGGCCCCCGGTCTCTATCGCGACAGCGATCGCGACCCCTTCATGGCGCTGCATCGCGAGATGAACCGCTTGTTCGACGACGCATTCCGCGGTTTTGGCAGCAGGATGCCGTCGCTCGCTGAGTCTTTTGGCGGTCGCGCCGGATGGCCGAGCGTCGAAATCTCGGATACCGATTCCGAGGTCCGCATCACGGCCGAGATGCCCGGCATGGAGGAGAAGGATGTCGAGCTGATGCTGGACGACGGCGTGCTGACGCTGCGCGGCGAGAAGAAATCGCAGACCGAGGACAAGGACAGGCAGTTCTCCGAGCACTTCTATGGCCGCTTCGAGCGTCGCATCCCGCTCGGCACCGAGGTCGAGGAAGACAAGGTGCGCGCGGATTTCCACAATGGCTTGCTCACAGTGACGCTGCCCAAGACTCCGCGCGCCCAGGCGAAGGCCAGGCGTATCCCGATCGGCGGTGCCGGTGCCGGCTCCACCAAGAGCAAGCATTGAAGCCCGCTCGCCGGCTGGGCGCGCTGCGCCCGGCCGGCAGTTCAACCGCCCGAATGCGGATCGATGCTGTAGGGATGGACGGGATAAGCGGGGCCGATCGCTTCGCGGACCCGATCGATCCAGGCGCCGACCGCCGGATAATCGGCAAGCGCAAAGCCGCAATCCCCAGCGCGGTGGCTATAGGCGTAGACGGCGATGTCGGCGATGGTGAGCGAGCCGCTGACGAGGAACGGCGTGTCCTGCAGGCTGCGCTCAAGAGCGCCGAGCGCGCGGGCACCCGCCTCGCTTTTGCCGGCAACCATCGGCTGGTTGCGCTCCAGCCGCCCGGTCAGCGTCCAGAAGCGCAGCGAGCCGATGACCGGCTCGACATGATACTGCTCGAAGAACAGCCATTGCATGACCTTGGCCCGGGAGAAGCGGTCCGCCGGCAGAAAGGGCGTGCCCTCGGCGAGGTAGACGAGGATGGCGTTGGACTCGGCGATCGCCTCGCCGTTCTCCAGGCCAAGCACCGGGACGGCGCCGGCCGGATTGAGCTTGAGAAAGTCCTCGGTGCTGCTCTCACCCTCGAAGATCGACACCTGCCGCGTTTCGTACGCGATGCCGAGCAGCCCCAGCAAGACGCGCACCTTCCAGGCGTTTTGCGACGGCAGGTAGTCGTAGAGCGTGAACATGGCTGGGTCCCCTCTCGTGCAGATGGGGTGGCCTCGCATGGAGCATGTATGGGCGCCACCCGATTCATGCGGCGCCGACTCTCGGCATTTGAACACCCCCAATGCAGCACTTGGGAGTGTTCACCCCCGCCTCGCAATATCCTTCGCCACGGCCTGCGCCTCGATGCCGATCTCGCGCAGCAGGCCGGTGACCGGATTGTAGAAGCCGACGAGATAGACGCCGAGATCGGACGCTCGCGGATTGACGCCGCTCTTTGCCGGCCTGAGCTCCGCCGGCAGGATGCCGTCATAGCCCGGCCGGTAGCCGGTGGCGAAGATCACCGCGTCGAATTTCTGCTCGCGCCCGTCGGTGAATTTCGCGCCGTCCTCCGTGAAGCGGACGATGTCGGGGAGGATGCTGATCCTGCCCGCCTTGATCGCCGCCACGGTGCCGACATCGATCACCGGAATGCGGCCGGCGTCGATCTGCGCAAGAATGCCGGTCTTCGGCCGTCTGATGCCGTACTTCTCCAGTCGGCCCAACGCCAGGTCGAGGATTTTTGGGAACATCCAGTCGTTCAGGGACTGCGGCATCGGCCGGCTGGCGATGCCCACCATCTGGATCGGCACGCCGAAGAGCTGGCGCGGCACGATGTGGACGCCCTTGCGCACCGAGATCGCCGGATGCGCACCGCTTTCGGCGAGGTCGAGCGCGATCTCGGCGCCGGTGTTGCCCATGCCGACGACCAGCACATCCTTGCCGACATAGGACGCCGCTTCGGTGTAGGCGGCACTGTGTAGCACTTCGCCCTCGAACGCCTCGATGCCGGGGAAGCCCGGCACGATCGGTTCGGCATTGTTGCCGGTGGCGACGACGATTTTCCGGGCGACGATGCCGCCGGCATCGGTCTCGACCAGGAATTTCTCGCCCGCGCGGCGGATCGATTTCACCGTCACGTTGAACCGCGGCTTCAGGCCGAAGCGCTGGGCATAGGCATCGAGATAGACGACCACCTTTTCGCGCGGGACGTAACGAGGGTGGCTTTTGGGGAACGGCACGAAGGGTAGCGAGGAGAAGGACTTCACCGTGTGGAGATGCAGCCGGCGATAATGCCGCCGCCAGGCCGGCGCCACCTCGCTGGCCTTTTCCAGAATGGTGAAATCGACGCCAGCCTGTTGCAGGCAGGCGCCGACGGCCAGACCGGCCGGCCCGGCGCCGACAATGACGACATTGGTGTCCAAGCTAGCCTCCTCCCCAAGGCAGGAAGAAGCTATGCCCGCGGTGTCGGAGGGGCAAGTGGGGGAAATCACCTATACCCCGCGCGCCAGCGTTACTCCATCGCGCCAGGCACCTCGGGCTCGTCTTCGGGCGGTTCCAGAATCTCGATCAGCCGCGCCACCCTGGCGCCCGGCATCGCGCGGCCCTCGTTCACCAGCGCCTCGTCGGCGCCAATCCAAGCGAAGGCCTCGCGCAATTCCTCGAGGCTGGCACCGGTGAGCGCGATGTCGGCGATCACGGCCTCATCGACCGGGCCAAGAACGGAAATGATCTCGTTGCGGGTCATCCTTGTCTCCCCTGGGTCGGAACGATGCAAGGAAACGGCGGGCGGGTGGAGCAGGTTCCGATGCCGTCGCCATCTTTGCTCCCGCACCGACAACCGCTATGGACGAAGCCTCGCTCCGCGATCCTGTAGAGTCCTCATGAAACCCGCCCTGCTGCTTTCCGCCCTGCTGCTCGCCACGCCCGCTCTCGCCGACTGGAAACCGGTCGAGAAGGTCGCGACCTATGCCATCTCGGGGCAAACGGTGGAGGCGCTCTATGTCTCGATCGGCGAGAAAGGCCCGGTGATCGGCAAGGACCCGGCCGGCAACGAGCGGCGGGCCATCGCGCACACTTTCTTCAAGCTGACCTGGCAGCGGGACTACCGGCCGCAAGGCGGTGCCTGCGTGCTGAAGACGGCGCGGCCAAAACTCATCATCACCTATACGCTGCCCAAACCCGCCGGGAAACTTGCCCCCGCCGTGCAGGCGCGCTGGAATGCGTTTGCCGATGGGCTCGCCGCGCATGAGAAGGTGCACGGCGCCGGCATCGTCGACATGGTGGACAAGATCGTCGCCTTCAGCACTGGCCTCACCGTCGCCGACGACCCCGGCTGCACGAAGATCAGGGCAGAGCTGACGCAATATCTCGACCAGCTCTCCAGGGCCCAGCGCCAGGCCAGCCACGATTTCGACAAGGTGGAGTTCGGCCAGGGCGGAAATTTGCAGAAGCTGATCGCGGCGTTTTTGATCGGGGGCTGAGAGGGGCTGGGTATCGGCCGGTTGATCGGCGGCAAAGCCGCGGCCCAAAGCGCGTCGCGATCTTTCAGGTTTGCTCCACGCGCTTTAGGTTTTGATCATACGCATGGCCGGTTCCTACTTTCGCGAGACGTGCCCTAGCTTGACTTCGCCTCGCGGCGGGCTTTGCCCGTTGTCCCCAACGACGAAAGCATAAGCGTGCGCGCCGCCGCTTTACAGGCGGATTTGGTAGCGCTACCGTTTCACAGTCGCGTGACCCGGGGGAGCTGGGGCAGACGTCGCCGACGCCAGTGGTGGATGCTTGCCGGCATCCGTTTCGGCCACACCTGATAGAAACGGCTCTCCGCGAGACTTCGCAGGGACCATCGGGAGGAATGCGATGGCGTCTGTCGCGATTGGCGATGTCTACAAATCGTTCGGGGCTACCCAGATCCTGCATGGCGTCAGCGTCGACATAGACGACGGCGAGTTCGTCACGCTGGTCGGCCCCTCCGGCTGCGGAAAATCGACGCTTCTGAGGATGATCGCCGGACTGGAAAAGATCTCGCGCGGCCATATCTCGATCGGCAGCCGCATCGTCAACGACGTTGCGCCAAAGGAGCGCGACGTGGCCATGGTGTTCCAGAACTACGCGCTTTATCCGCACATGACCGTTGCCGAGAACATGGCGTTCTCGCTCATGCTCAAGGGCGTCCCGAAGGCGGAAAGCGATACGGGCGTGAAGCGGGCGGCCGAAATCCTCGGGCTGGTGCCGCTTTTGTCGCGCTATCCGCGCCAGCTTTCAGGCGGCCAGCGGCAGCGCGTCGCCATGGGCCGGGCCATTGTGCGCAATCCGCAGGTGTTCCTGTTCGACGAACCGCTCTCGAACCTCGACGCAAAGCTGAGGGTGCAGATGCGCGCCGAGATCAAGGAACTGCACCAGCGGCTGAAGACCACGACGGTCTATGTCACGCACGACCAGATCGAGGCCATGACCATGGCCGACAAGATCGTGGTCATGCATGACGGGGTCGTGGAGCAGATCGGACCGCCGCTGGAACTCTACGACCGGCCGAACAACCTCTTCGTCGCGAGCTTCATCGGCTCGCCCGCCATGAACCTGCTCAAGGGCACGTTCGCCAACGACGGCGCGCCGTCGTTCCGGGGCGCGGGAGGCGTTTCCGTGCCTCTGCCGAAACCACCCTCGATCGGCAACGGCGAGGCTATCGTGCTCGGAGTGCGGCCCGAGCATCTGCGGCTGGCCGAGGACGGCATTCCGGTGACGGTGGTGGTGATCGAGCCGACCGGCTCGGAGGTGCAGATCATCGGCCGGACGGCCGGCGGCGAGGATATCGTCGCCAATTTCCGGGAGCGCCATTCCTTCGCGCCGGGAGACACCATCCGGCTGTCGGTCGAGCCCGGGCCCATCCATCTGTTCCACGGCGAAACCGGCCAGCGGATCGAAGCGGCGCGATAAGCCACCCAGCGAGGAAACACACAGGAGGAGACGAGCATGAAGTTCACCAGACGCGACGTGATCCGCACGACCGCCGGCGCGGCCGCTGGAGCCTTGGGCAGCCGCTTTGTCGGCTCGGCGGCCTTTGCGCAGGACGCCCTCACCTACAAGCCCGAGGACGGTGCGAAGCTCAGGCTGCTGCGCTGGTCGCCCTTCGTGCAGGGCGACGAGGACCAGTGGCTGAAAAACACCAAGCGGTTCACCGAGGCCACCGGCGTGGAGGTCCGCGTCGATAAGGAAAGCTGGGAGGATATCCGGCCGAAGGCCGCGGTCGCCGCCAATGTCGGCTCCGGCCCCGACCTGATGCTGGTCTGGTTCGACGATCCGCACCAATATCCCGACAAGCTGCTCGACGTGACCGAACTCGGCGACCATCTCGGCAAGAAATATGGCGGCTGGCACGATGGGCCGAAGCAGTATGCGACGCGCGAGGGCAAGTTCCTCGGCCTGCCGCTTGCCACCATCGGCAACGCCATCGTCTATCGCGAAAGCTGGGTGAAGGAGGCTGGTTTCTCCGAATTCCCGAAGGACACGGCCGGCTTCCTCGAACTCTGCAAGGCGCTCAAGGCGAAGGGCCATCCGGCCGGCTTCACGCATGGCCACGGCGTCGGCGACGGCAACAATTACGCGCATTGGCTGCTGTGGAGCCATGGCGGCCAGATGGTCGACGAGAAAGGCAAGGTGACGATCAACAGCCCCGAGACCCTGAAGGCGATCCAGTATGCGCAGGAGCTCTACAAGACCTTCATCCCGGGCACGGAAAGCTGGCTCGACGTCAACAACAACCGCGCCTTCCTGGCCGGCGAGGTGAGCGTCATCGCCAACGGCATCTCCGTTTACAACACCGCCAAGGTCAACAAGGACAAGGATCCGAAACTGACCGAAATCGC
Source organism: Mesorhizobium sp. M1D.F.Ca.ET.231.01.1.1 (assembly GCF_003999155.2). Taxonomy (NCBI): domain Bacteria; kingdom Pseudomonadati; phylum Pseudomonadota; class Alphaproteobacteria; order Hyphomicrobiales; family Phyllobacteriaceae; genus Mesorhizobium; species Mesorhizobium sp. M1D.F.Ca.ET.231.01.1.1. Next base: position 43,465 of record NZ_RZOZ02000012.1, read on the forward strand.
CAAGGACATGCGCACGACCAACCTGCCGATCGGTCCGGTCGGGAAATCGGTCGAGCTGTTCCAGGTGACCACGGCTGTCATCTTCAACTACACGCCCTATCCCAACGCGGCCAAAGCCTATCTGCAGTTCATGTTCGAGGATCCGCAGATGTCGGACTGGATCACCTCGTCGGCCGGCTATTGCTGCCAGACGCTGAAAGCCTTCGACAGCAATCCGGTGTGGAAGGCCGACCCGAACAATGCGGCTTACGCGAAGGCCTCGGCGACGCTGCGCCCCAACGGTTATGCCGGGCCGCTCGGCTATGCCTCGGCGGCGACCATGGCCGACTATGTGCTGGTCGACATGTTCGCCAAGGCCGTGACGGGCCAGGCCACGCCGCAGGAAGCAATGGAAGAGGCGGAGAAGCGCGCCAACCGCTACTATCGCGTTTGATCCTGTTCGTCGCCTGAACCGGGGTGGCCGCGCCCGTCGTCCGGAAGCATCCGGAACGGACAGCGGCCGCCCCGCACGCTGTACCAGACCTCGCAGGGAGCCCGCGCCATGGCCGTGCCATCCGTTGCCGTTCAGCAACGTCCGTCGATGCTTTCGCGGCTCGCAGAAAGCCGCAACACCCTCGGCCTCGGCTTCATGCTGCCGGCGGCGGCGCTGCTCCTGGTCTTTCTCACCTATCCGCTGGGGCTCGGCATATGGCTCGGCTTCACCGATACGCGCATCGGCCGCCCGGGCATCTTCATCGGCGCCGAGAACTATGAGTATCTGTGGAGCGACAGCGTATTCTGGCTCTCGGTCTTCAACACGCTGCTCTACACGGTCAGCGCTTCGATCCTGAAGTTCGTGCTGGGCCTCTGGCTGGCGCTCATCCTCAACGAGAAACTGCCCTTCAAGTCGTTCTTCCGCGCGGTAGTGCTGCTGCCCTGGGTGGTGCCGACGGTGCTGTCGGCCATCGCCTTCTGGTGGATCTACGATTCACAGTTCTCGATCCTGTCCTGGGGGCTGCAGCAGATGGGACTGATCGACCACCGCATCAACTTTCTCGGCGACCCGACCAATGCGCGCGCTTCCGTCATCGCGGCCAATGTCTGGCGCGGCATTCCCTTCGTCGCCATCACGCTGCTTGCCGGCCTGCAGACGATCCCGCAATCGCTCTATGAAGCCGCCACGCTCGACGGCGCCAGCCGCTGGCAACTGTTCCGCCATGTAACGCTGCCGCTGCTGACGCCGATCATCGCCATCACCATGACGTTTTCGGTGCTGTTCACCTTCACCGATTTCCAGCTGATCTATGTGCTGACCCGCGGCGGGCCGGTGAACGCCACGCATCTGATGGCGACATTGTCGTTCCAGCGCGGCATCTCAGGAGGCCAGCTCGGCGAAGGCGCGGCAATCGCCGTCGCCATGATCCCCTTCCTGCTGGCGGCGATCCTGTTCAGCTATTTCGGCCTGCAACGGCGCAGGTGGCAGCAAGGCGGCGGAGACTGACATGGCCGCGATCAAGGAAGTCGAGCGCATGTGCACCGACGAAGGCGGCATGGGCTACCTGCAAAGCCTGCCGCGCCGGGTGGTGACGGTCTATCTGCCGCTGCTGGTGTTTCTGATCGTGCTGTTGTTTCCGTTCTACTGGATGACGATCACGGCGGTTAAGCCCAATGTCGAGATGACCGACTATGTGAACTACAACCCGTTCTGGGTGGTGCATCCGACGCTGGAGCACATACGCTACCTGCTCCTCGAGACCTCTTATCCCGGCTGGCTCTTCAACACGGTGATCATCTCCACCGCCGCCACCTTCCTGTCGCTGGCGGCCGCGGTGCTTGCCGCCTACGCGATCGAAAGGCTGCGGTTCTCGGGCGCGCGCCAGGTCGGCCTCGCCGTCTTTCTCGCCTATCTGGTGCCGCCCTCGATCCTGTTCATTCCGCTGTCGGTCATGGTGTTCAATCTCGGCCTTTATGACACTCCGTTCGCGCTGATCCTCACCTACCCGACCTTCCTGATCCCGTTCTGCACCTGGCTCCTGATGGGCTATTTCCGCTCGATCCCGTTCGAGCTGGAGGAATGCGCGCTCATCGACGGCGCAACTCGCTGGCAGATCCTCACCAAGATCGTGCTGCCGCTTTCGGTGCCTGGCCTGATCTCGGCCGGCATCTTCGCCTTCACCCTGTCATGGAATGAATTCATCTACGCGCTGACCTTCATCCAGTCGTCCGAGAAGAAGACGGTGCCGGTGGGTGTGCTGACCGAGCTGGTCCGCTCGGACGTCTATGAATGGGGAGCGCTGATGGCGGGCGCGCTGATCGGCTCGCTGCCGGTCGTCGTGCTCTATTCCTTCTTCGTCGAGCACTATGTTTCCTCGATGACGGGCGCGGTGAAGGAATAGCGTCGCCTCGCGTCGGCACCGGCTTCGCAGCATCGCGGATGCCGGAGCGGCGTCGGGATTGTTGACAGCATAGCCCGCTATCGCGGCACGGCCTGCGCATGCCTGCCGGCCGTGAACCGATTGCGATGGAATTCAGCAAAATATCAGCAGCCATTCAGGACAAAGCGCCCCTGTCGCGGCGATGCTTGCGCAAACAGCCGATGAGCGACCCTGCAGCGAGCACCGCTGCCGCTGGCTACCTGGAGGTTGATCATGCATATCAACGCCGAAGCGCCGTTCCCGCCTGCCCAGCTGGCACGAGAGGAAATGCTTCGTTTCCTTTCGACCGGATTTGGCGGTCCATGTTGTGGCGAGAGCAACGAGATGCTGGCCTACCTCGAAGGGGTGGCGTCCAGCGAGAAGGCTGCGGTCACCGAGCCGCCCAGACCAAGGTCTCGCCTGCGCGGCCTCTTTTCGGGCTTGCACTTGTTTCCAGCTTGACCTTGCCGGCATTTGCCATTCCCATTAACGGCGCGCGATGAAGCGCGGCGATGGGGCAAGAGCTTGGCGCTACGGATCGGCGGCGCGGTGCTCGATCTCGACCGGGGTACGCTCCGGCGTGACGGCGAGATCGTGCCGGTCCGGCCGAAGACCCTGGAGCTGCTGGCCTATCTGACGCGCAATCCCGGCCGTGTGCTGAGCAAGGAAGAGTTGCTGCAGGCTGTCTGGCCGGGAATCATCGTCTCCGACGACTCCCTCACCCAATCGATCCACGATGCACGCAAATCGATCGGCGACGAAGCGCAGGCGCTGATCCGCACCGTGCCGCGCCGCGGCTATCTGTTCCAAGCCCCCGAGGTCGAGGCGGCAACTCCGCATGCGGGCGCCATGGCTGCCGCCCGGGCGGAGCCGATGGTGGCCGTCCTGCCGTTCCATGTCGATCCGGCCGACAGCGCCGCCAAGGCATTGTTCGACGGCGCGGTCGAGGAGATCACCAATGCGCTGTCCTACTTCAAGACCGTCGCCGTGCTGGGGCGTCATTCCGCATTCGCTCTGGCCGAATATTCGCGCGAGGACATCCGCGCGACCGCCGAGCGCCTCGGGGCCGACTATGTCAGTGAAGGCAGCGTCGAGACTGCCGGAGCGGATTACAGCGCACGGGTGGTCCTGACCGAAACGGCGTCCGGCCGGCGCGTCTGGGCCCAGACCTTCACTTTCGCCAAAGGCGAGATCTTCACGTTCCAGACGATGGTGGCGCAACGCATCGTGACGGCCCTGGTCGCCAACGTCGAAAGCGCGGTGATGCGGCGCGGCCTGCCCGCGGCGGCAGCCAATGTCGAAGCCTATCTGCATTTCCTGCGCGGGAAGGAATTGCTGCGCAGCTATGGCGAACGGGTCAACCAGGATGCGCGCGAGCATTTCCTCAAGGCCATCGAGCTCGATCCTCGTTCCGGCCTGGCGAACGCCTATCTGGCGCTCGCAGATGTCATCATCGGCGGCTACGCCGATGCGCCACGCGCCGTGCTCGACCAGGCGCGGGACCGCGCGCTCCATGCCATCGCGCTTAGTCCCGACGAGGCGCGATGCCACCGCATGCTGGCGCTGATCCTGCTTTATCGCGGCCGTGACGAGTACGACGCCGCCGAAAAACATTTCGCCCGCGCGGTCGATCTCAATCCCTATGACGCCGACACGCTGGCGCAGACCGGCTTCTTCCGCGCCATGCGCGGTGACGGCGAGGCTGGACTCGCCCTGCTGGACAAAGCCGTCCAGCTCAATCCCATGCATCCGACCTGGTATTATTACGATCGCGGCGAAGCCCTGCTGGCCGTCGGCCGCTATCAGGAAGCGGCGGCGTCCTTCTCATGCCTGCCCCGCAAGAGCGCCTGGCAATGGGCGCGGCTGGCCGCATGCCACGCATTTGCCGGCGACCACGCTAAGGCGTTGGCCTGCGTCAGGGAAGGTCGCGCCTTGGAGCCTGACCTCACCATCGCCCAGATCGTCCGGGAAATGCGCATGGAACGCGCTGAGGACCGCGAACGACTCCGTCGCGGGCTCGAGCTCGCCGGCTGGGACGCGGCCGGCTGTATCGGCCGGGACCCTCCCTAGAAGCTGATCTCCACGGCCGCGGCGTTCCGCCTGGCCTCCCCATGGAACACCGCCTCGATGTTGTTGCCGTCGGGGTCGAGCAGGAAGGCGGCGTAGTAGCCGGGGTGGTAGGGGCGCTCGCCCGGCGCGCCGTTGTCCCTGCCGCCGGCGGCCAGCCCAGCCTCGTAGAAGGCGTCGACCATCGCGCGGTCCTTGGCCTGGAAGGCGAGATGGTGGCGACCGGTGAGCACGCCTTGCGCCGCCCGGCTGTCGGCGCTGGAGACGAACAGCTCGTCGGCCCAAAAGTAATCGTCGGCCTCGCCGCCGACCGGAATGCCCAGCACCTTGAACGCCGCGCCATAGAAGCGCCGGCTGGCCTTCAGGTCGAGCACGACAAGCTGGATGTGGTCGATGAGTCGGCCGCGATAGAGTTCCATGGGTGTCCTCCTGGTTGAGGGGGTCAATTTAGAAGCGGCCAGCGAGCGGTCAATGCGGGGTATGGCGGTCTGCTGACACTGAGACGTCGGCGGGACAGCGCCCCCCTCTGTCCTGCCGGCCATCTCCCCACAAGGGGAGATCAGCCGTCACTGGGCCTTTCGCTAATCTCCAACATTGCGGGAAAGCGCCTGCGCCTAAGCTGCCAGTCTCCCCCCAAGTGGGGGAGATGTCCGGCAGGACAGAGGGGGCGCGAAGGGAACTCAGCCTTGCAGGCGACAGCCCAATATTCCACCCCAACAAAATCCGGATAAAAAATGCAACCAGATTGTAGGATCGGCTTCTCCTGCGGCGTCCTTCGGACGCAAGCGGCACGATGAACCTGGCAAAAGCGTGCCGCATCAAACAGGATGCCTTACGGCATGGAGACGAACCATGAACCATTCCTATCGTTGGGTCATTGTCGCGGCTGGCGCGCTGATGACCTGTGTGGCGCTCGGCGCAATGTTCTCGCTGGCGATCTTTCTCGAGCCGATGTCGCTCGACACCCAATGGTCGCGCGCCGGCATTTCCAGCGCCATGACCTTGAATTTCCTCGTGATGGGCGTAGGCGGCTTCGCCTGGGGCTCGATCTATGACCGTGTCGGGGCGCGTCCCGTCGTGCTTGCCGGCGCGGTGCTGCTTGGCCTCGCTCTGGTGGTGGCGAGCCGCGCCAACTCGCTGCTGGTCTTCCAGCTCAGCTACGGCGTGATCGTGGGCCTTGCGGCCAGCGCCTTCTTCGCGCCGATGATCGCGCTCACCACCGCCTGGTTCGACACCAACCGCAGCCTTGCCGTATCGCTGGTCTCGGCCGGCATGGGCGTGGCCCCGATGACCATCTCGCCCTTCGCGCGCTGGCTGATCTCGGCCTATGACTGGCGCACCGCCATGTTCGACATCGGCGTCATGGCCTGGGTGCTTCTCCTGCCCGCCGTCTTGCTGGTGCGCCAGCCGCCGGCGGCGACTGCGGCATCCGATGGCGCGCCACGACCTGCCAACGATGATCCCGGCATGAGCGTCGGCCAGGCGCTGCGCTCACCGCAATTCCTGATCCTCGGCCTCACTTTCTTTGCCTGCTGCGCAGCGCATTCCGGGCCGATCTTCCATATGGTCAGCTACGCGATGGCGTGCGGCGTGGCGCCGATGGCGGCCGTCTCGATCTACAGCGTCGAGGGCCTTGCCGGGCTCGGCGGGCGCCTGCTTTACGGCGTGCTTGCCGATCGGCTGGGCGTGAAGCCCGTGCTGGTCACCGGACTCGCCATTCAGGGCCTGGTGATCGCCGCCTATCTCGGCGCCGGCCGTCTGGAGCATTTCTACATACTGGCCGTCATCTTCGGCGCCACTTATGGTGGCGTCATGCCGCTCTACGCGGTCTTGGCGCGCGAATATTTCGGCGGACGCATCATCGGCACCGTGCTCGGCGCCGCCACCATGCTCTCCAGCCTCGGCATGTCATTCGGGCCTTTGGCCGGCGGCATGATCTACGACGCCTATGCCAGCTATTCCTGGCTGTTCATCGGCTCGGCGCTGGTGGGTCTCGGCGCCGCCGGCATCGCCATCGCCTTCCCGCCGCAGCCAAGCCGGCAGCGGCTGCAGATGGCGTAAGCGGAAGCTGGGTTGCTCGCCCCCGCTATACCGGGGGCGAGCGACAGCTAAGCCGACACCCCTTCGATGGCCATGATGCGTGTATGGGCGCTGCGGAAGCGGATTTCCTTCAGGCGCGCATATTCCGGCGAGTCGTACCAGGCGGCGAGCGAAGCCATGTCGGGAAATTCGATGATGACCAGGCGGTGCGGTTCCCAGTCGCCCTCGAACACCCTGGTCGCGCCGCCGCGCGCAAGATAGCGCCCGCCATAGCGCGCCTCCGTCGCCGGGACCTCGCGCCTGTACTCGTCGAAAACGGCTATGTCGGTGATTTCGACATCGGCAATCAGATAGGCGGACATCGCAGCTCTCCCTCTCAAATCGTCTTCCACATCATCAGGATCGGCACCGGCGCGCCGCCAGTGTCGTCGAAGATCCTCTTGCCCAGCTGGTAGCCGCAGGCCCGGTAGAGCGGCTCTCCGGCCATCGTCGCGCCGAGCTCGACACGGCGGAAGCCTTCCTTCCTCGCGGCGTTTTCGCAGACGGACAGGATGAGGCGGCCAACGCCGCGCCGCACGAAATCGGGGTGAGTGTACATCGCCCTCACGCGCGCTGCGTCCCTGCCGGGATCGAGCAATGCGGCGCTGCGCCCGGGCGTCTTGTCGCCGCCATACATGGTGGCGCGCCGGCTCCAGCCGCCGCAGCCGGCAAGCGCTTGTCCGCAGGTCACGACGAAGTAGGTTCCGTCGTCGATCAGCTGGGTGTCGAGACCCATGATGGCGCGGCTGGATTCGATCTGGGCGTCATCGAGGAAGGGTTTTTGCAGTTCGGCGATCGCCAGCGCCATCAGCGCCGAAATCCCTTCGATGTCGTCGCGGGTCGCTGTCCGGTACTGCAACTCCTGGCCGGCCATTCGCGGAATGCCAAGCGCCGTTGGAATGGAGCTATGTTATATTGGCGTGCACTCAGATCAAGGGCCGAGCGGAGCCACGCCTTGGCTGGCGCGAAAATCCATTTGCCGGATGCCGGCTACTGTGAAACCCTCCGCCAGGGAAGCCGCAAACCGATGCGTTCCGGCCACTTGCCGGCACGCACCATGATCCGGGGAACATTGCAGTGACGGCAAGCTTGGAAGCCGAAGACGCCAGGACCTGGTCGAACCTGCTGGTCGCGGCCGAGAAAGGCGACGCGGAGGCCGTGCGCGCGGAACTCGCCGCCGGGGCGGACATCAACCAGGCCGACGAGGGCGGCTGGTCGGCGCTGCACCTCGCCGCCCACAATGCCCGTATGGCGGCGCTCGAGGCGCTGATTGCGCACCCGGCAATCGACGTCAATTCCAGGAACAGATGGAAGAGCACGCCCTTGAGCCTGGCCGCCGCCAAGGGGCACTACGACTGCATCCTGGCCCTGGTGAGACATCCCCGGATCGATATCAACGCCCGCGCCGATTATTACGGCAGGACGGCGCTGATCGAAGCGGCAAGGAACGGCCATCTCGATGTCGTCAAGCTGCTCCTCGAGCATGGCGCGGACGTCAATCTGGCCGACAAGACGGGACGCAACAGCGCGCTCATAGAGGCCATCAAGGGACGGCACTACGAAGTCGCCGAGTATCTGCTGGACTCCCGGAAGGTGAACTTCCTCAACAAGGACATGCGGCTGAACGCGCTGATCTGGGCCGGCAGCACGCGCAACGCTGAGCTCATCGGGAAGCTGGACGCAGCGATTCACGCTTTCTTCGAAGGCGAGTGAGCGAGATGCCTTCAGTATTGTAGCGCGATCGCCACAGCGGCAGCGCCCATGCACATGACCGCGCCGCGGTTTGAACGGGCGCGCGGCGACTGCAAGCTGCGCCGCGTGCCGGCCCGGCGACAGCGAAAGAGGAACCGTGCCGGGGCCAGATGATGGCGGTGATGGCCGGAAGGACAGTGCCCTCAGGCTGCCGGCCCTCCGCAGCGGCGCTGCAATCGGAGGGTGGGAGCTGCTAGAGCAATTCCAGGAAAAGTGTGTAACGGTTTTCCGTCCGGAATTGCGTAAAAACAAATACTTAGAACGGTTCGGCGATTCTATGAATTGCTGAATTGCTCTAATCGTTTTGCGCCGCCACCCTCTTCTCCACCACCCAGCGATGCTTGCCGATCCGGCGGTTGCGGCTGAAACCCTGGGCTTCGAACATCGCCAGCGTGCCGTTGTGCAGGAAGGCGCCGGCGACCTTCCGGCCTTCGGCATCTTCCGGATAGCTTTCCACCGTGCCGCCGCCGAGACGGCCGATCTCGGTCAGCGCGCCGGCAAGGGCTGCCACGGCCACGCCCTTGCCGCGAAGAGCCTTGTCGGAGAAGAAGCAGGTGATGCGCCAGTCGGGCAGCGCCGCCAACCCTTCCTCATAGGCGCGCCGGTGCTTTATGCGCGGCAATTCGGCGGTCGGGCCGAACTGGCACCAGCCGACGCAGGCCGGACCGTCGAAGACGAGCGCGGCATGCGCCCGGCCCTCGCGCACCAGCGCCTGCTTCGCGTCGCGGTTGCCGGCGGCGCCAACGCCCTTGGCATGGAAGGCCATGCACCAGCAGCCGCCCCACACGCCATTGTGCCGTTCGACCAGCGCGGCGAAATGCGGCCAGGTGGTTTCGTCGAGCGGTTTTGTGCTGAAGCTCATCGCCAACCTCCGAGCGCCGAGGATAACCGATTTTGGGCGGGCGTCGAAGCTGCCGATTTCCCCCGTGGAGGAGATTGGTCAATCGCCTGCCCCTCACCCCGTCCCCGACCTCAGCGCCTCCCTGCCCTCGTCGTCGCGGCGCAGGCGCGCGTCGGAGACCAGCACCACGGGGCACGGGCAGCGCTGCAGCACGCCGCTCGTCGTTTCACCGAAGATGAGCTCGTCGCCCGGCCGCCGCGCCACGCCCATGACGATCAGCGCGACGTTCCTGCCGGCCTGTCGGGCGATGGCGTCGGCGGCGGCGGCCCGCGAGCGGATGGCTGTCTCGATCTCGACGCCATAGCGGTCGGCAAGCGCGACAATGTCCTTCAGCACAGCCTCCCTGCGGCGATGCGAAACCGTGTCACGCGGCTCGTCACGGGCGACCCGCGCAACATAGAGCATCTTGACCGGCGCGCCGGTCACGGCGGCGATGGAAAGCGCCAGCTCGGCGCCACGGCGGGCGACCGACGTGCCGTTGACCGGCACCAGGATCCGGCCCGACTGGTGGCCGAGCCTCGGCATATGCCGGCCGGCGCCCGTCGGCTTCAGCACCAGGCAGAGCGGGCCGTCGAAGGCGCCGGCGATCTCGTTCAGGCGATGCGAGAAGCTGCCTTTCGAAGTCACGGCGCGTCCGAGACCGATCAACAGCATGCCATAGCCCTTGCGCGCTTCCCTGGCGACCGCCTCGGCCGAGAGCGGGTCATCGTGCCGGCGGCGCATGAGCGGCGTTTCATGCGCCGGCTCCTCGTCGGCTTGCCTCGCCGCCTCGCGGCCCTCCTCGGCGCCCTTCTCGATCTCGTCGAGATGCGCCGCCTCGCCGGGCTCGGCTTCGCTTTCGCCGCTGGCATGCAGCGCCGTCATCGGCTTGCCGGCGCCGATCACGCCGGCAAGGTAGGCGGCGAACCGGCCGACCACGCCCTCGTCGACCACCACCAGGATCCGCTCCAGGTTGGCGATGAAGCCGCGCTGGTCGACCTCCTCGCGCTCCAGCCTTTTCTTCTCCGCCTCGCCGATCGGCAGCCGGCCCAGCGCCCAGCGCAGCGTCGGGGGCATGGCTAAAGTGGTGATGACGGCCATGGTGAGGATCATTGTGAAGAGGTTGTGCGAAAGCACGCCGATCGATAGGCCGATCGAGGCGACGATGACCTCGGTCGAGCCGCGCGCGTTCATGCCGCAGCCGACGGCAATGCCCTCGCTGCGGCTCATGCCGGAAAATTCGGCGCCGATGAAGGCGCCGCCGAACTTGCCGATGCTGGCGATCACCACCAGCGCTACGGTGAGCAGCGCAAGCTGGGTATCGGCAAGCACGGTGAGATCGGCAGACAGACCCGCGACGCCGAAGAACACCGGCATGAAGAGCGCGGTGATGACGCCGCGCAATTGCCCCTCGATGTGGCGCGACAGGATCGGCGACTCGCCGACCAGTATGCCGGCGACGAAGGCGCCGAGCACCGTATGCACGCCGATCAGGTCGGTGATCAGCGCCATCGCGCCCATGATGGCGAGGATGACGGTGACCACGGCATATTCCGAGCGGAAGGTGTCGTTGGTCCAGCGGATGGCGTCGAAGACGATGCGCCGGCCGAGCGTGAAGGAAAAACCCATGAAGGCGGTGACGCCGGCGAGCGTGAAGGCGAGGCTGCCGAGCTCGATGCGGCCATGCGTGGCGATGCCGATGGTGATGGCGATGATCACCCAGCCGATCGTGTCCTCGATGATGGCCGAGGAGACGATGACCTGGCCGAGGTCGCGGCGCATGAAGTTCATCTCGCGCACCACCATGGCGACGATCTTGACCGAGGAGATCGACAGCGCCGTGCCGAGGAAAAGCCCGGCAACGACACGCTCGCTGCCGGTGGCGAGCAGCGATGCCGGCATGAACTGCGCCGCCGTGAAGCCGAGCACGAAAGGCACGGCGACGCCTGCGGCGGAGATGGAAAAGCAGGCGCGGCCGACGCGGCGCACCAGCCTCAGATCCGTTTCCATGCCGGTCAGCAGCAGAAGCATCAGGACGCCCAGCTGGGCGATGGCGTTGATCATCGACTTCTGCGCGGCATCGCCGGCAAAGACCAGGCGCTCGGCCGCGGGCCAGAGCCAGCCGAGCAGCGAGGGGCCGAGCAGGATGCCGCCGATCAGCTGTCCCATCACCGCCGGCTGGCCGAGGCGCTCCAGCAATTCGCCGATGCCGCGGCCGACGACGAGCAGCAGGATCACTTCGAGAACGAAGATCCCTTCGCTGGACATGCCGGTCTTCTCGGCAGCCCAGGCGACGGCCGGCGTCAAAAGGAGCGACGCGGCGCCAAGTGCAATCGTCCAGCGCCGATTCGGTAGGAAGGACAATTTCTGCACCCCTCGATTATGCTTGGCGATAACGGTTTCGCATATCCATCGGTTACACGGCCTTTCCTCGCCCCTACGATAGTGGAGGAGAGGTGGCTCGGCAAAGCCGAGACGGAGAAAGGAGCGCCCTACGACCGACCCTCTCCGCCCGCTTCGCGGACACCTCTTCCCGCTTTGCGGGGACGAGGAAAGTTCGCGACAATTCTATTCAAATGCGATTGTGGATGTTTGCGTTTGGGTAAAGCGACTCGCGCATGGTCGATACAAGGCGGGCAATAAGGAGAAGCTAATGAAAAGCGACTTTGCCGCCGCGCACCTGCACCTCGACAGGGCCTGCCACTATCTTCGCGGCGACGACGAAACCAGCCGCATGGCGCTTGCGGCGCTCGACCTTGTGATCGAAGCGGTAGCGACCGCCCAATATGCCAAGCCCGAGGCCGAAGTGGTGCCATTTCCGGCTGCTTCAAAGCGAGCGCTGCCTCCCATCGCATCCTGACTTATCCGCCTGAACAGCGGGAACATTTTTGCCGGCCGCACATTATGCTATATGGGGTGTGGCCGGCTCGTTCGGCCGGCCACGGCGGGAGGCACGTGGCAAGGGGAATGTCACAGGTCCAGACCATAAAGCCAGCCGAGGCGGCCGCTGCGCCGCGAGGGTCCGACGCGTTCGCGCTGAAGCTGACGTCTTCCGAATTCGCTACCACCATGTCGCATTTCCACCGCGCCGAGATCGCGCGCATGGCCGGCTGGCGCGACCGGCTCGACCGCACCAGCAACTGGTCGATCACGGTCGTTGCCGCGATGCTCTCGGTGTCGCTGTCGACGCCGAGCGCCCATCACGGCGTGCTGCTCTTCGCCATGCTCTTGATCACGCTGCTTTTGTGGATCGAGGCGCGCCGCTACCGCTTCTTCGACGTCTACCGGGCGCGGGTGCGCCAGTTCGAGCGCTACTACTTCGCGCAGATCTTCTCGCCGCAGCCGGATTTCGCCTCCAACTGGCTGGCGATCCTTGGCGAGGGCCTGCGCTCGCCGCGCTTCCTCATCTCGCAGCGCGCGGCGCTGGTCCGGCGGCTGCGCCGCAACTACGTCTTCATGTACACGATCCTGATGCTCGCCTGGGTGCTCAAGATCACCACGCCAAGCCTGGCGCGCGAAGGCTCATCCATCGGCTTCGGCGCGTCACTCCTCGACACGTTCCGGGTGGCGACGCTCGGGCCGATCCCTGGCGTCGTGGTGGTGTGCGGTGTGGCGGTGTTCTATGTCGGCATGCTCGCCGCGGCTTTCCTGATCAGCGCCGACGACGGCGAGCTTTCGTTCGGCGACGTGCATGTGTGAGCGGCGAAAGCCGCAACTTTTTTCAAATCAGCCACAGCTTTCGAAGAAGCAAAGCGCACGCCGATGCCTGCCGGGACAACCTCAGGGCCGCGCCGCCGTTAGCACGTTGATAAGCATTTGGTAATAAAAGACGACGGATGAGAGACAGGCCTGGATTCGCAACCAGAAAAGCGCTGTTGCCTGCAGGGCCATGCGGTGCGCATTAAGAGTCAGATCATCCTCAGCATGGTTAGCGCCGCGGCGCTGATCGGGCTGGTTGGCGGTGTCGCCATCTTCACGCAGATGACGGCGACCAAATATCTCGGGCTGATCGAAGCGACCAATGTCGCGCGCGAGCTCGCCGACACTATCGTCTTCAAGCCCTCCGACGGTACGCCTTCGCTGCTCGATCGGCCCGAGGCGCTCACGCAGTTCCTGGAGCAGCAGCATCGGCGCGCGCGGCGGGATTTCATCGTCGTCGATCGCAACAAGGTAATCGTCGCCCATGCCGCCGACGAGGAGCACAAGGCCGGCGACAAATTCGACCACGACCCCGGCAACGAGGTCGGCCAGACACTGCAAGACGGCATCCCACGCAAGTTCGTCGATCAGAACGAGATGAACGCCATCCTGGCCGTTCCGATCGAACGGGGCGAGGACAATATCGTCGGCGCCGTGCTGCTGGAATACGATCCCGTGGTCAACGCCGCCGAGCAGCGCACCAATAACCTGCTCTGGCTGGTCGGCCTCAGCACGGCCGCCGCCATGCTGGTCGCGGCGGGTTTCGCCTGGCTGCTGCTCAGCCGCTTCGGCTCCGGCCTCAAGGACATGATGCACGGCATGCAGGCGCTGGCGCGGGGCAACGCCATGACGCGCATCAGCCATGCCCGCAAGGACGAGTTCGGGCAGCTGGCCGACGGCTTCAACACGATGGCCGATCAGCTCGCGTCGGCGCGGGCGCATATCGAGGACATCGTCGAGACGGTGGCCGAGGGCATCGCGGTGCTCGACGGCGACGGCCGCATCGTCAGCGTCAACCCGGCCGCGACGACGATGATCGGCCGGCGCGCCGACAAGATCGTCGGGCTGCAATGGGACCTGGCGGTGAAGCTGCACGACGCGAAGGGCGGCGACTTCACCGGCGGGACGTCGCCCGTCGAGATGGCCTTGGCTACCGGGCGCCAGCACCAGGGCGAAGTGCGCCTGGCCAGGCTGGATGGCTCGCAAATGCCTGTCATCGCCAGCTGCAGCCCGCTGAGCCGGTCGGAAGGCGGCCTGGTGCTGACCCTCAACGACATCAGTGAATTGCGCCGCGCCGAAGGCATCGTCAACGAGCGCGCCGATCAACTGGCCATCCTCAATCGCGAGCTGCACGAGAAGTCGGAGACGACGACCCGGCTGGTCAAGCTCGGCGAATTGCTGCAAGCCTGCGTGACTTTCCCCGAGGCCTTCTCGGTGGTCGGCACGGCGATGACCGAGTTCCTTGGCGGTTTAAGCGGCAGCGTGCATCTGACCAGCGCCTCGCGCAACATGGTCGAGGAGATGGCCCATTGGGGCGATGTCCGCTCGAGCATCACCCAATTCGCGCCGGAAGATTGCTGGGCGCTGCGGCGCGGCCAGGAGCATGTCGCCGGACCGGGCATGCTGACACCGCGTTGCGCGCATATCACCGAGAACGGCAAGAAGGGCTATGTCTGCATGCCGCTGGCCGCGCAGGGCGAGACGCTCGGCATCCTGCACCTGTGCGAGCCAAACGCGGCCGAGAAGCCGCAATGGCTCGCCGAGCGGCAGCAGATCCTGCGCGGCGTCGTCGACACATTGGCGCTGGCGTTGGCCAATCTGCGCCTGCGCGAGACGCTCAGGCAGCAGTCGATCCGCGATCCGAACACTGGCCTGTTCAACCGGCGCTACCTCGAAGAAACCAGCAGCCGCGAGCTCAGGCGCATGGAGCGTTCGAGCCAGCCGTTGGTGGTCATCATGCTCGACGTCGACCACTTCAAGCAGTTCAACGACACGTTCGGCCACGAGGCCGGGGACCTCGTGCTGAAGCAGGTCGCGGCGACGTTGATCGAGCATGCGCGCGACAGCGATGTGGTGTCGCGCTATGGCGGCGAGGAATTTGCGCTCGTCATGCCGGGATGCTCGCTTCAGGAGGGCGCCGAGCGCGCTGAAACGCTGCGACAGGCGATCAAGAATCTGCATCTGGCGCATCGCGGCCGCACGCTGGGCACCGTGACGGCCTCGTTCGGCGTCGCAGCCTATCCTGAGCATGGCGCGGGCTGGGCCGAGCTCACCAACGCCGCCGACCACGCGCAATACGATGCCAAGGCCGAGGGCCGCGACCGTGTGGTCGTGGCCAGGAACACCCCGCCGGGCGAGCGCCCCGCGATCCAGCTGGTGCCGTCGAAGAAATCGGGCGCGGACGTCAAGGGCTGAGGCCGCCGGCAGCGCGGGGCCGATCGGGCTACTCGCCGTGCGGTCGGCGATGAACTCCGGAGCGCCGCCTGCTTTACAATCCCGGCGGCCTGACGAAGCCGTCGGTAAGCCGCGCGAGCGCCTTGGCGACTGCCAGCAGCTTCATATCCGAATGGCGGCGGCCGACGAGCTGGGCCCCGATCGGCAGGCCCCCGCGGTCGAGGCCGATCGGGATGACGGCGGCCGGATGCCCGGTCAGGTTGAAGCGGCAGGCGTGGCTGAGCGCGCTCCAGTACGGCGTCTCGACGCCGTCGACGGGGATCGGCGCCCCCGTCTCGCGGTGGTGGAAGGCGGTGCACATCATCGCCGGGCAGACCAGCACGTCCCAATCGTCGAAGAAGCGTTCCCAGGCGTGGATGAATTCGTCGCGCCGGTTGAGTGCCTCGAGATAGGCAGCCAGCGAGGGCAAGGCTTCGCGCTGCCGGAAGGCCTGCGAGTACCAGGTGATGAGATCGGAGAGCAGCGCCCTTTCCGCCACGAAATCATGCTGCGGCAGGGCCTCCCGCACGCGCGCTCCCCCGACCTCGATAGCGCCGGCGAAGCCTGCAATTGCCTCGGCGATGTCGAACGCGGTCGGCACGCCCGGGAATTCCGGCGCGAAAGCCACCCGGAGCTGCCCGAGCGGCGGCTCCGGCACTTCGTCCGTCGTCACAGGCGGAACTTCGGTGTCGATGCCGTCGGCGCCGGCGATGATGCGGTGCGCGAGGATGAGGTCGTCGACGTCTCGGGCCAAGGGCCCGATACCGAACAACAGGCGGAAGCTGCGCGGCATGTCGGGCTGATCGGCATAGCTGCCGGTGGCCGGCACGGTCGCCTCGGTCGGCATGAAGCCGTAGATGCCGGTGAGATGCGCCGGCACGCGGATCGAACCGCCGGCGTCGCTGCCGATCTCCAGCGGCACCAGCCCGGCGGCGACCGCGGCCGCCGCGCCGCCGCTGGAGCCGCCCGGCGTGCGGGTGACGTCCCACGGATTGACGGTGCGGCCGAAGATCGGATTGACGGTCTGCAGATCGCGCAGCCTGGGCGGCACGTTGGTCTTGCCGATGATGATCGCGCCGGCCTGGCGCAGCCGCGCAGCGATGGTGCTGTCCGTCGCCGGAACGTGGTCGGCAAAGGCCTCCAGGCCGACAGTGGTGCGCATGCCGGCGGTGGCATGGCCGTCCTTCAGCGTGACCGGCACGCCATGCAGCGGACCGACGGCTTCGCCGCGCGCGAGCGCCTGGTCGGCGGCCTCCGCTCCGGCGCGGGCAGCTTCCTCGTCGAGGGTGACGATGGCGTTTAGGAGCGGATTGACCAGCTCGATGCGGGCAAGCTGTGCCTCCATCGCCTCGACGGCGCTGACGCGCCGCTCGCGGATCGCCACCGCCAGCTCGCCGGCGGTCAGGAAGGTGGTGTCGGAGTGGGTCATGTGTTTTCTCCGGAGGGAGTGGTGAATGGTGAATGGTAATAGTGAGTAGTGAGTAGTGAGATTAGGCTGTACGCATGCCGCGCACTTTGATTTCTATTTTCCATTCACCATTCACTACTCCCCTACTCCCCTATCTTCAGCGCCGTGCGGAACTCCTTCGTGGTGTTGCGGTTCGGATAGGGCTCGGCCGGCACCGGGACACCGAGATGGGCGCAGAGCGGTTCCCAGCCGTCGCCGAGCTTGTGGACCAGCAGGCGCTCGGCCGGCACGGTGTCGAGCACCGCCTCGACATTGGCCTCGTAGGTAGCGATCGCGTGCGCGCGATCATCCGCCCGCCCGCCGAAGACCTTTCTTGAGACCAGCGAAATGCCCAGCGACTCCTGATCCTGGCTGTCGGCGATGGCCGGCAGGATGGTCTTTGCGAAACTCTCCCACCAGCTTTCCGGCGAGCGCCAGGTGAGGATGACGCGCGCGTGCGGGTAGGCTGCGATCAGCTCGCGCCAGTAATGCGCTGACGGCCAGTCGACGCAGGATTTGTAACCGGCGAAGAGACGATCCCAATCCGGCGCGGCGCCCTTGGCGAGCGCCCGCCAAAGCCGCTTCTGCTCGTCATGTGCCATCACCTCCGACATGTGATGACACGGCCCGAAGCCGAGCATCGTCAGCGCCTCGCGCATCGAATCCGTGCCGGTTCGGCCAAAGCCGGTCCCTACTACCTTGATCGACATTTCCCCTCCTCCCTCTGTCCTCCCCGATGGGTCCGCTGCGGCGCGATCAACCTTCCTGAACCACTATCCGCAAGAGATTGCCCTCCGGATCGGCGGTCTCGACGGCACCACCGATGTTTTTCGACGGCGCGCCGGCGGCGGCGAGCCTCAGCGCCACCGCCGCAAGCTCCTCCGCCGACGCGAGCTCGACCGTGAAACAGTCGAGGCCGGCCGCACGCGGCGGCGGCTCGCGCAGCTCCTCGCGCGCCCAGATATTGAAGGCTACCATATGGGGCCGGCGTCCGGTGCCGCAGTCGAACATGCCGAAGGTCCTCGACTGGATGTGCGGGCGGAAGCCGAGCACGCCGACATAGAATTTCATCAGTTCCTCCGGCGCGCGGGCGCGCATGTGGATGTGGCCGATGAAGGCGTCCTCGGCGATCCTCTGCTCGACGTGGCCGGAATTGCCGAGGTCGCGCAGCAGGCCCGGGACGTCCAGCGCCTCGAGCCCGGAATGCGCGCTGCCGTCGGTGGCGATCAGCGTCACGCGGCCATCGGCCGATACCTCCCGGCGAAGGAAGCGCTCCGGCGTGTCGAAGCAGATCTCGATGCCGTTGCCGGACGGGTCGGAAACGTAGAGCGATTCCGAGATCAGATGGTCCTGGGCGCTGTATCTCAGGCCCGATGCCTTAAGGCGGGCGGCCGCGTGGGCGAGGTCGCGCCGCGTCGTCACATGGATGGCGACGTGGAAGAGATCGCGCGATTTCTGCGGCAGCGGCGTCTGCGCTCCGGCATGGAGCACGATCAGCGTCCTGCCGCCGGCGCCTAGCTCCGCGGTCGCGTCGTTCTCGCCCATCGGTTCGAGTCCAAGGGTATCGCGCCAGACGATCAAAGCCGCCGGGATATCGGTCACCTTGAGATGGACCGGCCCGAGGCGGGTGGCTTGAGACAGCAATCCTTCGTCCATCGTCGTCTATCCGATTGCGGTCGGGAACATATTAGCTCTGAACGATATTTCTGTCTTGCGCCAAGTTCGGGTTGACCCCTTCCCGGCGGGCGGCGACTATTGTCAAAAGGCAGTTTGTTTTACGCAATTCCGAATGAGAAACCGCCGCCCGGTTTTCCCTGAATTGCTCAGTCAGGAGGATTTCCCATGGACGAGACCGACCACTGGCGCAACATGGCGAGCGCGCCGCGGGACGGCAGCCGCATCCTGGTCACGGTGCGCTCGTCCGAGCAGGGACCGGCCGAGGTCGACATGGCCTACTGGTCGCGCGCCGACCAGTTCGGCGCGGAAGGTTGGCGTGCGTCGGACTCTTCGCCCGGACGCGTGGTCGAATATGCCGAGCCGGAGCTGAGATGCTGGATGCCGCTGCCGTCGGCAGGGCGGGGATCGATGCCGAGCCCCTGGGAGGGCGAGGATGTGCCGCTGGTGGATGGCGAGGGGATTTAGGCGCGCCTCACCCCACCTCCACCATCACTTCCCCCGCCTCCACCTTCGCCGGATAGGTCCGCAGATTTATACACGGCGGCACGCGTTTTGCCGCTCCAGTGCGGTAGTCGAATGCGCCGGAATGTTTTGGGCATTCGACCTCGTAATCCATGACCAGGCCGTCGGCAATGTGCACCGCCTCATGCGTGCAGAGTCCGTCGGTGCAGAACACCTCGTCGTCCGGCGACCGGAAGACGGCATAGGTCCTGCCGCCGTGGTCGAAGCGGCGGGCGCCTTCCAGTTCGATGTCGTCGAGGCCGCAGGCCCTGATCCAGCCGGTCATTTTTCCTACCTCTAAGTTCGATTGCGGCGGGCCTGCGGGATTGCCCCGGAGGCCCAGCCCTGCGATCAGTTCTTGCCGAGGTACTCCGCCGCGTTGGCCGGCGTCACCAGCTCGAAGGGCACGTAGACGACGCGGTCGACCTTCTCGCCCTTGGCTAAAGCAAGCGCCGCATCCACCCCGCCGCCGCCCTGCCCCTTGGCGTTCTGGAACACCGTCACCGAGAGCTCGCCGGCCTTCATCGCCTGCAGGCCATCCTGCGTGGCGTCGATGCCGCCGACCACGACGTTCTTCATGTCGACGCCATTGGCCTTCAGCGCCAGGATGGCGCCGATGGCGGATTCGTCGTTGTTGGCGATGACGGCGTCGGGCGCCGGACCGGCGGTCAGCCAGTTGGTCATCAGGTTCTGCGCATTGTCGCGCGACCATTCCGACGACTGCTTGTCGGTGACCTTGATGAAGCTGCACATGTCGGTCGAAAAGACCTGCTCGACATCCTTGGTGCGCTGCAGCGCCGCCTGGTGCACCAGGCTGCCCATGACGATGTAGGCCGTGGCGCCGGCGGACCTCCCCTTGGCGCGCAGCATCTTGCACACCTCGAAGGCTTCCAGCGTGCCGGACTCGACCTCGTTCGAGCCGACATAAACCTGCTTTTCCGGCAACTTCGCCATGTCGACCGGCTCGAGGTTGACGAAGACCAGCGGAATGCCGGCCTTGGCCGCTTCCTCGCTGATGGTCTTGGAGGCGTTGGTGTCGACCAGCGTGACGATGATGGCGTCGACGCCGCTGGCGATGAAGTTCTTGACCTGGTCGAGCTGCTTGGCGACGTCGTTCTGCGCGTCCTCGACCTGGATGTCGACACCCTTTTCCTTGGCGCGGTCCTGCATGCCGTGCATCAGAAGCGTCTGGAAATTGTTGTCGAAATTGACGATCGAGACGCCGA
This sequence comes from Mesorhizobium sp. M1D.F.Ca.ET.231.01.1.1, assembly GCF_003999155.2. Lineage (NCBI taxonomy): Bacteria > Pseudomonadati > Pseudomonadota > Alphaproteobacteria > Hyphomicrobiales > Phyllobacteriaceae > Mesorhizobium > Mesorhizobium sp. M1D.F.Ca.ET.231.01.1.1. The sequence continues at coordinate 63,619 of NZ_RZOZ02000012.1, forward strand.
GTTTGGCGGCGAAGGCGGTTGCCGGCATCGACAGAGTCGCGGCAAATGCCGTCGACCACAGAGCGACCAAAACCGTCGAGATGAGAAGTTTCTTCACGGATTTCCTCCCTTTGCGGATGGGCGCCGGTTCACCCTGCTTTTGTCTCCGGCCCTTTCGGGATGGCTCAGGTGGACGGGCGGCTCACGCCGACCCATTTGGCTGTCTATTCGGGCGTCATTTGGCGGCGGCGTTGGCGCGCGCCTTCTTCTTCTCGTAGCGAGCCTGCATGCGGTCCTCGCCTTCCTTGCTGCCGTCGTGAAAGGTGCCGAACCAGCGGTCGAAGGGGATCAGGCCGTCGCCGTAGTTCACCTCGAAATATTTGTGGTGGAGGTAGTGGATGTAGGCGTGGCTATCGACGGCTCTGTCCTCGGTCAGTTCGACTTTGTCGAAACCGACATGGCCTGGAATGGCGCCGAAGCCGGCATAGTGGAGCTGATAGAGCGCCATGAGCGGGTTGGACGGAATGATCAGGTGCCAGAGGGCGACGCCGAGATAGCCGAGCTGCTCCACCGGATGCATCGACAACGACGACCAGGGCGACGGATTGACCGAATTGTGGTGCACCGAATGCACCCATTTGTAGAGCGGGGCCCAGTGGATGGCGCGGTGCAGCAGGAAGAAGTGCGTCTCGTGGATGATCGGCACCACCAGCGCCAGGCAGAACAGGTAGACCGGATGCGCGGCGAAGGTCAGCCACGGCACGTAGCCATTGGCGTAGGCATAGAGGATCGCCACCTCGATCGCGGTCCAGATCGGCATGCCGGTGCCGAAGGTGCGCAGCATGTTGTCGATGTTCTGGTTCTCGAAGAAAAAGGCCTTGCTCTTCTGGTCCGAAGGCCATTTACCGTTGTATTTGAAGCGGTTGCCCTGGGCTCTCAAAATGTAGAGTCGAAGCTCGAAGAGGCCGAAGAAGACGAGCAGCGCCGCGCAGTTGACGATGAAGAGACGCAGGAACCAGCCAACGGAGAGCGTCTTCATCACCTCGACGTCGGGCAGCACGAAGCGCCACCACGCCACCGCCGAAAGCGCGAACAGCAGGTTGTAGGGCAGGAAATAACCCGGCAGCCATTTCAGCACCGCCAGCGGGCGCGGCGGAAAGACGAAAAGCGGCGCGGTGCCGGCCGGTTCGATCGGAGCCCAGTCGCCCCTTTCGTTGCGCGTGCCGTATCGAAGATCGTCCATGGCTGATCTCACAAGGATTGTGCGAGGGTGAGGAAGCGATCGTAGGCGGCATCGTCCATGTCCACCTGGTGCTTCGCTTCCGGATAGGCGCCTTCGGCGACGTCGCGGCCGAAGGCGCGGAAAGCCGCGATGCGCTTTTCCTGCAGCTCTGCTTCAAGCGTGACGAAATCGGCATAGTGCTTGGCGTGGCGCGGATAGTGGCCGGCATGGGTGCCAAGCACGTCGCAGGAGAAGAGATACTGCGTGTCGCAGGCGCTGCCGCAGCCCATGCCCATGGTGATCAGCGGCGTCGAGCGGGTGATGTGCTCGGCGAGCCTTACCGGTACCACCTCGACCTCGATGCAGGCCGCGCCCGCATTTTCAAGATCCTTTGCAGCGCGCAGAACCTTGAAGGCTTCCTCGGCGGTGCGACCAACGGCACGGAAATTCGTCCAGGTGGCACGGTTTGGCACCAGGCCGACATGGCCGGTGACCGGGATGCCCTCGGCCGCCATCGCCTCGATGAAGCGCGGCGAATGCGATGAATAGACCGCATCGGCGCCGCGCTTCATCATGGCGAAGCCCAGCCGCACCGCCTCCTCGGGCGAGGCGACGGCCCCATGCGGCATGCCGACGGAGAGGAAGGCGTGAGGTGCCGCCTCGCGGATGGCTTCGAGATTGTGGTCGGGCTCGCAGGAGAGGATGGCGATGCCGCAGGCGACCGCTGCGGCGGCCTCGACCGGCGTGTCGACATGCAGTTGCAGCCATTTGCGGCTGCCCTTGGCGCTCTGCAGGTCGTAGGCCGTCAGCCGTCTCGTCACCGATGTTCCTCCCGTTCGCGGGCGGATCGATGGCGGTTGGAAAAGCTCCCCCTCACCCGGATTGCCACCTCTTCCCGAGAGAAGAGGATGCCGCCGGCGCCGGTGCTGCGCGGCGGCCGGATGAGGGGGAGAATGCCTGCGCCGATCGTCTCCCGGTCACCGGCGAGTTAGCACCGCGCTCGCGGCAAAGGCTCGCGGTTCCTTGATCAAATCAGATCAGAGATTCTCGGCGGTGAAGGTGACGAAGCGGATCGGCGGGTTGTCGACCGGCAGGTCGTGCAGGTTGAGCCCTGCCAGCACCAGGTCGACGGCGCGGCGTGCCTGCGCCTCCGGCGCCTGGTCGAGCACGACGTCCATCGTGCCGTCGCGCAAGGCCCGCGTGCTGCGCTCGGTCAGTTCATGGCCAACAAAGAAGATGTCGCGACCGTGCTTGCGCAGCACCTCGTTCAACGCGGTGTTGGCGCCGCCGGCATTGTAGAGGCCGGCAAGGTCCGGCCAGCGCTTCAGCGCTTCGTGAAGCTGCTCGGCGTTGCGGTCGCCGTCGTCGAAGCCAAACAGCGCCGCGGTCGGCTCGAAGTCCTCGGCCCCCTCGATCAGATGGTCGAAGAAGCCGCGCACGCGGTCGCGGTGGACGCGGTAGATCTGGCTGTGGCAGATCGCGACCACCTTGCCCGGCCGTCTCTGCATGCGTGCCATCAACAGCCCGGCCATGCGGCCGGCGGCGTAATTGTCGATGCCAACGTAGGTGCTCGTGGTGCCGGAGATCTGGGTGACGATCTGCACCGTCGGGATATTTTCCGCCTCGAGTTTTCTGAGCGCCGCGCTGACCAGCGGATGGTCGGGCACGGCGAGGATGAGAGCGGCGCGCCGCATCTCCGGCTCGAGGATGCGCTTCGCTATCGCCGCCGGATTGGCCTCGTCGAGGAAGGTGCGGTGGACGGCAATCGTGCGGTCGAGCGTTGCAGCGATGCACTCGAACGCGCGGGAAAGCCTGGCGAAGAACGTCGCGTCAGGCCTGACCAGGATCACCTCGATGCGGATAACGCCACGATGCGCCTCCGGCAGCCGGCGCGGATAGTCGAGCGTGCGTGCGGCCGCCACCACCTTCTCGACGGTCTCCGGACGCACCCCGCCCCTGCCGTTCAAAACACGCTCGACGGTCGCCGTGCCGACCCCGGCGCGGCGCGCGATTTCGAGGAAGGTGGGCTTTGGAATGGGCGGGGCTCCTGGACGGCGGGCGACGCGCGGACCCTAACCCTTCTCGCCTGGTGGGAGAAGGGGAGCTTCATCCTCAGAACAAGAACGCCGCCGCGGCCGGATCAGGCCCGGTGCGGCCGTCGCTCGAATCCATCCCGCGGATGGTCTGCATGTCCTCGCTGTCCAGCTCGAAACCGACGTCGAAATTACCGGCGATGCGGTCCTGGCGGATCGATTTCGGGATGACGATCAGCCCCTCCTGCAGGTGCCAGCGGATGATGACCTGCGCCACCGACCTGCCGTGCTTCTTCGCGATCGCTGCAAGCGTCGGGTCGGCGAGCAGCCGGCCGCTGCCCAGCGGGCTCCAGCTCTCGATATGGATGTTGTGCTTCTTGTGGAAGTCGCGCTTGTCCCGCTGCTGGAAGCGCGGGTGCAATTCGATCTGGTTGACGACGGGAGTCACGCCGGTTTCACCGATGATGCGCTCCAGATGATCCTGGTTGAAGTTCGACACCCCTACCGACTTGATGCGGCCGGCTTGCTTGAGCTCGACCAGCGTCTTCCAGGCCTCGACATATTTGTTCTGGCTGGGCACCGGCCAGTGGATGAGGAACAGGTCGATCTGGTCGATGCCGAGCTTCTGCATCGTGTCGTCGAAGGCGCGAAGCGCCGCATCGCGCTGGTGGCCGCCGTTGCGCAGCTTCGAGGTGATGAACAGTTCCGACCGCGGCACGCCGGCGGCGCGGATCGCCTCGCCCACGCCTTCCTCGTTGCGGTAGCCCTCGGCGGTGTCGATCAGGCGATAGCCGGCCTCGATCCCCCAGCGCACGACTTGTGACGTGACATCCGGATCGACCTGCCACACGCCAAGTCCGATCTGGGGAATGGTTGAGCCGTCGTTCAATGTCAGCTGTCCTGGCATGCGGATGTCCTTCTGCACGGTGTTTTGCCCCGCTCTATCTAGGCTGCGCGTTCACGAATGCGAGTCGATGACGCGCGCGCCATGGAACCTAGTCCCCCCTTGGCCGATTTTATGATTGAGGGTGGGGCGCAACCCACGGATGCCATGGCCGACGTTCGAAACCGTGTTTCACTTGGGACAAGCTCGCCGCGAGCACAGGCGCTGAACCGCTTCATCATCGTCATCGGCGCGTCGGCGGGCGGAGTCGAACCGCTGAGGCGGATCGTGAGCGACCTGCCCGCCGATCTGCCGGCGGCTGTGTTCGTCGTGCTCCATGTCGGCCAGGTCAGCTACCTGGCGGAAATCCTCAGTCGCACTGCAGTGCTCGATACCTCGGTGGCCAAGAACGGCGCGACCTTCAAAACCGGCAACATTTACGTGGCGCCGCCCGGCTTCCATCTTCTGCTTCATGGCGATCACATGATGCTGCGGCGCGGACCGCGCGAAAACCTCGCCCGGCCGGCCATCGACCCGCTGTTCCGCTCGGCGGCGCTGAGCTACGGCGCGAGCGTCATCGGCGTGCTGCTGTCAGGCTCGCTTTCCGACGGCACCGCCGGCTTGAGGGCCATCAAGGCCGTCGGCGGACTTGCGGTCATCCAGCACCCGAAGGACGCGCCGGTGCCGGCTATGGTGGAAAGCGCGCTGCACTACGTCGAGATCGACCATTGCCTGCCGGCGGCGAAGATCGGCAAGTTGCTGGCGAAGCTGGCCGCCGAGCCGGCCGGCGAAACCTTCGCGCCGCCGCCGGGTGTGAGGCTGGAAGCGGCCGTCGCCGCACAGGAGCATTCGACCATGAAAGAAGAAGATCGACTTGGCGAATTGTCGGTGTTTACATGCCCGGAATGCCACGGGCCGCTGTGGGAGATCGAAGACGGTGACATGCTGCGCTATCGGTGCCATACCGGGCACGCCTTCAGCGCCGACGCGGTGATGGAGGCGCAGGCGATCGAGGCGGACGAGATCTTGTGGAGCCTGCTGCGGTCGCATCAGCAGCGGGCGGAGTTTGCCCGGCGCGTGGCCGAGCGGGAGCGAACGAGGGATCGCTCCAAACTCGCCGCCGAATTCGGCAGGCGAGCCAAGGAATACGAGGCGGATGCGGCTCTCATCGAGAGCATCCTCGAAAGCAGGCGGGTTCAGGTAACAGGCAATGGCTCGGTCGACAAGGAAAGCAAGCACAAGGAAAGCAAGGGCTAGTTCACGCGACGCCGGGAAACAGCCAGCGTCTTTTCCGATCATTGGCATCGGCGCGTCTGCCGGTGGTATTGCGGCGCTGCAGACATTTTTTCCGGAAGTTCCGGCCGACAGCGGCTTTGCCTATGTGGTGATCCAGCATCTCGACGCCGAGCATGAAAGCGTGCTGGCAAGCATCATCCAGCGCTGCACCGAGATCGAGACGAAAACGGCCGCCGAAGGTTTGGAAATCGAGCCGAACCACATCTACGTCATCCCTCCGGCGGCCTCGGTAACCATCGAGAACCACCGTTTCCACCTGGCCAAGATGGCAGCCACGCGCGCCAGACGGACGCCCATTGATGATTTCTTCACGTCCCTCGCGCTGGAGCAGTCGGAGAATGCGGCAGGCATCATTCTTTCCGGAACGGGCAGCGACGGCACCATCGGGCTCAGGGCAATCAAGGAACGCGGCGGCCTGACGCTGGCCCAGGAAAGCGCCGAATATGACGGCATGATGCGCAGCGCCGTCCAGAGCGGCCTCGTCGACATGGTGCTTCCGGCACAAGAAATGGCCACCAAGCTGGTTGGCTATTTCAGCCACGCCAAACGCGCGGAAAACGAGAGCGACCGCCGCAAGCGGGAAGTGGCCGAGCAACTTTCGCGCATCGCGGCGCTGCTTCGTGTGCGCACCGGCCACGATTTCAGCGGTTACAAGGACAACACCATTCTGCGGCGCATCCAGCGCCGCATGCAGGTGCTGCAGATCGACGATCCAACCACCTTCTACGAGCGGCTGCGCGAGGAGCCGCAGCAGGTCGACCTTCTGTTCCAGGATCTTTTGATCGGCGTGACCAGCTTCTTCCGCGATCCGCAAGCCTTCGAAGCGCTCGAACGCTTCGTTATCCCCAAGCTTTTCGAGGACCGCAAGCCGGACGAGACGATCAGGGTATGGGTGCCGGGCTGCGCCACCGGCGAGGAAGCCTATTCGATCGCCATGCTCCTGAAGGAGAGCGCGCCAAGGGGTGCGGCATCGCCAAACCTGCAGATCTTCGCCACCGACATCGACGAGCGCGCCCTGGAAGTGGCTCGCGCCGGCCGCTATCCGGCCACGATCGCGACCGATGTGACACCCAAGCGGCTCAAGGAGTTCTTCTCGCGTGAGGACGGCACCTACCGTGTCGCCTCCGATCTGCGGGAGACCTGCCTGTTCTCGGCGCACAATCTGCTGCGCGATCCGCCGTTTTCCAAGCTCGACCTGATCGCCTGCCGGAACCTCTTGATCTATATGGGACCGGAACTACAGGAAAAGATCGTCCCGATCTTCCACTACGCGCTGCGCAGCAGCGGCTATCTCTTCCTAGGTTCCTCGGAGAACGTCACGCGCCACGCTCGCCTGTTCTCGACCATCGACAAGGCGAGCCGCATCTTCCAGAAGCGCAGCGGGATCGCCATGCAGCGGCTGCCGGAGTTTCCGTTGGCGGCCGCGGCCAGGCAGGCGCCCCCGGTCGCGCGCCGGGGGGCGACGTCGGCGACCCTGCGGGAGGTTGCGGAACGGGTCCTCGTCGAACGCTATGCGCCGGCCTATGTCGTCGTCAACGCCGACGGCGAAGTGATGCATAGCTCGGGAGGTACAGGCAAATATCTGGAGCTCGCCGCCGGCGCTCCCGACCACAACGTCTTTTCCATGGCGCGGCGCGGGCTTCGCATGGACCTGAGGGCGGCGCTCCACAAGGCGGTCAGTACCGCACAGGTGGCGGTTCAGAACAAGATAAGCATCGGCACCAATGGCGGGCGCCAGACGATCAGCCTGGCCGTGCAGCCGCTGCCGCCCGACGGCTCGTCCGATCCGCTGTACATGCTGGTCTTCCGCGACATCGGCGGCATCAAGCCGGAAGCCGAGGACCAGCCCGTCCACACGACCGACGACGTCGAAAGCGCCAATGTCAGTCAGCTCGAAAAGGAGCTCAGGGAAACCAGGGAGAGGTTGCAGATCACGACGGAGGAACTTGAATCCTCCAACGAAGAGCTGAAATCCTCGAACGAGGAACTGTCCTCGATCAACGAGGAACTGCAATCGTCAAACGAGGAGCTTGAAACCTCCAAGGAAGAGCTGCAATCGATCAACGAGGAATTGCAGACCGTCAATGCCGAGCTCAACATCCGTGTGGACGAGCTCAGCCGCGCCAACAACGACATGGCGAACCTGCTCGAAAGCACGCAGATCGCCACCGTGTTCCTCGACCGCGACCTCTGCATCAAGAGCTTCACGCCGACGGCGCGCGACCTGTTCAGGCTGGTCGAAAGCGACGTCGGCCGGCCGCTGGCGCATGTGCGCCCGCGCTTTGCCGCCGATGGGCTGCAGGCCGACATGGAACAGGTGCTGCAGCGGTTGGGCAACATCGAGCGGCAGATCGAAGGCAGCGAAAGCGGCAAGCGCTACATCATGCGCGTGCTGCCCTACCGCACAGTCGACAATCTCATCGCCGGCATCGTCGTCACCTTCGTCGATGTTACCCAGATCGCGCGAGCCGAGGAAAAGATCGGCGCGCTGTCGCACGACCTGCGCAACCGGCTCGAGAGCCTGGAAACTGTTCTGGACCTGGTCCCGGTGGGCATCTTCATCGCCGAGGACGGTAACGGCGATGCCATCCGCGCCAATCGTCGCGCGGCCGAACTCGCCGGCCGGCGCGCCGCTGACGGCAAGCTGACCACGGTGCCGGCCGAACTGCCGCTGATGATCAACGGCGCCGCGGTGGAAGCGGGCGACCAGCCCCTGCAGAAGGCGATGCGTACCGGCAGGGCCGTCCCCGGCTACGAGGCCCGGATCGCGCAGGCCGACGGCTCGAGCATCGACGTGATGATGTCGGCCAATCCCCTGTTCGACGAATCCGGCAGAGTTCGAGGCGCGATCGCGGCCTTGGTCGACATATCGAACCACAAGGAGGCCGAGCGCGCCCAGGAGAGGCTGCTGCACGAGTTGCAGCACCGGGTGAAGAACATCCTCGCCACGATCACCGCGCTGGCCGCGCGCATGATCCGCTCGTCAAGCTCGATGGGCGAGTTCTCGACCTCGTTCCACGAGCGACTGCACGCCATGGCGCGCACGCACGAGGTGCTGTCATCCTACAACTGGGGCGACGCCGACCTCGAGCAGCTGCTCAGGGCGACATTTTCTCCCTACAGCGGCGCGGAACGCAACGCCCTCGCTATCCACGGACGACCACTCCATCTCGACGCCGCGACGGCGGCGACGCTCGGCATGGTCTTCTTCGAGCTGGCCAGCAACGCCGCCAAATATGGAGCGCTTTCCGTCGACACCGGCCGTGTCGAAGTCTCCTGGGGCTTCGCAAAGCCGGGCGTATTGTCGATCAAATGGAGGGAAGTCGGCGGTCCGTCCGTCACGGAACCGTCGCGCAGGAATTTTGGAACCACTTTCATCCAGCAGAGTTTAGAGTACGAGTTGGGAGGGAGCGTCGTGTTGAACTTCAAGCCTACCGGCTTGGAGTGCCTGCTTGAGATTCCTTCCCCCCCCCGGAAGGCAGCCCTGCTGTCCGGCAACGTCAGCAACTGGCTTAGCGACGAATGAACAAGAGCGCTCCATTGTCCGGCATGCGGATCCTCGTCGTCGAGGACGCTTTCCTGGTTGCGCTCGATCTCTCCGACGAACTGACCGACGCGGGCTGCGATGTCGTCGGACCCGCGCCTTCCGTCCAACAGGCACTCGAGCAGATCGACGGCGTCGAGCTGGACGGGGCGGTTCTCGACGTCAACCTGCAGGGCGAACGCAGTTTTCCGATCGCCGAGCATCTCGCCTCACGCGACATCCCTTTTGTTTTCCTCACCGGCTATGACAGCGCCACGGTCTTTCCCGATCAGTTCCAGGATTCGCCGAGACTGTCGAAGCCCGTCGACACCAGGGTGCTGATCGAGGCGGTCGCGCGCTTCGGCAACCACAAGCATTGAGCAGCCCTTCCTTCTCCCACAAGGAAGAAGGGGAGCTCACCCTCTCGCCCCGAACCTCAACCCGTCCATCAACAGCTTCACCAGCCGTCCCGACCGCTCGCGCCAATCAGGCGTGTTGGGGGCGGAGTAGATGCCCCCGAGCGCATGCATCACGTCGGAGGCGTCGACATCGGCGCGGATTTTCCCAGAGGCGGCGGCGGCCTCGATCAGGCGCCTCATCGCCGCCGAGACGCGGCCGGAGGTGTCGGAGAAGAGCGTCGAGTTGGTCGTCAGCAGGACCCGCAGGCTTGTGGCCAGGCCGCGCTTGGTGGCGATGTAGTCGACGAAGCGCTGCATCCAGAACTCCAGCGCGACATCGGCCGGATGATCGCGGGCGAGTTCCTCGGCCGCATGGCATAGCCCTTCCACCTCGCGGCGGTAGACCACTTCGACCAGATGCTCGCGCGTCGGGAAATGCCGATAGAGGGTGCCGATGCCGACCCCTGCCCGCTTCGCGATCTCCTCCAACGAGGCGTCGACGCCGTCAGTCGAGAACGCCTGCGCCGCCACCTCGACCAGCTTGTCGCGGTTGCGCTGCGCATCGGCGCGCAACGGCTTCTGTGCCGGCGCTTCCCGCTTGTCGGCAATCTCTGGCGTCTGTTCGGACAGTTTTTTCTCCACTCTCGCAATATGGGGCTTGAACCCATGCGGGTCAGCCCCCACGTAGATAAACGGAGGCGCCTCCGCTTTAGTGGAGTTGTCTTATCATATAATCAGGGGAAGCGGTATGTCACGTGTTCGAGAACGGAAAGCTTACCCTGTCCGCTGGAGAAGGGCGGCGGCGCCTTTCGCGACGTCTGCGGTTGGCGAGTTCGCTCGCGAGGTCGTCATCCTAGGGCGAAGCAAGGAGCGAAGCGACGCGGCGCAGACCCTAGGATCCATGCCGTTCCCTGCGAGCGCAGCAGCGGCGCAGAATTCTGATCCGCCGCATTCCTCGGCGACCGTCACGGCATGGATCCTCGGGTCAAGCCCGAGGATGACGAACGGAGGTCGCCTCTCCACAATCACCACCCTTGCCCCTCTCCTCCCAAGCCCCATTTCCATCCGCCTAGCGTCCAGCAATCGGAGCCCGACGCCCTATGAATGACCAAGCCACCGTCAGTCCCACCACCCTTTCGATCCAACTCACCATCAACGGCCGCGAACACGCGCTCGATATCGAGCCGCGCGTCACGCTGCTCGACGCGCTGCGTGAGCGGATTCATCTCACCGGCACCAAGAAGGGCTGCGACCAGGGCCAGTGCGGCGCCTGCACCGTGCATGTCGACGGCGAGCGGGTGCTTGCCTGCCTGACACTGGCGGCGCAGGTCGAAGGCCGCTCGATCACCACCATCGAGGGGCTCGCCGGCGAGGACGGCACGCTGCATGCCGTGCAAGCCGCCTTCCTCGAGCAGGACGCCTTCCAGTGCGGCTATTGCACGCCGGGACAGATCATGTCGGCGGTGGCCTGCATCCGCGAGGGTCATGCCGGCTCCGACGAGGAGATCCGCGAATACATGGCCGGCAATCTCTGCCGCTGCGGCGCCTATCCGCACATCGTCGCCGCCGTTCGCCAGGCAGCACAGGAGCTTCGTTCATGAGAGATTTTTCCTACCTGCGCGCCGACAGTGTCGAGGCCGCGCGCAACGCCGCCGCACTTCCCGGCGCCATGCTGCTCGCCGGCGGCACGACGCTAATAGACCTCGCCAAATGCGGCGTCGCGGAACCCGCCACCGTCATCGACATCAGCCATATCAAGGGGCTCGACGCCATCGACGTCAGCGCCGACCGCGCCGTGATCGGCGCGCTGGCGAAGATGAGCCACGTCGCCGACCATGCCAAGGTGAAGAGCTTGTTTCCGGCCGTCTCGGAAGCGCTCTGGCAGGCGGCCTCGGCGCAGCTGCGCAATATGGCGACCATCGGCGGCAACCTGATGCAGCGCACGCGCTGCCCGTATTTTCGCGACCCCGCCAACTTCTCGGCCTGCAACAAGCGGTCGCCCGGCAGCGGCTGCTCGGCGATCGGCGGCGTGACGCGCGGCCATGCGGTGCTTGGCGTGAGTGAATCTTGCATCGCCACCTATCCAGGCGATCTCGCCATCGCGCTCGTCGCCTTCGACGCCGAGGTCGATCTCGGCGAGCGGCGGTTGAAGGTGGAAGACTTCTTCCTCGCCCCCGGCGCGACAGCCGAGCAGGAGCATGACATCCGCCCCGGCGAGGTGATCACGGCAATCGAAATCCCCGGCTCGGCTGCCGCGCGGCGCTCGACCTATCTGAAGGTCCGCGATCGCCAGTCCTACGAATTCGCTGCCGCAAGTGCTGCCGTCGGACTGGAACTCGAAGCCGACGGCCGCACCATCCGCGACATCCGCGTCGCGCTCGGCGGCGTCGCCACCAAGCCGTGGCGGGCGCGCCAAGTCGAGGCGGCGCTGAAAGGCAAGCCGCTCGATGAAGAGATCGTGCGCAAGGCGAGCGAACTCGCAATGGAGGGCGCCGTCGACCATGGCGCCAACCACTACAAGATCGCATTGGCGCCGCGCGTTGTCGCTAGAGCCATCCTCGAATTGGGAGAGACGGCATGACCGTTCATGACATGAAACACGCAGCGTCGGACAGCGCGCGCCTTGAAGCGGTCGGCGGACGGCTGTCGCGCGTCGACGGACCGGCCAAGATCACCGGCGCCGCGCATTACGCGTTCGAACAGCAGATCGACGGGCTGACGCATGCCGTGCTGGTCAGCGCGACCATTGCCGCTGGCAAGGTGGCGGCCATCGACACACGCGCGGCGGAAACCGCGCCGGGCGTGCTTGCCGTGCTGACCCCCGACACCATCATGGAGCTGAAAGCTGCGTCGGACTGGCTTGGCAACCCGCCATCGCAGCCGACCTATAACCCCCTGGCTCGCGAGGTCACCTTTTCCGGCCAGCACATAGCCGCCGTGGTCGCCGAGACTTTCGAGCAGGCCGTGGCGGCGGCGGCACTCGTCAAGGTCAGCTATGACGAGACGCCGGCCATCGTCGATCTGAGCGACGGCACCGACGGCATCCCGATCGACGCGATGACCAAGGAATGGGGCGACGCCGAAGCTGCCTTTGCAGAAGCGCCGGTGCGCGTCTGCGTGGCCTACAACACGCAGCGCGAGTTCCAGGCGGCAATGGAGCCGCATGGGCTGATCGCGCACTGGGAAGGCGACGCGCTCACCATCTGGGAGCCGAGCCAGTGGGTCGACGGCATGGCGCGCACCTATGCCGAATGGTTCGGCGTGCCGTTCGAGAATGTGCGGCTGGTCTCGCCCTATATCGGCGGCGGCTTCGGCTCCAAGGCACTGGCCTTGGCGCACAGCGCGGTGGCGGCGGCAGCGGCGAAGATGCTCGGACGTCCGGTGAAGCTGGTGCTCAACCGCCCGCAGAATTTCACTTCCTATGGCGGCCGTGCCGCCACCCGCCAGACGGTGGCGATCGGCGCCGACCGCGAGGGCCGCATCCAGTCGATCGTGCATCGCGGCGTCAACGAGACGGCCGTCGACGGCATGTGGGTCGAGCCGCTCGGCTCTGTCACCTCGATCATGTACGCCACGCCCAACTTCTCCTCGAAGCAGAATGTCGTGCGGGTGAACACGGTCGTGCCGGGCGCCAAGCGTGCGCCGGGCGAGAACCCGAGCGCCTTCGGCATCGAATGCGCCATCGACGAGCTTGCCTATGAACTTGGGCTGGATCCGCTGGAGATGCGGCTGATCAACTATGCCGAGCAGGACCCGCATGCGAAGAAGGCTTGGTCGACCAGGCAATTGCGCGAGGCCTTTGCCATCGGCGCGGAAGCCTTCGGCTGGGCGAAGCGTTCGCCAGCACCGCGCTCGATGCGCGACGGCCATCAGGTGATCGGCTGGGGCGTGGCGGCCGGCACCTATCCGGTGCGGCGCGCCCATGGCGAGGCGGTGGTGAAGATTTTGGCCGACGGGTCGGTCGAGGTCGAAAGCTCCTCCATCGACATGGGCCAGGGCACCTACACGATCCTGGCGCAGACCGCGGCCGAGACGCTCGGCGTGCCGGTGGAGCAGGTGTCGGTGAAGCTCGGCGACTCGCTTCTTGCCCGGGCCGGCGTCACCGGCGGCTCGCGGCTGGCCGGCGTCATGACCGGCGCCGTCCACAAGGCGGCCGGCCAGGCGCTGGACGAGCTGATCGGGCTCGCGCTCTCCGACCCGCGCTCGCCCTTCCAGAAGCTGCAGGCGAACACGCTTCAAGTGCGAGACGGCCGCATCGCCTCGCCGCGCGGCGAAGGGCCGGAGCTGTCGATCTCGGACTTCATGGGCGCCATTGGCCGCGAGCGGATCGAAGCCAAGGGCGACACCTTGCCGGCGACCACGACGCCGGAGGAGCGCTACAAGAACTACACCACCATCGCCATGGCGATCCCCCACACCGAGGGCGACTATTCGCGCCATTCCTGGTGCGCGCATTTCGTCGAGGTGCGGGTCGATGAAGATTTCGGCACGGTGCGCGTCTCGCGCGTGGTGTCGGCGCTGGATTCCGGCCGGCTCTACAATCCGAAGCTGGCGGAAAGCCAGTGGAAGGGCGGCATCATCATGGGCATCGGCCAGGCGCTCTTGGAGGAAGGCATCGTCGACCGCCGCCACGGCCGCATCGTCAACGGCAATTTCGCCGACTACATGCTGCCGACCAACGCCGACATTCCGGACATCCAGACCATCTCGGTCGGCATCCCCGACCCGCATTCCTCGGCGCTCGGCGGCAAGGGCGTGGGCGAGCTCGGCATCGTCGGCGTGGCGCCGGCGATCGCCAACGCAGTGTTCCACGCGACGGGGAAGCGGGTGCGGGATCTGCCGATAACACTGGAGAAGTTGATCTGAGGGGGCGGTCGGCGGAGCGCTTAATCTCCCCCCTTGTGGGGGAGATGCCTGGCAAGGCAGAGGGGGGTGCTGTCCCGCCATCATCTCAGCCGATCCCCGGTACTACCTCAGCGACTGCGCTAGAGAGTGTTGATCCTCGAAGGTCTGCGTTCCTTCACACCCCCCTCTGTCCTGCCGGACGTCTCCCCCGCAAGGGGGGAGATTGTCAGTTCCGGCGACGGCGCCCGAAACCCGCCCTCCATCGCCCACGTTTGCAAAGGAGCACTACGCGAAATGGAGATGGACAATGGCAAGCGCAGCCGACCGCGATCCGCGGCACCACACGCAGAAAATGCAGAAAGCATTCCAGGAGATCCAAGACCACCTCCGGGAAGACATCACAAAGGTGGATGAGCCCCAGCTCAAGGCAATGTTCGAAACGTCGGCGGAGGTCCTGGGCGGCCTGATCAAAGCGTTCCGGGATTATGAGCACAAGAACGAGGCAGCCTGGCGATAGCCCGGCTGGAGCGTTTCACCGCTCCACGGAAACGGCGAGCCGCTTTATCTTTTTTCCGAACGGGGAAACCGTTACGCACTTTTCCTGGATGAGATCAGCGAGGCAAGACGATGTCCGCGACTGTAAATGTCCGATACATGGTCGACGACGTCGACGACGCCGTGGCCTGGTACACGCAGCACCTGGGCTTCAAGCAGCCTTCGAACCATGCGCCGGCCTTCGCGGACGTCACGCGGGGAGCGCTTCGGCTGCTGCTCAGCGGTCCGACCAGTTCGGCGGGCCGGCCAATGCCGGATGGCGAGCGGCCGGGTCCCGGAGGCTGGAACCGCATTCACCTGATCGTCGAGGACCTTGCGGCGGAGGTAGCCCGGCTGAAGACGGCGGGCCTCAATTTCCGCAATGAAATCGTGAAGGGTCCAGGCGGCTCACAGATCCTGCTGGTCGATCCTTCCGGTAATCTGGTGGAACTGTTCCAACCGGCCCAGTGAGCGCAATATCCAGGTGACGGCGGGCGAGAGACCGGTGCCGCGCCGGCGCGCCGAGACAGCTATTGCGTGCTGCCACCGGAGCTTTTGTTTTGTATGTTCCGGGACCACCACCTGGAGAGGGAACCATGCAGCGCATCCCGGCAATACTCGTCCTTGCACTTTTCCTCCCCGCCGCCTTTCTGGCCACCCTCCCCGCCCACGCCACATCCTGCGGCTGGTCCGCCAAGATGGAGGAGGACGAAGGCGGCAGCGTGATGACGGCTTCGGTCTGCGGCGGGCCGAAGGGCGATGCGAATCTGATGGTGACTTGCTTTGCCAAGCCGGTGCTGAGCTACGATCTCGGCGCCGCGGGCGGGCAACTCGAGCCCGGCCTCAACGCCTCCTTCACCTTCAAGGCCGGCGGCAAGAGCGTGACGCGGAAGCTCGACCTTGAAGCGATGTACAACTACTTCACGGCCGAGCTTTCCGGCCCCGCCGACCCGCTGCTCGCCCTTCTGCGGGGAAAAGGCGAGGTGACGATCGGCGCCGCCAAATATGGCGCGGCGAGCTTCCCGCTGACGGGATCGAGCGCGGCGATCGGCAAGGTGCTGGCCGCGTGCGGCAAGGGCTCGGGCGACGAAGCGGATTGAGCCGCCGATCCCTCCGGTCGGTGCCTTCCTTACCACTCCAGTCCGAACACCAATTTGCCGAAATGCAGGCCGCCGGCGGCCATGTGGGTGTAGGCTTCGGTCGCATCGTTGTGTGAAAACACCTTGTCGACGACCGGCTCGATGCCGGCGGCGCCGACGGCGCGGGCGGCGTCGCGCAGGTCGGACACCGATCCGGTGTTGTTGCCCACCACCCTCAGCGCCTTGATGATGATCGGCAGCAGGCTGACGGTCGCCTCGGCGCCGCTGACGAAGCCGATGGTGAACAGCGTGCCGCCGGGGGCGGTGGCGTTGACGGCGCGCGCGAAGGTAGCAGTGCCGCCGGTCTCGACGACAAGGTCGGCGCCAAGACCATCGGTCAGTTCCAGCACCTTGCCGTCCCAGTCGGGCGTCGCGCGGTAGTTGATCAGGTGATCGGCGCCGAGCGCCTTGGCCCGCTCGAGCTTCTCGTCCGAAGACGAAGTGATGATGACGGTGGCTCCGGCCGCCTTGGCTAGTTGCAAGGTGAAGATCGAGACACCTCCGGTACCGAGCAGCACGACCACCGAGCCCGGCCGGACATCGGCGGCGCGAAGCGCGTTCCAGGCGGTGGTGCCGGCGATGGGCAGGGTCGAGGCCGCCTCGAAGGAGAGATGCTGCGGGATCGGCACGACCGAATTGGCCGGCAGGGCGACATATTCGGCCAGCGACCCGGGCAGCGAGATGCCGCGCATCTGCGTCATCTCGTAAGGCCGCGGCCGGCCGCCGATCCAGCGCGGCTTGGCGTGGGCGACGACGCGGTCGCCGACGGCGAAGCGGGTGACGCCCTCGCCGAGCGCGACGATCTCGCCGGCGCCATCGGCGACCGGAATGAGCGGGAAGACCGGTCCGGGATAGTTGCCGCTCGCGACGGCGACATCGACGAAATTCAGGCTCGCGGCGCGCTGGCGGATCAGCACCTCGCCGCGCTGCGGTTCGGGCGTGGCGACGGTGGCGGCGCGGAAGGCGTCCAGCCTGGGCTGGCTGAGTTCGATGGCTTTCATGGTTCACTCCGTGGGGTGGTCGATTGATGGGTTGAGCGAACCTAGCTACTGCGCTATTTCTCGATAATCTTTGGACTTTGCAATTGAGCATTGCAAATCATGCAGCAATCCTATGAACCCTCCGCGCTTGCCGAAATGGCGGCCTTCGCCGCCGTAGCCGAGGCGCGCTCCTTCACCAGGGCGGCAGCGCGGATCGGACGCGATGCGACCATCCTGTCGCGCCGCCTGCAGTCGCTGGAGGAGCGGCTGGGGGTCAGGCTGCTCCACCGCACGACCCGCAGCGTAGCGCTGACGGAGGCGGGCGCGGAATTCCTGGTGCGCGTGCGCGCCATCCTCGCCTCGGTCGACGAGGCGGAAGCCGCCGCCTCGGCGCATGCCGGCGGCCGGCCGCGCGGGCTGCTCCGGCTTTCGCTGCCCGGCACGTTCGGGCGCATGTGGATCGGGCCGTTCCTGCCGCAGTTCCTCGCCGAATTCCCGGAAGTGCGCATCGAGGCCGAATTCTCCAACCGCTTCGCCGATCTCGTCGCAGAGAATTTCGACGCTGCTGTCCGGCTGGGCAGCCTGGAGGATTCGCGGCTGGTGGCGCGCAAGGTGGCAACGCGGCGCCGGCTGCTCTGCGCCGCGCCCTCCTACCTCGCCCGAAGGGGCAGACCGGAAACGCCGCAGGCGCTGCTTGAACATTCCTGCCTCGGCTTCACCGGTTTCCAGACCTTTCCGGCCTGGGAGATGACCGACCGCGAGGGCCGGCGCGTGCGCGTCGAGGTTTCGGGGCCGCTGGTCAGCGACGACGCCGAGGTGCTGGTCGAGGCCGCCGTGCAGGGCGTCGGCCTGATGATGAGCACCGACTGGCTGGTCGGGCGCGAGCTCGCCGACGGCCGGCTGGTGCCGATCCTGGAGGACTGGACGCTGGCCGACGAGGGCGCGGTCTATGTCGTCATGCCCTCGGCCAAGGGCCAGGCCGCCAAGACCCGCGCCTTCGCCGACTGGATCGGCAAGCGCTTTTCGCCGGAGCCGCCGTGGCGGCTCACTTCCCCTGCCCCTTCAGGAACTGGCTGAGCAGATCCACCGGCAGCGGGAACACAACCGTGGAGGAGCGCTCGCCGGCGATGTCGTGCAGGGCCTCGAAATAGCGCAGCTGCATGGCCTGCGGCTCGGCCGCCAGCATGCGGCCGGCCTCGACGAGCTTTGCCGCCGCTTGCTGCTCGCCGTCGGCGTTGATGACCTTGGCGCGCCGCAGCCGCTCGGCCTCGGCCTGCTTGGCGATGGCGCGGATCATGCTTTCATTCAGGTCGACATGCTTGATCTCGACGTTCGAAACCTTGATGCCCCAGGCATCGGTGCGCTGGTCGAGGATCTCCTGAATATCGCTGTTGAGCTTGTCGCGCTCGGCCAGCATCTCGTCGAGCTCGTGCTTGCCGAGCACCGAGCGCAGCGTGGTCTGCGCCAGCTGGTTGGTGGCGGTCATGAAGTCCTCGACCTGGATGATCGCGCGCTCGGCGTCGACGATGCGGAAATAGAGCACGGCGTTGACCTTCACCGAAACGTTGTCGCGCGAGATGACGTCCTGCGGCGGCACGTCCTGCACCACCACGCGCAGGTCCACCCGCACCATCTGCTGGATGAAGGGAACGAGCAGAATGAGGCCAGGCCCCTTCACCCCGGTAAAGCGACCAAGCGTGAAGATCACGCCGCGCTCATATTCCCTGAGGATGCGGATGGCCGCCGACAGGAACATGATCACCAGCAGCGCAAGGACCAGATAGGCGACATAACCGACCGTCATTGTCTTGCTCCGTCATTTTTCGAGTTGCGCCGCCGCACCGTCAGCACCAGGTCGCTGACCGCGGTTACCTCCGCGCGATCTCCCGGCGCTATCGGCTCGTCGGCCTTCGCCCGCCAGCGCTCGCCGAGCGCCAGCACGTGGCCCTCGCCGCCCTGCCAGTCGAGGATCTCCACGGGGAGGCCACGCATCGCCTCGCCACCGGTACGCGGCGGATTGCGCCGCGCCGCCCAGAGGTAGCTGCCGGCAAAAAGTGCCAGCCCCAGCGTCAACGCCGCGGCAGGACCGATGATCGCCCAGGATATGGCGAAGCCCGGCCCCTCGATCTTGAGCAGCATGGCCGCGCCGAGCAGGAAGGCGGCCGCGCCTCCGACCCCCAGCACCACCGTCGGATTGAAAGCCTCGACGATGAGGAAGCCGACGCCGAGCAGCATCAGGGCGAGCCCGGTATAGTTGATCGGCAGTAGATCGAGCGCATAGAGGGCGAGCACGAGGCAGACGGCGCCGATGACGCCCGGCGCCACCGCGCCGGGGCTCGTGACCTCGAAGACGATGCCGTAGAAGCCGATCAGCATCAGCAGGACGGCGACGTTCGGATCGGTGATGACGGAGAGAAGCCGGATGAACCAGCCGGGATCCAGCGTCTCGACGGCCAGGCCCTTCGTGGTCAGCACCACTTTCTTGCCGGCCAGGTCAACGGTGCGGCCGTCGGCCATCTGCAGGAGCTCGGTCGTGTCGCGGGCGACGAAGTCGATGACATGTTGCTGCAGCGCAGTGCTTGCCGAAAGGCTTGCCGCCTCGCGCACGGCCTTCTCGCCCCAATCGCCGTTGCGCCCGCGCAGCTCGGCGAGCGACCGGATCAGCGCCACCGCGTCGTTGGTCACCTTGGCCATCATCGCGTCGCCGGCCGGCCGCCCGCTGGCGTCCTTCTGGTCCTTGTCCTTCTCGCCGCCGGGAAGCGAGGGCAGCCCGCCGAACTCGACCGGCGTCGCCGCGCCCAGATTGGTGCCCGGCGCCATCGCCGCCACATGGGTAGCGTAGAGGATATAGGTTCCGGCGCTTGCCGCATGGCCGCCGGCCGGCGCGACATAGCCGATGACGGGAACGGGAGAAGCCAGGATGTCGGCGATCATCTCGCGCATCGAGGTGACCAGGCCGCCCGGTGTGTCGAGCTGAACGATAAGGACCACGGCATGGCGCTCGGACGCCACCTTGAGCGCATCCTTGAGCTGGCGCGAGCTCGCCGGACCGATGGCGCCGTCGATCGCGATGCTGAGAGCGACCCTCTCCGCCGCCATTCCGGCCGAGGAGAAGGGGAAAAGAACCGCAGCCACGAAGGCCGCTGCCAGAAGGGCCACCCGCGCGAGTCTCACGCTCAAAGCTCCTTCGATTCAATATGGGGTTGTGCCGGGCGAAGTCCAATGAGGGGCGGGTGTAGCGCTGCGCTCTTCCCTTCTCGCACGTGGGAGAAAGGCGCTTTCGCCCCCGCACGATTCCACGGCAGTTTCGACGCCGGCTCCAACGCTCGCTCCGTCGCCCGTGCCGCATTGTCCCCATCGACGACGCGAAGGAACGCGTCCGCAACCGATGGAGATGACGATGACCACCTTTGATCACGCAACCTACGAAACCCGCAGCATCGGCTTCAACCTGCTCGGCCCTGCCGGCCGCGCGTTGCGGCTGGCCTACCACGCCATGCGGCTGCGCAGCGACCGCGCCGCGCTGCGGGCCATGCCGGACTATCTGTTGAAGGACATGGGCATCAGCCGCTCGCAGATCGAATACTACACATCCGCGCGCGGCGCGCTCGCCGAAGCCGACAGGACGCCTGAAGCGGGATGACCGACTGCATCGGCGGCCGGCCGGAAGGTCGACGAAAACCCCGGCATCGCCGGGGTTTTTCGCGTCTGACCTAGCCCGCTGACCGGCCTGCCGGCGTTGGGTTCCCACGCCCCAAATGAAACGGGCGATGCAATTTCCACGGTGGGCGTATCGAAAATTCCACGCCCGCACCCACTCTCGTTCAAACGCCCGACTGTCAAAGAAGGGCCGTCACGGCAACCAAGCCGCAAACCAACCTTTTTGGGAGAAGACAAATGCAACCGAACACCAAACCTGCACGACTTCCGCTCAATGGCGTCGACACGCCGAACCTGTTGGCGACGATCAACTTCGTCGCCGGCCAGCCGGAGCTGGCGAAGTTCCAGTTCCGCGCCCACAATGAATGGATCGAGGGCACGCACAGCAAGAGCGTCATGCACGGCTTCCACGGCGCCGGCCAGGAGCAGAAGCACGAAAAGCCCTTCTATGCCGACAGCGACCATCCCGCGATCCTGTGCGGTGCCGACAACGCGCCGACCCCGGTCGAGTGGCTGCTGCATGGGCTGGCGAGCTGCCTGATGGCGGGCCTTGCCAACATCGCCGCGGCGCGCGGCATCAAGCTCGCCAAGGTCTCATGCTCGGTCGACGGCGACATCGACCTGCGCGGCATCCTCGGCATCTCGGACGAGGTCCGCAACGGCTTCCAGAACATCCAGGTCTCGTTCGAGGTCGAGGGCGACGCGCCGGCCGAAAAGCTCCAGCAGCTCGTCGAGCAGGCCCGCGCGCGCTCGGCCGTGTTCGACGTCCTGACCAAGGGCGTTCCGGTGACGGTCGGGATCAAGACCATCCAGTGACGCAAGACTGGGAGACGGTCCGGGGAATCCGGACCGTCCCTTCCCTAGGTTTCGGAACAGAGCCATGAAACACGCTGACGTCGTCATCATCGGCGGCGGGCAGGCCGGGCTTGCGCTCAGCCATTGCCTTGGCCGCGTCGGCATCGACCATGTCGTGCTGGAGCGCGGCCGCATCGGCGAGCGTTGGCGCGCGCAGGCCTGGCAATCGCTGAGGCTGCTTACGCCCAACTGGCTGAATGGCCTGCCCGGCTCGCCCTATGACGGCCCGGACCCTGACGGCTTCAGGACGAAAGACGCGTTCGTCCAGGATCTCGAAACCTATGCAACCCGCTGGCAGGTGCCGGTCGAATGCGGCGTCGAGGTCGTCTCCTGCAGGCGGACCGGCGGCGGCTTCGCGCTCGCCACCAGCGCCGGCGACTGGACGGCAAAAGCCGTCATGGTGGCGACCGGCCACTGCGACCGGCCGGTGATCCCCTTTGCATCCGCGACAATGGGCGGGCGGCTGAGCATCCACGCCTCGCAGTATCGGTCCCCCGGCGAACTGCCGCCTGGCGGCGTGCTGATCGTCGGCGCTTCCTCCTCCGGGGTGCAGATCGCCGACGAGGTCGCGCGCGCCGGCCGGCGTGTCACGCTTTCGGTCGGCAAGCATACGCGCCTGCCCAGGCTGTGGCGCGGCAAGGACATCTTCTTCTGGCTCTGCAAGATGGGCCTGATGGCGCAGCCGCTCGACGGACTCACCAACCCCGAAAGCGCCAGGCGCCAGCCCTCGCTGCAGCTTGCCGGGCGGCCGGACAAGGCCGATGTCGACCTCGCCACGCTGCAGGCGCTCGGCGTCGGGCTGGCGGGCCGTGTGCGCGGCATCGCGAACCGCGAGATCGCCTTCGCCGACGATCTCGCGGCGAGCGTGGCGGCGGCTGAAGCGAAGCAGGCGCGCCTGCTTGCCGGGATCGACCGCTTCGCCGGCGCCGCGCGGCCGACCCGCCGCCAGCCGGTGACAGTGCCTTCGGTCAGCCCAATGCGGCTTTCGCTGGCGGACGGGTCGATCCCCACGATCATCTGGGCAACCGGCTATGCCCGCTCGTTCGACTGGCTGGAGCCGCTTGCGCTCGCCGCCGACGGCGAGATCGCGCATCAGGGCGGCGTCACCAGCGTTCCCGGCCTCTACGCGCTCGGCTTCCGCTTCCTGCGCAAGCGGGACTCCAACTTCATCGGCGGCGCCGGCGTCGACGCGCAAGCGATCGCCGCCGAGGTCTCCCGCTATCTCGACCGCAAGGGCCTGAGGGCCGCCTGAGGACACTGACGATGCCAACGACTGCGATTTCCCTACCGCCGACGCCCAAGCGCGCCCGTTACGACGCGATCGTCGTCGGCGCGCGCTGCGCCGGCGCCTCGACGGCGCTGCTGCTCGCCCGCGCCGGGCTGAAGGTCCTGGTCATCGAGCGCCGGCCCTATGGCTCCGACACGCTGTCGACGCACGCGCTGATGCGGCCGGCCGTGCTGCAATTGTCGCGCTGGGGCGTGCTCAAGCCGCTCATCGAGGCCGGCACGCCGCTGGTCGAAACGACGACGTTCCACTATGGCGACGAGGAGATCACGATTGCGCTCGACGGCGGACCGGACCTGCCCGGCCTGATCGCGCCGCGGCGCACGGTGCTCGACCGCATGCTCGTCGATGCCGCGCGCAAGGCCGGGGCCGAGTTCCTGCATGACATCGCCGTCGCCGACCTCTTCGCCGACACGCGCGGGCGGGTGCGCGGCGTCGAGATCCGTGGCGCCGGCCGCGCCGCCTTGCGGGTCGCCGCCGATATCGTGATCGGCGCCGACGGCATTGGCTCGCTGGTGGCGAAATGCTGCGACGCCGAGGTGCTGCGACAAGGCGCGGTCTCGGCCGCCCATGTCTATGGCTATGCGCCGGTCGAGCCCGGCACCGGCTATCACTGGTATTTCCGCGACGGGCTCGCAGGCTCGCTGATCCCGACCAATGACGGCATGGCCTGCATCGTCGCCTCGGTGCCTACCAGCCTGTTCGACCAGCGCTTCCGCACCGGTCATGCGGGCGCCCGCATGGAGGTGCTGGAAGCGCTTTCGCCCGCGTTTGCCGCGCAAGCCGACCGCGCTGCCAGGGATGCCCGCCTGCAGGCGTTCCGCGGGGTGCCCGGCTATATCCGCCGGGCCTACGGCCCGGGCTGGGCGCTGGTCGGCGACGCCGGCTTCTTCCGCGACCCGATCACCGCGCACGGCATTTCGGATGCGCTGCGCGATGCCGAGGGCCTGGCGCGGGCCGTCCTGGACAGATCGGAAGCAGCCTTCGCGGCCTGGCAGCGCGAACGCGACCTCTTCGCCAATCACGTCCTCGACGCTACCGACGCCGTCGCGGGTTTCGACTGGACGCTCGCCGAGATCGGCGAGCGTCATCGTCGCTTCAGCGCGGTGATGAAGGCGGAAGTCCAGGCGCTCGCAGGGCAGGAGATGCCGAGCCGCACCCTCCACGCTGCCCGACGGCGGCCGGCGGCGCGACAGGCGCCGGCAAACGACACCAACGCACCGGCCGCCGCCGGCTCGATCACGCTACGCAACCGAATAGCCACGAGACTATGACCGCACATATGATGAAGGACGGATGGATCGGCGTCGTCAACGGACGCCCGCAGGTAGGCGCGTCGGCCGAGCGCTCACGGCGGACACGCGCACAGGACATCGACGCGTTCGCCGAGATGACCGGCGACCGCAACCCGCTGCACTACGACAAGGGCCTTGCCGAGGCATCGGTCTTCGGCAAGCTCATCGTGCAGGGCGGCGTCACCTCGGGCATTCTCAACGCGGTGGTGGCGGAAGACCTTCCCGGTCCGGGGTCGGTGTTCCTGGAGGTCTCATGGAAATTCGTAAAGGCGGTCGGCGTCGGCGAGCTGATCACCGGCCGCGTCGAGGTCACCGAGGTGCGTTTCGACAAGCCGATCACGAAGCTCGAGACATCCGTGCGCAACGAAGCCGGCGAACTGTGCCTGACCGGAACCGCGACGGTGTTCACCGTGCCGCTGATCAAGGACTGAGCGGCGCTCCGTCGGCGCTCGCCTTCCGGATCAGGGCCCGGCCGTCTCGGCGACGAAGGCGCGGACATGGGCAATAAACTCGTCGAAGGCCGGCTCGCCTTCGAGCAGAATGTGGTTCTGGCTTTCCAGTT
Source organism: Mesorhizobium sp. M1D.F.Ca.ET.231.01.1.1 (assembly GCF_003999155.2). Lineage (NCBI taxonomy): Bacteria > Pseudomonadati > Pseudomonadota > Alphaproteobacteria > Hyphomicrobiales > Phyllobacteriaceae > Mesorhizobium > Mesorhizobium sp. M1D.F.Ca.ET.231.01.1.1. The sequence goes on from NZ_RZOZ02000012.1 coordinate 88,108, forward strand.
CGAAGAAGCGCGCGCCGGGAATGCCGGCGGCCATGGTGCGGCCGGACTCGACAGGGGCAACGTTGTCTTCCCGCGCGTGCAGCACCAGGGTCGGCACCCGCACCTGTTCCAGGAGCTCGCTGACATCGATCACCGAGAAGGCGCTTTGCAGACGGAAGGCATCGTCCGGAGACACGGTGCGCAGCATCAAGTCGTCCATCCAGGAGAAATGCTCGTGCGTGGCGCCGGGGATGAACATGGAGCAGAAGACCTGGCGGAACATTGGGTTCTGCTTACCCCACCCCTCGCGCATCAGCGTCGCGATCGCCTCGCGCGTCGCGATCTCACCGGCGTCGCCGCGCGCCCGCCAGCCTTTGACATAGCCGCCGTAGAGGATCATGCCCGATACCTTCTCGGGATGGCGTATGGCGTAGGCGATCGAGACCGCGCAGCTCTGTGAAAGGCCAAGCAGGGTGAAGCGATCGAGCCCCGCCGCCTCGACCACGCATTCGAGGTCCGACACCATGGTGTCGAACGAGACGTCGACCACGTGGCGTTGCGACAGTCCGTTGCAGCGCTCGTCGTAGCGCACCAGCCGGTTCTCGCACGACAATTCCGACATCCAATGGCGCCAGATCGGACTGTCCCAGTCGAAGGTGAGATGCGACATCCAATGCGCGGCGCGCAGGATGGGCGCGCCGCTGCCGGTCATGGCGTAGGCGAGCCTCGTGCCGTCACGAGCCCGGCAGAAATGAACGGCGCGGCCGGGATCCTGCGCGGTAGCCGGGCTCTTTGCGGGCGAAGGCGATTGCGCCGGGGCAGCGCCGGGTTGCGCAGAGCGTCCCGCGGGCTGGGCGGCGGCGGCCCTCACCTTCTCCTCCAGCGCCTCGACCTCTTCCGCCAGGCCGAGGTCCTCAGGCAGCAGGCGGCGCAGGCGCCGCGCAAGCGGCAGCGCACGCCTCGGCTCGCCAGCCAGGCGCTCGACCAGCTCGCGCAATATGCCAAGCTCGGCGAGCTCGACCTCGCTGGCGACGCCCGCGCGCCAGGCCTGGTATTCGAAGCAGCGCTCGAGCGCGAGATCGGCGAGGAAATCGCCGCGGATCGAACCGGCAGCGGCCTCCAGTTCCTCCGTCGACGCCAAGGAAAGATCGCCCTTCAGCAGCGGCAGCAGCCGGGCGTAGTCCGTTGCGACCTTGAGCGCGACAGTGTTGCGGTCGGCGATTAAAGCGCATTCGTCCTCGCCAAGCACCTGGCGGATCTTGGACAGGCTCCAGCGCAGCGCGCCGCGCGGATCATCGGGAAGGTCCCAGAAGATTTCGCAAAGCCGCTCGCGCTGGTGCGCCTTGCCGGTGACGGCGAGATAGGCGAGCAAGGCCCTCGTCTTGCGCGACGGCGGCAGGTCGATGAGTTCGCCGCCACGGGTCACCTGGAAATCACCGAGCACGCATAGATCCAGCAGCCCGGCTTGCGGACTGTCGATCATGCGGCCGGGCATCCTTCCACTGCCACTACCCCCTTCGTTTCCTCATCAGCTCGGCGAGAGAAACCACTCCGCATATCAAAATCAGCTAAAATGCGGAAGTCTCGCTGGCCACGGGCATGAGGAATGCCGATACGGCAAGATGGCTGTGAGGACTGTGTGACGGGTTACATTGGGGGCTGGCGAGGCGCGGTGCAGACGCCGCCAACCTTCCCCCCGTGGGTAGATCAAGCGCTCCGGCGCCTTCGCCAACCGCCGGCAATTGCCACCGCCACCAGCACCAGCCCAGCCGCCACCGCGAATGTAAGTCGCGTCCCGCCGGCTACCGCCTCAGGCGCGGCGCCTGCGATATCCTTCATCCCCGCCGCAAAAGCAAACACCGCGCCCATCGCCGCCGTGCCGGTGATCAGGCCGAGATTGCGCGACAGGCTCAGCATGCCCGACACCACGCCGCGCTCGTTGCTGTCGACATTGGCCATGACGGCGGTGTTGTTCGCCGCCTGGAAGAGCTGGTAGCCGGGCGTCAGCAGGATGATCGCCGCGGCGTAGCCGGCGACGCCGAACAGTGCCGGCAGCACGGAGAGCGCGACGCAGCCGGCGGCCATCAGCGCCAGCCCGGCGATGACCATTGCCGCCGCGCCGAGGCGGTCGACGACGCGGCCCGCCACCACGCCGCAGAGTGCCGAAACAACCGGGCCGATCGACAGGATGGCGCCGACCAGCGCTTCGCTCAGGCCCAGGGCGCGCGACAGGAAGAACGGTCCGACCACAAGCGTCGCCATCATCACCGTCGAGACCAGCGCGTTCATGGCAAGACTCGGCGCCAGCACCGGGTCGCGGAACAACGCTGGTTGGACCAGCGGCGAAGCCACCTTGCCTTCGGCGTAGAGGAAGAGGCCGGCGCCGAGGATGGCCATGCCGAGCAGCCCGACGTTCAGGCTGCCGAAATGGCCGCGCCCAAAAGTCATCGCCAGCGCGTAGGCGGCGAGCGTCAGCGCAAGCAAGATCGTGCCGAGCGTATCGAAGCGAGCGCGTCCCCTCCTCGCGCCCTGATCTTCCCTCGCCTCGCCCACAGGCAGGAAGCGCCGTGCGGCAAGCATGGCCGCAACGCCGAGCGCGGCATTGACGAGGAAGATCGAACGCCAGCCGCAAGAAACGATCAGCACGCCGCCGAGCGACGGCCCAAGCGCCGTGCCGACCGCCGACATGGTGCCGAGCAGGCCCATGGCGCTGCCCGTGCGCTCCTTCGGCACCGTCTCGCCGACGAAGGCGATGGTCGATGCCATCATCACCGCCGCGCCCAGGCCTTGTGCGGCGCGGGCGGCGATCAGCAGCGGCAGGGTCGGCGCGAGCGCCGCCGCCAGCGAGGCGGCGCTGAACAGCGCGAGACCCGCAACCAGCAGCAGCCGGCGGCCGACGAGATCACCCAGACGCCCGACGCTGACGATGAGCGCGGTGATGGTGAGCAGATAGGCAAGCACGACCCATTGCACCGCCGGGAAGGATGCCGCGAAAGCCATGCTCAACGTCGGCAGCGCGACATTGGCGATGCTGGTGCTGAGCGAGGAGAGCAGCATGGCCAGCGACAGGCTGGCCAGCGCGCCGGTTGCCGAGCGGCCTGCTGATGCGATGCGTGGATCTGCGATGTCGGCCATGGCTCTTCTCCGGCTCGGTGGAACTTGCCGGGAAGATAAGCGCGTGCCTGATATGGCGGAACACGCAGCATTTGCACTTCATCAGTGCGTGAAACGCCATGTCACAAGGTTGCAAACGTGCTAGGATCGCGCCATGTCGCGACCCGATCTCAACCTGCTCGTCACGCTGGACGTGCTGCTTGCCGAAGGCAGCGTGGCCGAAGCCGCGCGGCGGCTGAAGCTCAGCCCCTCGGCGACGAGCCGGGCGCTGGCGAGACTGCGCGAGGCGACGGGCGATCCGCTCTTGGTGCGCGCCGGGCGCGGTCTGGTGCCGACGCCGCGCGCGGTTGAACTCAGCATGGAAGCCGGCCGGCTGGTAAAGGAAGCGGAGGCCATGCTGCGTCCGGCAGAGCGGCTCGACCTCGAGCGTCTCGCGCGCAGCTTCACGTTGCGCAACAGCGACGGTTTCGTCGAGAATTTCGGCCCTGCCCTGCTGGCGCGCGTCGCCGAGGAGGCGCCGGGTGTGCGGTTGCGCTTCGTGCCGAAGCCCGACAAGGACAGCGCGCCGATGCGCGAGGGCAGCGTCGACCTCGAAACCGGCGTGGTCGGCGGCTCGACCGGCCCCGAGGTACGGGCCCAGGCGCTATTCCGGGACCGTTTCGTCGGCGTGGCGCGCATCGGCCATCCTTTAAGCGAAGGCAAGATCACCGCCGCCCGTTTCGCCGCCGGCCGCCACATACTGATCTCGCGCCGCGGGCTGGACCGCGGGCCGGTCGACGATGCGCTGGAGCCCACCGGTCTGGCGCGAACGATCGCGACGGTGGTCGGCGGCTTTTCGGAGGCGCTGGCGCTTGCCCGCGGCTCCGACCTCATCGCCACCGTGCCCGAGCGCTATACGGGCAAGCTGCGCGAAGGCCTGTTCACCTTCGCGCTGCCGGTAAAGCTCGTCCCGCTCACCATCTCGCTGCTGTGGCACCCGCGCCTCGACACCGACCCCGCGCATCGCTGGCTGCGGGGCGTGGTGCGGGAGGTGTGTGGGGGCCGGTGAACCATCTCCTTCCTGCGGCGAGATGGGCGGCAGGCGAAGGATCGCGATGCGTTGGGTTTTTGGTTTTGCGCATGTCTCGAAACCGGTCCACGCTTTGGGGAGACGTGCTTAAGCGCCGGCGCCGCCCATGAGACCGGCAATCAGCGTTGCAAGGAAGATGAGCAGCCCAAGCGCCAACCTGTCCAGCCAGGATTTGCGCCTGGCAAGCACTTCGAGCAACCGATCGCCCATGGCACCCTCCCTCGCTCGCATTGGATATTATAGCACGCCTGCATGAGGGTATCATGAAGCGGTTCACAAGCGGCCAGCGCTCTCGCCTTGACCGGAGATTTGGCGCCGATGTTGCGCTGCGGAAATGCGCCCAAAAAAAGTCAGGTTGAGAACCGGGCGTCAAGATAGCTCAGCCGACGAAAAACGAACTTATTCAAACGGATAGACATATAGGTCCGCATTTGACGACAAGGGGGCCGAAAAGCCCGGAAATCCGCCATTTCCACGCTTCCGCCAAAAGCAATGGCGCGATCGCGGCAGGCCGGTTTCAGCCCTTTGCAACAACAAAAAGCGCCCTCTATTGGGCGCTCCGGCCGGCGTTGACAGCGAGGCCCGCCAATGGCACTCCGCAATCACTGGTCACGCCATGACCGTTGCTGTTGGGGACGGACGGGGTTTCAGCAGCTTGGCGGCGGCGCCGGACGGGCGGGCACTGCGCAGTGCACCGCCCGCTCCTGGCCGGGAGCGGCGCGCAGCTCATATTTCAGGCTGGCGCACGGCTGTTAGAGCGTTATCGACGAGCCATTGCCGGCCGTGACGGCGGAAAGTTTCCCGCGCTTTTCGAGCGTCGGCTTTCTGTAGACCTTCTTCATCGAGATTCCCCCTGAAGACGATGCGCGCAAAATGAGCGCCGCGGGCAGCTATTGTCAAGTTTGGACCGCCCGGCGGCTTCAGAACGTAAAGCCGGACGCTGGCGCGGCAGCGGTCGCGGCCGAGAGCCGGTCGCGCTTTTCAAGCCTGGGCTTTTCGTAGGTCTTCTTCATCGTTCGTTCCTGCGCGGGTCAACGACCGGCGCAGGTGAACGCGATGCGGCCGCCCTGTCAAGTTTGCCGGGATGCCGCGTCAGCCCGCGTGCTGCAGCCAATGGCGGTCGAAGACATTGAGGATGGCGCGAAAATCATCCGGCGGGATCTGGTTGGCGCCGCCGCCGCTGTCGGCGCCAAGGAACTGCTCAAGCTGCCGGTCGACCGTTTCCGGGTGCGCCACGGCGATGCCGAGGCTCGCCAGGTCGCCGGCGATCGAGCCGCCGGCCGGCAGGTATCCGCCCCATGTCTGGGCGCCGAATGCCGCATCGCGCAGACGCACCAGAAGTATCCTGGTGATCGATGGCTGAGCCTCGGGCCCGATGACGGCGGCGCCGCACATATAGCCGCCGAGCACACTGACCGGCTGCGTCTGAGGGAAGAGGCAGAGAAAGAATTGGGCGTCGCCGCCCACCTCCTTCAGATGCACGTAAAGGCCGCGCTTTGCCGGGTTGACCGGGCCGCCGAGCAGCAGCTGCCCGGTCGGCAAGATCTCGCGATAGGTGGCGGCAAGGCCATGCGCGCCGGGCCCGGCCTCGATCGACAGGCGGCCCTTGATGAGCTGGCCGCGATAATAGGGCGACCAGGCGCGCGAATAGCAGGCATAGGCCCCGGCAAGCCCGGAGCCGAGGCTGCGCTCGTCATGCGTGGCGGCCTCGAACTGCATGCCGGCGCGGCGCTCCAGTTCGGCGCTGCCGATGCCGTGGCGGGCCGCGATCGCGGCGGTGAAGCTTGGCAGGTCGCTCTCGGCGATCCAGGCACCGGGCTGTTCCAGCTCGAGCAGCTTCGCCCAGTCGTCATAGACGCTCACCTGGCGCGGGCGCGCGCGGCCCTGCAGCCATTTGTCGGCTCGGCCGAGATCGAACGCCGTCTTCGGGTTGACGGCGCGGAACGCCGCCGCGAGGTCCTTGCGGGTCACGGTTCCCAGCAAGGCCGACGTCAGTCTTAGTTTTTGCGCGATGTGCTGCGCCATGCGACAAGCCCCTCGATGTTTTTGCCGCTAGAGCATTTCGGCGTTTGGCAGGGAATCGCCGAGTTGTTCCAGCCATTCGGTCTAGCACGCCGGCAAACAGTCTCCATTCCCGGCCATGCCAATTTTCCACCGCCTAATATTCCAGGAAATCCAGAGAATTCCACAACCTTCCGCACACGCTGCCTTTGCGGCCGGGCTGCCGGCGCTAGGGTCGCCGCCGGGGTGGGTGCAGGGGAGCTGTCATGAAAGTCGTTCTATCCGCTCTTGTCCTCACGCTTGCGCTGTCGCCGGCCGTCGAGGCCAAGACGAAAACTCTGGTGTCCGAGACAAAGATCAACGTCGAGAAGAAGCGGCCGCCGCTTGACCAGACGTCCACCGGTGGCATCGCGCTCGCCGGCACCACGACGGCGCCGCAAGGCGATCCAGGCCAGGCCTATCCGCCTGCGCTGGACCTGCATTTCTAGAAGCAATCCGGGAAAATTGCGCAGCGGTTCCCGTCCGGAATAGCGCAAAAACAAAGGGGAGCGGTTCCGGAAGACCACGTGGCGGTTTCCGGTCCCCGATCGGCGAGGAAAAACGACCGGCAAAAAGGCCGGACCAGACAGCCACCCGGCCAGCCTGAGGGTTGGGGGCTTGGCGCCGCCGCGGGGGCAGGCGCCCGCCCGCGCGGATCGCCAAGCTGCGGTTCGCGCGGGCCGTGCCAATCCCGGCCAATTCTTGCCGCACCGCCATCGGGGTCGCCGCCCTGCCGTTCGATCTCCCGGTCGAGATCGAGGCCGAGTTGATGATCGATCGATAGGAAGCCTCACCCCGCGGCCGCCTGCAACTCCTTCTTGCGGGCTGTACGCCGCCGGCGTGGACGGCGCTGGGGGGTGAGCTTCAGCGCCACGACCGGTTCGCTCGAAAGGGCGCCTGCCACCGCGTCGACCATGCCGTAGGCGACGAAATCTGCGTTGAGGTCGCCCGCCAGTTTCGCCGCGGCCTCGGTGTCGCCATTGCCGATCTCCGACCAGAAGACGATGCCGACCCTCAGCTTCGGATTGAGGCGCTTCAGCCGTCGCACCACGAAGCGCGCGTGCTTGGTGGATTGACGGTTGAGGAAGCCGATGACGGCCGCATCGACGGTGTCCAGGAGGAGGCGGCGGATGCCCAAGGGCTCAAGGTCGATGAAGCTCGCCCGCGACGTCTCGGCGCCCTGCACTTCCAGGACCTGCGCCAGCATCGCGGAGGCGGCATCGTCGAGCTCGCCGCGCCCGCCGGTGCAAAGCACGGAAATGCCGGATCCGTCCGGCAGGTCGACCTCCTCGGCATCGGCGTCTCCCTTGCCCTCGGTTGCCTTGCCTTTGGGGGCCTCCTCGCTGGAAGCCGGCTGTTCGTCCTCCTCGGCGTCTGCTTCCTCCTGGGCGCTGTCGTCGAGATTGGCAACCAGCGTCAGCGCGCTCTCGGCCACCTGCTTCCTCTGGTCGTCATCCATGACGCCGCGCATGCGATCCTGCTCGGCGAGCAGCAGTGCGGGGATGGCTACCTGATCATAGAACTCGAACAGGTACTTTTCCTCGAGCATCTCTTCGGCATGATCCGTCGCCTCCTCCGGATCGCTGGCAAGAAGCCGCTGGTAGAGCCTTGCATGCGGCTCCAGCACCGGCTCGTTGCCGAACAGCACATCGAGGAACTCGAATTGCGGCACATGTCGGCCGAGCACGACAAGACAGACGGTGAGCGGCGTCGACAGCACCAGGCCGATCGGGCCCCAGACCCAGGTCCAGAAGATCGCCGCGACGATGATGGCGAGCGGCGAAAGTCCGGTATGGGAGCCATAGAGCCAAGGCTCGATAACATTGCCGGTGATCAGCTCCATGACGATGAAGAGGGCGCCGGTCCACAACAGCAGCGACCAGCCGGGCGCCACGGCCAGCGCCAGGAAGAGCGGCAGCAGCGCGCCGATGATCGGGCCGATATAGGGGACGAAACGCAGCGCAAGCGCCAGCATGCCCCAAAGCAGCGCATTGGGGATGCCAAGCACCCACAGGCCGATGGTGATCGGTATGGCGTAGACGATGTTGACCGTCAGCTGCATCAAAAGATACTGGCCGACCCGCTTGCCGGCATCCTGCAGCGCCTGCGTGGTTCGGTGGAGATCGCCATAGCCGACGAGACGGATAAAGCGGTCGCGCAGGTCCTCCCGCTCCATCAGCATGAAGATCACGACGACAATGACCAAGCTGGCCGAGGCCAACGGGCTGATGAGCGGCGCGACCAGGTTCTGCAACACTTCGAGCGGCTTCTCATGCGAGACGATCTCGACCGGGATCGGATCGCGCTTCGGCGCCTCGGTCGCCGAGGGCAGTTGCGGCTCCTGGCGGTCTATCTCCTGGCCGACGCGCTCGATCACCCCGCTCAGTCGCGAAATGATGCCGCCGCCAAGCCCGTTTTCCTTCAGCGCGCGGATCTTGGTCAGGATGTTGATCTGGTAGACGGGAATGTTCTGGGCGAGGTCGCTGACCTGGCTGGCGACGACAAAAGAAAACAACGCAAGGGCGGCGAACGCGCCAAGAACGCTGGCGATGACCGCCGGAAGGCGCGGGATGCCGACGCGCTTCAGCGCCGAGACGACCGGAGCGATGGCGAAGGTCAAAAGCAGTGCCACCGCGATCGGCAGGAACACCTCACGGCCAAAATACAGCGCCGCGACCGTGGCGACGACGGTGGCGACAGTCGGCAACGCCGTGCGCGGGTGGCCGCGCGAGGCCGCAAGCAGGCCCGCCAGCCCCGGTTCGGATGCGTGCGTGCCATTTTGACGATTGCCCGCCACCTGAAGCCTCCACCCTGCCCCGCCATGATTGGCGATATTTCGCCGGCGTGCAACGCGCGGAGCGGGGGATGGTTGCGCGGAGCGGCTGGAGATTGGCGAAAGCGCCGGTGAAAGCCGGTCTCCCTCGCAGGAGGGGAGATCGGCAGATCACGGCGCGCCGGCGCTCGCGCGCGGTCCCGTCTACTTAACCGGGATCATCAGATGGGCGTAAGGCCTGCCCGGCCACATCACATAGGGCTTGGCCGTGTCGGGCTTCGGGTCCGACGGATAGCCCCCCATCACATCCATGGCGTTGACGATCATCACGTGTGGGCCGGTCTCAATCCAATTGTTGCCTTCCGTCGGCGCCGTTGCATACGGATCGGTGTTGCTGCCGTCGGTGCCGCCGGACCGCATGTAAATGAAGCCGACCTTGCCCTTGGGCGGGTCCTTCTTTTGCAGCCAGGCCATCGCCCATTCCATCGCGTTGGCGTCGCCGCACATCGGGTCGGGGCCGGGCGAGGCTGGATTGTCCGGCATGCACCAGAAGCCGTTCTTGCCCTCGCGCAGGGTGCGCATGGCGCCCTTGGCATCCATGGCGTAGATCGCCGCGCCGCTGGCCACGGCCGCGGATGCGGCGGACTCGGCGCTCTTGATCAGCGCAGCGTCGTCATCGGCGGCTGCGCCTTGCATTGCAATCAAACTGCCGGCTCCGCAAAGCGCAGCGACCGTCAGAAGCCGTTTCATGGCCATTCTCCGGTTTCACGTAGATCTCTTGTGCATGATGTCGGACGCACGGCTTTCCCGAGCCGTTTGTCGGTGTTCAAATTTTAACAGATCGCTGCAGGCGGCCAATTATGCCTTAGCTACCACTAATGTGCTGAGCTGCCTGAAAGTTGGCGAAAGCGGCTGAGCGCGCGATCTCCTCCCAAGCGGGGGAGATGTCCGGCAGGACAGAGGGGGCGCGAAGGAATGAGGCCTCGATCAACCTGTCCGCGCCAAGAAACCTATGCTGGTCTGGGAAGCGCAATCGGCTGATGGGCCGGCAAGACAGCGCCCCCTCTGCCCTGCCGGGCATCTCACCCACAAGGGGGGAGATTGACAGCTCCAGCGTCTCGCGCCCTTATTCGCTGCCTCCCCTTATGTTGCGCTGCGTTAGATTTGTTGCATTGCAATATGACGGTGCAGAGCCGAGGCTTGCCCCAAGGCGGGATACGAACGAGCGTTGCGAGGTTCGCCTTCGTGTCAGCACCATCGCCGGACTTCCGGCCAGACATTGAGGGGTTGCGTGCGCTGGCCGTGGCGGGCGTCGTCGCCTTCCATTTCGGCCTTACCGCGCTGCCCGGCGGTTTTGCCGGCGTCGACATCTTCTTCGTCATCTCCGGCTACCTGATCACCCGCCAACTCGTCACCGAGATTTCCGGAACCGGCCGGCTCGACTTCCTGCGCTTCTACGCCCGGCGTGCGCGCAGGCTTTTGCCGGCGGCGCTTTTCGTCATCGCGGCGACCCTTGCCGCGGGCGCGATCATCCTCTCGCCGGAGGAGCAGGCGCTCTATTCCAAGGGAGCGATGTGGGCTTCGGCCTATATGATCAACCTGTGGCTGATCCGCTGGTCATTCGACTATTTCGCCAACGACGCCGCCAACAATCCCTTCATCCATTACTGGTCGCTGTCGGTGGAGGAGCAGTTTTATCTCGCCTGGCCGGCGCTGTTGATGCTGGCGGCGTGGCTGAAGCCCGGCAAGCGGACGATCATGCTTGCGATCGGCATTGCCGGCCTCGTCTCCTTCGCGGTCTGTGCCTGGCTGACCACCATATCGCAGCCCTGGGCATTCTATTTCTCGCCGCTGCGCGCCTGGGAATTCGCCGCCGGCGGACTGGCCTCGATGGCGCCGGCATGGCTGCTCCAGAAGCGCCCGTGGCTTGCCCTGGCGCTCAGCCTGGCCGGACTGGCGATGATTGCTTTTGCTTACCTGACTTTCAGCGAGGAGGCTCCCTTCCCCGGTTTCCTGGCGCTGGTGCCTGTTGCCGGCACTGTCCTTCTCTTGCTGGCGGGCGCGGCCGGCGCCAGGGTCGGCGTGAATGCCGCCCTGGCGCTGCCGCCCTTGCAGTGGGTCGGAAAGCTTTCCTATTCGCTCTATCTCTGGCACTGGCCGGTGATCGTCTATGCCGGCATGCTGGTCGAGGAGCTGACTTTTCCCCAACGCCTTGCCTGCCTCGCGCTGACGCTGGCGCTCTCGGCGCTGAGCTACCATTTCATCGAGAATCCGATCCGTCGCAACGGCTGGCTTATGGCCAATGCGGCGCGGGCGCTGGTGCCGGCCCTCCTCCTGACCGGCACCGGCGTCGCAGCCGCCTACGGCAATGCGGCACTTGCGGTGCGCCACCAGGACCCCGAGCAGCGCGAGATCGCGGCGAGTGCCGCCGAGCCCGCAACCGCGCGCGCCGAAGCCTGCGTGGAGGGCTACGACACGGTGATGCCGAAGCCGTGCACGTTCGGCAATGGCCGACGCATGATCGCGCTGTTCGGCGATTCGCATGCCGACCACTGGTCGACGCCGTTGATCGAGGCGGGAAAGAAGAACGGCTACCGCGTCGAGACCTGGCTGAAGAGCTCGTGCCGGCCCTCGCGCTTCTCCTATTTCGTCACGAAACTCAACCGCGACTACCGCGAATGCGACCGATGGCGCGAGCAGGCGATCAAGGAGATCATCGCGGCCAAGCCTTCGCTTGTGGTGATCTCGGAGCTGGCGCTGACCTCGGCGCGCAAGATGGCGGCCGGCAAGGGCGAGCCCGACACGCCGGACGCCGTGTGGCAGGCCGGCCTGCGCTCGACGCTGACGACTTTAAGCAAGGCCGGACTGAAGATCGCCTTCATCCGCGACGTGCCGTTCAACGACGAGAACATCGACACCTGCGTGGCTCGAGCGCTGTGGCGCGACAAGACGCCCTCGCTCTGCGACCAGACGCGCAGCTATGCCGCCAACGACGCGATGGCCGCGGTCGAGCGCGAGATCGTCGACAGCGTGCCTAACGCCTCCTATGTCGACCTCACCGACCGCTTCTGCAACGCCACCACCTGCCACGTCTTCATCGACGGCCAACTCGCCTTCCGTGACCAGCACCATCTGGCCACGCCGTTTGCGGAATCGCTGGAGCCTGAGGTGGAAAGACGTGTGATTTCGAAGGTGGGCAGGTGAAGTTGCCAATCTCCCCCCTTGTGGGGGGAAATCAGCAGTTGCCGTCCCCCTCACCCCACCACAACGACAAAATGCTTGGTCACCGGCTCGAGGATCTTCCAGGTGCCTTTGAAATCGGCCTCGACCACGAAGGCGTCGCCGGGGCCAACCTCTACCGGCTCGCCGCCGTCCGGCGTGATGACGATGCGGCCGGCGATCATGTGCACGAATTCGTAGTCGGTGTAGGTGGCATGGTAGGTGCCGGGCGAAGCGCGCCAGGTGCCCGACATCACCTTGCCATCCTCGCTGGTGTGCTGGACGGCGGTCTGCATGGTCGGCCTGCCCTCGACGACGATCCAGCCCGGCAGGTCGCCGGCCTCTGCATGCTCGACGGCGCCGAATTTGAGGATTGTGGGCCTGGTCATAAGGGGACTCCTGCGGCTGGGTTGGGGTTGTCAGGGTAGATAGCGGATCGGCCTATGGGGCGCTCGCGAGGCCGCGACACAGCGCGCCGGTATGGCAACGAGGCGCCGACGAGGATCAGCAGTTTCAGCGTCGCTCCGCGCTCCGAACGCCACATTTTCTGGGAACACCGCCCGACCTGAAACCGTTTACCCGTCGAAGGGGCATCCATCGAAACCCTCGAAGAGGAGGCAGCGATGAAAAAGCTTATGTTTGCTTCGATGATCGCCATCGCCTCGGCGTTCGCGATCGCGCCGGCCAGCGCCGGCAGCGTCCAGCTTGGTATCGGCGTCGGCCCGTCCTATGACCCGTACTACGGAGATGACTACTATGGCGGGTATTACCCTCACCGCTATTACCGACACGTCTATGATGACGACTACTACACTCCCTATCGTGAGCGTTATGTGGTTCGCTATCATAACCGGTATTATGGCGATAATTGCCGGGTCAAGATCGTGAAGCACTGGCGCCATCACCACCGCGTCATCGAAAAAATCCGTATCTGCGAGCGCTGATAGAGCGGTGCCCGCGATCGGCCGATCTCCCCCGCGGGCGAGATGGCCGCCCGCCCATCCCGGCGATGGGCGGGCGAATATTGGCGACTGGGAACATAGGCTGCCTCAGGCACGTTTAAGGGGTGATCAACCTCAGGAGGAGGTAGCCATGAAAAAGCTCCTGCTCGCCTCCGTAATAGCCATTGCGTCGGCGGCCGCCATGATTGGCCCGGCCAATGCCGGCCGGCTCGAGTTCGGGATCGGTATCGGCGACGGCTACTACAATGACTACTACAACGACTACGGACCCTACTACGGCGACTATTACCGCGATCGCTACATGCATCGCCCGTACTACGGCGAATATTACAGCTACAGGCCACACTACTACCGGCACCATTACTACTTCCGGCACTACAGGCGTTGCCACGTCGAGTATGTGAGGCACTGGCGTCACCACCACAGAGTCTACGAGGCAATCCGCGTCTGCAGGTATTGAGCCTGACTGACACGGCAAGCTGGCTTCTAGCCGCTTTTGCAACCCATCGTTGAGGGCGAGTGTCACGCTCGGCATCGGCGAACATTAGCGACCGGGAACATAGGCTTCCCGCGGCGCGTTTATCCGATGATCAGCCTTCAGGAGGAGGTTGCCATGAAAAAACTACTACTTGCTTCGGTAATTGCCATCGCCTCCGCGGCAGCCACGGTCGCGCCTGCGGACGCACAGTTCTTCGGTCCGTTCGGTCCGTTCGGCGGCTTCGGCCCGTCTCCGTTCTACGGCGGTCCGTTCTACGGCGGCCCGTTTTACGACTATGGCCCCCGCTATTACGGCCAGCGCTACTACGGTCCGCGCTACTACGGCGGCCCCAGATACCTGATGCGCTATCCGCACCGCTACTACCGGCATCATCATCGCCGCTGCCACCGCGAATGGGTGAGGCATTGGCGTCATCACCACCGGGTGGTGGAACGCGTGTGGGTGTGCGGATATTGACGAGGCTACAGCTTCGTCATCCTAGAGTGAACAAGGAGCGACGCGGCGCAGCCCGAGGATGACGAAGCGAGGGGGTGGTCCGTCACGTCACCACCTTGCAAATCCCATGCAAAATGCCATCTAACTCCCGGCATACCGGGAGAAACACGTGACGCAGCGAAGCGGCAGCGCCGACCTGCCGCTGCATGGCGGGCGGGTCCCGAAATGGCTGGGCGAGCGCATGACGCGGCTCGGCGCGGTGCTGTGCGAGGCCATCATCCACCACTACGGCCGCGACGAGCTTTTGCGGCGCCTAGCGCATCCGTTCTGGTTCCAGTCCTTCGGCGCCGTGATGGGCATGGACTGGCATTCCTCCGGCATCACCACCTCCGTCATCGGCGCGCTGAAGCGCGGGCTGAACCCGATGGCAGCCGAGCTCGGCATCCATGTCTGCGGCGGGCGCGGCGCGCATTCGCGCAAGACGCCGGACGAATTGCTGGCCATCGGCGACCGCGTCGGCCTGAACGGCGAGGCGCTCGCCACCGCCAGCCGGCTGGTGGCCAAGGTGGACAGCGCCGCCGTGCAGGACGGCTACGACCTCTATCTGCACGGCTTCATCGTCACCGATGACGGGCGCTGGGTGGTGGTGCAGCAGGGCATGAACGGCGACGCCCGCCAGGCGCGCCGCTACCACTGGCTGTCGGAGGGGCTGACGAGCTTCGTTGATCAGCCGCACGCGGCGATCGAGGGCGAGCGCCTAGGCGAGATCGTCAACCTCACCGACCGTCGGGCGGAGAAAGCGCGTGGAAGCCAGATAGAGCTTTTGAAGACGATGAGCCCGGAAAAGATCCTGACCGAGCTCGCGGTGCTGGAGCCGCAGCCCGAACGAGCTAAGCCAGAAATGGAGCACGCCGCGCAGCCTCTGCTGCCCAACCTCGTCATGCCCGCGCATCACGACGTGCGCGAGAGCGACATCGTCATGCGCCGCCTGCACGGCAACATCGCCTCGGCGATCGAAAGCGGGCCGAAGGATTTCCCCGAGCTGCTGCTGGTCCCCGGCGTCGGGCCGCGCACGGTGCGGGCTTTGGCCATGGTCTCGGAAGTGGTGCACGGCGTGCCCTACCGCTTCTCCGACCCGGCCCGCTTCTCCCTCGCCCACGGCGGCAAGGACCGCCACCCCGTCCCCGTGCCGCTGAAAGTCTATGACGAGACGATCGCGGTGCTGAAGTCGGCGGTAGGAAAGGCGAAGCTCGGGCGGAGTGAGGAGTTGGAGGCGCTGAGGCGGCTGGATGGGGAGTCACGGCGGATGGAGCGGTATGTGACGGGGCCGAGCCTGAAGGAGATCGTGGCCGGCGAGATGGACCAGTCGCATCTGCTGGGCGGGCGGAGTGTGTTCGGGTGGGAGGGGGCGGCGGAGGGCGAGCCGAAGCAGCTGAAGAAAGGCGCTTGAGGTCCGCTGCTCAAACAGCGTCACGCAAAGCATGCGTAACCGCGTCGGTCGGCGCTGCCCCTCATTGCCCTGCCGGGCATTCCATCGGGATCCTCCGGACGATCACGGTGTAAGGAGTTGATCGTGGCCGACTGGCGGCTTCATCTTTAGTCCGGCGATCAGACAGAACACCAAGGCGGTCAGGCCAGCCACTACAGCGAATGCCGCGGCGACGATCAGCCTTCCTGACAGGGGGGTTCAAAGTCTGAGGAAGCGACAAACCACGGGAAGAGAAATCCTGCCGCGGCGCTGACCACCAAAGCCCAGACCAAGCAATTCCGGCCTGTCAGTCTCACTGTGAAGTAGAGGACACCGACGATCAACGCCCCAAGGCCGATGCTTATCGGATAGCTCAGCACCATCAACGCAAGCACGATGTCAAAATGCTTTTCCATATGTCCGGGGCCAGAGTATGGATAACCAGAACCAAGAAGCATGCTGAAACAGTAGACCAACGGTCCCGTCGCCGGCGCCAGTGCGATGGCCGACAAGAGTCGCCAGGGTTTCCTGTCTTTCGCCAATTCAGCCGCAATCACGCTCGCCATTCCCCTTGAACACTACTCGGCGCATTTCAGAGGTAATATCACTTACAGGTATCTTACGCCAACTTGGGCGCTGTAATCTCATCTCATGGTTATTCCGCGATCAACCAGCACTTTCTAATACTCACCCCGCCTTCCTCCCCATCATCCCATAGTGCACCGCCAGCAAATCCAGCCCGACCTTCAGCAGCTTGACCACCACATCGCGCCCCTCGCCGCTGCGTTCGGCGATGGCCTTCACCGACTGGCCTTCGAGGCAGATCTTTCGCACCACCTCGGCCACTTCCCAATGCCCAAGCGCGGCCGCTGCCTGGGCGTGCGCCTGGCCGGCTGAGAGCACGCGGTCGGGGATGCCGCCGCCGACGCGGCCGCCATCTACGCGCTCGCTCCAGGATTGCGGCTGCAGGCCTTCGCGCTGACTGCGCTCGAAATCGTCGCGGAAACGCTGGCCGGCCTCGCGCTGCTGGCGGGTAAGCGAGGTGATGCCCACCAGCGGATCGACATTGCGTAGCCGCACGATGCCGCCGGTGGAGGTGTAGCCGCCGTTCGAGACCTCGTAGACGCGGCGCGCCTCGGCCGTGCCGGAGGCGAGGCGTTGGCGGCCGAAGCGGTCCTCCTTCAGCGCGAAATCATGGCCGATCTCGCGGCGGATGCGCACCTGCTCGGCCTCGCCCTTGGGGAGCTTCGACGGCTGCGGTTTTTTGGAGGCCTTGCGGGGCATGGATGTTCCTTGAGGTTGGGAGCATTAGCGAGGCTGGTGTTCCTGCGCCCCGCTGGGAGATCGGCGATTGCGGCGATCGCACAACGATCACATTCAGCGATGCCCGTGAAACCTGGCATGATGGTGCGCGCAATAGCTGCGTGTGGCGGAGGTCGGGAGGCCGCAGCAGAGCATGTCCGGCCCCGGGCGCGCGCCGGGCGGGTCGTCCTCGGGCTCTTCGCGCAAGGCGAGGTCGATCGGCGCGCGGCAGCGGCCGAACAGGCAATCGAGGAAACGCATGGCCGCGACATGCGGCTGTCGGCCGGGATTTACCCGGGGCGGCGGCGCGGGGAGCTTGTAGAGCTGAGCTTCGGATTTTTGGCGCTCGCCGGGGGAGAGCCAGGCCGGCGGCAAGGCCCGCGCAGGCTTTCGCGCTTTGGGTTTTTTGGGCGGGGTGCGAGCGGTGACGATGCTGGTTGTCTGTGCGGAGAGTTCGTACACGGAGACGTCGGCGGGACAGCGCCCCCCGCTGCCCTGCCCGTCCTCCGGAGCAGCTGCGCTGCAGCTGCGGGAAGTGGACCGGGCATCGCCCCCACCTGAGGAGAGATTGGCAGTTCCAGCCTCGGCGCCTTCCAACAGTTCGGCGTATCTCGAAAGCGCCGCCGGCTCGGAGAGCGTGAGGCCTCCAGCCACCGCCCTGCCCCGCCGGCCCGGACGCTCCGGCCGCTCGTTCTTCCTCGGCCGGCCGCCGGCGCGGCCGCCTTTCGGGTTGGCGAAGCCGATGGCGCTGAGGCCGGCGTTGCGGTGCACGATGCCGATGATGGCGTTGCGCGAGACCGGGCTGCCACGCAGCGCGCTGAAACGGCCGGCGATGCGCGAGGCCGAAAGCCCCTCCTTCAGCCAGGCGGCGATCTCGTCGATTTCCATTTCGGTGTAGGCGGCTGCCATGTCTCATTCCAGTTGCTTGCGAAGGGCTCGGGGGAAGGCCTTGGCTCTGACCAAGCGCCAGGGTTCGGCCGCGAGGCCGTTGATCAGGTCGGGAAAGGATTGAGGTCAGGCGGGCGCAGCACCAGGCAGTCGAAGAAGCGCTGCCTCGGCGGCGGCCCGCGTCACTCCCGACACCGCCCGGCCCGTCATCCAGTCGAACAGGATGACGGTGCCGTCCTCGGTGCGGATGCAGCTTATGCCGCTTGAATCGGGGGCCGGAGCCGGGGGAGGAGCGGCTCCGGCCGTTCCGGTGAACCGGGGTGCGGGCGGTTCGACCGGATCCGGGGCAAGCGCCCCGGAATGCGTCCGGACCGGGGAGGAGGACGGTCCGGACGATTGGAATTCAAAAGTCGAGGGATCGGCGGCGAAGGTGCCGATGCTATGCCGGCGACGTGTTGGCCCCGAGTTGCTCGTGGGCGGTCCCGAGATGGCCGTGGGCAGACTCAAGATGCTCATGGGCAATGCGGAAATGCTTGCGGGATGCTCATTCATGCGCTAAGCGTACGTTATGTACGAATGACGCGCAAGCGAAATCGTACATTTTGGACGATAATTTTCAGGCATTTTGTACGATGATGGATTCTCGGCACAGATTGCAGCAGGCGCGCGCCCAGGCTGGCTATGCCTCGGCCAGCGATGCGGCGCGGGCGCTGCGCGACATCAACAAGAACACCCTCATCAGCCACGAGAACGGCAACCGGCCGCTGTCGCGCAAGGCGGCGGAGAAATACGGCCGGCTGTTCGGCGTCGACCCGGGCTGGCTCTTGTTCAATGGTGGTTTGGGGGCCGACGGCGCCGAGGCCGGCCCGGCGCAGCTCGCCCCCTCGCCCGTCACCGTCGACGTGCCGATCGTGTCCTGGATCAGCGCCGGCGAACTCGGCAGCCAGGACAGCGTGGTCAACCTTTCCGACTATCCGACCATCCCCACCGCCGACCTCGAGGAAGGCGAGTGGATCGCGCTGCGCGTCGACGGGCCGTCGATGAACAAGATCTCGCCGCCGGATTCGATCATCTTCGTCAACCTGCGCGACAAGCGGCTGGTGACCAATGGCTGTTACGTCATCGCCGACGAGACCGGCCGCGCCACCTACAAGCGCTACCGCCCGAACGACACCCCGCCCTTCCAGCCGGCGTCGTATCTGGATATTCCCCCGCCGGAGTTGGAAGGGGCGATCACGATCATCGGGCGGGTGAAAAGGTCGATGATCGATATGTGAGGCGGCGGCCGTGCGGTGCAGTCCGGCCGAGACGCCACGCCCATTTTCTCCCTCCGACCCAGGCCTTGCGAGATGCAAATTTGGCCCTGCCGGGGCGTGCAAAGACGACCATCGCAATTTCTGCTTGCATTAAGGAACAAAAACAGAACTATATAGGCAACTGCGGTCGCCGTCGCGGCAACTCCGGGGGGGAGGATCAGAAACCATGTCATGCCGCACCGGCGCGCTTGTGCGTGCGTTCGTTGTCTGGCTTTCACGCTGGCCGCTTTTGGTGCTGGCGGGGACGGTGGCGCTTGGCGCCCTCACCACGCCCGCGTCCGCCGTTGCGAAGGACTATGCCCTTTGCTTCGGCGACGAAAGTGACGACAAAGGCTTGGGCGGTGGCCCGATCTACAAAAAGGGAGCGAATGTCGACAAGGTCGGGGTCGAGCAGCGCATCGCTGCCTGCACGGGGATTGCCGAGGACGATACGGAGGCGTTGCGCCTGCGCATCAAGGCCTATTTCTATCGGGCCGCCGCCCGCGACGACAAGCAAGACTGGGATGGTGGGATCGCCGACTATGGCGAGGTGATCGCCCTCGATCCCAAACGCGCTTCGGCATACGTCAACCGCGGTGCCGACTGGTACAACAAGGGCGACGACGACCGCGCGATCGCGGATTTCAACATAGCCATCAGCATGGAGCCGTCCGCCGGCGACGCCTATTCCAGTCGCGGCTCGGCCTTCCTGCGCAAAGGCAAGGTCGACGCGGCCATCATCGACTTCCAGCAGGCGATCGAGGCCGATCCGCGGAATGGCGACGCCCATACCGGGCTCGGCACCGCCTGGAGCAGAACGGGCGAGTGGGAAAAGGCGATCGCCGAGTATGACGAAGCGATCCGCATCGATCCGACGGATTTGGTTGCCTATGTCAATCGCGGCATCCTCCGTGCCGCCAAGGGTGAGTTCGACCGAGCCATTGCCGACTACGACACCGCAATCAGCGTGGATGCCCAGAGCGCTGACGCCTATGCCAACCGCAGCGCCGCCTGGATCGGCAAGAACGACTGGGCGCGCGCGATCGCCGACGCCAACAAGGCGATCGCGCTCGATACCGGGATCGTCGACGGCTATTATTACCGGGCCGTCGCCTGGGCAAGCAAAGGCAGCAACGATCGCGCCATTGCCGATTTCGACAAGGCGATCGAACTCGATGCAAACTATGCAAGAGCCTGGTCCGGCCGGTCGCGGACGCGGGCGCGCATGGGCGATGCCGCCGGCGCGGCGGCCGACTGCCGCGAAGCCATCGCGCTCGACCCGGAGAAGACAGGCGATTGCGAAACGGGAGACGCCAGTGCCGAAGCACCGACCGCAACCCAGCCCACCGAGTTCGCACAGCCTCCTTCAAACGCGATGCTGCGGGCATCCGCCGATCGAGTTCGTTCAAAACTTGTTGCCGGGTACATCAAACGAGGGCTGGAGCAGCAGATACAGGGCGACGTTGCAGGAGCGATCAACTCCTTCAGTCTGGCTATCGGACTCGACCCTGATAACGCCGAAGCAGTTTACGACAGGGCGATGGCAGAGGCCACGCACGGGGACAGCACGCTTGCCGCGACGGACTGTCGGCGCGCCGCAGAACTCGACCCCCAACTTGCCGGCGCGTGCGCCGCGCTCATGGCCGGCCAGCAAGTCGCTCAGGTCGCCGGGACACAGGATCAGGCCGCCGCCAGGATATTGGTCGATCGCGCCGGCGCGCGTCTGGCAAAGTATGGCGTGGACGGCGCACTGCTCGATTTCGACAAGGCAATCAGCCTCGATCCCAAAAATGCCGACGCCTATCTGGGCCGCAGCCGCGCAAGGACGCTCAAGGGCGACCAGGCCGGCGCGGCGGCTGATTGCCGGCGCGCCGTCGAACTGGCGCCTGGGCGGTCGGGAAGCTGCGACGAGCACGCTGCCGGCGATGACGGCGAACCCGCGCCGGCGCAGGATGCGCGGCAGCCGAAGCCGGCGGTCGCCGCTCCAAACCAGCAAACCGTTCGTCCGAATTTGACGGCTACAGACGACACACTGGCTGCAAGGTCGCTGGAGACAAAAGACCCGCGCGCCCTGCAAGCGATCCTCGGTGGCGATGCCTGGCTGGACATGGGCAAATACGACAAGGCGATCGGCTCCTATGACCAGGTGATCGTGCTCGAACCCTACAACCGCTTCGGCTATTTCGGCCGCGGCAGGGCCAGAGCAGCCCTGCGCGACTACGGCCAAGCGATCGCCGACTTCGACATGGTCATCCAGGTCGCCCCCAATTTTGCCGCCGGGTATTTTCGCCGCGGCCTCGCCAAGGTCACCGCAGGCGATGCCGATGGCGCTCTTGCCGATTGCGACCGAGCCGCGGCGCTCGACCCGAAGGCGCGCGACGCCCATTACTGCAAAGGCATGGCCTGGCACGCCAAGGGCGACAGCGGGCGCGCGATCGCTGCCTATTCGGTTGCGGTCGGCATCGATGCGAAGGACGACGCCATCTATTATGCGCGCGGCATGGCGCGGGCCGACCGCAAGGACTATGCCGGCGCCATCGCCGACTTCGACCAGGCGCTCAAGCTCGATCCGGGCAATGCCGACTATGCCGTCGCCCGCAAAGCAGCGGTGGCGGCGGAGGGACAAGGCGAAGAGGCCGACGCGGATCTCCAGGCCGTCATGGCACTGTTGGAGCGCGGCGACGCGTTCTACAAGAAACGCAAATACGATCGCGCCGTCGCTGAATACAGCCGCGCCTTGGCGCTCGCGCCAAACGAACCGTCGACCTATTCGGCGCGCGCTAGGGCGCGCCTGCAAAAGGGCGACTATGACGGGGCCCTGGCCGACGTCAACCGCGCGCTTGAGATCGATCCATCCTACATCGCAGCCTATGACGGCCGCGCTCTGATACTGGTGAAGAAGCGCGAGCCGGAAAAGGCCATCGCCGATTTCAACCGTGCGATCGAAATGAAACCGGACTATGCCCCGTTTTATTTCGGGCGCGGCAGCGCCTGGTACTATATGGGCGACTTCGATCACGCCATTGCCGATCTCGACCGGGCACTCGAGCTCGATCCTAAATCCGACATGGCCCATCAGGGTCGAAAATTGGCAATTGCTGCGAAGGAAAAAGCTCTTGCCCCGAAGAAGGCAGGCAAGACCGCAGGACAAAGCGACCGGCAGGCGACCAGGTTGGACGAGGCGCCGCAAATTCGCAATTCAGGAACCGCCCAGTCATTCCTCACGAGGGGCAACACCCTATACGACAAAGGCAACTATGACGGCGCGATTGCGCAATTCGACAAGGCAATCGCGTTCTTCCCGACATATCACGGCGCCTATTTCGCCCGCGCCCTCGCCTGGCATGCCAAGAACGACTACGACCGGGCAATCGCGGATTACAGCTATGCGATCACGCTCGATCCGGGCTTTGCGCCGAGCTATTACGGGCGTGCTCAGAGCTTCACCCTGAAAGAAGACTACGATCGAGCTCTTGCCGATTACGACAAAGCGATCAGCTTGGCCCCGGCCGAAGCGAAGGTCTACGCCGATCGGGGTCTGGTACGGATGGGCCAGCACGACGGTGCCGGCGCTTATAGCGATTTCGAGAAGGCGCTAAGCCTCGATCCAAAGAGCGTCTATGGCTACTTTGGCAGAGGGGTTATCCGAACAACCACGGCAGATTATGATGGAGCCATTGCCGATCTTAGCAAGGCTATCAAGCTCGATCCCAAATTTGCCGGTCTCTACAAAGCGCGAAGCCGGGCCTGGGAAGCCAAGGGCGACCACAAGCGCGCCGAGGCCGACCGCAAGAAGGCGCTGAGCCTCGCGGAAAATTGAACAGATATCGAAGGGCCGGCGGATGTCGCGCTGGAAGGGATTGGGCGTGGCGGCGGTCGCCGCTTTGGCTTTCGTGGCGGTGAAGGTGCTGCCCTGGGCGCTCGGCTTTGCCGGCGGCAAATACCTCTACCAGACCGTGATGGGTTCGCATGACGACCCCGCAAAGCTGACCGTTGCCCAAGTCAGCGATCAGCTTCAGAGCCAGGGATTCCAGATCTTTAAGGTCGTGAAGCAGGAATTTCCGAATGAGTACGATGCGATCGTGCAGAAGATCGCGGCCGTGGCGGCCTCGGGAGGAGGCGAGGCGGAGGTACGCAACGTCAGCCGCGTCGCGGTCGCCGATCTCAGGCACAAATATGCGTCCCTGCTCCGTTCGACCCCGGACGACACCGCCTCCGAGGCACTCGGCGCCCAGCTCGATATGCTCAAAGATGTGATGGCCCGCGAATCTGCGGCCACCTGCAACAGCTACCTTCGCAACGGGCCTGACGCGCTCGGCACACCGGACAAGGATTTTCTGAACGACATGGACAAGATCGGGGTCACCCTGTTCCATGCCTTAGGCGCAGCGAAGAATGGCGGCCTGCCGGCCGCCGACCCCAGCGATCAGGACTGGTCGCTGCTGGCCGACGCTTTCACAAGCGCTGGCGGCACACCAGCGGAGATGGATGCAATCGCAAATATCAGCCGGGAATTCGAAGGTCTCTGCCCGGCCGCCGCGAAACTCTACGCAGCCGCCCTGTCGTTACAGGGCGAATCCGGACGGCGTATAAAAACCGCTCTGCTCTACGAGGTTGCAAAGAACTAGGCGGATGAAGCGCCCGGTGATCGATATGTGAGGGCTAGAGCTGAAGGAGCGCTTTGCCTTCGGATTTCAGCTGCGCGAAAGTATTGGTTCATGGCGTCAGGGGGCAACGCAAGTTTCACGACGCGGCGCAAGTGAACTATCGTTCAAATTGTACGAAATTCGCTTGACCACTTTTCGTACGTAAAGTACGATGCGGTCCTTTCTTTGAGGGGACTTGCTTGAACACCGCGAACCATGCCGCTTTCGCCGATCTTTCCCGTCCAATTCAGTCGCCGTTGCCGTTCGCCGAGCGCGAGCGCCTGGCCGGCGCATGGCGCATGGCCAGCCAGGACATCGCCGACGACATCCGTTTCATCCGGCAATATCTGAAAGTAATCGCCGAGAAGGATGAGCGGCTTTCGACCGGCACGCTGGTACACGGCCGGGCCTATGTCGAAGCCTGCGCCGCCTGGCTGCCGGAGACAGTGGCGCGGTATCTGAGGAACCTCAGGCTGATCAGCGAATGTGAGGGGGCGATGATCGCGGCGGGCGTGCGGTTTGCAAGGTCGAGCGATGCCTGGGAGTGAACGCCAGCGTCGCGCCCGGAACGCGAACAATCACGCCGCTGCAACCCTCGGCTCTCCGTTCCGGAAAATGCATCGTTTCACACAATTGCCAATTGGTGGACGCCTGCGAGCCGCCGGGCGTTTAATTCCTGCAGGCGAAGGAGGGCATAGCCGCATACCAGGGAGGAACTCGTTTGATGCACCAGCAAATCGACATCGGCATACAATCCGACGATCAGCCTTACGAAGTCACCTCATTTGCCAGGAAGCATGGCCTGACGATCCCGGTCGCGGACGCAGTGCTTTTTGCAAAGGGTCCGTCGCCATCGCGGGCTGCCTGCGATACCGCCGCGCTGGCTTTCCTCTGCGCGGTCGCCCAGTACGCTGGAAAGCAAGGGCGGCGGTAGTTGTTCAACCCGCCCCCTTCTCTCCATGCGGGAGAAGGTGGATCGGCGCGCGCTGCGCCGGGACGGATGACGATGTTGGAAGAAACGAGGCGCTCGGTGATTTGAAGCACTCAGGCTTCCATCCCAACACCCGTCGCCTGCGGCGACACCTTCTCCCACCAGGAGAAGGGGAAGCCTCACCTACCAGCTGAATTGCAGCCCCGCATTGCCGCCGACGACGTTGCCGGAAAAGGCAATTCCGAGCGTGCCGGTCAGCCGGCCGCCATGAGCGAAGCCTTCGCTCAGCACCGCGGCACCGGTGATGCCGAAGGCATTGGCGTCGCCGGCATTGCCCCAGTTGACGCGCAGGCCGAAATGCTCGCCCTGGACGAGGTCGGGCGCGGCAAGGGCGGCCGAGATCGAGGCGTTCTCAAAGGCGCGGGTGATGCGGTTGTCGATGTCGTCGACGTGGGCAGTCAGTGCTGTCTTGCCGGTGACGGTGATGAACCCGCCGTTGCCGTCATCAACCTTCCGGTTGGTCACGCCGGTGTCGGCGTTGATGCAGGTGTCGGTGCCCGGGCTGTAATAGTAGTTGGCGCCATAGGCCGAGCAGATCCTGACATATTCGACCGCGGCCTCGGATGGCGCCGCCAGCAGCGTTGCCGCGCCGAGGATCGCCGGCGCAAGGAAATATCTGAACATGATTGCCCCCTGACCAACTCTTACCAGGTGAGCTGCAGGCCGGCATTGCCGCCGACAGTCTTGCCGGAGAAGGCGACGCCGGCAGCGCCGGTCAGACGACCGTTGCCCGTGGGGAAGAGCCCCTCGCCCAGCACGGCCGCGCCGGTGACGCCCATGGCGTTGGACTGACCTGCATTGCCCAGTTGACGCGCACGCCGAAATGCTCGCCCTGCACCAGGTCCGGGCTGGTCAGCGCCGAAGCCACCGAGGCGCCCTCGAAGGCGCGCTGGACGCGGCCATCGATGTCGTCAACCTTGCTCGCCAGCGCAGTCTTGCCGACGACCACGCCGTGCTCGGTCAGACGGCGCGTCTCGCCGGTATTGGCGTTGATGCAGGTGTCGGTGCCGGGGCTGTAATAATATTGCGCGCCGTAAGGCGTGCATACCTTGACGTACTCGACCGGCGCCGCCTGCGCGGATGCCGAGAAGCCGCCTGCCGCGGACAGAAACGCAAATGAAATAAGGCGGTTGATGCCCCGCATACCCTGAACCCCCGAAGTTGGATAGAGAAAAACCGTTGGGGCGAAAGCACCATTGGGGGCGAACCGAGTCAACGGGAGCTCCGGGCCCAATACCTGACTTTTACTGGGAGTATTTCAGACGAGAGCGCGGCTGTTGCCGCAGAGCCACGGTGGATTGCTCGATCTATTCAGCAACCCGCGATCACGCAAAGCATACTTATAAAGGATAGCTAATTTTAGTTGAAACTAATATTATTCCGCTACACTTTCGGCAGCTTAGGTCGAGTGCATCCATGCGCGCCCACACGGGGCGCGGACTTCCCCGCCTCCGTTCACCAGCTATGGAGATGGACCGGCCGCGCTGGGGCCGCCGGAAATCAGCTCTTGGCTTTCGGCTTGGCGGACGCCTTTGTCTTGGCAGCAGCCTTCGTCGCTTTCGGCTTGTCTGCCTTGGCGGCCGCCTTTTTCGGCGCGGCCTTTACGGCGCCGTCGATCTCGGCGGTCGCCAGGTCCCAGTGCTCCATATGCGAGCCTTCCGGCCGGCCTGCCTGTTCCCAGATCTCATGCGCCCGCCGGCGAATGCGTTCCTGCCTGTCGTCCGTCACTGTCGCCTCCTTTGAATGGGGCCGTTCCCCGACGGAAACATTAGCCGAATTTTCCGGTGGCGTCTTGCGCATAGGACGCGTGGGACGTGAACTTGAGCAGCGATTTTTTTCAGTGCGCGTCAGAAACGACGGCGACGCCCAGATACGCTGCCTTTTTCGTAATCAATGCGGCCAAATCCGCGTCAGAGCGTTCGGTTCCGGTGCTCTTGCGCAGGATGGTGATCGCTTCATCCATCGACAGCAGGCCGGTGCGATGTTCGGCCAAAAGCTTGTCGACGGCCTTTGCGCAATCGGCTGATTCGACATGGGGATGGTGCATGGTTGCGACTCCTTTCTAGGAGCCGGCATCCCCCCGCCGGCACGGCGGGAGGATCGGGGCTCGTAAGCACAAAGCTACTCGATAACCTGTATCACTCTGCGTGTGCCGGGGTCGACAAGAACCGTATGGTCGTTGACGACGGTATATCTGTACTGGACATCCGGCACCGTCTGCAATTCAACCGTATCCGGCACCGTGGAGCCTATGCCGAGCTCGAGGCCCAGAACATTGACCGAGGCCACAGGATGCTTGTGGACATATTCCTTCACGACAGTCTGCTGCTCAGGGGTGACGATCACCTCGTCCGCAGCCGCAAAGCCAATACCGGCCATCAGAGCCAGGCCGGCGACAGCAGGAATGAGGGTGGTTTTCATCATAAGTCTCCTGTTGCGTTGGCGAGCTCCGCCCTGCCTCCGCTACGCGGAAACCCAGGTAGATCGAACAGGGAGCTCCCGGGGCAAACGCCTGCGGATCGCGGTTGTTCCGTCACCGATGGCTAAATGATCCGCTCCGCCGAGGGAGCCCGGGAACCGTCGCGGCGGCTTCGCATTGTTAGCATTGCATGATTTGACACGCCGAAGGCCCGCCATGAATGAAGCCCTCGTCAGAAGCGATATGCCCTTTCGCCGCCCGGTGGCGATTGCCGTCGGCGCCGGCTTCAGACGAGACATCGCTTCGCTGGCCGCGATGGAGAATTTCCTCACCGAATGGCCGCCGGCGATGCGCGGCGACTGCTATCGCGCGGCAGTGCGGGCCTGCGAGGCGGCGAGGACGGGAGACGTGAAGCTCCAGGAAGCGCGGCGGACCTTCCTCGCCTTCGCCCAGAAGGCCGGCATTCTATGGACCGGCATCGATCCGGTGACGGCGCTGCGCGAAGCCAAGATCAGGCGCGTCAGGGCCAGGCGCGAAAACCAACCGCGGCTATGAAAGAATAAGCCCCTCGCGAGGGCGAAGGGCTTTCGATCACTTGTTTGCGGCGAACGGCAGCGCAACGCGGATCAGTCAGATTTCATAGGCCCTTTTCATCTTTACCCCCTTTTGCTCGCTTCGCTTGCGCAGGTTCACGCCACAACCATGACGCTGTCAATCGCAAGGGCATAGCATGGCAAACTTTGCCGGCACCGCTGTGGCGCATGCGCAACGCCGCTCACTGCCGCCCAAACCTGGCCGGCAGCGGTCGACATCGATGGCGGGAAGGAGGCTGCCGTCAGGTCGGCGACGTTTCGCTGAGCGCCTCGGTGACGAAGGATGCGGCGATCAGGTCGTCCGCATCGATGCGTAGGGAGCCATCGCCGCCTCCCATGATGGCCGCGACCTTCTGGAAGGTCTTCATCTCGTGTTCGGTGATCCTGGCGTCCTGCATCCGGGCTTTCAGATCGGCGACGCGCATCCCGAGCGAGCGGGATGTTCCGATTTCTCGTTTCGACATGTTGACTAGTCCTCCTCGCCCCCAGCCCGTGCCTGTTTTCGCCGCCGCCCGAATCCGCATCCTGCCCGCGCTTTGTGTTGTCTATGAGACAAGACGAACCAGAGGCGGCAACGCGCGCTCAGACGGAAGGTTCCGTAAGCGTATGGTAAAATAATACCGGGTTATGGCCCCCCGCCTGAGCCGGCGACGGGCCATCCAGCTTGCTGGCCGGTATCAGCGGCCGGTTACTTCAGCACCTTGACGATCTTGCGGGTGCCGGGGTCGACGATAATCGTCTGGTTATCGACGACCACGTAGCGGTATTTCACGTTCGGCACTTCGTGCAGCTCGACGGTATCGGGAAGGGTGCTGCCGATGCTGAGCTCAACGCCGGGAACCTTCACCGAGGCCAGCGGCTGCTTGTGCACATATTCCTTGATGACGGTTTCCTGCTCGGGCTCGATGACAACATCCTGCGCGGCTACGGCGCCAGCCCCGGCCAGAAGCAGAAGGCCAGCGGCGGCTGTGGTGATGTGCATTCTCATGGTCGTCTCCTTTATGGATCAATCGCCTCCGCTGCGCCTGCGATTTTCCACAGCCGGTCCGGCATTGCCCCAACGCCAGCGGCCAAACCTTGTTCCTGCAAATCGCCGCCGGCGCTCTCACAAAACGTCACCTCGGCTTCGCAAAACATTTCGGAACAATGCTTTTAAGCCCGGGTTTATCCGAGTGAAGGGACCGACTTTCCGAGGAGAAATCAGATGAAACACCTGCTGATCACGAGCATGATCGCGCTCGGCGTCGGTTGCGGAGCCGCGATGGCGCAGACCGAATCCGTGCAGCCGAGCGGCGACAATAACTGTGCCGCCGGCCAGGCCGACTGCCAGAAGGGCGGCAAGGCGGGCGAACAGGCCAAAGGTAAGATGAAGTCGCAGACCGAGCAAAATGCCCAGGGCAAGGCTGGCGTCAATACCGAGGAGCAGGCTCAGGGCAAAGCCAAGATGAAGACCGATGAGCAAGCTCAGGGTCAGGCCGGCACCAGCACCGAGCAACAGGCTCAGGGCAAGGCCAAGATGAAGACCGATGAGCAGGCCCAGGGTCAAGCGGGCACCAAGACTGAGGAGCAGGCTCAAGGTACGGCCAAATGCAAGACCGGCATGGCCAACTGTCCGAAGGGCTCGAACGAACAGGCCCAGGGCAAGACGAAGATGAAGAGCACTGAGCAGAACGCCCAGGGCAAGATGGGCACAAGCACTGAGCAGAACGCTCAGAGCAAGACCGGTACGACCACCGAGCAGAACGCCCAGGGTACCACCAAGATGCAGACCCAGCAGAATGCTCAAGGCAAGACGGGCACCAGCACCGAGCAGAATGCTCAGGGCACCGTCCAGACCGACCAGAACAAGACGGCCTCGATCACCAACGTGACGGTCGAGCAGAAGACGCAGATCACGCAGATCATCCACGAGACCCACGTCCAGCCGGTTCGCGATGTCACCTTCGACATCTCGGTCGGCATCGAGATCCCGCGGCACAAGATCCGCCTGCACCGGGTGCCGGCCCGCATCGTCAAGATCGTCCCTGCTTACGAGGACTTCTTGTACTTCGTGCTGGCCGACGGACGCATCGTCATCGTCGATCCGGACACCTACAAGATCGTGGTGATCCTGGAAGCCTGATCCGGACGGCATGCCCGACAGGAGGAGGCCCGCCGCGCCGCAAGGCATGGCGGGCCTCCTCTTTCCGAGGCGGGAATTCGCAAATCCATGAAACAGGCTCTATGAAACTCGGCCCCGCGGCCTTCGGAGGAAATCTGTGGGCCGGGCCTTCCGATGAGAAGGGACGCCGGCCGTCGTGCGAAATTGCGCGATGATTGGGGGACAGACTCTAAAGCGCGTGGCGATCTTTCAGTGTCGCTCCTGCGCTCTACGCCTTTGATCTTACGCCCGTCTGTCCGGCTCCCACTTTGGGCGACATGCACTAGCCGAGCAGGATTCCGGCAGCCGCGAAGACGATGCAGAGGCCGAAAACAGGCGCGAGAAGCCACCGCGCCTCGTAGACGCTGCGGTCCATCAGTTCCTCCTGATTAACGTGATGGAAGGGAACGGATCGGCCTCGGCTTGGTTCCTGAAAGCAGAAGTCCAAGACCCTTGTCCTGACGGCATCAGCCCAAAGGCCTACGGGATCGTTGCGGGCGTTGTTCAGCCTTGCGATCACACCGGAAAGGTGCAAGGGTCAGGGTGGGTAGAGGAATGGGCGAGATTGCCGACGATCACAAACGGTCGCGGCGCTCGGTTGGGCAAATGTATTTTCCGCAGTTTCTTGTGGGAATGACGGCAACGCTCCTGGTGGTTCTCGGATGGACTTACGCGTCCACCGGGTCGGTCTGGGAATCGCTGGGCTGGACATTCCTGGCGGGCGTGGTGCTGCAGGCAGGCTACTTCGTGGCCGTGCTGTGGCTCGTGCACGCCGAAAGCCGGGTGACGGACGAGAGCAAGGCGACCGATGCCGGCGCCGCCGCCAAGCTGCCGGGCCCGTTCGAGCGGGACGGCATCGTCCATGCGCTGATCTCGCGGCTGTTCCCGAGGCTTTTGCCGTAAGGCGGTTCAGCGTTCGCCCTTCCGACGTCGTCATCCCTGGGCGCAGCGACAAGGCGCGAGGACCAGGCATTGGCCACATCGGAGCGCTGCCACGATGCAGAATTCCGCTCCGTGGCTGCTTCGGCTGAGGTCACGGAAGGATCCCAGGTCTCCGCGATGGAGCTTCGCTCCTGCCTCGCCCTGGGTGACGACAGTGAGGCTGGCGCGTCACGCCAAAAACGGGCGACGCGCTTGCCGGTTCGGCCGATCAGCGCGCCGGGGCAGCCGTAGCCGAGCGCACCGTTTCGGAAGACGAGAAGACGACGAAGCCAAAGATCAGCACCGCGGCGGCGACAATCAG
Organism: Mesorhizobium sp. M1D.F.Ca.ET.231.01.1.1; assembly: GCF_003999155.2. NCBI lineage: Bacteria > Pseudomonadati > Pseudomonadota > Alphaproteobacteria > Hyphomicrobiales > Phyllobacteriaceae > Mesorhizobium > Mesorhizobium sp. M1D.F.Ca.ET.231.01.1.1. The sequence continues at coordinate 119,183 of NZ_RZOZ02000012.1, forward strand.
CGAGCCGATCGCCACGACCGGCTCGACCTCCGGGTGGCCTTCCGCCAGCATCCAGTAAAGCGCCGGCAGCATGATCACGATGCCGACCGTGTAAAGGCCGTAATGGATCATGGCGATGCGGCGCTCGGCCTTGGCCGGATTGAGCGCATAGTAACCGCCGAAGATCGCGCTGGTCACCCAACCGAGAAGGTTGATGTGGGCATGCGCCGGGAATGCGCCGTGGTTGCCCGAAATCGCCATCTCCAGCCCGGCGGCAATGCCCAGGATCAGAAAGACGACGGCAGTTTTAAAGAAAAGCTCCGAGACCCGCGGCATTTGATGTCCTCCCAATGCCCTGTGAAACCCTCACCCGCCAACTCTACACGCCGCAAGGCATATTAGCCATGACACCCGGGGAGCGGCGGCGCGTTTTGGTGTGGATTGTAAGGACGCCCTGCATGGCATCAGGTTGCGGCAAAGCAAAGTGGCGGCGGGACTGGCCCCTCTGTCCGGCCAGACAGAGGGGCGCGAAGCAATGCGGCATCGGTTTTGCACCTGGCGCTGCTTGGCGGCACAGACGCTCAGGATTCGCGGCGATGACGGCGATCGTCAACGACGCGCGCAAGCACCTCGGTGGGGTCGCGGTCGACAGGCAGCGCGAGGGCGTTTTCGATGTCGAAGGCGGTGAGGCCGATGTCTCGGCGCTCGCATTCGCTCATGGCGGCAAGGCCCGCGAGGTCGTTCCGTGCTCTCCAAAAACGCGGCAGCCACAGAAGGGCCGACGTTACAACGGCCAGCAGCCGGAAAGCCGCGAGGGAGAAGCATGTGACAGGCGATCGGCTGCGAGGCCGACGAAAGGAACCAGCGTGGTCATGGTGTAGTCTCCGTCCTCGAACTGTCTTGAGCGACAGCGAGGATGAGGGTAGCCGGCGCCTGGCCGGAGATCGTGAAGTCCCGCCGAAACTTCGGGGAAATTGCGGCGAAACCGGCTGGCGCCGGCGCCTGGTCGTCCGGCATAGTATCAATCCGGCAGGCCGGCCTCGCGCAGACCCGCGGCGACGCGCTCCGGCGTGCCCGTCTCAAAAGGCAGCTGGTCCCAGACCTTGGCGACCGTCAGCCCCGGATTGCTTTCCAGCAGCCTGACGCAAACGCGCCGTGCCTCATCCTTGCGGCCGGCATGGACAAGCGTCGTCACCAGCCAGCGCAGCGCCCAGGTGGCGCCAGGCTGCCGGCTGACCCCGCGCTGGATCATGACCAACGCTTCCTCGTAGCGTTCGGCAATGAAATGGGCGGCGCCGATGCCGATCTCGGCCATGTAGCCCATCGGGTCGCGCGGGCTCAGCCGTTCGAAATGCTCGAACTTCTCGATCGCCGCCTCGGGCCGCTCGCGATAGACATCGAGCCAGGCGCTGCGCAGCCAGGCCCAGGCGGAATTCGGATCGAGCGCGCGCGCCCGCGCCAGATGCATCTCGGCGACCTCATAGTCGCGGGCAAAGGAATGCGCGGCGCCGAGCACGGCAAGCACCATCGGGTCGTCGCCGGAGAGCGCCGCCCCCTTCTGCGCCAGGCGCAGGCCCTCCTCCCGAGACGCCGCCGGCGCTTCGGTCCAGTGGTAGGCGACGCGCTGCAGATGGCACCAAGCAAGCAGCGAAAGCGCCAGCGGATAGTCGGGCTCGATCGCGATCGCCCGCTCAAGCAGCGTCCCGGCCTCGTCATTCTGCGCCCGGTCGAGCGACCAGGTGAGCGGAAAGGCGCGCAGCACGTAGTCGTAGGCGGCGAGGCTTTCCGGCCGCTTGCGCCGCGAACGCTCGATCTCTGCCGACAGGATGGAGGGCTGGATGGCGCCGACGACACTCTCGGCAAACCGATCCTGAAGGTCGAACACGTCGGCCAGCGTGCCGTCATAGCGGTTGGCCCAGATCGTCTTGCCGGACGACTGGTCGATGAGTTGTCCGGTGAGACGGATGTGGTCGCCGGCCTTGCGGACGCTGCCGGTCAGCACATAGCGCACGCCGAGCTCGGCGCCGGCCCGTTTCACGCCGTCGGCCTGCCCTTTGTAGGCGAAGCTCGAGTTGCGGGCGATGATGAACAGCCACCGCATGCGCGACAGCGCGGTGATGATCTCGTCGACCATGCCGTCAGCGAAATAATCCTGCGCCGGGTCGCCGCTGAGATTCTCGAAGGGCAGCACCGCGATCGACGGCGCGTCGCCGGCGCCCTCGCCCGCCCCGCCGGCCGACGCGCCGCGGTCTCCGATGCGACGGACACGATCCTCGTCGATCACATAGCCTCGCCGCAGCACGGTGCGGATCAGGCCGTCCGCCTCAGGGCCGAGGGCCTTGCGGATATCCTTCATGCATTGGGTGAGGGAATCGTCGGAGACGGCGATGTTCGGCCAGACGGCATTGACCAGCTCGTCCTTGCCGATCACGCGGCCGGCATTCTCCAGGAGATAGATGAGCAGCGAGAGCGATTTGGCGCGCAGGTCGACGTCGAGCCCGCCCCTCTGCAGCCTGCCCTTGTGCAGATCGAGCCTGTGGCCGGAGAATTCGAACGTCGTCATGTCGCCCCCGAGGAGACATCACACAAATTCGGCCTGCACGCGACGGCTTAGCAGTCGGTCAACATCCTTGCACGCTCGAGGACATCACGACTGCCCTGCGACATCAAGGCTTCCGTCCGCTGAAGATTGCGTGGCCGGCGAAAAGCCAGATGCAGTCGACCGCGGCAAAGCCGGCGTCGGAAAGCCAGGCGAGCTGCTCGGCCAGCGAGGACGGCTTGTCGATCGGCTCGCCGTCGGGATTGCGGAAATAGTTCCAGCCGAGGCGGTTGAACTCGGCAAAGGCCGCAAGGTCGCCGTCGATCGCGAGCGAGCGCGAGCGCACCGCCTCGTCCCACTGCCGCGCTGCGATGGCGAGGCCAGCCGCGCTCGGCGGCCGCACGATGTCGGCCACCACCAGCACGCCGCCGAGGCTGAGCGCCTCCGCAAGGTCGGCAAACAGGATCTGCTTCTGCCGGCCGTCGAGATGGTGAATGGCAAGCGAGGAGACGATCGCATGCGGCGGCTCGGCAAAGCGTCGCCAGTCGCGATCCGCCAGCTCGAAGGCGGTCGTGGTCAGGCGGCCGGCATGATCGCGGCAGGTCTTCCGTGTCTGCTCGAGCATACGCTCAGAACCGTCGAGCGCCAGCACGCGGCTGTCCGGAAATCGCTCCAGCAGCGCGCGGCTGAGCAAGCCCTCGCCTGGGCAGAGCTCGACCAGCAGGCCGCCCGGCGCGGCCGGGATAAGGTCGGCGATCATCTCGATCTGGCGCTCGCGCTCGGGAACGAAGTAGCGCCCGTAGTCGAGAAAGCTGCGGGAATTGTCCTCGTTCCAGTGCTGTGCGCCTTGCATGTCCGCCATGGTCGGTTCCTTCCTTTTCGGCCATGCTGCCCGAAGCCCCGCCTGCCGGCGTGATGCCCGGCTGAAATTCGGCTGAAATCGGCGTGATGCGGCGGACCGCCGATCCCAAGCCTACAAGGGGAGATCGATGTCACCAACGAAAATGCCGCCGGGCTGAGGCCCGGCGGCATGGCAGTTCACCCTCTGGGAGGTTGCGATCGCCTTACGGCGTGGATGTCGCCGCGGCGGCCTGGTCGATCTTGTCGGCCAGCACGTCCTTGGCCCAGTCCGTCACCTCCTGGTCGACCGGCTTGTTGGCCATGTCCTGCAGGGCGGCGTCGAGCGAGGCATCATCGGGGGCAGGTGTATTGTCAACCGCGGCCTGGGCATCCGCGACCGCTTGGGTGTCATCGGCGACTGCCGTGTTCTGCGCGTCGACCTGCGCCTGAACGTCGGCGATCTGCGCCGCCAGAGCCGCCTTGTCGTCATCGGTCATATTGGACTGGTCAGTCGCATTGAGGTCGTCGAGCTGCTGATTGAGCGTGTCGAGCGTGGCCTGGTCGGCGGCCAGCTTGGCGTTTGCGGCATCAAGCGCGGCCTGCGCGTTCTTGGCCGCCGCCGCCTGCGTCACATAAGCCTGAATGCCTGCGAACTTCTTGCTCTTGGAGTTCATATAGGCGTTGATGTTGCGCTGCAGCGAGTTCAGCCGGCCGAGCTTGGCATGGATGTTCTTTTCCTTGGGTGTCGCGGCCGCGGCCGTATCATCCGTGACGTCGTCGGTCGACTTCGCCAGCTGACCCGGAGCCGATGCCTTGCCATGCGAGGCGCCGCTGTTGCCCTTGCCGCCGCCATGGCCATTGCCGTTACCGCCGCCATTGCCGTTGCCGCCGCCGTGGTTGCCGCCGTTGCCGTTGCCGCCACCGTTGCCACCGGGCCCGGCAAGCGCCGGAGCGGCCGCGAGCGCCAGAATGGCCAGTGACGCCAAGAGTGTTTTTCGGATTGTCATCGTCTATCTCCGCAGGTGAATCTTCACGTCTGCCCAACCGCTAGGCTGCGTCTTATGAGAATTCCCTAATGGCTTGGAGTAACTTTTAGACAAATACCGTCGCGACATGCGAGCAAACCGGGGAAACAGGCCCCGCGCCGGCCGAGATCTGATATTAACTCATTGAAATCATTTGGCAAATAAAATGGCTAGGCACAGGTACACCCTCCGGAACAATGAAGGCCCATGCCCCATCGGACCAAGGGCCCAGCGCCATGCAACCTGCGTCGGCAAAAGGAGGCCAGACCCTTGTTTATGCAGCGGTTTTCGCAAAAAAGCCGTGCCGGTTTTGGGCGCCGGGGATGAGAGCCGCCGGCATCGGGACGCGCGAGCGCGCAAACGGTTTGTTTTTGAGCAGTCGCGGACCGACGCCGTTATATACTTTTATATATCTTCCTGGAACGGCTCTTTGTTTCCACGCAATCCGGACGGAAACCCGGTGCGCGCTTTTCTCTCGGCTCTAAGAGCAATTCCAGGAAAAGTGTGAGCGGTTTTCCGTCCGGAATTGCGTAAAAACAAGGAGATAGGACGTTTCGCCGTTTCCGTGAAACGGTGAAACGCGCTAGGGGCTGATCAGCGGCACGTTGACGGTGGTGGAGTAGCTGATCGGGTAATCGCTGAAATAGGGGAACTGGATGACAAAGGCGTAGCTGGCGTTGACATGCGCCATCTTGAAGCCGCCGCTCGGCGGATCGGTGGTGATCGTGACGTTGACGTTCTTCAGGCCGAGCGCCTGCAGCCTCTTTGTGGCGATGGCCTGGATCTGGGCCTGGGTCATCGTGTTGTCGAGCTGCAGGGAGCGCGCGGAGGCCTCGAGCGCGTAGCGCACGCTGGACTCGCTGTTCATCGACCAGCCGAAGGCGAAGATGCCGAACAGGAGCATGATCAGGAAAGGCACTACCAGCGCGAATTCAATCGCGGCTCCGCCATAGGCATTGCCGGCAAACGCCTTGGCTCTCCGTTTAGCGGACACGGATCACCTGCTGATGGCCGAGCGCGGTGTCCTTCGGGAACGGGCCGAAGGTGAAAGGCGGAACCCAGGTGCCCGACGCCTGGATCTGGACGAAGACCGAAGGCAACTTCGGTCCGGCGCAGAGGGTCGTCGACGTGACCACGGTCGTTCCGCACTTGTAGCTGCGGGTGACCGCGACAGCCGCATCGGTGGGTTTCTTCTCCCAGCTAGCGAGCGCGGCGGCCTGGACGGCAGTATCATCGCTCGCGCCGGCCAGCAGCAGATTTGCCGCCGTCTTCACGCCCGCCCGCATCGCCAGCGAGTTGGTGACGTAGGACCAGCCGTCGGCGACGCCGAAGAGCGCGGTGCACAGCACCGGCAACACCAGCGCGAATTCCACCGCGGCGGCGCCGGAGCGGTTCTTGCGGAAGCGGATCGCGAATGGTCCCATGCCGCTACTCGACGATCGCAACCGACGGGGCCGCCGGGAGGTTCTTCATCCCGAGGCTGGTGCAGTCCTGATTGATGGTCGAATTGCCCGACCACTGGATCGTGTCGGCAACGACCTGCGTGCAGCCGTTGACGCCGGAGAAATTGCCAAGATAGTTGACCTGCTGCCTGGGGAAGTAGATGGCCCCGGTCAAAAGCGAGTCCGCGGTGCCGTTGAAGGTGCTCTGCGCCGTGGTCCCCGTTCTGTCGCCGTAGAACAGCACGCCGGAATAGGTGCCCGAGGTCGGCGCGCTCAGGTTCACCGTGGCGTTGCCGTTCATACTGACGCTGTTGCTGCCGGCCATGTAGATGGTCACGCCGGTGCAGGGTGCGGCGCAGGTGACGACCGCGCCGGCGTTGATCTTGAAATCGCCCTGCACGACATAGGTACCGGAAGAAAGCGCGACATTGCCCTTGAGGTCCATGCCATTGCAGTAGGTGCCGGCCTGGAGTGTTTGCGACGTTTTGCTGCCGTTGACTTTCGAGCACTGGCTCGAGGCCGCGGGCGTCGGCAGGCTGGCGTAAGGATCGGCCACAGGCAAGGACTTGGTAATCGGAGACTTACAGACTGTGGTGACTGGATTGTTCAGCACCATGCCGCCGACCGAAACCAGGCAGTCGGCTTTGAGCGACGCCGAGCCCTGGGTCTTGATGGCATCATCGGCGATAGAATTCGACGCGATGACGCAGCCGCTGAGCTTGACGGTGGTGCTGCCGGAGAAGAGTACCGCCTGCGAGGCCGACTGATTGAGCGCCTCCATGCAGCCATAGGCGCCATCGGTGATGAGCGCCACCGCCCTCGCCTGCTCCGGCACTTTGCTCTGACTGAAGATGGAGGTGAACATCCGGTCCAGGTTCTGGTTGAGGATCACCTCGACCGCCTTGTTGGCCGTGTTCGGCCCCGAGGTGGGCGGCGTGTGGACGGCGATGGTGCCGGTGCCCAGCCCGTTATCGCTCGCCGACTGGGTGGCGGCCGTCGTGATCGCCGCGGTGTCGGATCCCGCGATCTTCTCCAGCGCGCCGGCATAGGCGGCGGCGTCGGCCGTCGCCTGCAGCTTGAGGCTCGAATAGTACCAGTAGGAGGTCTCGACGCCGAGCCCCGCCCCGCCGACGACAATGGGCAAGGTGAGCGCGAAGATGGTGGCAACATTGCCGCCCTCGCCGCTTCGCAGGCGACGCGAGACGAAATTCCTGAAGATCACACCGAATGAGGCCATGGCCGAGCTCGCCCAAGCTATCCCGACCATTACGTCAAGCATCTGCCGATAAACGAATGGCTAATTTTTTCACTCGACTTATGCCAGTCAGACCCCAGAGGCCGCTTTCGCCCGTCCTGCGGTGGACCGACTAAGACTTAGGGCCCAACAACTGTCGGACTTAAGGCGTAACCTTCGGATAAGTTTGCCAATTTAGCATTTTCTGCATTTTATCTTTTTCGGAAATCGGTCGTAGAGACGGCTGCGGTATTTCTCTGCCATTTCCGGCGAGGGTGCTGCCATGATTGGACGGTTCTGGACTTCGACGCGCGGCAATTTCGCGTTGGCGACCGCGATCGCCATGGTGCCGCTAATGCTGGTCGTGGCCGGCGCCGTCAATGTGGTGGGCACAAGCGACGACGCGGCGCAGCTGCAGAACTCGCTGGACGCGGCGGGACTCGCGGTTGGCACGAAATACCAGCCGAACATGTCGTCCGGCGACATGCGCCAGCTCGGCCTGACTTTCTTCGCCGCCAATATGAGCGCCGCCGACGCCGGGGAATATTCGGGCAGCCTCGACGCCTTCCAGGCAACGGCCAGTGGCGATCCCAGCGCCTACACCATTTCGCTGTCGTCCAGCATCAGCCGCCCGGCTTTCGTCAGCGGCACGCCGGCCTGGCAAGCGATCCGCTCGGCCTCCGTCCAGGTCAAGCCCGGGGCGCAGGCGTGCGTGCTGGCGCTTGATCCGCATGTGGGCTCCGCCGTCAATCTGCAGGGCTCGACCAATGTCGCGATGGACGGCTGCGTGATCGCCTCCAACTCGGACGCGGCCGACTCCGTCAACCGGGGCGGCTCGGCGATCGTCAGCGCCGCATGCGTCTCGACGGTCGGCGCCACCTCGGGGGTGACACCGCCCAGCGCTATCCTTTCATGCGGCACGCCGCTCGAAAACCAGTATGCGTCCTTCGATCCGCTGGCCAACGTCACCCCGCCTCCCTATGGGCTCTGCCAGTCGATGCCCAACGGCAAGACGGTCACGCTTTCGCCCGGCACCTATTGCGACAAGACCTGGTCGGGAAAGATCACGCTCAATCCGGGCACCTACATCCTGCGCAATGTCACCATAAAGCCCGGCGGCAACGGCAGCCTCACCGGCCAGGGTGTGACGATCTTCCTGATGGAAGGCTCGCAGCTCTACATCAACGCCAACGAACAGGTGAACCTCTCGCCGCCGACCAGCGGTCCCTATGCCGGCATCACCATCTTCCAGGCCCACGGCAACACACAGGCGCTGACGATCAATGGCGGATCCGGCTCGGCGGTGAGCGGCTTCATCTACGCACCCGACGCGCCCATCTCCTACGCCGGCAATTCCGACATGAACGCACAAGGCAGTTGCCTGCGGCTGGTCGGCAAAACCGTGGGAATGACAGGGAACTCGGCGGTAAAATCGGACTGCGCGTCCGAGCTCGGCAACCGCGAGATGTATGCCGGCAGGACGATCACGCTGGTGAAGTGAGAGATGGCGGGGCGCCACTCTTCCCGTCGAGGGGAGATGGCCAGAGAGGGTTGTCTCACCAGAGGCGACCCCCTCTGTCGCCTTCGGCGCCTCCCCTCGAGGAGGAGATCACAACTCTCCGACGATATCGGCGCCCGGCTGTTCGTCGAAGAGCACCGCGCAGCCGCGCTCCAGCGCCACCTGGCTCAAGGCATTCGCCGCGTCTTCGTCCGACGAGACGAAGTCGCCGGTCAAGACCCGCAATTCCTCGACGGCTCTCGACATCGAGATGAGGCGCCCGGCCGCGCGGTCGCTCGCGCAGGCATCGACGACGCAGAGAAGATCGATGAGTTCGAAGCTGTCCATGGCGGCCTCCGCCCACAGCATCCCTTCGCGGGAATCAACGGCGTGGCGCGCGGCCGGTTCCACCCGGTGTCGTTGCGGTCACGATTTCGACAGCGGCCTGGGCGGTGCGCGCTTGAGATCGAAGCGGAGCGGCAGGCAAGGCTCGAAGCAGGCGCCGCGCACGGAGCCGGTCGTGGTCGCATCGACCGGGAATGGGGTCGCCATCCCCGTCCGCCGTTCCGGCCAGAGCGGCTCGCCGAAGACGAGGAAGACGCCGGCGATCAATCCTGCCATGAGGAAGATGGCGAACAGGTTCGCGATAAATTCGCCGGGCTGCATGGATGTCTCCCTGAGCGGCTCACCCTTCGCAGGATTGCGCACTTTTCCTGGAATAGCTCTCTCTGTTGGTCGCAATTCCGAACGGAAAACCGCTGCGCACTTTTCCTGAAATGGCTCTCTCTGTTGGTCGCAATTCCGGACGGAAAACCGCTGCGCACTTTTCCTGAAATTGCTAAGAGGTGCCCGCCACATCGCAGGAGATGGCGGGCCCTCCGTTGGCAACCGCCGATGAAGGGACTTTGCTCGACGGCCTGTGAAGCAATGAATTGCCGGCGCACTTGTTTCCAGAAATCCGGCCGCTCGGGCTTCTGCGTTGCAAGGTAAGACTTCGGTCGCATCGGCGACTGGACCCCAGCCCCCGCTACCGAACCGCATGCCCAGGCCTGCCCGCCGGCTGCGGCTGCTCGTTTCGACCAGGCTGCAACCAGTTGCCCAGAAGCGCGTTGAATGAACGGCTACTCCAGCTTCGGCCCGCGCATTTTTCCGGAAAGACGCGGGCCTTTTTTCACGCCGGCAAGGCGCTCAGTCATCCATCTCCATCGGCTTGTGCCCGGGTCTTTGATGCCAGACGACCTGTCGGAAATCCGTCAGCTCGACGACTTGCTCGCAGACCGGGCAGACATAGTTGTCGCAGCACTGGCGAAGCGCCGGCTGGGTGCGGCGCACTGACCCGAGCGGCGGACGGGTCTGCGTTTTGACAGCCTGATGAAGCATCGGTTTCCTCCCTGTTTTTTAGTTGATTGCCTCCGGCCTATAGCTGTCCCCGTCACGGCTTCGCCCGCCGAGCGTGCGGCGCGCATTTGAGCGAACTCGAGATTGTCCGGTTGGGGATCGCGACGGCAGCGACGAGATCGTTCGGAAAGGTTGCCGAGGATTCATCGAATTCTCCCTTTTGGGACGAGAACGGATGGTCCCTCAACCATCGTCGTGCCAACGCTTGGAACAGCAAATCACCGGCATGTCGTGCCTGCAATAGGCGTTGCGTGGCAAAATCGATTTCCTGCCGCGCCCGGCAATTAAATTAGCGATCGCTCAACAAAAGGCGTATGAAACAGGCGGCGGTCGCCGACGATCGTGACGTCACGCTCCGCTTGGATATGGGGAGGATGGCATGGCCGAAGCTCCAATGAATGTCGCCAAATTCGAGTCCAAGTCGCACAACAATCCCGACGAGGTCCGCACGCCCGCCAAGACCCGCGTCGAAGTCGTGCGGCTGCCCGGCTACACGCTCGGGCGGCTCAACATGGAGCCGGGCTGGAGATGGTCCGAATGCGTGAAGCCAGTGGTCAAGACCGACAGCTGCCAAGTCTCGCATGTCGGCTATGTCGTGTCCGGAACGATCACCGTGCGCATGAACGACGGGACGCAGAAGACCTTCGAGGCCGGCAACGTCCTACACCATTCCGCCCGGCCATGACGCCTGGGTGGAAGGCAATCAGCCGTTCCAATGCATCGAGGTGCTCAGCGCCGAGCAATACGCCAAACCGGCATAGCCGAGCCAGTCTCTCCCTCGAGGGCAAGATGGCAGCGAAGCTGCCGAGGAGATCATCTCACGCAGATCGCGGCGCCATGTTTCGTCGCGCAGGGCGCTGGTGCTCCATGCGAGACGATCCCCCGCCACCCCCGGCGATATCCCCTTTTTGAGGGCTCTCGGGCATCGCAACCAGCCGCCAAAATCCCCGGTTGCGCGAGGTTGTAAATGTTCTCCTGTCCGACGCGACGGCTTGACTAGAGACTGGTTTTGTTCTCTTTATGTTCCCGGCGAACACCTCTTACAAAAGTCTTTACTAATGCTGCGGCGCGGAATCAGGCCGAAGATGGGAGCGCGCGATGCCCGCCACGAACGCCGCTTCAGCCGCCACCATCCTGCATGCCGATCTCGACGCCTTCTACGCCTCGGTCGAGCAGTTGCTCGACCCGTCGCTGCGCGGCAAGCCGATCGCGGTCGGCGGCGGCGTGGTGCTTGCCGCCTCCTATGAGGCGAAGGTCTTCGGCGTGCGCGGCGGCATGCCCGGCCGTAAGGCGCGCGAGCTCTGCCCGCAGCTGATCTTCGTCGGCGGCCGCTTCAGCGAATATCAGCGCCTAGGCGACGCCGCGATCAAGGTGCTCGATGATTTCACGCCGCTGGTCGAGCGCATCTCGATCGACGAGGCTTTCGCAGACGTCGCCGGCTGCACGCATCTGTTCGGGCCGCCGGAGGAAATCGCCAAGACCATCCGCAGCCGCGTGCAGGCCGAGCTCGGCCTGCCGATCTCGATCGGCGTGGCGCGAACCAAGCATCTCGCCAAGATCGCCTCGCAGGTGGCCAAGCCCGACGGCCTGGTGGTGGTCGAGCCCGGCACCGAACTCGCCTTCCTGCACGATTTGCCGGTATCGCTGATGTGGGGCGTCGGCCCGGCGACCAAGGCCAGGCTCGCCGAGATCGGCGTCGAGACCATCGGGCAATTGGCGCGTACGCACAGCGGCGCGCTGGAGCGGCTTATCGGCCACGCCGCCGGCCAGAAGTTAGCTGCCCTTGCCTGGAACCGCGACCCGCGCCGGCTGGAGACGCATCGCCGCGCCCATTCCGCCGGAGCGCAGTCGGCGCTTGGCCGCAAGCCGGCGCTGCCACGCATATTCGTGCCGACGCTGTTGCATCTCGCCGACCGCGTCGCCAGCCGCCTGCGGGCCAAGGACCGGCCGGGCCGCACGGTGACTGTGCGCGTGCGCTTCGCCGACATGCGCGCCGTCACCCGCGCGGTGACGCTGGAGCAGCCGATCCAGGCCACGACCATGCTCGCCGAGATCGCCGAGGAGCTGGTGCGCGGCGTGCTCGCCGCTCACCCGGGCGAGCGGGAAATCTCGCTGCTCGCCATCTCGGTCTCGCATCTCGAAGAGCATGCCGAATTGCAGCTCGAGCTGCCGCTCGGCCTCGCCGACGAGAAGCTCAAGCCCGGCAGCCGCAAGGGACTCGCCCGCTTCGGCGCCGACCGCGCCATCGACAAGATCCGCCAGCGCTTCGGCAAGGAGGCCGTCGGCTACGGCACGGTGGCGCTGGAGGCGGCGCGCTCGGTGCCGGATGAATTCAGGGAGCTGGCCGAGAAGGAGTTGTAGGGGCACACCGCTGGCATCTCCCTTGCCACTTTGGAAATTGGCGAAAGCCGGCGCGACGGCCAATCTCCCCCCTCGTGGGCCCTCGTGGGGGAGATGTCCGGCAGGACAGAGGGGGGCGCTGTCCCGCCAGCGTCTCAGATCGGTCCAGCCAATCCTGCCGCAACAACAATATGCTGGCAGACATTGTCAATGTCGCGGATGACGTCGTGGTTCCAGAAGCGTAAGACGGTCCAGCCGTTCTGTTCCAAGCGCTTGGTTCTAAGCTCGTCAGCACCTGGACGACCCGCGTCGCCATGCTGTGAGCCATCGACTTCGACTATCAGCTTCTTCTCCGGACAGGCGAAGTCGACAATGTAGCCTGCGATCGGAAATTGCCTGCGGAAGCCCAGCCCCATCAGCCGGTGCGCGCGAAGTTCGTTCCACAACTTCAATTCCGCGTCGGTCATGGCCGTGCGCATCGATTTTGCATTGGTGCGATGTCTTGGCGGGAGAGGCGTATGCGGCATGGTCGGAGGACGCTGAGGTTCGTGTCGCAACGCTTCTACCCTACGGCGCCCCCCTCTGTCCTGCCGGACATCTCCCCCACAAGGGGGGAGATTGGGCGTCGCCTTCGGCTTTCGCCAATCGCCAGCGTTGCAGGATTCGCGTCTTCAATCCGTCGCCACCACCGCCCACTCCAGACGCATCGTTGCACCCATCGTCTCCCGATCATCGAGCGCCGTCAGCCCCTCCCCGTGATGCGCGTCGACCGGGTGCGAAACCGGCTCGAAGCAGAAGAAGCCGGCGTCCTGCGACGGCGAATAGAGGATGTAGACATCGAGCTCCGGCGATGCGGCGAGCGTGACCGCGATCCCCTCTTCCGGTTGCGTGATCATGGCGCGGCCGTCCCAGCCGTCGAAGGCGTTGTTCACCCATTGCGGCGGCAGCGGGACAGGGCGCTCGAAATCCCACCCTGGGCGCTCGCTCACCGGCACCACGCCGACGGGCAGATGGCGCTCGTCCTCCAGCCAGACGCGCCTGGCCTTCGCCTCCAGCATGGTTGTCTTGTCGCGCGGGAACCAGGGATGGAACCCGAGGCCGTAAGGCAGGCGCATGCCGGCGCGGTTCTCCACAGTCAGCCGAGCCTCCAGCGCGCCGTCGCGCAGCGCGTAGGTGACCGACGCCGCATAGCGATAGGGTCCGATGGCGCCGTCCTCCAGCACCAGCTCCGTCTCGGTGGCGGTGCGGACGGCGAGCCGCCATGGCTTCTGGAATCCGTCGCCGTGGATCGGAAAGGGTTCGTCCGGCACGTTCGGCTCGACGGCATGGAACCGGCCGTCGAAGGTAAAGCCGCCACCCGAGATACGGTTCGACCACGGCACCAGGAGCTGGCAGCCGGACGCGCCGGTGCCGTCCCCGGGCTTCAGCAGCGGGACCGGCGCGCTGCCGGCGACAAGCGCGTCGTAGCGGGCGATCGCCGCGCCCTGTTCCGGCGCCAAGACCAGCCGCGCACGCCCGTCGTTCAGCTCGACCATGCCGGGCATGCGCCTCACCAGCCGCCGTCGATGGCGATGTTCTGGCCGCTGATCATGTCGGAGGCCGGCGAGACGAGGAACAGGACAAGCTCGGCGATGTCTTCCGGCTCGCTGCGCTTCTTCAGGCTCTGGTTCTCGAGGATCCAGTCATTGTACTCTCTCAACCGGTCGCCGAAGACGCGCTCCTCGGCCTCCGTGACAACCGCGCCCCGCGACACGGCGTTGACGCGGATGCCATGCGCCCCGAGCTCGCGCGCCAGCGACTTGGTGAGGCCGAGCATGGCGCCCTTCGACGCGACGTAAGGCACATAGCCGTCCCAGCGGCCGTTGAGCGTGATCGAGCAGAAGTTGACGATCTTGCCGTAGCCCTTCGCCTTCATGCCCGGCGCGCAGGCCCGCGCCAGCGCGAAGGCCGCCGAGGAATTGACGCGGATCTGATCCTCGTACTCGGCGAGCGAGAATTCCTCAAACGGGCGGTTGATGATCAGCGCGGCGTTGTTGATGACGATGTCGATGCCGCCCTCGCTCGCCGCCAGCGCCGCGACCCCGGCTTCCGCCTCGGCGAGACGGTTGAGATCGCAGCCGACGAGGGCGATATCGCCACCGGCTTCGCCGGCCAGCATCTGGACGACCTGTGACCCGTCGGTGACGCCAGGCCAGTCGAGCACCAGCACGCGCGCGCCGGCCCGCGCCAACGTCACCGCCTGGGCCCGGCCGAGCGAGCCGAGGCCACCCGTCAGCAGAATTTTTCGACCAGCGAGCACCTTCATTGCCTAACCTCACAGGACAGAATGGACTTCGTCGATCGAGGTGTCCCCGAAGCGCTTGTCCAGCACCACCTCGCCGCGCGCCATCGCCACGACGCGGTCGCAGCAGTCGAAGACGTGGTGCATGTTGTGGCTGATGAAGACGCCTGTCACCCCCTGCTCCTTCAGGCCGCGCACGAAGCCGATCCCCTTGTTGGTCTCCTTGACCGAGAGGTTGGTCGGCTCGTCGAGGATCATCACCTTGGACTTGAAATGCATGGCGCGCGCAATCGCGACGCCCTGGCGCTGGCCGCCGGACAGCTCGCCGACAAGCGCGTCGGGCGAGCGCAGATGCAGGTCGACATTGGCGATGGCGCGGATGCTCTCCTCGGCCATCTTCTTCTGATCGAGAATGCCGACGCCGAGGACCGAGAAGCGCGTCGGCTCGCGGCCGATGAACAGGTTCCTGGCGATCGACATGGTGGGGACCATGGAGTTGCACTGGTAGATGGTCTCGATGCCGAGATCCATCGCGTCGCGCGGGGTGGCGATGGTCACCGCCCTGCCCTCGACCCTGATCTCGCCCTGGTCGGCGGTGGACGCCGGACAGGATGTTGATGAGCGTCGACTTGCCGGCGCCGTTGTCGCCGACCAGGCAAAGCGCCTCGCCCCGCCGGAAGTCGAGCATGACGCCTTTCAGCGCATGCACGCCGGAATACCATTTGTGCAGGTTGCGCACCGAGATGATCACGTCGTTCACCGTTTCAGCCCTCCATCTTGATGGCCTTGGCGCGCTTGCGCATCAAGGCATTGGCGACGACGGCGAAGATGGTGAGGAAACCGATGGCGAACTTGAACCAGTTGGCGTCGACATGGCTCAGCACCAGGCCGTTGTCGATGACGCGGATGAGCGTCGTGCCGATGATGCCGCCCATGACTGTGCCGATGCCGCCGGTGAGCGAGGCGCCGCCGATGACGGCGGCGGCAACCGCCTGCAGCTCCAACCCCTCGCCGATCGAAGGCAGCGGCGAGCCCAGCCGCAGCACCTGCAGCATGCCGGCGAAACCGGACAGCACCAAGCAGAGCATGAAGCAGACGATCTTCACCCTGGCGGTCGGGATGCCCATCGAGGCGGCGGCCGGCAGGAAGCCGCCGGTGGCCTTGATCCAGTTGCCGAAATTGGTGCGCGACAGCATCAGCGAGGTGAGCACAGCGACCGCGGCGAACCACAGGAACGACATGCGGAACATGTTGCCCGGGCCGACGAAGGAAGTGAACGGCCAGTTGGGCAGGTCGGCGGGCAAGAGCGGCGGAAAGCCGCCGGAGACGACGACGGTGAGCGAGCGCGCCATGAACAGCATGCCGAGGGTGGTGATGAAGCTCGGGATCGCGAAGCGGATGGTGACGTAGCCATATGATGAAGCCGATGGCCGCTGAGACCAGCAGCCCGGCGGGCAGCGCCAGCGGGAACGGCGCGCCATGCACCGTCAGCACCGCCATCGTTATCGGCATCAGGGCGAAGACCGAGCCGACCGAGAGGTCGAACTCGCCGCTGATCATCAGGATGGTGACGCCGATGGCGACGAGGCCGGCTTCCGGCAGGATGCCGAGGATGCCGCGCAGGTTGTCGGCGTTGAAGAACACGCCATGCGAGCGCACCTGGAACAGGATGATGAGCAGCACCAAAAGGATCAGTCCTGCCAGCTCCGGCTGCGCCTTCGGCGGCGCCGACCTCGACACGCTGTTCGTCACCTCCGCGCGCTTCACGATGAGTGCGGAGCATCTTGCCGCCTACCCCTTCGAGGGCGGCCTGTTCGCGCTACGCCCGGGCGTGCGCGGCATGCCGGCCAACCGCTTCGGTTAGTCTCCCCTTGCGGGGAAATTACGCGCTTCGGCAACGGCCGGTCGCGGAAAATCTTCTCCATCGATGTCGGGCTGGCCAAACGTCGTTCGTCATAGGAGCATAGACCGGCAATCATGAGGAGAAACGATATGCCAAGCACTGTCCGCCTGCACCGCGTGCTCGCCACCAAGCCCGAGAAAGTCTACCGCGCCTTCATCGAGGCGGACGCGCTGGCGAAGTGGCTGCCGCCGAACGGCTTCACCTGCACCGTCCATCACTTCGATGCAAAGGTCGGCGGCACCTTCAAGATGTCGTTCCGCAACTTCACCACGGGCGACAGCCACGCCTTCGGCGGCGACTATGTCGAGCTCGTCCCGGGCGAGCTCGTGCGCTACACTGACAAGTTCGACGATCCCAACCTGCCCGGCGAGATGCAGGTGACGGTGACCTTGAAGAAGGTCTCGGTCGGCACCGAGATGGAGATCACCCAGGCCGGCATTCCAGACGCCATTCCGGCCGAGGCCTGCTATCTCGGCTGGCAGGAGTCGCTGAAGAACCTGGCAAGGCTCGTCGAGCCCGAGATCAATCAGTAAGGCTTCATGCCCCTGTCACAATGATGATGCAAATTGGTAGCCGCCGAACGAATGATCCTTGCTCGGCGTCCCATCACCTCCGCCCGGCTTGCGACCGGGCTTTCTTTTTCCTGGGCGATTCCAGGAAAAACGCGTAACGAGTTTCCGTCCGGAATGGCGCAAAAGACAAATAGCCAGAGCAGCTCGGCGTCTCCATGAAACGGTGAACCGCTTAATGCGTATCACCGTTGCACGGAAACGGCCAAACGCCCTATCGCCTTGTTTTTACGCAATTCCGGACGGAAAACCGCTCACGCTTTTCCTGGAATTGCTCTAGGCTTCAGCGGCGTCCAGCTTGGACCGGATGGCGCCGATGGCGTTCACGATGGCCTCAGCGGCTTGTCGGTCCAGCGCAATAACGACCGGCCCGGTGCCGAGAGCGGCCGCCATCAGGCCCTCCGTGGTCCGAATCGAGAGGATGCCGATAGCGCCTTCCTCATCCCTGACCGTGCCGACATGGATTTCGGTCGGCACAAAAGGCCGTGCCTTGTCCGTACGCATCATCGTTCACCTAAGTTGATAGACCACCATCGCCCAGTCCGGCGAGGTGTTCAAGCGGGCTCAGGTTGTATCGCCACCCGATGCGCCCGACTGGACCGCCTAAGGCGCGGCCAAGAGACGGGCCGGTCGGGAGCTACGAGAGGAAATAGTCGCGGCTGGTCGGGATCGGATTCGGCTTGAACCAGCGTGCCTGCCAGTCGGCCGTGGTTCTCAGGAACCCGCCCGAATTGGCAGCCGGCGGCTTTCCCGTTTCGACCAACGACTTGCGCAGGCGGTCCGAGAGCTTTGCGCGCATCAGATAGTGATCATAGACATCCAGGACATGGACCGCATAGGCAATCGCTAGCGGCTGGTTGCCACGAATGATGAGCAGGTTCTCGTCGTTCTGGTAGGAAGCCTTGTAGCCGAAGTTGTGGCTGCCGGTGATCACCGTGCAGGCCTTGGCGTCCAGCGGATCGATAACGATGATCTTGTCGTGGATGATGGCGTGGCCGGCCGAGAGGAGTTCCGGCCGCAAGTCCCCGGTCTGCATGGTGACGGCGGCGGCGCGGATGACCGCGACGCGGCTGGCATCGCCTCCCGGCCACCAGACGGCCGGCTGCGGCAGCTTCTTCGTCGTTCCATCGGGCGCAGTGTAGGTTGTGGGCTCGCCGGCCTTGGCCCGCGGCGGCAGCGCCTTCGGGTCGCTGACTGCTCCCTGGACAAGGAGTTCCGGACGCTCGGCGGCAAGCTTCGCCGCCTCGCCGATGATGTTCTGGACGCCGTTGTAGCCGGGCAGGAAAGCCAGGAACAGGATCGCGTTGTTGGCATGCTCCATGAGCGAATAGACCCGGCTGAGATCGACGGGTGTCGGCGAATCGGCGTTCTTCGTCTTGGCCTTGGTGTTCGGCGAGAAGAGCACCTCGACGGTGGTGCCCGCGGCGAGCGTATCGGGTTTGGCCGGCGTTGCGTTCGCTGCGCGAAGCACGGCCCCCTGCACGCCGTTGTTCTTCTCGAAGCCCGTTAGCGGCTTGTTCTCGTAGGTGACGGTCAGTTCCTGGCCGGCAGGCTGCGGGTCATCGAACAGGCGCTTCCAATAGGCGAGATATTGTCCGGCCACCTGCCTGTCGTCGACGATGATCGCGTTGTTGGACTGCGTGCACAGGCCGGTGTCGGTCCAGTTCGTGCTGCCGGTCAGGACGGACTTCGCTACGCCGTTCTCGACATAGACGGCGAATTTGTTGTGACCGATATGCGCCGTGTTGTTGAAGAGCCTGTCCTGCATATTGGCCGCCGAGGCCGCATGCAGGCCGGCCCGCGCCGCATGGTTCTCGGTGTCCCAGACGACGGGCTGCTTCTGCTCGGGCGGCGTCTTCGGCCGGTTCGGGTCAGTAGAGCCAGCAGTCGACAGGATCACATGCGCCTTGCCCGCCTTGGTCAGCTTGGTCAGGCGTTCGATGAGTTCCGGGTCATGCAGCTCGTAAAGAGCCATGTAGAGCTCGGCGCCCTTCTTCTTTTCGGCGCGATCGATCATCGACAGGAGGAATCCCAGCACATCGCCGGTGAGAAAGGTCCTGATCTCGTCGTCCTTGACCGGGATGTGCTTCAGCAGTGTCTTCAACAGGCCGGGCGTGAGCTTGGTGGTCGGCCCGGCGGCAACGTTCGCGGGCTTGGTTCCCTGGACCGCCTCAAGCTGCTGCAGAAGATTCTGCGTGGACAGGATGCCGTTCGTGTATGTGGCGCGCACGCCGGCGTAATCATGCGAAACGTCGATTGACGGCGTGTCGATGGGATCGCCGATCTTGGCCAGCGGATGCTGCGGTCCTTGGTATCGGGGATTGCCGTTCTCGTCGAGAAAGGGCGCCGTCGGCGAGGCCGGGAGCGCCGGGCGCCCGGGGCCCGCAAGGCCCACGGGCGTGATCTCGTAATGGACCCTGAAGTCGATGGGACGCACCTTGGCCGTGTCGCGGGAACGCCGCAGCGTCAGGTCGCGCCATTCATATTGCTGGATCGGCCAGACCGAGCTGTCCTGGTCCAGCCAGTTAGGATTCGATTGGTCGGTGAAGCCGATCCAGGTGGGCAGTATTCGGCGCTGCCCGGCCTCCGGGCCCGTCTCATGCACGCGCGTGATCATGAACCCAACACAATCGGCGATCGGTCCATCGGCCACCCACGACAGATAGGCGACCTCGCCATTGCACCATGCAGTTGCCTTGACCAGCTTCCCCATGCCTCACCCCTCCGATGGCAATCAAACGATACTTCTCTACTTACTTTAAGCTCTTTCGAGCGGCCCACTATTTCGCCGGCAAACAGCTCCAGCGCCTTGCCCGACCGCGTTTCCATATATAATACTTTAGTTTACTACGCTCGCAGATTTTGATCACAACAACATGTGATCCATTTCACAGTTCGCTAATGAAATTTCGGCACCTTCGGCCTGACATCCTGACGATTTGACCGCGCCGGAGTCCGGCGCGAGCTCGCGGAATCCATTCGGAGACGACTGATTTGACACCGTCGCTCGCGCAGCTTCAGCTCACACGCGAAATCACCTTCGACTACGCCGGCGCCCGCGACATCGACAATGTGATCGGCAACATCTCCGGCATCGGCATCGGGGGCGGTTCCGCCTGGACCGTCTCGGACGAAGGGCGGACTTTCGAGCGCCTCGCGGTCGCCGATGGCGGCTTCGCGCTGGTCGAGCAATACGATCTCGACGATTTCTTCCCCGGCCTGCCCGAGGGCCATGAGGCCGACCTCGAATCCGTCGATGTCTTTGACGGCAGGCTGTGGCTTTGCGGCTCGCACTGCCGCGTCCGGCGCGAGGCGGAGGAGCCCGCCACGCTGGACCCCAACTTCAAGCGCCGCCCGAGCCGGCATCTCCTCGGTTCGATTGCGCTCGGCGGCTCCGGCAAGCCCAAGAAGGGCACCGGGCTGGCCCTGCCTTACATCGGCGCCGGCAGCCTGCGGCGCCGGCTGCGCGAGGATCCCTATCTCTCCAGCTTCCTCGACCTGCCGAGCAAGGAGAACGGGCTCGACATCGAAGGCCTCACCCTGCTGCCGAACCGACTGCTGCTCGGCCTGCGCGGCCCGGTCATCGACAGCCACGCAGTGGTCGTCTCGCTGCCGCGCAAGGCCGCATCGCTTACCGATGACAAGCCGCACCTGCATATGCTCGACCTCGGTGGGCTCGGTGTGCGCGACCTCGCCCGACGCGACGACCACGTGCTGGTGTTGGCAGGCCCGGTGACGGCCACGGACGGGCCGTTTCGCATCCATCGCTGGCAGCCCTCCGGCGCCGGCCGGATCGAGACCGCCAACGTGCTTTACGAATGGACGTCCAGTCGTGAGCATCCGGAAGGGCTCTGCCCGTTTGCGCTCGACAACCGGCCGGGTATGCTCGTCGCCTACGACACGCCGGACGGGCGCCGTCGCTCAGGCGCCAAGGTAAGCGTCGACTGGTTCGCATAAGCTCGCCGGCCAGCGAGGAGGCAGGGGGGACTACAATGGGCCCGGATACGGTCGAGGTCTTGTCGGCAAACGGCGAGACGACAACGCGCCAGGGCCTCGGCCTCTGCCTTTCGGGTGGCGGCTACCGCGCCATGCTGTTCCATGCCGGCGCGCTCTGCCGGCTGAACGAGGCTGGCCTGCTCCAAGAGATCGACATGGTGAGCTCGGTCTCGGGCGGCTCGATCGCCGCCGGGCTGCTGGCGGTTATCTGGCCGCGCCTCACCTTCGCCAATGGCGTCGCCGGCAATTTCCGCGAGCTTTACCTGGAAAAGATCCTCGCCTTCTCGCAGGTGTTCCTCGACGCGCCCTCGATCCTCAAGGGCCTGCTCAACCCGTTTTCGAGCGCGGCGGCGGAAGTCGCCGCCTGCTACGAGCGCCATCTGTTCGATGGCGCGAGGCCGATGCTGAAGGGGCTGACCGGGCGCCCCTGGTTCGTGTTCTGCTCCAGCAATCTCAGCACCGGCTCGCTGTTTCGCATGTCCAACCGCTATATCGCCGATTATCGCATCGGCGTCGCCTACCATGCCGACCTGACGGTCGCGACCGCGATCGCGGCGTCGTCCGCCTTCCCGCCGTTCCTATCCCCGCTCAGGCTCGACCTGACGCAATTCGAGTGGCGGAACGACAAGCTCGACGCCAGCGTCGGCCCCGCGGTTCCGGCCGGCCGCGCCGTGCTCACCGATGGCGGCGTCTACGACAATCACGGCATCGAGCCGGCGCTGAAGCGCAGCCGCTGGCTTTTGGTCAGCGATGCCGGCGCGCCCTGGCGAGCGTCGGGCTCCGGCTACTGGAACTGGTTCTCGCAAGTGAACCGCGTGCTCGACACCACCGACAACCAGGTGCGGTCGCTCAGGCGGCGCGATCTCGTCGCCCGTTTCCTGGCTGCCAAGGACGCCGACGACCAGGGCCTGCCCAATGACGCGATGCGCCCCGACTATGCCGCCGCCCGCGGCGTCTACTGGTCGATCGCCAGCAAGCTGGACGCAACAGAGCCGACCTTCGTGCAAACCGCGGCAATCGCGCCCGCCGACATCGGCACCTCGCTGCATTTCCTGGGAAGCGAAGAGACGATCGACCTCGTCAACTGGGGCTACTCAGCCAGCGATCAGGCGCTGCGCAGCTGGTACGAGCCGGCCGTGCCGCCCGGAAAGGGCGTGCCGCTGGCGGCGGGCGCGGTGAAGCCCGGCCGCTGCGCGGTGGTGTCGAAGGCAATCATGAGCGCTTTCAAGATTTGAGCACGGCGCGACCTGCCGGTTTCCTTCCTCAGAGGGGGAGATCATGCGCTCCGCCGCTTTCGCCCATCGCCATGCGTTGTTGAATCCCTTGCCCGCAGCGCGTAACACTGTGGCGGGCGTGACGCCGCGCCAATCTCCCCGAAAATCTGATCATGCCGACCGCCGAAAGACGGGCGGCGCTTTTATCCAACCACGAGGCAGCCCATGCGAAGCGCATCCTGTACCTGCGGGCAACTGAAGATCTCTTGTCACGGCGAGCCGCAACTGGTCGCGCTCTGCCATTGCCTCGACTGCCAGCGGCGGACCGGCAGCAGCTATGGCATCGGGGCTTTCTATGCTCGCGAGAAGGCGAAGGCCGAAGGCGACGCCAAGACCTTCAGGCGATCGTCCCACAGCGGCCATGCCGTCACCTTCCATTTCTGCCCGAACTGCGGGTCCAGCGTCTTCTGGGAACCGGAGCGCAAGCCGGACGTCATAGCGGTTGCCATGGGCTGCTTTGCCGACCCGGCCTTTCCAGCGCCGACACGCATCGGGTGGGAGGAGCGGCGGCATGGGTGGGTTCACAATCCCGAAGCGAAATAGCTGGCGCCGGCGCCGTCGTCTTGGCGCAATCCAAACCGGTTCGTGCCTTCCCGCTCTCGTGCTAACAGAGGCGCCTTCATCAACAGGCGGCCTCCCCGCCTCAACGAATGGATTGAGAGATGGTGGACAAAGTAGCTCTGGTAACGGCGGGCGGCAGCGGCATGGGCGCTGCGGCGGCGAAGCGGCTGGCGGCGGACGGTTTCAAAGTCGGCGTGCTCTCCTCCTCCGGCAAGGGCGAGGCGCTGGGCCAGGAACTCGGCGGTTTCGGCGTCACCGGCTCCAACCAGTCGAACGAGGACCTGAAGCGCCTCACCGACGGCGCGCTGGAGCGCTGGGGCCGCATCGACGTCCTGGTCAACAGCGCCGGCCATGGGCCGCGCGCGCAGATCATCGAGATCAGCGACGAGGACTGGCACAAGGGCATCGACACCTATTTCCTCAACGTCGTGCGCCCGACCCGGCTGGTGACGCCGGTGATGCAAAAACAAAAGTCGGGAGCCATCATCAACATCTCGACCGCCTGGGCGTTCGAGCCGAGCGTCGGCTTCCCGACCTCGGCGGTGGCGCGCGCCGGGCTCGCCGCCTTCACCAAGATCTTCGCCGACACCTATGCGGCCGACAACATCCGCATCAACAACGTGCTGCCAGGCTGGATCGACAGCCTGCCGGCGACCGAAGAGCGGCGTGGCAGCGTGCCCATGCAACGCTATGGCACCTCGGAAGAGATCGCCGCGACGATCTCGTTCCTGGCCTCGGATGGGGCGGCCTATATCACCGGCCAGAACATCCGCGTCGATGGTGGGATAACGAGGGCGGTTTGAGGTGAACCCGGCGTCGCCTCAAGTCATCCGGGTCTGCGGGAATTGAGCACCAACAGAAAGGCTATCGAAGCCACCAGGACAATCGAATTGCCGACCACGATGTTCCAAAATCGGGTCGGATCGTCTGCCAGGGCGACCCAATGCGAGCTGCCCCGGACTTCGCCTGTCTTGATGCCGCAGGCAATGTTGTAGATCGCCATGGCGGCAAGCGCTGCCATCAGGACAAAGATGTCGTTGTTCTTGTTGCGATCCATGGGAGCGGCTTCTAACAGCGCTTGGTGAAATTTTGCTTACCTTGGGTAAGGCGGCGGCCGTGGCACGGGCCGCCGTGCACTTTCGCTGTCAAATTGTTTGCCAGGCGGCTACCGTGCGGCCCTGCAACGGAGGCAGGATTGAGCGCTTCGATCAAGCTCGGCATCGTCGGCGGCGCGGGCTGGCTGGGCGGCGCCATCGCAGGGGCTGCGCTTGCGGCCGGCGTGCTGCGCGCGGAAGACCTCGCCCTCTCCTATCGGAGTACCAGGCCGGACCGCTTTCCCGGCGCGTTCTGGACCGACGACAACCAGGCGCTCGCCGACCGCTCCGACGTCGTCATGCTTTCGGTGCGGCCGCAGGATTGGCCGTCGCTCGAGCTGGATGCAAAAGGCAAGCTGGTCATCTCGGTGATGGCCGGCATCCGGCTTGCCGAGATCGGCGACAAGCACGGCACAAGCCGTGTGGTGCGCACGCTGCCCAATGCGGCGGCCGAAGTTGTGAAATCCTACACGCCGTGGATCGCAAGCAGCGAAGCGACCGAGCAGGACCGCACAACCGTGCGCGCGATCTTCGCCGCCTGCGGCGTTGAGGACGAGGTCGGCAGCGAGCGCGACATCGACTACCTCACCGGTCTGACGGGTTCGGGCCCGGCCTTCCCTGCCCTGCTGGCGAACGCGATGATGCGGGATGCGATCGCCTTCGGCCTCTCGACCCACGTCGCGCGGCGCGCCGTCAACACGGTGCTCACCGGTACCGGCCGGCTGCTGGAACTCAGCGACGCATCACCCGCCGACACGGTGGAAGCCTTCCTCGACTATCGCGGCACGACCGCCGCGGCGATCGAGACGATGCGCGAAGCCGGCTTCGAGGAGGCGGTGGCTAAAGGACTGGCGGCGGCATTCCGGAAGTCGATCGCGATGGGGAAGAAGTGAGCGGGCGCGCACGCAACCGCCAATCTCAAATGTCCACCACGGTCGGCTGAAGCGGACCTCAGCGACAACTTCGATGGCTTGGCCGATTCGAACCGTCGCTCTGACAGCAGAAGCAAAATTCATCCATTCGCTTCGATATGCCTAATCTTTCGGCAGAAATTCCTGCAATATTAAGTAAAATTTGTCGATCTTCGCGCTTAAATTGCATTAGAGTCCCCTTATTCTCTCTGGCTTAAAGAATTGATCACTGAAATATAACTTTTCTCTGTACTATATGGCGATTCCTTGGAACGATAACCTGAATTACAAGTTGATCCGGCATCGATCGGTTGAACTCGTATCGCCCGACTCAAGCAAGACGTGCACCACGAGGAAGGATTGTCCGATGGCCAGCTTCGTCAACGCGGTAGGCGTTCCTCTTCCCTATAGCGGCTCGTCCACCCATTGGTTCTCGGCATCCGGGTCCGGGCCGGACTTGTGGGGCACCTCCGGCAATGACACCTTCTATGGAGCCTCCGGTGTCAACGTCACCATGCACGGCAGCTACGGCGATGACATCTATTACCTCTATGCCGCGGGCAACAAGGTGGCCGAGGGCTATGGGGCAGGCATCGACACGATCAGCACATGGATGAGCTATACGCTCCCGAACAACGTCGAGAACCTCATCGTCACCACCGCCGGTCGCTATGCGTTCGGAAATGCGCTGGACAACATCATCACCGCCAAGGCCGACCACCAGACGCTGGACGGCGGCGTGGGAAACGATGTTCTGATCGACGGCGGCGGCGGCTACGACACGTTCATCATAAAGAACGGCAACGGAAGCGACCTGATCGCGAATTTTGCAGCGACCGACACTGTCCGCCTCGATGGCTATGGGTTCACTTCCTTCGACGCAATTCACTCTAACATGGTTCAGGCGGGATCGAACGTGATCCTGAACCTCGGATCCGGTGAGATCCTCGAGTTCAAGGACACGACCATCGACAAGCTGCAGCCCAGCCAGTTCGAGCTGCCGATCGACAAATCGCACATGACGCTGTCCTTCGGCGACGAGTTCAACACGCTGAACCTTCACAACAGCCAAGGCGGCACCTGGGACACCAACTTCTGGTGGGGCGCGCCGAATGGCAGCACGCTCACCCAGAACAACGAGCTGCAGTGGTATATCGATGCCAATTACGCCCCGACGAGCTCCGTCCACCCGTTCAGCGTCAACAACGGCGTTCTCACCATCACCGCGGCGCAGGCGCCGGCGGACATCAAGCCGCTGATCAACAACTACGAATACACCTCCGGCATCCTGACCACGCACGACACCTTCTCGCAGACCTATGGCTATTTCGAAATGCGGGCTGACCTGCCGGAGAACGCCGGCGCCTGGCCGGCCTTCTGGCTGCTGCCCGAGGACGGCTCGTGGCCGCCGGAGCTGGACGTCGTGGAGATGTACGGCCAAAGCCCGAACTCGCTTCTGATGACCGCGCACACCAATGAGACGGGCACGCACACCAAAGTCGGGTCGACGGTGAACGTCATGGATACCCAAGGCTTCCACACCTATGGCCTCTTGTGGACGCCGGACAAGCTTGTCTGGACCTATGATGGCGTGCAGGTGGCGGAAGTTGCGACGCCGTCCGACATGAACAAGCCCATGTATATGCTGGTCGATCTCGCGGTCGGCGGTCAAGCCGGCGCGCCGCCGGATCATCTCGCCACGCCGGCTCAGATGAAGATCGACTATATCCATGCCTACACGCTGGACAGCGCGCCGGCGACCGCGCTGAACGTCACCAGCAGCAGCAGCACCACCCAGACCACCCAGAGCATAGCCACCACGCACAGTATCGCCAGCAGCATGCTGCACGGCGGTTCCGAGTTCGGGGGCCACGCCTAAGGCGCGATCATGCAGCGGCCGGGAATGGGCAAATGACTCGACCGTCGGGCCTGCGGCCGGTCTTTCTGCGCGCCATCGCCGATGTCGGCGCCTTCTCTGTGCTGATCAACATCCTATTGCTGGTGATCCCGCTCTACCTGCTCCAGGTCTATGATCGCGTGCTGCCGTCCTCCAGTATCGAGACGCTGTTTTACCTCTCGCTCATCGCGGTGTTGGCTCTCGCCTTCCTCGGCTTCCTCGACGCGGTGCGCGCCATCTATACGCAGCGCGTCGCTGCGACCGTCGACCGGAAGCTGGGTGCCGGAACATTCGCCCTTTCGCTTGCCGCCAAACATGCGGGCGGCCTGTCGCCGCTGCGCGACCTCGCTTCGGTCTGTGCCTTCATCCGGTCGCGCGGCGTGGCGGTGCTGTTCGACCTGCCCTTCGCTCCGGTCTTCCTCGCCCTGCTCTATCTCATCCATCCCGTCCTGTTCTGGGTGACGCTCGCCGGTACGGTGCTGCTGGTTCTCCTGGTCGTGGCGAACCAGCTTGCCATTGGCCGGAACGATGCCTTGTCGGTGGAACGTTCTGCTTTGGCTGCCCAGGCGGAACAGGTCTTTGCCCGCAATGCCGAAACGCTGCGCGCCATGGGCATGGTCGACAACGCGGCGCGGGTCTGGGGGCGGTACGTGGGCGAAGCGCTCATCCTGCACGACCGCTCCGCGAGCGCCAACGCGATCTTCAGCGGCGCCTCGCGGGCGCTGCGCATGATGCTGCAGCTCGCGATCCTCGGCGCCGGTGCGTGGCTGGTGGTCGAGGGGCAGATGACGGCCGGCATGATCTTCGCCTCCTCGCTGGTATCGTCGCGTGCGCTGCAGCCGCTCGACCAGCTCATCGGCGCCTGGCGCCAGATCGCCGATGCCCGTCGAGCGTGGACACGGCTGGAAAGGGCGCTCGCGGCGCAGCCGGCGCAATCGCGCAGACTCGCCCTGCCCGATCCGTTAGGCGCGATTGCCGTGCAGGACCTTTTCTTCATGGCGCCGAATGCCCAGCCAGGCACCGAACCCATCCTCAAGCGGCTGAATTTCCAAATCGGCGCCGGCGAGGCGGTGGCGATCGTCGGCCCGAGCGGCGCCGGCAAATCCACGCTCGCGCGGCTGCTTGTGGGTGCCGCCCAGCCGACCGGCGGCTCCGTCAGGATCGACGGCGCCGACCTCAGGAGCTGGGACGAAAACCAGCTCGGAAAACACATCGGCTACCTGGCGCAGGAGGTGGAGCTCTTTCCCGGATCGATCGCGGAAAATGTCGCCCGCTTCGACCAGCAGGCGGACGACACCGCGATCGTCGAGGCGGCCAGGCGCGCCGAGGCGCATGAGCTGATCCTGGCGCAGCGCGACGGCTACCAGACCATGATCGGCCCCTCGAACAGGACGCTGTCGGGCGGCGAGCGGCAGCGGATAGGGCTGGCGCGCGCCTTGTACGGCAATCCGCGCATGATGGTCCTCGACGAGCCCAGCTCCCATCTCGACGGCAGCGGCGAAGTGGCGCTCGAAGCGGTGCTTGCCGCCGCGAAAGCGGCGGGCGTCACGGTGATCGTGATCACGCATCGCCCTTCGATCGCCGCCGCCTGCGACCGCGTGATGCTCTTGCGCGGCGGCGTGGTCGAAGCCTTCGGACCGAGCGGCGAGGTGCTACGGCGGCCGACTGTCGAAAAGGGCGCCGCAAAGAGCCCTGTCGCGCAGCCGGGCACGGTGGTGACGGGCTCGTTCATCCCGACGATCCGCACGCACGGCGTGCGCCTGGGATCGTAGACGATGACCGTCGAGAGCCTCGCCTGGAACGGCCAGCCACGCACCGATTTCCGGCGCATTGCGCTGGCCGGATATGCGGCAATAGCGCTCTTCGTCGGTTGCTTTGGCTATTGGGCGGTGAGCGCGCCGCTCTCCGGCGCGGTGATCACGCAAGGCACGATTTCGGCGACCGGCGGCAACATTCTTATCCAGCAGCCCGAGGGTGGGATCGTCCAGCAACTGCTGGTCCATGAAGGCGATCGCGTGCAGCAGGGCCAGGACCTCATCCTCCTCGACCGGACGGCGGCGCAGGCAGATCTCAACCGGCTGACCAGGCAGTCGATCGCGCTCAAGGCGACCGCGGCACGGCTGGAGGCGGAGCGCGACGGACTGGACAGGCTGGCGCCGATCACCGAGGCGGCAGCGGCGCCGTTCCAGCAGGATTTCCAGAACCTCATCCGCGAACAGCAGAAGGAATTCGACGCCAGACTTGCCCGCTTCCGCTCCGAACAGTCGATCATGGCGCAGCGCGTCGCCATGCACCGCGAGTCGGTGGTCGGCCTGAACGCGCAGAAGCTTGCCATCGAGCAGCAGTCCGACGTGGTGAAGAAGGAGCTCGGCATCAAGACCGGGCTTTTGGACAAGGGCCTCACCAACCGCACCGAATATTCGCAGCTTTTGCGCTCGGAGGCCGATCTCGTCGGCCAGGCCGGCGCGCTGGAGGCAAACCTCGCCGCGGCCAACAGCCAGATCGTCGAAGCGCAGGTGCAGGTCGAGCGCCTGACCACGCAGCGCGTGGAGGAAGCGTTGACCAAGCTCGACGACGTCCGCACCAACCTCGCCGACATCGAGGAGCGGATGCGCGCGGCCGAGGCGGTGCTTCAGCGCACGACGATCAAGGCGCCGGCAGCGGGCATCGTGGTGTCGTCGACCTATAATTCGAAGGGCAGCGTGATCGCGCCCGGCGAGAAGATCATGGAGATCCTGCCCACGGCTTCAGGCCTCAACGTCGACGCCAAGCTCAGGCCGAAGGACGTCGACCAGGTGCGCGTCGGCCAGCAGGCGAAACTAAGGCTGTCGGCGCTCAACATGCGCCTGACGCCCGAAGTGTCGGCGACCGTGAGCGAGATCTCCGCCGACCGGCTGATCGACCAGGCGACGCGCGAACCCTATTTCCGCGCCAAGCTGAAGATCGCCGATGCCCTGCCCCCCGGCGTGAAAGCCGAACAGCTTTATCCGGGAACGCCGGTGGAGGTCTTCATCAGCACGGGGAATAGGACCTTCTTCGAATATCTGGCGCGGCCGATGATGGACTCGTTTGCAAGGGCGTTTGCGGAGCGGTAGGGCGGCAGGCTACCGGGATCTCAAGACCATGTTCGCCACCGCCTCGTTTCGTGGCGGTCTCCCGCAGCGGAATTCAGTCCGCGAGCGCTGGAACCAAAGACGTGCGAGACTGTTCAGCTATACTTTGATACGACGCTGACGTGCCCGGCCGGTTGGGCAAGCGGCGCTCTTGAGGAGTCTTATCATGTCCATATTTCGTTCTGTCGCGATTGCCGTTTTCGCAGCCGCGGGCGTCAGCCTTGCCAGCGCAGCACACGCCGACAGCGGCACGATCCGCTTTTCCGTCTACAAGGCGGCCTTCTTCATCGGTGGATCCGGTGGCGAGGGCACGCTGACCTTCCACGGCCGCCGCTATCCGATCTCCATCGGCGGCATCTCGGGCGGTCTCGCCTTCGGAGCCTCCAAAACCTATTTCCAGGGCACCGTGCGACACATACGCCGCGCCCGGGATGTGACGGGAGTGTATGGCGCAGCCGGCGGCGGCGGCGCGCTCGGCAAAGGGGCCCAGGTGATCGTCATGACCAACGACAAGGGCGCTGAACTCGAACTCACGGGCCGGCAGGTAGGCCTGCAAGTCAACGCCGATCTCAGCGGCATGAGCATCGGGTTGAGGTAAGGGCCGCCGCTCCGTTTGCCATCGCTTGGAGCATCGGGGATTGAACGATTTCGGCATGCTGTCGGAGAACCGCAGCCTATGCGGCGCGAGCGGGGCTCGGCCTGGGCTTGATTAGCGTCGCAAGCACGATGCCGGCGACGATGAAGGCCGCGCCGAGCAGGTCGTAGTCGTGCAGGCTCTCGCCAAGCAGCAGGTAGGCAAGGATGGCGACGAACAGCGTCTGCAGATAGAGCAGCATGCTCGCGCGGCTGGCGCCCAGCGTGTCCACGCTGCGGTTGTAGAGATAGTACATCAGCGCCCCGCCGGGGCCGGCCAGATAGGCGAGCGCGAGCCAGCCATGAACGTTCAAGGCGGAGCGTTCGTCGTTGAACCATTCCCAGACGTGAAACGGCAGAGCGACGAGCGCGCCGGCGCCGAGCAACAGCACAACCAGCGGCAGGAGCTCGATGCCGAATTTGGAACGGCGCACAAGCACGGTGTAGAGCGCCCAGCAGAAGGCACTGCCGACGATCCACAATTCGCCGAGGTTGAAGCGCAGCTGCAGCAGCGCCGTGAGATCCCCATGCGCGACGATGACCAGCATGCCCGCGAGAGCAACCGCCGCGCCAAGCGATTTCCAGAGCCCGAGCGGCTCGCCGAGCACGAAACGCGCGAGCACCATGGTCATGACCGGCGACAGCGCCATGATGATGCCGGCCGTGGTCGCGTCGGTGGCAGCGAGGCCATGGTAGATCATGCCTTGGCACAGCGTCAGGCCGATCGCCCCCACGGCGACGATCTCCAGGGGCCGGGATTTGAGAAGCGCTACCATCGCGCCGTGATGACGATGCACGATCGGCAGCAGGATGGCGCAGGCCAACGCAAGCCGCCAGAAGCAAAGCCCCCAGGGCGGCATTTCCGGCGCCACCCATTTGGCCGCGATATAGACGCCGGCCGACAGAAGCCAGCACAGCACGGCGGCCGGATAGCCGGAGAGCGAGGGTATCGAGGCGACCGCAGGCTGGTCTGCTTGATGCGCTATCGGCACTGCCTGCATGTCATCCCCCTTCGATGCACGTCAGACGCAGCTGCAATATATCACCGTCCTCGAATGTTACCTATCTGTGCGGATGACGGTGATGGCGGGGATGCTTGCGTCGCACGGGAAGATGATCGGCGTCAGTTCGGCGAACCGTCGGACGAATGCAGAAGCCTCCAGGTCGAGCCGATGCGACCGTGAAACTGTGAGGCAAAATCTTCGGCGGCGGCATCTTCCAGGCCATCGTCGACGAGAGCCTCGATGCTGCGCCGCATCAAGGCGAGCTGCATCGCCCTGGCGTGCGCCGCGTTCGTCTCTCTCATGATTGCCGTGACGTGATAGGCAACAACAGGCTGGCCTAGGCAAGATACAAGCGCGCCGTCTTCGGCCGTCGCTGCAGCAACTGCGTCTTCGATCTGCATTTGGCGCTCCTCATCAAAGCCGATGCAGGCGCCTCCCCGGGAGACGACGGTGTTCCGTCGCTTCTTTTCAACTCAGCCGCGCTGACTCTCGCGGCCAAATCAATATCCTCCAGGATCGTATTGAACGCCACAGGATAGTTAACTGATGGTTAACACGAAGGTTCGCATCTTAAGCGTCGGCGCAGCCGTGTCGGGGACGTGATCGAGGAGCGAGCTTCGGCGAACTCTCGCGCGAATTAAAGCTCTTCGAATCGAGCCACGACGCATGGGGTCGAGAATCGCCGATGGACTAGCGGAATTGATTGGCATGCTACGGCGCGAGCAAAACCCTATTGTGTTTGTGTGACCTGCAAGCACAAGCGGAGCCCCGCCATGACCCTCACCAATCGAGATCTCATCGAGCTCACCGCGTGGCGCCGCAAGCTGCATCGGCAGCCGGAGATCTCCAACGAGGAAGAGAAGACCGCGAAAGAGGTCGTTGCCTTCCTCGCCGATACCGGAGCGGACAAGGTGCTGACCGGATTGGGCGGGCACGGCGTGGCGGCGGTCTATGACAGCGGCCAAGCCGGGCCGACTGTGCTGTTCCGCTCGGAGCTCGACGCGCTGCCGATCGAGGAGCTTTCGGGGGTCGAGCATTCCTCGCAGGTGCCCGGCAAGTCGCATATGTGCGGCCATGACGGGCACACCGCGATCCTCGCCGCGCTCGGCCGCCAGCTCGGGCGCCAGAGGCCGGCGCGCGGCCGCGTGGTTTTGATGTTCCAGCCAGCGGAGGAGACCGGCAATGGCGCGGCCGGCGTCGTCGCCGATCCGCGCTTTTCAGAGATCGCGCCGGATTTCGCCTTCTCGCTGCACAACCTGCCGGGCGTGCCGTTCGGCGAGGTGCGGCTCAAGGCGGGCGTGGTGAACTGCGCCTCGCGCGGCATGCGGATCATCTTGGAGGGCAAGACCGCGCATTCCTCCATGCCCGAAACCGGCGTGTCGCCGATGCTGGCGGTGAGCGAGCTGATGCCGCGGTTGCCCGCGCTTGGGCACGGCTCCTTCGCCGACGACGATTTCAGCATGGTCACCGTTACCCATGTCGCGATGGGCGAGGCCGTGTTCGGCATCGCGCCCGGTTACGCTGAGGTGTGGGCGACGCTACGCACAAGGCGCGACGAGCGCATGGCTGAGCTGGTCGCCGCCGCGGAAGCGCTGGCGGCGAAGATCGCGGCCGAGCATCGCCTCGCCGTGCGCTTCGACTATCATGAGATTTTCGTCGCCAGCGTCAACGCGCCGGATGCGGTGGAGCATCTCGCGCGGGCGCTCGACGAGGAAGGTGTTTCGCGCGGCGAGGAAGCCCTGCCGATGCGCGCCTCGGAGGATTTCGGCATCTTCGGCCACAATGCCAAATCCGCGATGTTCTTCCTCGGCGCCGGCGAGCGCTACCCTGCCCTTCACAATCCCGACTACGACTTTCCCGACGACCTGATCCCGATCGGCTCGAAAATCTTCATGCGCACGGTGCGCAATCTTTTGGGGTGAGCGGCTGGCTTCTCCTTCGACAAGCCTTAGGTATATCGCGGCAGGAACCAAATCTCGGAAATCGTGTGGGCAGCAGGGAGCAGGCCATGTCGCGCATCGTCGTCATCGGAGGCAGCGGTCACGTCGGAAGCTATCTGGTGCCTCGGCTCGTCGAGCTCGGACATGATGTCGTGAATGTAAGCCGCGGCATGGCGGTGCCCTATCGTCCCCATTTCGCCTGAAATTCGATCGAGAACATCGCCATCGATCGCGCCGCCGAAGAGAAGGCGGGACGGTTCGGCACGATGATCGCGGAGCTGCGTCCGGAGATCGTCGTCGACATGATATCGTTCGATCTGCCAAGCGCCCGGCAACTGGTCGAGGCGCTGCGCGGCAGGATCGAGCACTATCTGTTCTGCAGCTCGATCTGGGTGTACGGTCGTTTCTTCACCATCCCGTCGACCGAGGCGGACCCGCCAAACCCCATCGACACATACGGGGCGAACAAGGCCGCGATCGAGGCCTGGCTGTTGCGGCAGGCACGGCTGACCGGTTTTCCGGCGACCTGCTTTCGGCCCGGCCATATCGTGGGAGAGGGATGGATCCCGATCAACCCGCTCGGCAATGCCAATCCCGCCGTCTTTTCCTTGATCGCCCGCGGCGACGAGCTGGT
Source organism: Mesorhizobium sp. M1D.F.Ca.ET.231.01.1.1 (assembly GCF_003999155.2). Lineage (NCBI taxonomy): Bacteria > Pseudomonadati > Pseudomonadota > Alphaproteobacteria > Hyphomicrobiales > Phyllobacteriaceae > Mesorhizobium > Mesorhizobium sp. M1D.F.Ca.ET.231.01.1.1. The sequence goes on from NZ_RZOZ02000012.1 coordinate 153,288, forward strand.
TCTGCCGAATCTCGGGCTCGAGACGGTGCATCACGTTCATGCCGATGACGTCGCCCAGTGGATCATCCGCGCGATCGAAAACCGGACGGCCTCGATCGGCGAGGCATTCAACACGGTTTCCGAGCAGGCGGTCACGCTGCGGGGCTATGCCGAAACGGTCTATCGCTGGTTCGGCAAGGAGCCGCGGATCGCGTTCAAACCCTTCGACGAATGGATCCTCGATCTGGAAGGCGATGATGCCGTGGGCTCGCGAGGACATGTCATGCGCAGCTCATCCCACTCGATCGAGAAAAGCCGTCAGCGCCTCGGCTACAAGCCTCGCTATACGAGCTTCGAGGCAATCCAGGAGTCCGTCCGGGCGCTGATAGCCGCGGGGACGGTTGCCGCCCCGGATCCCGGCTTTGCGGGGAAAGGCCGCTGACCGTTCTGTTGCGTGATTTCTTTGCCCGTGACGCGCTTGTGGTCGCGCACGAGCTCATCGGCGCGCGGCTTGGTCTCGCCGGCGTCGGCGGCATCATCGTCGAGAGCGAGGCCTATAGCCCCGACGACCCGGCCTCGCACAGCTATCGCGGCCGCACGCCGCGCAACGCGCCGATGTACGGTGCTCCGGGCACTGCCTATGTCTATCGCTCCTACGGCCTGCACTGGTGCCTGAATGCGGTGTGCCTGCCGGGCAGCGCGGTGCTGATCCGGGCGATCCAGCCGCAATCCGGCATCGCCGCCATGCGCGGCAGGCGGGGAACCGACGACGACAGGCTGCTGTGCTCCGGTCCGGGCAAGCTCTGCCAGGCGCTTGGCATCGACGGCTCGCACAACGGGCTGTCGTTGAGCGCGCCGCCCTTCGAGTTCGCCCGCTCCGAGACCGACGCCGCCGCGATCGTCAGCGGACGCAGGATCGGGATTTCCAGGGGCATGGAAGCCGAGTGGAGGTTCGGCCTTGGCGGATCGTCCTATCTCAGCCGGAAGTTCTGAGCGGCCAAGCGGTGTAAAGATCGCGGCCCTCGTCGAGCCGCGAACCTCTTTCTTATGCCGCGGGCTGTGGTCATGGATCAGGAGGCCGTCGCCCGACTTGATTTGGACGATCTGCGCGCTGCAGCGCGGTGGCGATCAAGCCACCTTTGCCAATATCTTGGTCATATCGGCCGTATCAAACGCCCTCAATGTCTGAGTTCTGATATTGCCTAAAGATGCGATCGATAAGGAGAGTGCGGTAGCGGCAATGTCGTCTTCGGCTTCAGTGATCCCCACGACATCATATTGACCCAGCGTCCACAACAGCGTGTGAACCTTGACGCCGCTTTTGCTGGCCGCCGCCTTGAAGGCCTCGGCACGCTTCTGAGTATCCTTTATGGTCTTGATACCCTGGTCTGTGAAATTCGACAGGAATACGTAATAAGCCATTTGTTCCTCCCACAATGGGGAGCGGGCGGGCGCTCACGGCGCGTCCGCCGTCTCCCGCAGCAACGATACCACGAGGTGGGTGGGCAAACCACAGGCGGCCCGAAAAGCGCCGTCTGCAAGGACAGCTCCCGCAGACCCTGCCAAGCGCTCGGCGTGGACGGCTCGCATGGCGGGCCTTTGTTGGGCGCGCCGCCCTTCGCGTTCGCCCGGTCCCGGATCCGGCACGGCCGGGCGGACAAGGGCGGCAGCTGTTAGCCTCGGATATCTCCTTGTGGGAAGAAGGGTTCCTGTGTACTCCCACCCTGCTTTAGGAGAGGCTTAAGGATGAGATATGCAATGGCCGTCGCTTTGAGCGCGGTGGTGGCTGGATGCGTCAGCTCTCCGGTCGACTATGGATCGTCGCTCTCGCAGCAGGACCCGAAATGGGCATCGCCGGAATGCCAGCAAGCCCGCTTGGCGGCCGCGGACTACGCCACCCGTGAAAAAGAGCACCCCGGCTGGGGTTTCGGCGTCTTGCTCGGCCCCTACAGCATGGGAATGGTGGCGGCGGTCAAGGAGCATGAGCAGCAGCAGCGACGGCTTCTCGCCCGGCAGATGCATCTTAAGTGCTCCAGCCAGCCACTGCCGAAGGAACTGGATTTCGATCCTGCGATCTACGCGCCAAAGAAGGCGAAGTATCCATAAGCGGTGGCCGCGTTCCGATCCCTACTCCGGCCGTGCAGCCTTCTTGTCGAAGGCGTAGGTGAGGATTGCCACGCCCGTTTCGGTCGCGACCTGGCTCAACAGTTTCAGCGTCGAGGGCGCCTGCCCCGGCTCGAAAAGGCGAAAACCTTCGCCCAGCACCAGCGGGTGGACCATCAGCACCAGTTCATCGACCAGCCCATGCCGCATCAGCGCGCGGAGCAGCTTGCCGCTGCCGAACATGACCAGCGGCTTGTCATGAGCTTGCTTGAGCTGGCGCATGGCTGCCTCGCCGGCAAGCAGCGTCGAATTTTCCCAACGCGGTTCGTAGCCTGGGTCGTGGGAAGCTACGAATTTCCGCACGTCGGTCAGCGCCTTGGTCATCGGACTGGCAGGCTGGCGGACGGCCCAACCTTCGTAGAGGTCCTCATAGGTAGTCCGGCCGGCGAGCAGCGACCATCCGCCGGCCATGGCGTGGCCAATGACCTCCTGCATCTTGCGGTCGCTGCCCGGATTGCCCCAGCCGCCATGGGCAAAACCATTGCGCGTATCCTCATCGGCGCGCGCCGGCGCCTGGTAAACACCGTCCAGCGTCAGATGCTCGATGGCGACGATCCGTGCCATCAGCCTTCCTGCCATGCGGCAAGCAGCGGGCCTTCGCTGCCATAGACGGGGTCCTTCTCAGGACGGCCGACCTTGGGGATGGTGCGCAGCGCCTCTTCGTGCTGCTCGGCGCGCGTGCACAGATCGTAGGTGCCGAAAGGCGGATAGGCGCCGACGACGAGCAGGTCAGATGACGACGACAGGCGCTGGTGGCCGGTGCCGGCCGGCAGGATCGCCACGTCGCCGGCCTTGACCGTCAGCACCTTGCCCTCGCCGCCGCCGAAGCGCACTTCGGCCGTGCCGCGCGCGATGCCCAGCACTTCGTGGATGCGCGAATGGTAGTGGACGTAATCGTAAATGCCGTTGCGCCAGCCGTCGCCCCAGCCGTTCGTGCTGAACAGGTCCTCGAAGACGGAAGCCGGATTGACATCGTCCGGCAGCGTCACGGCCTCTCGGTAGACGAGCATCGGCCAGCGTGGATGGTTGGGCACCAGGCCGTCATCCTCGAAGCGGAAGGTGAGCGGTTCACGCTGCTCGACAAGTTCCCTGAGCTTTGCTTGTCCTGGCATGCCGTGACCTTTCCGCCGCTCGATTGCCGACCGTTCTCAACCAGCGGCGGCGCGCTTTGTTCCCGCCCCTTGCGGCGATTGGCGAAGGCGAACGTGACATCCGATCTCCCCCTTGTGGGCCCTTGTGGGAGAGATGGTCGGCAGACCAGAGGGGGGCGCGAAGGAATGCAGCGTTGGCGCTTGCCAAAGTGCGCCCCTCGCAAGGATGCAGGTACGATCGACCGGCAAGGCCGGCGGGACAGCGCCCCTCTGTCCTACCGGACATCTCCCCCACAAGGGGGGAAATTGGCAGTTTTGCCGCCGGCTCTCCCTTGCAGAGACCTACACCTCGAGCATGACCTTGATCGCGCGGCGCTCGTCCATGGCGCGGTAGCCTTCCGCCACCTCGGCCAGCGGCAGCTTGAGGTCGAAGACCTTGCCGGGCTTGATCCTGCCCTTGAGCACGCGGTCCATCAGATCGGGCAGGAAGCGGCGCACCGGCGCCGGGCCGCCCAGCATGCGCTTTTGGCCGAAGAACAGGCGCTGGCCATCGAAGCTCACGCCATGCGGCACGCCGACATAGCCGATGGTGCCGCCGGGCCGCGAGCAGGCCAGCGCCTGGTCGAAGGATTCGGCCGTGCCGACGCATTCCAGCACCGAATCCGCGCCGACGCCCTTGGTGAGTTCCTTGATGCGGGCAATGCCTTCCTCGCCGCGTTCGGCTACGATGTCGGTCGCGCCGAATTCGCGGGCGAGTTTCTGACGGCTCTCGTGCCGGCTCATGGCGATGATGCGCTCCGCACCCATCTCCCTGGCAGCGAGCACGCCCATCAGGCCGACCGCGCCGTCGCCGACAACGACCACCGTCGACCCCTCGCGAACCTCGGCCGCGTCGGCCGCATACCAGCCGGTGCCGAGCACGTCCGAAACGGCCAACAGGTCAGCCACCAGCTCGGCGGGCGGAACCTCGGCGGTGGCGACCAGCGTGCCGTCGGCCAGCGGCACGCGGGCATAGGGCGCCTGCGCACCCGACATGAACTCGCGCTGCTCGCAGGAGGACTGGAAGCCGAAGCGGCAGTGCGGGCAGGTGTTGTCGGAAAGGCAGAAGGAGCCGACGACGAACTGGCCGGGGCGCACGTTGCGCACCTCTGCGCCCACCTCGACGACGATGCCGCAATATTCGTGGCCCATATGCATCGGGCCGTCGACCGGCTGCAGCCCGCGATAGGGCCACAGGTCCGAGCCGCAGATGCAGCTTGCCGAGAGCTTGATGATGGCGTCCGTCGGGCGAAGGATTTTCGGGTCCTCGACTTCCTCGCAGCTTATGTCGCCGGGCTTGTGAAGAACGGTTGCGAGCATTTTGCTTTCCTTTCGTTCGGAGGATCAGGCGCCGTAGTCGGCGTCGCTGACATGTTCCAGCCAGTCGACGACCCTGCCGTCCTTGACCTCCTGGACGGCAATGTGGGTCATGGCGGTCTCGGGCGATGCGCCGTGCCAGTGCTTCTCGCCGGGCGCGAACCAGACGACGTCGCCGGGCCTGATCTCCTCGACCGGGCCGCCCTCGCGCTGGACGCGGCCGCGGCCGGAGACGACGATCAGTGTCTGCCCGAGCGGGTGTGTGTGCCACGCGGTGCGGGCGCCGGGCTCGAAGGTGACCTGCGCGCCCTGCGTGCGGGCGGCGTCGAAGGGGTTGAAGAGCGGATCGATGCGGACGGTGCCGGTGCACCAGTCAGCCGGACCCTTGCCGGACGGCCGCGTGCCTGCGCGAAGAATGTCCATGGTGATCTCCTGTCAGATGCGTTCGATGCGAAGCGGAAACTCGCCGCTCTGCCGAGGGCGTCTTGATCCTCATTGAGGCGGCCGAGCCTCACGGGGGGCGCGGGCTGGCCCGCACCGACTTGCCAGGGAAGATATTGCAGCGAAGCTCGTGGGATTAGATGAGATAATCCGCATGGACTTATCGGCCTGTGATATAAATCTGAAACCGAAGAAGGTTTCCGATGCAGCGCGACGACATGAAGGATCTGCTGTGGTTCCTTGCGGTCGCCCGCGAGCGCAGCTTCACCAAGGCGGCGGCGGAGCTCGGCACGTCACAGTCGACGCTCAGCCACACCATAAAGGAGCTGGAGGCGCGGCTCGGCGTTCGCCTGCTCACGCGCACGACGCGCAGCGTGGCGCCCACCGAGGCCGGCGAGCGGCTGTTCCAGTCGCTTGCGCCGCGCTTCGAGGAGATCGAGGCGGACCTCGCCGGCCTGGTCGCCTTTCGCGACAAGCCCTCGGGCACGGTCCGCCTCACGCTGTCTGACCACGCGCTGCAGACGGTCGTCTGGCCGAAGCTTGAGCCGGCGCTGCGCGACTATGCGGATCTCCGCGTCGAGCTCTACAGTGATAACGGCATGCGCAACATCGTGGAGGAGCGTTTTGACGCTGGCGTGCGGCTCGGCGAGAGCGTCGATCGCGACATGATCGCGGTGCGGATCGGCCCGGACTGGCGGCTGGTGGCCGTCGCCTCGCCCGATTATTTCTCGCGCCGCCCCGCCCCGAGGATACCTCAGGATCTGGTCACGCATGACTGCATCTGCCTGCGGCAGGCGACGTTCGGCGGGCTCTATGCCTGGGAGTTCGAGAAAAAGGGCCGCGAGCTTCGGGTGCGAGTGGACGGCCAGCTGACCTTCAACACGACGCTTCCCATGGTCGACGCGGCGCTGAGCGGTTACGGCATCTGCTACGTCCCGGAAAACCTTGTCAGCCACCACATCGCGGAGGGACGGCTGACGCTCGTGCTCGACGACTGGAGCCTGCCCTTCCCGGGCTATCACCTCTACTATCCGAGCCGCCGGCAGCTTTCGCCGGCGATGGCGGTGGTCGTCGAGGCGCTGCGGCATCGGAGTTGAAGCCGCGGCCGGATCGATCGCTGCTGAGCCATCGCAGCCGCTCGCCTCTCAGGCAGCGCTGTCGGTTCGTCGTGAGGGCACGGGATCGAAGGAAGCTTTGGCAGAGCCGTCGAAATGCCTTGGTTCGAAGGCAAGAGCGTCATGCATGGGAAGCGCTGCCGAGAAGAGAAATCCCTGGGCGATCATGCAATCGAGCGAGCGCAGGATCAGGCGGTCGGCGTCCGTCTCGACGCCCTCGGCCATCACTTCTATTCCCAGCGTCCGCCCGAGATCGATGACCGCCTTGACGAGCGCCTGGTCTTCTACGGACTTCGGCAGATCGCGAACGAAGTCCTTGTCGATCTTGATCTTGCGGATGCGGCTGTCTTTCAGCGACACCAGGGTCGAGAAGCCGGTGCCGAAATCATCGAGCACGATCGATATGCCCGCGTCCGCCAGGCGTTCCAGCTTTTCGTCCACCCTGTCGCGATCCACGGGCGCCTCTTCCGTGATCTCTATCTCGAGCATGGCCGCGGGCACGTTGTTTGCCCTGAGGCCGTCGAGGATCATGTCGTCGACATTGCCGGCCTCGAGCTCGCGCGGCGATAGATTCATCGCTACGCGCACATCCTGGCGACCGTCCCTCGCGAGTTCTTCGATCATGGAGCAGCAGTTGAGAAACACGGTCTCCGTGAGCAAGGAAAGCAGACCGGTTTCACGCGCCGCCGTGACGATCTCCGGCGGCGGAATGGCCCCATGGACCGGATGCTGCCACCGCAGGAGCGCTTCGAAGCCGACGACCGCATGGGTGTCCAGCCGCACGATCGGCTGGAACCACGAGCAAAGAGCGCCGCTCTCGATGGCTGCGCGCAGGTCGCGCTCGATGCAATGCTTGCGTTCGAGCCCTTGGTCGAGTTCGGCATCGAAGAGACAGTATTCGTTCCTGCCGCTGTGCTTGGCCGCATAAAGCGCGAAGTCCGCGCGCAGCAGCATCTCCGTCAATTGCGGTTTCTCCGATGCGTAGATTCCGATCGACGGGCCGACACGCACCGAATTCAGCGCCGGATCGGGATCTGCGATGGCCGCGATGATCGAGGAGGCAAGCTCTTCCGTCGAATGCGGGGATCGCGAGGCGGGAAACAGCAGCACAAACTCGTCGCCGCCGATGCGCGCAATTGTTGCCCCTGGCGGAGCATGGTTCTCTATCCTGCGCGCGACCCTGACCAGCAGGTCGTCTCCGATATTGTGACCATAGGTGTCGTTGACGGATTTGAAGCCGTCCAGATCGATCAGCATGGCCACGAACGGACCGTCGGAACGCCCCAGACATGAGATGGCCTGCTCGAGCCCGTATCTGTTGAGCAAATTCGTCAGCGGATCCCGCCTGGAATTCCGTTCCATCTGGGCGGCGAAGGCCCTCGCCTCGTATTTGAGGCGGCTTGTCTCCTTGAAGCGGGCCTCACCGAGAAGCGAGCTCCTGATCATTCCGCAGAGAAAAAGCAGGACCGTGAAACCGAGGACGTAGTTCTCGATATTGCCTTTCGCCAACACGCATCCGGCAGCGATCAGCAGCGGCAGCGTCATGAAGTTGATCGAAGCCGGTGCGTATGACGCCCCGTAGGTGACCGAACCGGCCGAGAGGCCCGCAAGAACGACCAGGTAGAGCGGCGCCTGAGGCGTGGCGTACCCATCCGACAGCGCGGCCAGAAAAGACCACGCGATGCCGGATGCCAGAGCCAACAGCCCGTAAAAGGAAAGTCGGGCAGCGACCGGCTTCAACCCGCAATCGGGCCCACTATCGGGAACGTCCGACTGGGCAAGCGCCAGCCCTATGCGGGCGCCATTTATGATGGTGACCGCCGCGAACCACAGCACCGCCGCGAGGCGGCCGCCCGAGAGCATCTGCACCGCCAGGACCAGGGCCGAGAGCACCGTGCCGACGGGCATCGAGATGAAGAGGCCCTTCCTTAGGTCAGCGAGCTGATCCCGGAGTATCCCGTCTTCCACGGATTCGCTTTGCCCCTGAGGGCCCGGGCCTGAGCCAGGCGGGTTGAGATGTCCCATGATACTAAGTGTGTAGGTGAGCGGGATGAAAATCACGTTAAGGATTTCAGCAGCTTACGGCGCATCCGGCAGAGACAGGCGCGCGCGGCGTCCGCGGACTCCGCGACATCGGAGTCGAGGCTGCCCACAGCCCGACCGGCAGGTTTGCACGATCGGAGATCGCAGGCCCGATCCGACCGTGCGGTCAGGCCGCGAAAATTTATCGGTCCGTTGGAACCGATCCGACGAAACTTCATCTAATCATCGGTCGGTCTCCACGGTCAGGGAAGGATGGCGCACCGATGTCGCGACAAGGCCCCGAACCTTCACCGACTGGAGTAAGCAGGCCAAGCGATCGTGTGATTGCCCAAAACATGGCCCGGAGTCACTCTGGCAGGTTCTACATGGCATAAGGGAGGAGAAGATGGCTCAAGACCATTCCAAATCGAACGGACCGGATTTGACCCAAGGCATCGCGCAATCCGACCTTCCCGATGGCGGAAAGCTGGTCGGTCACTGCGGCGATGAACAGGTGCTGCTGGTGCGCAGCGGGACGGAAGTCTTCGCAATCGGAGCAACGTGCACGCATTACGGCGGGCCGCTGGTTGACGGTCTTGTCGTGGAGGATACCGTTCGATGCCCCTGGCACCATGCATGCTTTGATTTGCGCACCGGCGAAGCCTTGCGCGCGCCCGCCTTCAATCCGCTCGCCTGCTGGTCGGTGGACCAGCGGGGTGACCGGATATTCGTGGGCGAGAAACGCAAACGGGTGGCTCGGAAGCCCGCCGGCGGAGACGCCGGCCAGTTTGCCGGTAAAGTCGTGATCATCGGCGGCGGCGCGGCAGGTTTCGCGGCCGCCGAAAGACTACGGCGCGAAGGCCATCGGGGCAGCATCCTGATGCTCAGCGACGACGAGGCGCCGCCCGTCGATCGTCCCAACCTTTCCAAGGACTACCTCGCCGGCAAGGCGCCCTCGGATTGGGTTCCACTGCATGGCGCAAGCTTTTATGCAAAGAATGACATCGATCTGCGTCTCAAAACCAACGTCGCCGACATCGATGTCCGGTCCGGCGAGGTCGTGCTCGCCGACGGAACCCTGGCTGCCTACGACCGATTGCTGCTTGCAACGGGAGCCGAACCGGTCCGCCTCACCATTCCGGGCGCCGATCAGCCGCACGTTCACACGCTGCGCTCGTTCGCAGACTGCAGCACGATCATCGACCGGGCCAAGACTGCCCGCAGCGCCATCGTGCTGGGCGCCAGTTTCATCGGCCTCGAAGTTGCCGCGTCGCTGCGCGCGCGAAACATCGAAGTTCATGTCGTCGCTCCCGACGAACGCCCGATGGAACGGGTCCTCGGGCCGCAAATGGGCGACTTCATCCGCAGCCTCCACGAACAGAACGGCGTCGTATTTCATCTCAAGGACACCGCGACCGGCATCGACGGCGCGAGCGTGCAACTGAGCAGCGACCTTGTCCTGACCGCGGATCTTATCGTAGCCGGCATCGGCGTGCGGCCGCGGCTCGGGCTCGCCGAGAAAGCTGGGCTCAGGCTCGACCGCGGCGTCATGGTGGACGCCTTCCTGGAGACGAGCGTGCCGGGCATTTTCGCGGCCGGCGACATTGCGCGGTGGCCCGATCCCCACACCGGCGAAAACATCAGGGTCGAGCACTGGGTGGTCGCGGAAAGGCAGGGGCAAACGGCAGCACTGAACATGCTCGGACGCCAGGAGAAATACACTGCCGTCCCGTTCTTCTGGAGCCAGCACTATGACGTCCCGATCAATTACGTCGGACATGCGGAGCGATGGGACGAGATAGCGGTGGAAGGCGACATTGCCGCCAGAGATTGCCTGGTGCGTTTCAATCGCAAGGGACGCACGCTGGCGGTCGCTTCGATTTTCCGCGACATCGAAAGCCTGGAGGCCGAGATCGAAATGGAACGCCAGACGGCCAACGGATGAATCACACAGGAGCCGGTCAGATCGGGATGACGATCTGGGAGCGACGAACCGTATTACCGTGGCGTCGGCAGCAAAAGAGAGATCTTGGCCCGTGGCGCGAAAAAGCAGCGCAAATAGGGCTGATTGGTTATGACGTAATGATTCTCGCAGATATGGTATTGGCCGTCCGGCGATTCCTGCACGCGATCTCGCGGGATGTTGAAACCGTCGGGCACATAAGTATAGCCCCCGTCAACCCTCGACTGTACCGAAGACTGAGGTATGGCGCGGCAGTCATGACCGCCGCAGCATTTGAACTTCGTCACCGGATCAACCTTGTTTTCGTACCAGTCATGCGCGTTGGCGCCTGTTGCGGCGGCGGCGATGCACATGGCTGTGAGAATGAAGCTTCGCACGGCATTCCTCGTCTGCGGAGACGCTGCTCATTCGGGCGTCATGTATATTAGCGTTCCGCCAAAAACGCCATTGGTCCGCGAATGCCCAGCAAACCCCCAGCAGGCGACGTTCGGCCCTGGTGAGAGCAGGACACCAGGTTTTGCGCCCTGGCCGCTCAGACCAGCCGCTGCCCGCCGTCGATGTGGATGGTCTCGCCGGTCATGAAGTCGTTCTGCAGCAGATCGAGATAGGCTGGCGCAACATCGGCGGGCGTCGCGATCCTTCCCGCGGGAATGCTAGCGCCCATCTGTTCGAAATAGCGGCGTGGCTGGCAAGCGCCGGCGTCGAAGGCGTCGATCCGAACAGCGGGCTGACCTTCGATTCCGCCACCTTCGCGGTGGAGTCCGCCGTGCCGGGCGAAGGCGTGGTGCTCGGCCGCAGCATGCTGGTTTCAGCCGACCTCGCCACCGGCAGCCTGGTTCGGCCTTTCGACCACGCGCTGAAAGCCGTCTCCAGCTTCTATCTGGTGTACCCGCCGGAGGCGATCCGCCAGCGCAAGGTCAAGGCCTTTCGGGATTGGCCGTTTTCGGGGATCGCGCCGGGTTGAGGCTCTTCGAAAACCGCGGAGAGAGCATTTCTGCCTGCACCGCGTTCGCCGGCTCATGAAATATTCGACTCGAACAACCTATTCATCGAACAGGCGGGCCGGCGCGCCTTGCATTGAGTCAGGGCCTGTATGGAGACGAGACAATCGATTGCTCTAACGGACTGACTACACGATTTTATTAGTGAATCGCGGAACATCTTTTCGCCGACGACGTTGGACGCCCGGGATGGCTGTTCAGGTGGGCTATCAATGAACAAGTCAATCGTAATGGATTCGGTAGAGATCGACGCATTGGAGGACAGGTATTACGTGCGCGTCATCGAAGACGGTGTTGTAACCATAAAGGGGTTCAGGTCCGAACCGGACGCGAAATCTTTCGCCGAGGGCGAAAACACACGACTGGGACTTGACGCTGTCAAGCGGGCGGGTGCCGGCCAAAAGTAGCCTCGTAGAGATCTCCAAGCAAGTTGATGCATCGGCGATGCAACCTAGACAGCCAGGCTCGCTGCCGGTGGTGCGGACTCGGCAGCGCCGCGGTTAGCAATAACGATTCATTCGGGACCTCGCGGCAGACAGCGAAGGTCCCTTCGCGGTGAACACCACGCCGGCCATCTCAAACGCGCGGCGGATGCGGGTTCGTTTCTCGACCCGCAGAATTCTAATCCCGTTCTCGAATTCGCGAATGGTCCCTTCGCCAAGGCCGGCTTTGGCGCCGAGGCGCACCTGGGACCAGTGCAATAGTTCTCGTGCGGCTCGGGACTGCTCTGGCGTCAAATCTATCACGGGGGCTCTCCACTAAGACCTTTCAGCTGTCCATTTCCGGCGGCTTGTGTGCTGCTTGGCGAAGTAGTGAACCTCGTAGTCCTCGTCTGCCGACACACGGTCGCGGTCCCGGAAATCGCGCTTCATTTTGACGCCTGCCATGGGTGCTCCTCCTGGCAAACGAACACCCGGGAAGCAGGAATGTTCCAGAGCGCTAATACAAGCGTGCGGCGCTACCATTTGCCTCGGTCGGCGACCCTGGCGCATCGGGCGCTTTGAATCGAATGCACGCCGGGTCGGCCTCGGCATTGCTCGATTTTGAGGCGCTCAAATGGGGCAACCGACGGCATGGGCGGGGGCGTTGGGGAGCCGCCGGTCACCAGGACGGGGGGCCATGGAATCAGAGAAATGCATAGGCCCTTATATAAGCATGCCATCAATCTGCGTTTTTGGGAACTGGTTCCGGCTTAAAATTCAAACGCATATGCCCAGGAATGCACATTGACGGTGATGTTCGCGCGACTCTCGTGACAGGAACCAGATCGGCCGCGCCGCGTCATTAGGGCAGGTACCTGGGAGACAGGTATTGGCGCGGTCCTGGAGTGACTTCGATGGTCAGGTTCCTTTTTGTCGTTGCGATGGCGCTTGCGCTCGCATGCGGCGCGGCGCAGGCGGCCAGGCTGGACCTCGACGCGGTCAATCAGGCGCAGTTCAGCGAGGGCGAGCCAAAGGCCGTCGATCCGATGCTGCTCAAGGCGCAGATCCTTCTCGATCGCGCCCGCTTCTCGCCCGGCCTGATCGACGGCCGGCTTTCCGACAATTTCGCGAGGGCCGTCGCGGCTTTCCAGGCGGCGAACGGGCTGCCGTCCGACGGCAAGCTCACGCGAGAGACCTGGGACAGGCTCACGGCAACCTTCGCCGGCCCGGTGCTGACAAACTACGAGGTCACGGCCAGGGATGGGCGCGGGCCCTTCACCAGGCGCATCCCTGCCCGCATGGAGCGCATGGCGCAATTGAAGCGGCTCGGCTACCGCAACGCGCGGGAGAAACTGGCCGAGCGCTTCCATCTCAGCGAACAAGTGTTGAGAATGCTCAATCCCAGAAGCGGTTTCAGGAAGGCCGACACCACGCTGGTTGTGCCCAATGTCGGCCGAGGCGATCCTCCCGCAGCGGTCGCAAGCGTCGAGGTCGACAAGGCGTCCCGCGAGGTGCGCGTGCTCGATCCATCGGGCAAGCCGCTCGCGGTCTACCCCGCCTCGATCGGCAGCGAGGAGAAGCCGGCGCCGAGCGGCGCGGCCGAGGTCAGGCGCGTGGTGCGCAATCCGACCTACCACTACAGTCCGAAATTCGCCTTCAAGGGCGTCAGGAGCAAGCGGCCCTTCACCATCGCCAGGGGGCCGAACAATCCGGTCGGATCGGTCTGGATCGACCTCTCGATCGAAAGCTACGGCATCCACGGCACGCCCGACCCCGGCAAGATCGGCACGACCTTCTCGCATGGCTGCATCCGCTTGACCAACTGGGACGCCGAAGACCTCGCCGCCATGGTCAAGCCGGGCACGAAAGTCGACTTCAAGGACGAGACGGCGCAGGACGGGCAAAGTCAGTGAGATGCCGGCAGGGCCGATCCGGGCTATCCAAATGTCAGCAAACGCGATCGCTATTTCACCTTGATGACGACCTTGCCTTTCGCGCGCCCCTTTTGGACGAAAGCCAATGCCTCGTTCGTCTCTTCGAAGGAGAAGACCCGATCGATCACGGGGCGGATGGTTCCGGACTCAAGGAGAGGCGTCATCTTGCTCAGCTGATCGCCCTGCGCCCACATGAACAGAAACGAATACTCGATGCGGGCGCGGTCCGCCTTTCTGCGGATGCCGCGGCTCAAGGCGCGCATGACCAGCTTAAGCACGATGTTCAGGTCGAGCTTCTTGGCAAATTCGGGGTCCGGCGGACCGGAGATGGATATGAGCTTGCCGCCGGGCTTCAGGACGCGCAGCGACTTTTCGAGCGTTTTGGCGTCCTGGCTGTTGACGACGACATCATAGTCCTTCAACAGGTTCTCGAAGTCGTCTTTCCGATAGTCGACTACAATATCGGCGCCGAGCTTCTTGACCAGATTCGTGCTTGTAGCGCTGACAGTCGTGGCAACCCTCGCGCCGAGATGCTTCGCCAGTTGGATGGCGAATGTGCCCACGCCGCCTGACCCGGCCTGGATGAAGACTTGCTGGCCCTTCTTCAGATCGGCCTTTTCGACGAGCACCTGCCAGGCGGTGAGGCCGACGAGCGGGATCGAGGCGGCCTCCTCCATGCTGAGGTTTTTGGGTTTCAAGGCAATATCAGCCTCGTTGATTGCGATGAACTCGGCAAACGTGCCAATCCGGCCATCGCGCGGCCGTGCATAGACCTCGTCGCCGGGTTTGACCTTGCGGACTTTCGAACCGGCTCGGACGACGACGCCGGCAACGTCGTGCCCTAGGATGAAGGGCGGGCGATAGCGCAGGAAGGGTTTGAACTCGCCGTCCCGGATCTTGGCATCCAGTAGGTTCACGCCGGCCGCGTGGACTTCGACCAGGACATCATCGTCCCGCAGGTCGGGCACCGGCATTTCGGCAAGCCGCAGAGCGGCCTTCTTCCCATACTTATCGACGACAAAGGCTTTCATCATGCTCACTTTCTGAAATGGTTCTTGATGTCCGGCAGGCTGAGCTTCCGGGCAGGCATCGAATCCGGCATGCTGTCGGCGTGCTCAGACCGGCAAGCGGAATTGCTTGCGCAAGGTCTTGTCGAACATCTCTGCGGGCGCGAAGCGGCGTAACAGGCTCACCTGCCTCGCGGCCTTGCCGGCCGTATAACGTCGGCGTGGGTGTCTATCGGTGGCGGCCTGGAGGATCACTTGCGCCACGACTTCCGGAGCGTCGGCTTTGGGCATCACATCCCGCAGAAGCGCATCGACGCCTGCCCTTGCCTGGTCGTACTCCCTCATCACTCGATCGGGCTCGATCCCGTTCTGGTCGAAGACAGTGCGAACGAATGCCGGTTCGATGACCGAGACGCGAATGCCGAAGGCACGAATTTCGTGGTCGAGCGATTCCGAATAACCTTCGACGGCGTGCTTCACGGCTGAATAGTGCGCGGAATACGGCGCGGGGATTACCCCCAGGATCGATCCGATGTTGATGATGCGCCCGCCGCCCTTCCGGCGCATCGCCGGCAAGACAGCATTCGTCATCCGCACGACCCCAAACAGGTTTACGTCGAATAGCGCTCGAACCTGCTCGATGGACGACTCCTCCGCGCCCGCCAGCAGTCCGATACCGGCATTGTTGACCAGCAGGTCGACCCGGCCGGTCTTTGCGAGCACAGCTGAAACGAGGGCGTCGACCGATTCAGCGTCGGTCACATCGCACCTCAGCATAGTCACCTGGTCTGGAGCGTTGCTTATCGCCCGCCGGCTTGTTCCGAAAACGGTGAATCCCGCACGCGCCAGTGCCTCCGCACTTACGCGCCCAATGCCTGAGGAGGCGCCGGTCACAATAGCCGTCTTTCCAGAATGTTCGTTCATGTGGTGCTCCAACTCGTCTAGCCCTTTTCCATTTAATGGATTATGATCATAATATCACAGTATGATCATAATGCAATGGCCAGCTTGAAGGAGAGATCATGCGTTACGAAAAGGGTCGCAAGGACGCATCGCGCGGCCGCATCATGGAGGTTGCCGCCGATCGCTTTCGGGGCGACGGCTTCGCTGCGACCGGACTTGCAAGCATCATGAGCGACGCCGGGCTGACGAACGGGGCCTTTTATCCGCACTTTCAATCCAAGGCGGCGCTTGTGCGGGAATGTGTGGCGGCTGCTTTAGAGGGTCAGTCAGGCGAAATCGCAGAGGCATTGGCCTCGGGTGGCCTGGCGACAGCCATAGATGCGTACCTGTCGGCGGCTCACCGGGACAATCCGGAAAAAGGCTGTGCTTCCGCCGCGCTTTTGCCGGAGATAGCGCGCGAGCCAACTGAAACACGTCAAGTCTATACCGAGCGCTTTATGACATTGGTACGCCAGGTATCGGTGGCTCTTCCCCCGCAAACCAGAAATCCGGAGGATGTTGCTTTGGGTATTTTTGCAACCCTCATCGGCGCCCTTCAGCTTGCCCGCGCCGTAGACGGGACGGAATTGTCGGATCGCATACTCGCGGCAGGGGCAGACGCGGCGCGGAAGCTGATTCAAACGTGATGGAGCAGCAATTGGCGGAAGGCAGAGAACCGGAGCCGGACGCCGAAGACCTCGTCGCCTTGGTCAAACTGGGCACCCGGCCCCCGCATGACCGTTGCATAAGCCAAATTTATCATAATCCCTAGTTTTTCAGAACGTTACACGGCGTTCCACCGCCTGTAGCTTCGGCGTCGCGCTTTTGAAAACGGTCCGGATTTGGTGATTTGATGCAGACACATGCGAGAGTAGTGATCGTCGGCGGAGGGTGCGTCGGCGCCGGTATCCTGTACGGCCTGGCCAAGCGCGGCTGGACCGACGTGGCGCTGCTCGAGCGCACCCAATTGACCGCAGGCTCGACGTGGCATGCCGCGGGCCTGGTCCCGTCCTATGCCCGCAACATCAATGTCGGGCGGATGATCGCAAAAACCATCGAGATCTATGAAGGGCTCGAGGCCGAGACGGGGCAGCCGGTCGGATGGCACAAATGCGGCCAGCTGCGCATCGCCAATTCCCGGGACCGGCTGGACGAGTTCAAGAGCTATATGAGCGTCGCCGACGTCCAGGGCATGCGGGCGCAATTGCTGACGCCGGCGGAGGCCAGGGAGCTTTGCCCGCTGCTCGACAACGACCACATGCTCGGCGCGCTTTATCACCCCGATGATGGCCACATCGCGCCGGCCGACGTGACGCATGCCATGGCCAAGGGCGCGCGCGACCTCGGCAGCAAAGTCTATCTCAACACTGAGGTCACCGGCTTCAAGCGGACGCCCGGCGGCGAGTGGCTGGTTGAGACCAACAAGGGCGACATCACCTGCGAGCACGTGATCTCAGCCACCGGCAACTACGCGCGCCAGACCGGCGCGCTGCTCGGCCTCGATATCCCGGCTATCCCGATCCTGCACCAATACTGGATCACCGAGGCGGTGCCGGAGGTCGTGGAGCGGAAACGGCAGGGACGGCGCGAGATGCCAATCCTGCGCGACGAGGGTTTCGAGGGCTATCTGCGCGAAGAAGGCGACGGGCTGATGTTCGGGCCGTACGAGCGCATCGCGAACCTCAAACTGTTTGCCGAGGACGGCGTGCCCGCATGGTTCGGCGCCGATCTCGTCGAAGGGGATTTCGAGGCGGTGTCGTGGAACTGGCAGCAGGCTTTGCAGCTCGTCCCGGCGCTCGGACGGGTGGGCATCAAGGCCAATGTGCGCGGGCCCTTCCAGATGACCGCGGACGAGCTTCCGCTGATGGGACCGGCCTGGGGCCTGCCCAATGTCTGGCTGGCCGAAGGCGTGCCGGGCGGCATCCTGTGGGGCGGCACGATCGGCTACTATCTGTCGGAGCGGATCGTCGAAGGCGGCAACAGCCTCGACACCTCCGATCTCGACCCGCGCCGCTTCGGCGACTACGCCAACAAGGCCTGGACGCGCGAGAAGGTCCGCGAGGCCTGGGGCACGCATGCGGAGCAGAAATATCCGGGACAGGACATGCCCGCAGCCCGCCCTCAGAAGACGGCTCCTTCCTATGATCGGCTGACCGAGCTCGGAGCGGTGTGGGGCGTGCTCAACGGCTGGGAGATGCCCAACTGGTTCGCGCCGAAGGGCGTCGAGGCCAAGGACCAGTACAGCTGGCGCTGGACGGCCAAGGGGAATTTCGTCGCCGAGGAAGTTCAGGCGGTGCGCAACGCCGTCGGCCTGGTCGAGATGACGCCGATGACCAAGTTCGAGGTGTCGGGGCCGAGTGCCGCCACCTGGCTCGACAATATCCTCGCCAACCGCCTGCCGGCGACCGGCCGGGTGACGCTGGCGCATCATTTGACGGCGGCCGGCGGCGTGCAGGCTGAGTACATGGTGGCGCGCCTCGAACAAGACA
The DNA here is from genome assembly GCF_003999155.2 of Mesorhizobium sp. M1D.F.Ca.ET.231.01.1.1. Taxonomy (NCBI): domain Bacteria; kingdom Pseudomonadati; phylum Pseudomonadota; class Alphaproteobacteria; order Hyphomicrobiales; family Phyllobacteriaceae; genus Mesorhizobium; species Mesorhizobium sp. M1D.F.Ca.ET.231.01.1.1. The sequence goes on from NZ_RZOZ02000012.1 coordinate 171,213, forward strand.
GCTTCTACCTGATCTCGACGCCGCGCGCGGAGCGCTGGAATTTCGACGATCTCTCGAGACTGCTTCCCGTCGACGGCAGCGTGAGCCTGAAGAACGTCACCAACGACCGCGGCTGCTTCACGGTCGTTGGGCCGAACGCGCGAGAGGTGCTGCAGGCGCTGACGGAGGTCGATCTTTCGAACGAAAGTTTTCCCTGGTTCAGCGTGAAGACCGGCAGCGTCGCCTTGGCCAGCGACGTGCGGCTGCTGCGCGTCAATTACGAGGGCGAGCTTGGCTGGGAGCTCTATCATCCCCTGCCCTACCAGCGGCAATTGCTGGATGCGATCCTGAAGGAAGGCGAGAAGCACGGCATGCGGCTGGTCGGGCTGCACGCGCTTGAATCGCTCAGGCTCGAAAAATCCTACCGCGCCATGTATCGCGACATGAACCCGGAGCTCAACGCGCTGGAGAGCGGGCTCGAGCGTTTCATCCGCCTCGACAAGAGCGATTTCGTCGGACGCGAGGCTGTCTTGAAATACAAGGCGAGGAACGACCAGCGCCGGTCGGTGACGCTCAAGGTCGAAACCGACGGCGCGAGCACGCTTGCCTCCGAGGGCCTCTACATCGACGGCGCGCTGGTCGGGCGCATCACGTCCGGCGGCTATGGCTACGCGCTCGGGCATGACGTGGCGCTGGCGCTGCTGCCCGAGCGCCTGAGCCGGCCCGGCACGAAGCTCGACGTCGCGGTCCTCGGAGAATGGAAGATCGCCGAAGTCATCGCGGATTCGCCTTACGACCCGACCTCGGCCAGAGCGCGGATGTAGCAGACGGGGCCGTCGAGCCCCGTAGCTGATGCAGCCCTTGAGTGGAGCCAAGCATGCGCATCGACCGGATCAATGTCTACTCGGTGCAGCTGCCGGTCAAAGGCGGCGTCTACCGGATGGCCAGCGCCGACGTGGAGGCGCTGGACTCGACCCTCGTCGAGATCGTTACGGATGATGGTTTCACCGGCTGGGGCGAGACCTGCCCGGTCGGCCCGGTCTACCAGCCGCATCATGCGCTTGGCGCCCGCGCCGCGATCGCCGAAATCGCCCCGGGTCTGATCGGCGCGGAGATCGCCTCGATCAGGCTGCTGGCGAAACGCATGGACGAGCGGCTCAACGGACATGGCTACGCCAAGGCCGCCTTCGACATGGCCTTTCTCGACCTGCTTGGCCAGAAGCTCGGCGTGCCGGTCTCGACGCTGCTCGGCGGCGCGCTGACCGACCGCGTGCCGGCCTATTATTCGCTGATCGTCGGCACCCCGGATGAAATGGCGAGGATCGCGGCCGACAAGGTGAAGGCGGGCTATCCGCGCCTGCAGGTCAAGATCGGCGGACGCAATCTGGAAGAGGACGTGGCCGTCGTCCACAAGGTCTGGGAGGCGGTCGGCTACAAGGCGCGGCTGGCGGTCGACGGCAACCGGGGCCTGACGGTCGCCGCCGCGATCCATCTCGACAGGCTCTGCCAGGCGATCCCCTTCGTCTTCGAGCAGCCCTGCAACACGATGGACGAGGTCGCGGCGCTGAAAGGCCGCGTGACGCATCCGGTCTATCTCGACGAGAGCACCGAGGACCAGAACGCGGTGCTGCGGGCAATCTCGATGGGCATCGCGGACGGGTTCGGCTTCAAGGTCACCCGTCTCGGCGGCCTCACCAAGATGACGACGGTGCGCGACCTCTGCGCCATCCGCTCGCTGCCGCACAGCTGCGACGACGCCTGGGGCGGCGACATCATCGCGGCGGCCTGCGTGCATCTCGCGGCAACCGTGGAGCCGCGCCCATGGAAGGCGCCTGGATCGCGCAGGAGTACATCAAAGGGCATTTCGACGGGAAGCACCCCGTCGTCATCCGCCAGGGGCACATCGCCGTGCCGCAACGGGCGGGGCTGGGAGTGAAACCCGAGCCCGGCACGTTCGGCAAGCCGGTGGCGATATACGGGCCTTGACCGATGCGCCGGCCAACCCGGTTCAGACCGGCCGATCACTTCTCGAAAAGCGCGGATCGTTCCGCCTCGCCCTGCGTTGAGGACGACGCACGGAGGAAAAGGCGATGGACGACGACCGGACCGAGAAGATCAGGCAGCGCGCGTATGAGATCTGGCAGCGCGAGGGCAGCCCGGATGGCGACCCTGAGCGGCACTGGCTCCAGGCCGAGATGGAAATCGATCGCGAGGCGGCCCTGCCGTTGACGGCGGACGACGCGCTGCCGGAAACCCGCGAGATCGACAGCGCGGATGTGCTGACGGTCGAGGCGCTGGCGATACGTACCGGGATCAGCAGTGGAGAGGCACAGGAACTGCTCGACCGGCTGGGCAACGACCGCGCCGCGATCGAGCAGGCGGCGCGGGCCATCCAGGCGCGGAAAGGCTGAGCCAAATACAACAGGCAGGACGGACGCAGCCGGCGCAACGCGGGCTGGCGGCGGATAGTTTTGCCGGCCGGTCAGAATGTCTCGAACCGGCGCTGCACCTTGAGTGTGAACGCTTTCCTTTTTTCGGCGGAAATGCCTTCGACGGAGTATCTCGTCAGGTAGAGATGCTTCACATTGCGGCCGCACATCGTCTTCAGGCCCCGCAGCAGCACCTTCTTTCCCAGATTTTGCATATAGATTTCCGTGTACCACCACTTTGAGGAGGCGGGGCGATGAAGTGGAAAGCGGCGGTTTCCTGTCTCGCGACGATGTTGATGGGTGGACTGATGCCCGGCCAGGCGCTGGCCTGGGGCCAGGAAGGCCATGCGGTGATCGCCGAGATCGCGCAGCACAGGCTCAGCCAAAGCGCCCATGACACGATCGAGCAGCTGTTGCGCGCGCATCTCAAGCTCAAGCCGCCGGCGACGGTGTCGCTGGCCTCGGTGGCGAGCTGGCCCGACGACTATCGCGCGGAGAACCACAAGGAAACGTCGAACTGGCATTTCATCGACATCCCGCTGGCGTCGAAGCCCGGCGACGCGACGGCCAGTTCCACCGCCTACGACCCCGCGCGCGACTGCAAGAACGATCCGGCTTTCGGTTTCTGCCTGATGAAGGCGCTGCCGGCGCAGGAAAAAATCCTCGCCGATCCGAAGAAGAGCGACGAGGAGCGCTGGAAGGCGCTCGCCTTCGTCATCCATCTGGTCGGCGACCTGTCGCAGCCGCTGCACTGCGTCGAGCGCCTCGGCGGCAACCAGGGCGACCAGGGCGGCAACACGCTGACGGTGACCTTCAACGTCTCGCGGCCGAAGCCGGACGGCTCCACCTACCGCGACCTCATCACCTTCCATGCGGTCTGGGATTCGAGCCTGATCCTGTTCAAATACTATGACTGGGGCAAGGTCGCGCTCGACCTCGAGACCGATGTCATCCCCAATCTCGCGCCATTGCCGGCGGCGGACCGGACGCCCGAGAAATGGCTGGCGGCGTGCCATGCAATTGCCGAGGATGCCTATCGCGCGCTGCCCAAAGGCACGTCGATCAAGGCGGACAACCCGCACGCGGTGATCCTCGACCAGGCCTATTTCGAAAAATTCTCGCCGGTCGCCGTAAAGCAGCTCGCGCTCGGCGGCCTGCACCTGGCCGCCGTGCTCAATGAGACGCTGGCGGTGGACAAGTAGGCGGCGGGTCAGACCCGGGCAGGCGCCGATTGCCGCTTCGCCTGTGCGGATGCATAGTGCCGGCTCGGCAATGGCGCCTCGTTTCGAGGACTATCGGAAATGGCCATGAGCGACGAAGAAGACAATCCCGGCGTCGCGGTGTTCCCGCCGCTGCTGTTCCTTGTAACGGTGATCCTGATGCTGGCGCTGCGCTATATCTGGCCGCTGGCGATCGGCGGCAGGCCGGCGACCTTGGTGCTGGGCCTCGTGCTGGCGGCGCTTGCGATTGCCGGCATCGCCTGGGGACGCATGACGATGCAGCGCGGCGGCACCAATATCGACCCGACGAAGCCGACGCTGGCCATCATCACCGGCGGCCCGTTCGGCTACAGCCGCAACCCGCTCTATGTCGGCCTGATGGGGCTGCTTCTCGGGATTGGGCTCGTGTTCGATACCTGGTGGGGCGTGGTTGCGCTGGTCCCGGTCTCCCTCATCCTGCATTCCGGCGTGGTGCTGCGCGAGGAGGCCTATCTGGAGCGCAAGTTCGGCGAGCCCTACCGCGCCTACAAGGCAAGCGTGCGCCGCTATCTCTGAGACGATGCCGCATACCGGGTCCACGCGACCGGCGTGACAGCAGGTGGGCGTGTTTCGGGCGTCAGCCCTTCATCGAATTGCTGAACATCTGCACGCCGACGCGCTCGTTGCGCCGCCAGCGCACAACGGCACGATAGACGGCATCATCGTCGGGAACGATGAGCGTGAAGCCTTCCGGTATCTCCACCTGCGCACCGACGCGCAGCTCGGCGCCATGCTCGTGCTGGTTACGGATGGAGCACCTGATGCGGGCGTCGGCGGTGACGATCGTGGCCTCCTTCAGCACGAATTCTCGTGAATGAAGACGGCGCTCGGTGTGGGGAAAGGTGGCCATTGTGCACTTGTCCCGGAACTTCCTCGGCGGGCTCAGCCTCCCTCACCCGAAGCCGCATGGTAACAGCGAGGCGTTTCCTTTCCGTTAGCGATTGCTAATTGCGGCATCATCCCGTTCCACACAAATGCGGCGCCGTTTGTGCCGGCCCATCGCTTCGGTCATCGATTGCCGCCCAGGCGCCCGCAACCTGCAACACGCTTCTAAAGCGCGTTACGCCGAAACGGTTCCCAAAACTGCTGCACATTTTTCTGCGACACGCATTCAGACACCCAGGAACTGATGGACCGCCGCGCCAATCAGGATCAGCCCGGTCGCCACCTCCAGTAAAGTTGCGAGCCGCGCGGTGCTCGAGCCGAACCGCTCGAGGATGGCGACCGAGCCGCGGCGGAAGAGCACCGCCAGGGCGACCACCATGCCGAGCGTGATCGCGACGCCCGCCATCATGGCGACCGCGAACGCAAGTCCGGCCCAGGGCACGCCCCGCGCAATCGCGAAGGTCATGACGAACAGCGTCAGCGGACACGGGACCAGTCCGGCCATGACGCCGACGACCTCGCCTTCACGGGCGTGATGATGGTGACGGCCGCGCAGCGCCCGTCAGATCATCCAGACGCCTACCAATCCGAGAAAGCCCCGGCTAAGTGTTTCCAGGGGCGGGAGCGCGGCCAACGCTGCCCAGCGCAATCGAGACCAGCGGCAGCGCCAGCACCGCAATCAGCACGGCAAGGGTGATGTGGGTGAAGGATAACGCCAGCGACGCCAGCAGCCCCCCGCGACAGCCGCACGCGCGAGCCGGTTATGTAGGCGGCGAGCAGGGTCTTGCTATGGCCGGGCGTGATTGCATGGGCGGCGCCGAACACAACGCCCATTGACAATACAGCAAGAAGCGCCAGCCGACTGCCATTGGCGGCGAAGGATTTCAGATGTTGCGCCACCGCGAGGTAGATCTCGCGCTGGCAGTCAAAAAGCGCCTGTATCATCCACGCGCGTGCTCGTGATGATGGCCTTCCGGTTCGGCCATGGCGAAGGGCAGTTCTTCGCTGTCGGCGCCGGCGGCCAGCTGCAGCCTGGCGGAAAATTCATGCGGCTCGGCCGGCGCCACGATGCTTTGGAGATAGTGATGGTCGCCGCCGACAGGCGACAGCGGCAGGCGCTCCACCGCACCGCCCGGCCGCTCGATGGCGACATTCGCCCGCAAGCCCTCGGCGTGGCGCGACAGCCGCAGGCGCATGCGCTCGCCCTGCGGCGTGTCGACGATCTCCAACAGTCCGCTCGCCAGCTTGCCCGACACCAGGAACGGATCGGGCGCGTGATGATGCCCGGCCCGTGCGTAGGATTGGGCGAAACGGACGGTAGCGACATCGAGGGCCGGAATGTGCGCGAACAGCTCGGTTTTCAGCGACACGGCGATATTGTTGGCGGCGGCAAGCAGCAGCCCGTCATTGACCGCGATCGCCACATCCACATGCAGCTTGTGGCCGAGCCATCGGGCTTTCGCCTCGACCACCTTCTCGATGCCGGGGACATGTTCGGCGGCATGGTGGATCTCGTTCACGAGGCCGGGCTCGACGCCGTCAAGCATCCGCGTCAGCACCGAGCGCGCCGACTGCCAGACGATGCCGAAGATGGCGGCGGTGATGAGCAGGCCGATGATCGGGTCGGCCAGCGGATAGCCAAGCCAGACGCCGATCGCGCCGGCGACGACGGCAAGGCTGGTGAGCCCGTCGGTGCGGGCGTGATAGCCGTCGGCGATCAGCGCGGCGCTGTTGATCTGGCGGCCGACGCGGATCCGGAACACGGCCACCGCCTCGTTGCCGAGGAAGCCGATGACGCCGGCGGCAGCAAGCCAGCCGAGGAACCGCACCGGCTGCGGGTCGAGCAGGCGGTCAATCGCCTCATAACCGGCGACCAGCGCGCTTGCCTGGATGATCAGCACGATGACGATGCCGGCCAAGTCCTCGACACGGCCGAGGCCGTAGGTGAAGGTCGTGGTCGGCTTGCGGCGCGCCAGCACGAAGGCGATCCAGAGCGGTATGGCGGTGGTCGCGTCCGCGACATTGTGGATGGTGTCGGCCAGCAGCGCCACGCTGCCCGAAAACACGACAACGGCGATCTGCAAAGCCGCGGTTATCGCGAGGATCACGAACGACCATTTGATCGCCCAGATGCCGCGATCTGTGGTCGCGATCGTAGCGTCGATCACGCCATGCGTATGGCCGTGCGGGCCATGATGGTCGTGGCTGTGCCCACCATGGTCGTGACCATGCGCCCCGAACCCGAACCAGGCCAGAATCCTTGCCCACATGGTTGCCTCACAGATACTTGGTGAGCTGTTTCAGCTCCTTGAGCGTGTCCCTGGTCGGTTCTCCGCCTTCGACCAGGCAGTGCTCCATATGATCGTGGATCAGCTCGCGCTTGGCGTTGCCGACGGCGCTTTCGACGGCATGAAGCTGTTGCGCCAAGTCAAGGCAGGAGCGTCCCTGCTCGAACATGGTGAGCACGGCGGCGAGATGGCCGTGCGCGCGCTTGAGCCGGACGATGATATCGGGATGGGAACTGTGTACCGTCATGCGTTATCCTATCCTCCAGGGTAGGATGGGCGCAATGGACAACCACCCGAAGCCGACCTTGCGGATTTGACCGCGAATCCTCCGCGCATCCGTTACGCATCGCTTGGAAAACAATCCGGAACCATGGCGTCGCGCGCGCCTTTCTTCCGTCAGGAGGAATTTTCCGATGTCAGACAATGAAAGCTCACGCGACGCGGCTGATCACGTCTTGATCGGCGAGGATTTCGACGTCGCCCGTTTCGCGAGGAAGTTCCAGCTTACGATCCCTGAAGCTCGGCAGCTGTTTGCCAAATATGGCAATGATCGCGTGGTGCTGGAGCGCGAAGCCCACGCGCTTGGTTCGAGCCCGAACGGCGACCGCACGACGGATTAGAACGCACCTGCTTGCTTGCCCGCGAAGGGCTGCGACATGGGCGATGACGCTGCTCATTCGAAAGGCCGAGCATCGCCGGTATCGACAGCAGGAACCCGAGAAGATCGAAAGCAACGGGCCTCAAAAGCCGCTAGTGCCGCTTGAAGTATTGCACCTCGCGCTCGTGCTTCTCGGCGGCCTCGCGCGACTTGAAGGTGCCGAGGTTCCGGCGCTTGCCGGTCCTAGGGTCCACTTTGCGCGAATAGAGACGGTATTCGCCGGACTTCAGCTTGCGGATCATGGCTGCCTCCCTTGAGATTTCATAACCTCTAACCCCCTCAAGCTGTCCGGGTTCCGCAGGCCGAACGTGATCCATTTCACGGAAGCGTCGGGCCGAATGTCGGAATCGACAGGGCAGCGACATAATTCGGTCGGATTATTTGCATTCAAATGACTTCCGTGACGTTAGGGTAACGTTGCGGGCATGCGGACTTGAGGAGGGTGAGATGATGACGGCGAAGCTTCACGGCGTCGAACTCGTCAAGGGCCAGAAGTGGACGGTGCGGGTCACCGCCTATGGCACCACGCTGACCTTCCCCTTCGAAGCCGAGCAATATGCCCGCTCCTATGCCGACGGCCAGGCCTTCCGCCTCGGCGTCGAGGTGATCGAGCTGAAGGACTGCGCGTGACTAGGTCCGGCGCACAGACACCACCAGGCAGACACAGAGCCCCACATTGAGCGTTGCGGCAAGCGCCAGCGTCGTCAGGACGAGGTTGGCGCCGCCCGCGCCGAGAAGCAGCGCCCCAATCGACGGAGCCGCCGCCTGGACGATCAGGCTCGGCGTCGCGAGCCTGCCCATGAGCGCGGCGTATCGTTGCGGATCGAACAGGACGAGCGGCAGGGCCCCGCGCGCGATCGTATGGATGCCGTTGCCGGCGCCATAGAGGATCAATGCCAGGGCGATGAGGGCCGGGCTCGCAAGCAGCAGCCAGACACCGGCCGCAAGTAGCGATACGGATCTCAGCATCGTCCAGATCGGGTGATGCCGGTTGCGGCCGATCAGCATCTCGGCCACGCGCGCGCCGACCTGTGACGGACCGACCAAAGCTCCAAGGCCGACCGCGGCCGCCAGGCCCACCCCGCGAAGCTGCAGCAGGGCAAGGAGATGGACTGAGAGCATGGATGCTATCAGTGCCGCCACGGTCTGGATGGAGGCGAGCAGGATGAGACGTGTCCTCGTCCGGCCGGTGGTCGACGGCTGCTCCAGCCCGGTTGCAGCCGGCGCCGGCGTCGGCAGCGGCGGAGGCGGCGGTATTGCGCAGAGGTGAAGCGGCAGGCAGAGCAGAAGGTGGATCGCGGCGTAGCAAAGGCACGCGATGCGCCATCCTTCATGCTCGACGAGGAAAGCGCTGAGCGGCCAGCAGACCGTGCTGGCGAAGCCGCCGAACAGCGTCAGGCTGGTGATCGCGCCGCGCGCGCCCTGTCCATAGAGGCGGCCGAGCGTGGCGAAGCCGGCATCGTAAAGGCCGCTCGACATGCCCAGTCCCATGAACAGCCAAGCAGCCAGGTAAAGTGGATAGGCTGTGGCGGCCGCCATCAGCAAATGCGCGGCCGCCAAAAGCAGCGAACTCGCGGCAAGCACCGGCCGGCCGCCGTGACGCTGGATCAGCCGCCCGGTGATCGGCGAGACCAAGCCCGCAAGCAGAAGCCCGCAGGAGAGCCCGGCAACGACCGAAGCCAGCGACCAGCCCGTGTCGGCGGCGATCGGCGCGGCAAGCACGGCTGGCAGATAGAAGGAAGATCCCCAGGCGAGGATCTGCGTGACGCCAAGCGCCGAGACGAGGACATGGCGATTGCGAGCGACAGGTGCCGCGGCTTCCAATCAGGCTTGCCCCGGCACGTAGCCGACCTTCTCGCCATCCTCCTTGACGAACTCGCGCACCGGATTGTCAAGCAGCGGGAGCACCGCCTCCGACGGCCGGCAGAGCCTGGTGCCCTTAGGCGTCTCGACGATCGGCCGGTTGATGAGGATGGGATGGGCGAGCATGAAGTCGACCAGCTCGTCGTCGCTCCATTTCGGGTCGCCAAGGCCGAGCTCGGCGTAAGGCGTTCCCTTCTCCCTGAGTAGCTCGCGCGGGGTGATGCCCATCGCCGCGATCAGCTCGAGCAGCCGCTCGCGGGTGGGCGGGGTCTTCAGATATTCGATCACCACCGGGTCCTCGCCGCTGGCGCGGATCATGGCGAGCGTGTTGCGCGAGGTGCCGCAGGCGGGGTTGTGATAGATCGTGACGGTCATGGGTTGGTTCTCGGGCTCGGCCCTCAGGGGTTGGGATGCTTGATGGTTTCGGGCTGCAGCAGCCAGCCCATCAGCGCCAGCGCGATCAAGGCGCCAAGCAGCTCGGCGACGATGAAGCCGGGCAGATCGGCCGGCCTGATGCCGGAAAACGTGTCGGTGACCGAACGCGCCAGCGCGACGGCCGGATTGGCGAAGGAGGTGGAGGCGGTGAACCAGTAGGCGGCGGTGATGAAGAGGCCTACCAGCCAGGGCACGGCCCGCCGCTCGAAGCGAATGCCGGCGAGGATGACGGCGACCAGCCCGAACGTCGCGACAACTTCCGAGAACCATTGCGCCGGTCCGGCGCGCAGCTTCGTCGCGAACTCCAGCACCGGCAGCGTGAACATGAGATGGGCGGCAATGGTGCCGGCGATGCCGCCGGCGAACTGCGCGGCGAGATAGGCCGGCAGATCGTGGGCCGACAGCGTCCGGTTCAAACAGAAGACAAGCGAGACGGCCGGATTGAAATGGGCGCCGGAGATCGGTCCGAGGATGGTGATCAGCACCACCAGCATGGCGCCGGTCGCAAGCGTGTTGCCGAGCAGCGCCAGCGCCGTGTCATGCGTCAGCCTCTCGACCATGATGCCGGAGCCGACCACGGTCGCCACCAAGAGACCAGTACCCAGGGCTTCGGCAACGGCGCGTCGCGGAAGATCGTAGGCGGTCACTGCCGGCTCCCCTCGCCCGGCCGGCAGCAAGGCGCGGCAAGCGCCGGCGCGCAGATTTCGGGGCGGCCCGAGCAGCAATCCTCCATCAGGAACCGGATCAGGCCGGACAGCGCGTCATATTCGGCGCTGTAGACGATCGAGCGTGCGTCCCGCCGCGCGCTGATCAGGCCGGCGCGCTCGAGTTCCTTGAGGTGGAAGCTGACATTGGAGGGCGAGACCTCGACCTGCTCGGCGAGCGAACCGGCGGCGATGCCATCCCGTCCTGCGACAACCAGCAACCGAAGCAGCCTCAGCCGCGTGTCCTGCGACAGCGCGCCAAAGGCGATCAGGGCTTGACGTTCATCCACGTTTCAATAATCCTTGAAATGTTGAAATGAGGATTAGCCGACATGCTCTCTCCTGACAACCGCAAAATCGCCCCCATCCTCGCCATCGACCCGTCGGATCTCACCATCGGCGACCTGCTCGACGCGCTGGCTGACCACAAGGACAAGCCGCTGGTGTTCCGCTATGGCGGCCGGCCGGTTAAGCCGGGCTACCATGTGACCGAGGTCAAGGCCGGGCAGTTCTCGGCGCTGGATTGCGGCGCCAATCCGGAATCCTGGTCGGAAATTTTCGTCCAGCTATGGGACGTCGACGAAGGCGGTCCGGTGCACATGCCGGCCGGCAGGTTCATTGCCATCATCCGCAAGGTCGCCGACCACGTCGCTCTCGACCAGTCCGCAAGGCTGACCTTCGAAGTGAGCGACGGCATCCGGCCGATGGAATTGCATCGGGCGACGCAGCCGGCACTGGCCGGCGGCACCGTCGGGGTCGAGCTGTCGCCGCGGCCGGCAAGCTGCAAGCCCCGCGACCGCTGGCTGGAAGAGCAGAAGGCGGCCGATGCATCTTGGCGAGCGGCAAAGCCTGTTGCGCCTGACCGGATTGTCGGCGCTGGTCTTCTGGCGCAGGAAAATTAGCGATCTCTTGTATTTCTCGCAAATGAGGCTCATGCTGGGATCAATGTATGGCAACCTGATGCGCAGCGGGGTGGTATAAAAAGGGTAAGGCGTCATGGGATTTGCAGTCTGCTATGATCACGGCGGATGGATCTGGCTTTGTCGATCTTCCTTGGTGTCACGGCGGTTTTCATGCTCATGGCGCCGTTGGCCGTTGCGCGGCTGATCGCGATATCGCGGGCGGATCCGAATTCAGTCGGACAGCTTCAGACGGCATAACGGCTGAAGGCCGCCCTACCGCGGGGTGACCTTTGGCATAGGAGCATCACCGAACAGCGCCGAGCAGTCGATCTCGTCGCGGAAAAGCGCATCGGGATCGAGCACCAGCCATGACGTGTGCGTGCGAAGGTCCCTTAGCCTGGCGTTCTTTTCCGCGCGCGCCTGGCGCTCCGCCTCGGCAAGCGAGGCAAGGGCCGGCCTCTCGGCCTTGTGAGGGAAAGAATTCTTCGGCATAGCGACACAAAAACGCGGTCGCCCCGCTTTGCGTTCCGCCGGAAGCCGCGCGGTCAATGCCGCCTTTTTTCTCGATCGCGAGCCGCTTGAATCCGTTTCAGCGCGATGCGCTTTTGGCACCTTCCAACGGCCATTCGCATCCGGCCGCCGCGATGGCGTTAACCCCTTCCCGGGACGCAGGACCAAGGTCGGTGTCGCAATCGCCGCGACTGGCCTATAATCTTTGCCATTGGTGGGGTGAATCGCGCGTATGCTCAGCGAGACTTTGAAACGACTTTTGCAAGTCTGGAGCGGGCTGTCGCTGGCCTGGCAGTTCGTGATTGCCGGCGGTATCGGACTTTTGGCCGTGATGCTCGTCGTCGGCCTCTGGGTGACGTCGCAGATCCGCGAAGGCGTGATGCACAACTCCGCCACCACGACAGCGCTCTATGTCGACAGCGTGATTGCGCCGCTTTTGCCGGACCTGCGCAAGAGCCGTGAGCTCGACGACACGGTCAAGCGTGCGCTGGACGAGACGCTTGGCCAGGGCGCGCTCGGCAAGAGGCTGGTGTCGTTCAAGCTGTGGCGGCGCGACGGCACGGTGCTCTACGCTGACGACTCGTCGCTGATCGGCAAGAGCTTTCCTGCCAACCCGAATCTGATCTCGGCCTTCGGCGGCAATGTCGTGGCCGAGTACAACGACCTCGACGACGATCCCGAAGCGGGCGAAGAGAAAGCGGTGAACGCGCCGCTGTTCGAGATCTACAACCCCGTGCGCGAGCCCTGGTCGGGCGAAGTGGTGGCGGTGTCGGAATTCTATGAGATCGCCGACGACTTCCAGCAGACGCTGAACTCGGCGCTCAGATGGACCTGGCTGGTGGTGGCCGGCGCCACGGCGGCCTCGCTGGCGCTGTTGTCGGGCATCGTCTTTCGCGGCAGCCGCACCATCCAGACACAGCGCGCAGCGCTCGAGGCCAAGGTCACCGAGCTGCAGTCGGCGCTGGCGCAGAACTCATCGCTTCGCCAGCGCGTGCAGCGCGCCTCGCGCCGCGCCACCGCCATCAACGAGCGCTATCTGCGGCGCATCGGCGCCGACCTGCACGACGGCCCGGCGCAACTGGTGGCGCTTGCCGCGCTCAGGATGGACAGTCCGGTGCTGGTCGACCCCGCCACGCCCAAACCGCAGCGCGAAGCCGAGATCGCAGGCATCCACAAGACGCTCGGCGAGGCGATGCGAGAGATACGCGGCATCTGCAACGGCCTGGTGCTGCCGCAGATCGAGACGCAGGCGGTCGCCGACATATTGCGGCTGGCGGTCGCCGAGCATGAGCGACGCACCGACACCAAAGTGCTGCTGACGCTGCCGGAGCGCTTGCCCGAACTCGGCACCTCGGAGAAGATCAGCATCTATCGGTTCGTGCAGGAGGGGCTGAACAACGCCTACCGGCACGGCAAGGGCAAGGGCCAGCAGGTGAGGGCCACGATGAAGGGCGGCAAGCTTCTGGTCGAGGTGCAGGACACAGGTCCGGGCTTCAACCCCGCACGGAGCGAAGGCCTGGGGCTCGCCGGCCTCAGGGAGCGTATCGAAAGCATCGGCGGGCAATTCGAGACGCTTTCGGGTCCTGGAGGAACGAGACTGGTAATCACATTGTCTGTCGAGGAGCAGCCGTGACCACACCCATCCGCATCGCTATTGTCGACGACCATCCGCTGTTTCGTGAGGGCGTGGCGCGCAGCCTCGGCGAAATCGGCGGCTTCGAGCTTGTGGGCGAAGGCGCCAGCGCCGAGGACGCCGAAAGGCTGGTCCGCGGCAGCACGCCCGACGTGCTGCTGCTCGACATCAGCATGCCGGGCGGCGGCCTCACCGCATTGGCCAGCATCCTTTCGGCGGCGCCTGAGCAGAAGATCGTCATGCTCACCGTGTCCGAGACCAATGCCGACGTCGCCCAGGCGCTAAAGGCTGGCGCGCGCGGCTATGTGCTGAAAGGCGTCGGCTCCAAGTCGCTGGCCGAGATCCTGCGCGACGTCGCCAACGGCCAGAGCTACGTCTCGCCGACACTCTCGGCGCGGCTGCTGTCGGACCTCTTGCAGCCCACCAGCCGCAAGCCCGACCCGCTCAGCCAGCTCACCGGCCGCGAAGCCGAGATCCTGAGGCTGGTGGCCGAGGGCCTGAGCAACAAGGAGGTCGCCGCCCGGCTGTCGCTGCAGGAAAAGACGGTCAAGCACCACATGACCCGAGTGCTCGCCAAGCTCAACGTGCGCAACCGGACGGAGGCAGCGCTCTTGATGCATGAAGCGAAGGAAAGACCGTAGTTAGGGGAGCAGGGCAGTAAGGGAGTAGGAAAGAAAGCGTTCTGCCCCACTCCCTATTCCCCTACACTCCCCTAAAAAGGCAATCACCCCCGCCTCCGGACGGCGGGGGTGACATGCGAGGGTGCGGGAAAAGGGGGTAGCTTCTCTCAACCCTCACAAGCCTAGCAGACGGGCCTGATCCTTCTCGGTCGCCCAGCGCTCGACGATTGTGCGGCCTTGCGCATCCGTCATCTCGAAGCGTCCGTTCTCGATCTCTTCCTTCATGCCGTTGCGGTGGGTGACGGTGATCTTATTGCCGTCGATCTCGACGATGTCGCCCGTCGTCGCATTGACGTGGCTGGCGGCACTGCCGCCCGGGTTGGTGTTGCCTTTGCCGTTGTTGTTGCCCGGACCGGCATTGGCATTGCCGCCACCGGCATTGCTGTTGCCTGAATTGCCACCGCTGTTGCCGCCACCGCTGTTGCCGCCACCGTTGCCGCCGCCATGACCGTTGCCGGCATAAGCGGTGGGCACCAGAAGCTTGGCGAGGCTATCGGGGGTGAAATGACCAGTCGCGACAACAAGCGCCAGCGCGGCCGCAGCGCGCAGCGTAAGGCGGACAAACCTTCTGGAGGCGGGTTCGCGCATGCTATCCTTGGTTCATGCCGATTCCGCCTCGGCCCTGCCGAAGTTCCGCTCTCAGCCGGGCCAAGGCGAAACCGGTTTACTAACCGGAAAAAGATTCACGGTTTGGTAAGCCTACGGAAGCGGCCCACGACCCATGCCATGCCCGGTCGGACCTTTTTTGCAACCACCTGGGGACCATCGTCGCAACTAGAGGGCGTCGCGGTGAAGCGTACCCAGGCGAGGCGCCTACTCCTTGTTTTGCGCATGTCACCGTCCCCAAAACCGCTGCGGACGACATACTTGGAGGGAGAAGGAATTCGAAGCCGCGACTGCAGCTGCGTTAACCAAATCGCTTGGAAATTGTCCGGCAATTCATTATGACTATGGCCTGCGAGAACCACGCGGACGCCCAACGAGCCGCGGCATACTACGGCGCAGCTGTCTCTACTTGGATGCGAAAAGCACCGTAACTCTTTGATTTGCGTATGGATTGTGTCTTCCCGCCTTGCGGGGCCATGCGCCAAGAGCCCGACTTACCCGGCAGCCATCCCAAGGGCCCCAAAAAAGTACCCCCGCCAAAAGGCGGGGGCAAGGTGAGCAGCGGGAGTTCTGTCATAAGATGATCAGGACCGAAGAGACGAAGCAAAAGGTGGCAACCTGATTTTGCAGCGCTGGCCTTTGGTCCCTTAAAGATCTAATCCAGATAGAACCTCGCTCTCACAAACTTTGTTCTCACAAACTCTTCAGGCGATTGAGATCGGCCATTGTGGCCTTGCGCTCGACGATGGTGCGACCAAACTTGTCCTCCATCCTGAACCTGCCGTCCTCAACCGTCTCCTTCATTCCGTTCCGGTGCGTGACCTGGATCCCGCTGGCACTGACCTCGACCTTGTCGCCGGTCGCGGCGGTCACATGATCGTCGACATCGGCGGTGCTGCTTGCGGCACTGTTGGAGGCACTGTTCGTTGCGCCCTTGCTGTTGCCGCTGTTTCCGGCACCGTTGCTGTTTCCGTTGTTGCCGCCCGAGTTGCCGTTCCCGTTGTTACCGCCGCCGTTACTGTTTCCGTTGCCGCCCCCGCTATTGCCGCCGCCGCTATTGCCGCCGCCGCTATTTCCACCGCCGTTGTTTCCACCGCCGTTGCCGCCCTTGCCGGCATAGGCCTTGGCCACGACAGGACCATCGAGGGAGAGATGAAAAGGCGCGACAACAAGCGCCAGCGCAGTGAGCGCCCGCAAGACATGCCTGCAGCCCATGCGCGATACGCGCATCCCATTCTCCCCTTGCCAGCCATCCGACCCTTCGGCCGAACTACCCCACCGGCAATGTCGCAGCATCAGCATCCCCAATCAGCGCGTCGTGGGGAAGTGGCCCACGACCCTTGTCTTGTTTTCTCGGACCTTTTTCGCAACGATATCGGACCTAAGTCCTATCTCAACCATCGGATGCGGTCGGGCGCGGCTGCGCGCACAGCTTTTTTGGCGGCATGCATCGGGCCTCAACCAGTCGACGGAACCGGCGCTCTCGCTGTCACGGCCGCGCCGAAGGCGGCGGCGATCACGGCGCCGATACCGGCGCATTGCAACACGCTCAGGCTCTCATGCAGGAACAAAAAACCGGTCAGCGCGCCGCCCGCGGGCTCCAGGCAGACGATCATGCCATAGACTTTCGCCGGCATTCTGGCGAGCACCATCATCTCCAGCCAGAAGGGCAGCGCGCTGGAGAACAGTCCGACGACGACCGCGGTCGCCAGGACATGCGGGTCGGCGAGATAAGGTTCCGCGGCGGCGAAACCGAAAGGCAGCGCGACCAGCGCGGCGATCGCCATGCCGTAGGCCGAGGTGCGGGCGCCAAGCCCGGCGCCGGCCTTCTGCGCGAAGATGATATAGAGTCCCCAACAGCCGCCGGCGGCAAGCGCAAGCAGCACGCCCACCGGATCGAGCCCGCGGCTGACATCGGCGAAAGGAGAAAGCAGCACGATGCCGGCGACCGCCAGCACCACCCAGACGAGGTCGAGCAAACGCCTTGAGCCAAGTGTGGCGACGAAAAGCGGGCCGGTGAATTCGAGCGCCACGCAGATGCCCAGCGGGATGCGCTCGAGCGCGTTATAGAAGAGCAGGTTCATGACCGAAACGGTGACGCCATAGGCGGCAAGCCAGGGCAGTCCCGTTCGGGTCGGCAGCACTTTCCATGGCCTGAGCACCGCCGCCAGCATCAGCGCGCCGATGACGAGCCTGAGCATGGTCGTGCCCTCCGCCCCGAGGACCGGAAACAGGCCCTTGGCAAAGGCGGCGCCCACCTGCACCGAAAGAATGGCGCCAAGCAGGCCCACGACGGGCAAGGCGCCCAGCTGCGCCTCCGGTTTTGCGATCGGCGTCGACGTCACTCCATCCCCCTGCCCGCATGGTCGGATGCGGAGATAGGGCTTGGCGGCCGCGCTGTCGTGAGGCAGCGGGCGAAGGATGATGGGACAAGGCGCCCGTCACGTTGCCGGCAGGCTGCTGCGCTGCACAAATCCTTGAAATTCAAGGGACTTTCTCACGGGTTCGATCGAGGATCGACGCCCAACGACCGAGCCTTTCTTTCAATACTCCTAACATACTCGTTATGGTTGTCGGCGCGATCGCCGAACATCTCTTGCGATAATACTGCTCGAAACTCAGACCAACTGCCCATGAGTACATAGGACCATTGGATGCCTCGGGAATATTTTTGAACGAAAACTATTTCCTCCACTCCTCCCCATCACATCTTTATTTCAAAGACGTAAGGATTTTGTGTTGCACCGCAACATCGGCCGCGACAATCGTGGACCGGGGGCATGCCTGGTTGGAGGCTGCCATTATTTTGACTCGGAAGGGCATTCCGCTGGCCGAAGAGGATTGCGCCCTCGGCCCCGACGGAGATTTCTCGGCAGGCGGCCGCGCGGTTTGCGCGTCCTATGCTCCCTGTCACCGCAAAGCTGCCGGACGCCGCTGATGGCGAACGCGCGCGACATCCAGTTGGACGCGTTGCGGGCCGTTGCCGTGACGCTGGTGCTTTACGCGCATTTCCTCGCGCCCGGCGGCTCGTCCTTCCTCGGCCATCTCGGCGTCCGGCTGTTCTTTGTGCTCTCCGGCTTCCTGATCACCCGGCTCCTGCTGGAGGCGCGCGACGCCGCCCAGTTCGAGGCCGGACCGGCGCTGCGTTCCTTCTATGCCAGGCGCGTGATCCGAATCTTCCCGCCCTATTTCGCGGTGCTGGCGCTCGTCTGGTTTACAGACCTGGAACAATCCAGATCGTCCCTCGCCTGGCATGCTCTCTATCTATCGAATTTCTGGTACGCGCTGCGCAACGATTGGAACCCCTGGCTGCTCTGCCATTTCTGGAGCCTCAGCATCGAGGAGCAGTTCTACCTGGCTTGGCCGCTGATCGTGCTTCTGGCGCCGCGCAGGCGCATCGAGGCGATCACCATCGGCGTCATCTGCTTCTCGCTCGCCTACCGCTTCTACTGGCCGATCGCCGCCGACCCGGCTCTCGCCAGGGACCTGTTGCCGCCGGCTTCGATGGACGCGCTTGGCTGCGGCGCCCTACTTGCCGTGCGCCGTGCCAGGGGCGCCGACGTGCCGCGATGGATGCGGCTCGGCTGGCCCGCCTTAGCGGCGGTTTTCCTGCTCGCCGTCTGGTCGGATCCGGGGCCGGCGGATTCGGCATGGGAATGGCCGCGCTGGCTGTTGGTGCAGGTGCTGCCGCTGGCGCCAATGGCGGCGATCGTCGCCGCCTGCTCCACCGGCCTCGGCGGCACGCTGGGCAGGCTGGCGGAACTCCCCCCGCTGCTGGGGCTCGGCCGCATCAGCTACGGCGTCTATCTCTACCACCCGATCCTTCTCGCCTACGCCGTCAAGGCGCAGCCGTGGATCCCGCTCAACGTCTCGGAACAGGGACCGGGGCGATTCGTCGTCGCGGGCACGGCGACGCTGATCGCCGCCTCGCTCTCCTGGGCGTTCTTCGAAAAGCCGCTCAACGGCCTCAAGCGCTATTTTCCTTATGTCGCGCGGCCACGCGCGCCGGGCGAGGTCGATTGGACCAGCCAAGCGGCTGGCGCGCTCGACCTTCAGCGAACCGAGGCAAGGCGATAATGGCGAGCGCGCCCCTCATCTCCGTGCTGCTGCCGGTCTACAACGCCGAGCCCTATGTCGCGGCTGCAATCCAATCGATCCTGCGGCAGGACTACGGCCGGCTTGAGGTCATCGCCATCGACGACGGATCGACCGACAAGTCGCTGGAGATCCTCGAGCGGTTCCGCGGGGACGACAGCCGCGTCTCGATCATCTCGCGCGAGAATCGCGGCCTCGTCGCCAGCCTCAACGAAGGGCTGCGGATGGCACAAGGCGAGCTCGTCGCGCGCATGGACGCTGACGACTTCGCCTATCCGTGGCGACTGTCGCGGCAGGCGGCGCTGTTTGCCGCGCGGCCCGAGCTCGGCTTCTGCGGCGCGCTCGTCGATCCGCTGCTCCATGGCCGCATCGCGCGAGGCCGGCCCGATCCGGTGTTCCGCCTCGGCCTTCCCGTGCTGTCGAAGTTCTTCACCATCTTCATGCACCCGACGGTGGTCTACAACCGCGACGTCATCGCGGAAGCCGACCTCCATTACGACGGCTCCTACCGACATGCCGAGGATTTCGACCTCTTCCGCCGGCTCACCGACCGCTACCCGGCGGCACTGATGGAGGAAAGCCTGCTCATCTACCGGGTGCACTCCGGCAGCGTGACCAGCCGGCACACCCGAGAGATGCGGCGCACCCATCTCAAGATCGTGGCAGAGAATCTCGAACCCGAGGGCCTGGCGGAGGATGGCGCGGACCTGCGCGCCATCGGCGATCGCGTCTCCTTCGAGACTGTGCGCCGGGCAGCGGAATTCATCCGCGCGCTGGAGGGGCGGATCGCCGCCCTGCCCGATACGACGCGGCCGAGCTTCGAAGCCGGCGCGCTGAACCTGTTCTATTTCCTCTACCAGCTCGTCAACGATGAGGCGCGGCCGGCGCTAACGCATGAGCTTTTGACGGCGACCGGGAAATGGAACGCGATCCGCCGCCGCGAGAAATACGCGCTCAGCCCCGGCGCCTGGGCGCCCTGGCTGAGCCAGGCCTCAATGTGGGCCGGCAAGCAGGCGGACAAGATGGCCTATCGTTTCAAATCCGCGCCGGCGGCATCGGTGCTCGCGCCTTATAGAATGGGCGCGGCATGAGGTTGGGCGTCGCGGACCACTCCTCACCCCCCACAAGGGGGGAGATTGACAGCTTCGGCGCGGAGCTCTCCCCATGAACGCCGAGCGCCATCCTCTGCTCCTGCGCCTGGCCCTGCCCGCACCGCCCTGGCCCCGGCAGCGGCCGCAGGTCTCCTTCATCGTCTGCACGCGCGACCGGATCGCGGTGCTCAAGACCTGCATCGCCTCGATCCGGGCCGCCTGCCTTGCGCACCCTGCCTTCGCGGCCGAGCTGGTGGTGGTCGACAACGGCTCGCGCGATGGCACGGCCGAGTACCTTTCGCGGATCGCCGCCGCGTCCGACATCGCGCTCACCGCAATCTCGGAGCCGCGCCCCGGACTTGCGGCGGCGCGCAATGCCGGGCTGGCGCGGGCGCGCGGGCGCGTGCTGGTTTTCATCGACGACGACTGCCGGCTCGAACGCAACTACCTCGTCGACCTCGAGCGGCACTATGCGAGCGGCGAGAAATGGCTGATCCGCGGCGGCCGCGTCGAGATCGGCGACGCGCGCGACCTGCCTTTCACGATAAAACGCTGCGAGAAGCGCGAGCGGCTGACGCCATCCGTCCATCCGGGCGGCTTCGTGCTCGGCTGCAACATGACCATGCACCGCGACGTCGCCGCCCGCATCGGCCTTTTCGACGAACGCTTCGGCGCCGGCGGCGCGCTGCGTTCGGCCGAGGACACGGACTATCTGGTGCGCGCCATGCTCGCCGGTATAGCGGTGGAATACGTGCCCGACATGACGATCTTCCACCATCATGGCCGGCGCGACGGCAAGGCGATCGGCCGGCTGCACCGCGACTATCATTTCGGCAACGGCGCGCTCTGCCTAAAGCACATCCGCCGCGCGCCCTGGCTGCTGCGTCATTTCTACTGGGCGGCCCGCGCGGCGCTGCGCGAGCTCGCCGGCGGTCCGAAGTTCGACGGCGATCTCAAACTGTCGCACTGGCCGATCGTGCTGATGAACCTCGCCGGCGCGGCGAAGTTCGCGCTTCTCGTGCTCGCCAGGCGGCCGGACCGGCAGCCACGGCTCGCCGAGGAAACCACCGAGGCCAGCGCGGAGGCCGGCGCGCGATGAACGGGCGCCCGACACTGTCGATGCTGCGCCGCGCCCTCGGCCGCCGGCAGCTCGGCCTGCTGCCGGCCGTCGTCGCGCTCGGGCTTGCGAGTGCTGCGCTCGAAGGTTTCGGTATCGGGCTGATCATCCCGCTGCTCGGCATCATCATGGGGCATGGCGACACAAGCGGCATGGCCGGCTTCTCGGCGCTGCTACAGAAGATCGGCGCAGGGCTCGGCGAACGCGAGCGGCTGATCGCGCTTGCGGCCGCGATCCTCGGCTCGATCCTGTTGAAGAACCTGCTCGCCTTCGCCAACTCGGTGCTGACCGCCCATATCTACGGCAAGGCGAGCCAATCGATACGCGGCGCGCTGGCCGAGCGCCTGCTCACCGTCGGTTATCCTTTCTTCCTGAAGGAAAGCCCGGGGCGACTGCTCAACGTCATCTCCAACGAATCCTGGCGCGCTTCCGACGCCATCCAGGGGATACTCGGCGCGGTGGTCAGCGCTTCGGCGGCGGTCATCCTGCTCGGCTTCCTGCTGCTGTTATCCTGGCAGATGACGCTCCTGGTGATGCTAGGGCTGGCGCTCGTGCAGGCGGCACATATGGCGCTGTCGGCGCATCTGAGGGCGCCGAGCCGCAGCGTGGCGGCGCGCAACAGCGGCCTTGCCTCACAGATGTTGCATCTCGTCCATGCCGGCCGCCTGATCCGCATCTTCGGTCAGGAAGCGCGCGAGAAGGCGGCGTTCGAGAAGGCATCGGACGGCGTGCGGCGGGCGGCCTTCCTGCTCTCCAGCCGCCAGGGCGCGCTGGCTCCGCTGACGGAGGTGCTTCACGCCGTGCTGTTCCTGGCGGTGGTGATCGGCGCCTGGCTGGCCGGCCTGAGCTTCCCGCTGGTCGCCGCCTTTTTGATCCTGCTCTACCGCCTGCAGCCGCATGTGAGAGCCCTGCAGATGACCTGGAGCCAGGTGCAGGGGCTTTCCGGCTCGCTGGAAGAGGTGACCTGGCTGCTCGACCCAACCGGCAAGCCGGCGCCGCCCGAGGGCAGCCGGCCGTTCGCGGCCTTAAGCGAAAAAATCGCCTTCGAGGGCGTGAGCTTCAGCTATGCCAATGAGGAGCAGCGCGCGGCGGTGCTGCACGCGGTGAGCTTCGATATCGCAAGCGGCCGCTCGACGGCGCTGATCGGCCGCTCCGGCGCCGGCAAGACGACGATCGTCAATTTGCTTTGCCGCTTCGTCGAGCCGGATGGCGGCAAGATCCTCGTCGACGGCGCGCCGCTCGGCGAGATCGACCCGGTCGCATGGCGGGCGCATATTGCCTTGGCCAGCCAGGAATTGGAGCTGGTGGACGGCACCATCCTCGACAACATCACCTACGGCAAGGACGAGGCGACGCCGGAAGAGGCGCGCCGCGCGGCCGAGCTTGCCGAGGCGCACGGCTTCATCGAAACGCTGCCGCAGGGCTACCAGACGGTGGTCGGCTATCGCGGCCTCAACCTGTCGGCCGGGCAAAGGCAGCGCATCGCGCTCGCCCGCGCGCTGCTGCGCGACCCCGACATACTGATCCTCGATGAGGCGACCAACGCGGTCGACGGGCTTTCGGAAGCGGCGATCGTTGAAACGCTGAAATCGCGCGCCGGCCGCCGCACCACCATCGTCATCAGCCACCACCACTCGACGATCTCGTTCTGCGACGACCTGGTGATCCTGGAGCATGGCCGGGTGAGGAAGCAGGCGCCGTTCGCGGAGCTGGCGGCGCGCAGCATGGATGAATTGTATCAGCCGGAGTGAGAGATTTTTGCCGGGCTCTGCCCTGAGAAGCTGGCGCGAAGAAGAGGCGCGGCGGAGCCGCGACGGAGAGGGGATGGCGCCGGCGTCCTACCTCCCCCTTGTGGGATGGGGGTCGGCGCAGTCCCCGCCCCGATCCGCTCCGCGGATCGACCCTCCCCACAAGGGGGTGGGTAAAGATCACCCAGCCATGGCCAGCGGCACGGCGCTCTTGTTCGGGATCTGGATGTCGATCTCCAGCGTCGACATCGTGGCGCCGCGGTCCATCGAGACCTGGAGATAATCCTGGTCGATCTGCACGTGCTTGGCGATGACGGCCATGATCTCCTCGCGCAGGATGGAGACCAGGTCGGGCTGGCCGCGGCTCTGGCGCTCATAGGCGAGCAAGAGCTGCAACCGCTCGCGCGCCACTGGGGCGCTGGTGCGCCGCTTGAAGAGGTCGAGGATGCTCATGCCGCCCTCCTTCCGAGAAGCCGGTCGAGGAAGCCCTTGCGTTCGAAGGGGACGACCACCGGCAGGTCCTCGCCTTCCAGGCGTCTTGCCGCTTCGAGATAGGCCTTGGCGGCGGAATTGGTCGGTTCCGAGAGCGTGACCGGCGCGCCGAGGTTCGAGGCCCTGAGCACATCCTGGCTTTCCGGGATGATGCCGAGCAGCGGCGTCGACAGAATCTCCAGCACGTCGTCGATCGACAGCATCTCGCCGCGCGACGCGCGGGCGGCATCGTAGCGGGTGACCAGCACGTGCTTCTGGATCAGCTCGCCCTGCTCGGCCTTCATGGTGCGGGCGTCGAGCAGGCCGATGATGCGGTCGGAATCGCGCACCGACGACACTTCCGGGTTGGTGACGATGACAGCCTCGTCGGCGAAGCGCATGGCGAGCTGGGCGCCGCGCTCGATGCCGGCCGGGCTGTCGCAGAAGACATAGTCGAACACCGAGCGCAGCCGCGCGATGACTTCGGCCACGCCCTCTTCGGTCAGTGCGTCCTTGTCGCGTGTCTGCGATGCGGGCAGCAGGTAGAGCGTCTCCAGCCGCTTGTCGCGGATCAGTGCCTGCGACAGTTTTGCGGTGCCCTGGATGACGTTGACGAGGTCGAACACCACACGGCGTTCGGCGCCCATGATGAGGTCGAGGTTCCTCAAGCCCACGTCGAAATCGACCAGCGCCACCTTCTTGCCGGTCTTGGCCACGGCGGCGCCGAGCGCGGCCGTCGAGGTCGTCTTGCCAACGCCCCCCTTGCCCGAAGTGACCACGACTACCTTGCCCATATATCCAGCCTCCATTGGCGTTTTTATTCATGACCGTGCCCGGCACGGCGGGATTCTTTGTCAGCTTCGCACGCGAAACCGGTCCGAAGCTTGCGGCCAAAAACTCAGCCGAGCGGCACCACGCACAGCGCATCGTTGTCGAGGAAGGCCTGAACTGCCTTGCCGCGCGACACGCCTTCCATCTCCTCGGCCGTGGTGTACCAGCCGTCGACGGCGAGCAGCTCGGCCTCGTTCTTGCGGCAGAAGATGCGCGCCGAGACATTGCCTTCGGAGCCCGCGATCGCGCGACCGCGCAGCGTGCCGTAGACATGGATCGAGCCGCCGGCGACGATCTCCGAGCCGGACGCGACCGAGCCCAGCACGATGACGTCGCCATGCGGGTGGAACACCGACTGCCCGGAGCGGATCGGCGCCTTGATCATCAGCGTGCCGGCGGCGGGCTCATGCCTCTCGACCACCCTGTCCGGCTCGGGCTTCGCCGCTTCCGGCTTTGCCTCATCGAGCTTCACCAGATCGTCCTGCGGCGCCCTCACCTGCCCGGGCTGAATATCCTCGACCGCGGCCGTGTCGACCGTGATCTCTTCGGCCTTGGCCTTGCGCGCGGCCCTGCCCAGCAGGCCTTCGGCGGTGGCTTCCTTGGCGCCGCCAAGCAGCGGCGGCAGTTCGGGCCCGAGGTCGGCGCCCTCGAGCTCGATGGCGTAGACGCGGATGCCGCGCGAGCCGAGCACGCCGACCAGCGCCCCAATCTCTTCCGGCCCCGGCTTCAGCGTGTTCAAATCGAGCACCACCGGGCGGCCATCGAAATAGCCCGGCGAGTTGCCGATCCAGTGATCGAGTCCCTCCAGCCAGTCGTCGATGGGAGCTTCCGGGGTGAGCGTGAAAGCGACGAATGAGCGGGCGCGGAAGCGGATGGATTTGTTGTGCAACGGGGCGGCGAAGGTCACGACCAGGCGAATCCTTACTCAATGGTTAAAGGGTGCCGGGCGAATGGTTAACAAAAGGTTAATTTCGGAGGGGGCGGCGGCCGTTAAGAGCTGACGCGGCTAACTTCTGTGGCGGGGCAGCCACACGGGCCTGTTCGCGCACCGCTGCCCGCTGAAGACCCACGCCGGCACGGGCCGGACATGTGAAATTCCTAATATACGAAGCGAGCATCCAGCGGCACCATCCGGCACGGTTAATTTTCCATTTCCTCCAGAGCAAGGGGACCTGGCATGCGCATCGATCAGGCAAGCAGCAAGCAGGCGGGCAGCAAGCAGACGGGCAGCAAGCGGGCAGGCAGCAGGCGGGCAGTCAGGGCAAGCGCGGCAATCGCCGTGTTGTTGGTACTGGCGGGATGCTCGTCATTCCGGATGAGCGGCAGGAGCATGTACCAGACGAGCAGCATTGCCGCCTACCAGGCGAACGGCATGGACCAGTGGCTGACGACGGACAACGCCAACGAGGTCGTCAATCAAATGGCCGCGAAGGGATTGATACCGGAGACCATCGACTGCCGCTTCGCCGACACCCGGCCCGGCCAAGTGGCCTACGTCTCGAAATTCACCTGGAAGCGAGCGCCCGCCAACACGCGCTACCACTGGGAAGTGGGGGATCCGACCTATCTCGCGAGCAAGGAAGTGAAGGCTAACCGCGTTGGGCTGCGGCGGCTGTTCGCCAAGGCCGTGCGTGATGCGGCGACGGGGCAGACAGTGGGGTGCTCGATCTGGGCAGGTTAGTTCCGACAGACCGGCCCTGGGCAGATTAGAGCAATTCCAGGAAAAGTGTGAGCGGTTAGGTGTTTAGTCCCGGCATTTGATGGATTGGATCGAGCCTGAAGCGTTCAGGGTCCTTTGTCCAGCATTTGCAGATGTATTCGTAGGGGGTTAGCCCCGTCAGTGTCTTAAGCCGGCGCCCGAAGTTGTAAGCGTC